>CAINOE010000120.1 GCA_903851415.1 uncultured Rhodopila sp. | reverse complement strand
GTGAGATGATGTTGTCGATGCCGACCTCGACGTTGTCGGAGGTGAAGTTGCGCAGGCTGGTCGACATGATGCGCACGAGGCGATCGAAGACGATCTCGAGCATCGGCAGGCGCTCGTAAGATACGAGGCCGGAGCTGATGATCTTCTGCATGCCGGTGCGGGCTTCGCCGGCCGACGGGCCGTTGTCGAAGCCCAGCAGGCTGTCGATTTCCGCCTGGTTCAGCACGCGCGCGGCCTGCGCGCCGTCCACCGCGGGCTGGGCGTCCGTCTCGGCGCCCCAGGCGGCGGCGAGGTCTTCGTCGGACTGTTCCGGTGTGTCGCTCATTGCACGATCATCTGGGTGAACAGGACGTCGCTGACCTTGGCCGGCGCGACGGCGGCGTTGGCGCGGACCAGCAGTTCCTCGCGCAGCCGGTAGGTGCCGGCCGAACCGCGCAGTTCCTCCGGCCGCATTTCGCGCAGATAGGTCTGCATCAGGTCCTGCAGGCGGGGCATCGCGGCCTTCACTTTCACGACGTCGTCGGGCCTGGGCACCTCGATCCGCGCGGTGAGCTTGACGTAGCTCGGGCGGTTCTTGCCGCTATTGAGGTTGGCGACCATTTCCGGCAGATCGACATAGCTCGGCGGAACCGCGGCTTCCTCCGCGTGCTCCTTCGGCTTGTCCATGCCGAGCAGGTGCGGCAGCACGCCGCTGAACCACAGGCCGACCCCCGCCAGCACCAGCACGAGCGGGATGGCGAGCAGAATCAGCTTGCGCCGGCCGCTTGCCTTGGGCGCTTCGGCGGTCGCTTCCGGGGCGGGCTCTTCGGGATCGCTCATAAGCGGCAGAGTGGCAGAAAAGAGTTAACGAAAGGTTGACGGAGAGGAGCGTTCCGGCATTCGCGTGCCGGCCTCGCGATCGTCGTAGCCCGCGAGCCCATCGGCGGGCGTCCGGGTGCAGCCCGGTGCGGATTGCGCCGCTTCGAGCGGCCTCCGGATGAACCGCATCGCCACCGGCGAACGCAGCCGATCGGCCGGCGTTGCGTGTACGGGTTGAAACGTGGACGAACGGAATGTATGGGGTGGCCACACCCTCAGGCAGCCCTTTCCCGAATGTCCGCAAACCGCCCGCTGACGCCGAACCTGTTGCCGGCGGCCCTGATCATCGGCATCGCCGGCGTCCTGTTTCAAACGACGCCGAAATCGGAGGATTTCTGGTGGACCGACGGCGCGAGCTTCGCGCTCAATGGCGCGTTGGTTCACGACTATCTGGTTTCCGGCTTCCACCGGACGCCGATGGCGTTTGCCGGCGAATGGTTCCGCCACTATCCGGCGGTGACGATCAGCCTGTACCCGCCGATATTTCCGCTGGCGGAGGCGTTCGCCTTCACCCTGTTCGGCGTCAGCCATGCGGTTGCGCAGGCCACGGTAGCGGCATTCACCGGCCTCGCCGTATTCGGCGGCTACCGTCTCGCCCGCACGGCGATGGGCCGTGCGGAGGCCGGCGCCGGCGTGCTGCTCCTGTTTGCCGCGCCGACCATCCTGCTGTGGTCCCGTCAGGTGATGATGGAGCTTCCCTCGCTGGCGTTTCTGCTGCTCGCCGCCGCTTGTTTTCTCGGCTTTCAGGCATCTCGCCGGACCCGCGATCTGGTGCTGTCGGTGCTGTTGCTTCTTGCCGCCGTCTATACGAAGCAGACCGCGATTTTCGCGGTGCCGGCATTCGCCGTGGCGCTGATCGCGACGGCGGGTTGGCAAGGCTTGCGCGACAGGCGGGTTTGGCTGGCTGCGGCGGCTGGCGTTATCGGACTGTTGCCGCTTGCGGGCTTCACTCTGATCGCCGCGCGCGAGGCGCTGGATATCGCGCTCGGCCGGGGAATAGCCGCCGCTTCCGGTGGCGCTTTGCAGGGCGGCGGCCATCTGGCTCAGACCGTTGCCTATGGTCTCGCGTTGCCCGAGGTCGTTGGCTGGCCGCTGTTGGTCGCGGCAGCTTGCTACACCGCCCTCGTCCCGGTCCGGGGATGGCGGACACCGGCGGAGCAGCGCCTGGCGGTGCTGATGTTTGCCTGGTTCGCATGCGGTTTCGCTTTCGTGTCGTTCACCGGACATTTTGACGCCCGGTATGCGCTGCCGCTGGCCGTACCCTGCGCGATGCTCTGCGCGCTGCTGATTGCGCGCCTGCCAGGCCGGACGATCCGCCCTTTCGCTGCACTGACCGCGGGGGCGGCGTGGTTCGCAGTCTCGGTCTGGGCGCACCCGATTGACCGGATTTCGGGCTACGACGCGGTCGCTGCCTATATTCTCGACCATAGCAAGCAGGACGATGCGATCTGGTTCCAGGCGTCGGAATCGAAGAGCGTGAGCTTCTCGCTGCGAAGCCGCTCGCCCGAGCCGAAAGTGGTCCTGCTGCGTGCCGAGAAATTTCTGGTTGACTATCGCATCGCGCGGGATTGGGGCATTTCCGACCGCGGCTGGACCACGCGGCAGCTGCAGGATCTGATCGATCGCAACGACATTTCCATGGCGGTGCTGGAGCCGGGTTTTTGGGACGACCAGCCCTCCATGGCCCGCATGCGAGACTATATCCTTTCGGACAAATTCAGACTGGCCGCGGAGATTCCGATAACATCGGACCTGCCGAGCCACCGGACCGCGATCAGTATCTTTGTTCGCAACCGGCCGGCGGCGGCACGCCCGGACCGCTAGGATTGCGAAACCGTTTCAGCGGATTTCCTCGATCTCGAACAACGGCCGGCGTTTGACTTCCATATAGATCTTGCCGATGTATTCGCCGATGACCCCCAGCGACACGAGCTGCAGGCCGCCGACGAAAGCGATCGGAACGACGATCGACGCCCAGCCGGGCACCCCGCGCGAGGTGAACGAAACAACGAACAAAGCCCAGATGCCGATGAGAAACGACACCATGGACATGGTAAACCCGGCATAGGCGATCAGGCGCAGCGGACGCATGGAAAAAGAGGTGATGCCGTTCACCGCCAGCCCCAGCATCCGGCCCAGCGGGTATTTCGACACGCCTGCCAGACGCGCGGAACGGTCATAGTAGACGCTGGTGGCCTTGAAGCCGAGCAGCGGCACAAGCGCGCGCAGGAAGATGTTCACCTCCTGATACTTTCCCAGCGCGTCCAGCGCCCGCCTGCTCATGAGCCGGAAATCCGCATGGTCCAGCACGACCTCCACGCCAAGCCAGCGCAACAACCGGTAATAGGCGGTTGCGCTGGACCGCTTGAAGGCGGAGTCCGACCGGCGCCCCTGCCGCACGCCATAGACGATGTCATGGCCCAGACGGAACTCCTCCACCATCGACGGAATGACCCCCACATCATCCTGGAGATCGGCGTCTATCGAAATGAGCGCGTCGCCCGGCGCATGCCGCAGGCCGGCCAGCAAAGCCGCCTGGTGCCCGCAGTTGCGCGACAGCTTTATGCCGTGGAAACGCGCCGGCCGGGCGGCCTGAAGCGCGGCGATCAAATCCCAGGTCCGGTCGCGCGACCCGTCATCGACGAAATATATGCCGCTTCGATCGCTGACGATGCCGCGTTCGGCCATGCCGTCAATCGCCGCGGCAAGCTGCCGCGCCGTTTCCGGCAGCACCGCTTCCTCGTTGTAGCAAGGCACGACCAGATTGATAATCATGACAGCGCGCCCGTTACATTACGAATACGGCCCCGTGAAACAGCGAACGCTGTCCAGCGGGCACCGGGGCTCTAAAAGCAGAAAAATGGAATTATTGCAAACTCGAATTACGCTGTGTAAGACCGTGGCGTCAGGGCCGGCGCAGGAGATTGACCGAGATGGACGTTGCGGAATTCGACCGGTTCGCTGACGAATATCACAGCATGCACGCGGCCAATATCGCGATCACCGGCGAGCAGCCGGAGTTCTTCTCCGAATACAAGGTGAGGTTGCTTTGCAGCGATACCCGGGACCTGGCGGACGGGGCGAACCGGATCATTGATTTCGGGGCGGGAACGGGCAATTCGGTCGCGTTCTTCCGCACCTACTATCCGGACGCAGCGCTCACCTGCGCCGACGTCTCCAGACGCAGCCTCGACATCGCGCTCGGGCGGTTCCCGGCGGGGATGCGGACGCTGCTGCTCGACGGGCCGAAGATCGACGCACCCGACGCCTCCTTCGATGTCGCATTCTCCGCCTGCGTGTTTCACCATATCCCGCACGCGGAGCACGCCCACTGGCTCGGGGAACTCCGGCGCGTGGTGCGTCCCGGCGGCATGGTGGCGATCTTCGAGCATAATCCGCTCAACCCGCTGACGGTGCGGGCGGTCAACACCTGCCCGTTCGACGCCAACGCCCGGCTGATACGCGCGCGAGCTCTGAAGCGGTCGCTTCGGCGGGCGGGATGGCAGAGGCCGGCGATTCGGTACCACATGTTTTTCCCCCGCCGGCTGGCGGCGTTGCGGCCGCTTGAGCCGCTCCTGACCTGGCTCCCTTTGGGTGCGCAGTACTCGGTGATCGCAGTCAGGTGAACCTGCACTGCCGCGGTGAGCTTGTGCCGGGGTTTGCACTGGTGAATACTGCAAACTCACAATAAGGCCGGCGAAAAACGCCGGCCATCCAGGGAGACTACGCCGATGAAGCCACGCCTGACGCGCCGCGGGGCGCTGCGCCTTGGCGCCGCCGCCTCGCTGCCTCTGGTCAACATCCACACCGCCGCCTCCGCCGGGCGCCTCAGCCTGGCACTTTGGGACCACTGGGTCCCCGCCGGCAACGACGCCATGCGCCGGGTCGTCGCCGCCTGGGCGGAGCAGAACCATGTCGATGTGCAGATCGATTTCCTCACCGCCATCGGCAACAAGATCATGATCACCATGGCGGCCGAGGCGCAGGCCAAAACCGGCCACGACATCTACGCCTTCGACATGTGGTCGGTGCACGAATACGCCGACGCGCTCGACCCGGTCGATGACATCATGAAGGACTTCATCGGCAGGTACGGCGCCATCGACCGCGCCTACGAGTATCTCGGCGTCTCCAACGGCCATTGGCGCGCCGTCCCGGTTGCCTGGGGATCCGCCCCGCTGACCCCGTGCGGGCGCATCAGCCTGCTGAGGCAGCACGCCGGCATCGACGTCCAGTCCTGGTTTCCGCCGCACGAGGCGACCCCCGAAACCTCGGCCGCCTGGACCTACGAGGCGCAACTGCGGGCCGCCGAGGCATGCAGCCGGGCCGGGGTGCCGTTCGGCTTCGGCTGCGGCACCACCACCGACTCCAACCAGACCTGGGGGGCGACTTTCGGGGCGTTCGGCGCCGATCTGGTGGACGCAAAGGGGGGGATCACGGTGGAGTCGGATAATGTGCGGGAGGCGCTGGAGTATGCCAAACGCATGGTGCCGTTCCTGCCCGCCGACACGGTCAGCTACGACGATGCCTCCAACAACCGCGCGCTGATCTCCGGGCGTTCGGCGATGATCTGGAACCCGCCCTCCGCCTGGGCGGTGGCGAAGCGGGATGCGCCGCAGATCGCCGCCGACTGCTGGACCTTCCCCAACCCGCGCGGTGCGAAAGGGCGGCTGGTGCCAATGCGCCCGTATTTCTTCGGCCTGTGGTCGTTCGCGCAGAACAAGCCGGCCGCCCGCGACATGCTGGCGTATCTCGGGGCGCGCGAGCAGATGGAGACGCTGACGACGGCGACGCAGGGCTACGACATACCGCCCTACCTCTCGATGGCCGATTTCAAGATCTGGGAGGAGGTCGGGCCGCCGAAGGGCACTGTCTACAACTACCCGATCCGCCCGTGGCACGACGCCGAATACTACGTCACCGGCTCATCCGGGCCGCCCGATATCGGCGTGCAGGCGTGGAACCGCGGTCTGATCCCGACGATGGTGTCCAAGCTGGTGGCCGGGCAGACGATCCGGCAGGCGATCGACTGGGCGAAGGAGGAACTGGAGGGGTTCGCGCGGTAGCGGCTGGATTGTGGTATGAACCAGGGCATGGACGCGATCATCCCCGCCGACTACCCGGAACTGGCGCGTCTCGCCTGGAACCGCGATCCGGCCAACCCGATCACGGGCAAGGAGGCGCTCGGGCTCTACGAACGGAACTGGCGGCATGTCGACACCGCCGCGCTGTCGGAGAAGGAGCGAGTGCTCAGCGCGCTTCTGGCCGATCGGCTTGGCGGGGGCCATCTGCTGACGACGAAGTAGGGGCATGGCGGACTTCGCAAGACCGGAGCATCGGGCAGTGGCGGTCGCGTTGCGGGCCATGGACCATGACCTGTTGACGAGTCACCGCTGCTGGTTCGGAGGCGGGACGGAGATCGTGCTCGATCTCGGCGAGTGCCGCGTCAGCAAGGACGTGGATTTTCGGTGCGCGGATACCGCCGGGTATCGGGAGTTGCGGTCCCTGGTCGCGGCGCGGGGCGCGGCGGCTCTGTTCGCAGCGCCGGTCCGGGCCTCGGGGTTCCACGCCTGGTTCATGCGGACAGGATCGCCGAAAAGCTGCTCGCCAACGCGGATCGGCCGGAGGATCGATCCACGGCATGCCGGGACGCGGCGGATCTCGGGATGCTGGCGCTGCGCGCCGGACCGTTTCCGGATAGTGCGTTGGCCAAGGCGGAGGAGGCCTACGGCGACGCTATCGGCCGCAAGCTGGCCCGGGCTTTGGAGCGGCTGTCGCAGCCGGACGACCGCCGGGACTCTGCTGCGGCCCTCGGCACGGACGAATCTTTGCTGGAGGCGGCGGCGCTCGGCCTTGCGGCTGAAGTCCGGCGGCTTCGGCCCGGATGGATGCCGGCGTAACCCTGCAAGCTGTCCTCCGGGTATGGCCGCGACGCGGCGTAGGCGATAGACGATCCCGCCACCAACCGGATCGCCGCATGTTGACCCTCGCCGCCCTTTTTCGCCATATCGGCTTCGCGCTGATCCTGATGCTGCTGTCCGCCGGCACCGTCCGCCTGATGATCGCGGCGCGGGTGATGGACACGCCGGAGGAGCGCAAGGCGCACGTTCATCCGACTCCGAAGGGCGGCGGAGTTGGGATTGTCGTCGCTTTCCTGGTGGGCATCGCCGTGCTGTACCGCTTTGCCGCTTTCGCCCGGCTGGCCGACCCGTATTTCCTGGGCGTGATCGAGGCGTCCGTCGCGATCGCGTTGGTGGCGTTCCTCGACGACCTGTACGACTGGCCGTTCACGGTGAAGCTCGGCGCGCAGTTGCTGGCGGCTTTGGTGGCCGTCGGCAGCGGACTGTATGTCTCCGACTTCCACATGCCCGCCGCCATCGGCCCGTTGCCGGCGGTGTGGCCGGGGCTGGTGGTGACGCTGCTGTGGATATTGTTCGCCACCAACGCGATGAATTTCATTGACGGGCTGAACGGTCTGGCGTCGGGAGTCTCCCTGATCGCCTGCCTGTTCATCGTGTTCATCGCCGAGCGGCACGGCGGCTGGTTCGCCTATGCGGCGGCGGGGCTGCTGGCCTCGGGGCTGGCCGGGTTCCTGCCGTTCAACTTCCCCAAGGCGCGGATCTTCATGGGCGATGTCGGCAGCCAGTTCTGCGGCTTCATCCTGGCGGTGCTGGCGGTGGTGGCGAGCCGGTTCGACGGGGTGGAACTGTCGTTCGTGCTGGTGCCGATGCTGCTGTCCGGCGTGCTGTTCGATGTCGGGTTCACGCTGCTGCGGCGGATGGTAGCCGGGGAGGCTCTGACGGAGCCGCATCGGGGGCATTTGTATCAGGTGGCGCAGCGGTCGGGCGTGCCGGCGGTGGCGGTGACGCTGGTGCACTGGGGGTTCGCGGTTTACGGCGGGCTGCTGTGCGTGGCGTTCATCGCGGCGCCCTCGGAATTCAAGCCGCAGTTGTTGCCGCTGGTTCTGGTGCCTCAGGGGGTGTGGGTGTGGTTCGTGGTCCGCCGGGCGCGGGCGGCGGAGCTGCGTGCCTGGGGGTAGGGCGGGTGAGGGCGAAGCGGGATATGCCGTCTTTCAGCATCTCGCTGTTGAATTTCTTCAGCAGGGCGAGGCGGCAGCGGCTGAGCTTCAGGTAGGTGCGGGTCTGCGCTTCGTGCAGCGGGAGGATGTGCTCGATGGTTTTGAGTTCGAGCAGAACGGCGGCCTCGACGATGACGTCGGCCAGGTAGCTCTTGTCGAGACGGACGCCGTCGAAGAAGAGCGGCAGGGGGTCTTCGCGCGATGGATGAAGACGTAGGAAGACATTCTCTGCAATCTCGTAATCTCGGCATTTCCTGCGCAAAAAAAGCGGTCGTTGAAGCAGCACGTCGACGGTGCGGTGCGCGGGCGGCTTGCCACGGGCCTGTAAAACACGCTGAACGACGGCAAGGCGGAGGACGACCTGACACGCCGTGACGCGCCGCTGGACAAGTTGCGAGCCCTGTCCGCGGCGCATCCCGATGACGGATGGGTGGATGAGGTCACACGACGCCCGGGCACAGACTGGGACAGAAACGATAAACCGTGATCAAGCCCTGATAGAAACTCGGCGACGCCCATCAACGATCGCTTCGGCCCGACGGCTTCCCCAAACCATCATGGTCCGGCCTGTCCGGGCCACCTGTGCCAGCATCCAGTCGCGACAGGTGGCCCTGATAAGCCCGGCCATGACGGAACATGCTGGACCACCCGATTCGCTTGTTCCCGGGCTTCGCCATACCAACGGCCCGCCATTGCGGACAGCAGCCCGACGCGGGCGGGTCTGGACATGCTTTGCCCGCGGATGACCGCCGGGCGGCCCAGCCAGTCGGCGGCCATCCCGCCCATCGGCACACCACGCGAGAAGCCCGGACTCCTCCCTGTTTGGCCAGCACTTGCTTGATTTGCAACGCCGTGCCTTGTAGCGAAACGGTACACCTCGCCTTGCGGAGACGTTATCCATGCCGATGATGCCGGGAAAGACCGCTCTTCTGGAATTGCTCCGGCAGGAGGGCGTGCGGGTGATCTTCGGCAACCCCGGCACCACGGAACTCCCGCTGATGGACGCGCTCGCGACCGAGCGGGAGTTGCGCTACGTGCTGGCCTTGCAGGAGGCCCCGGCCATGGCCATGGCGGACGGCTATGCGCAGGCCTCGGGCGAGTGCGTCGCGGTGAATTTGCACGCCGCCCCCGGCCTCGGGAACGCGCTGGGCATGCTGTACGACGCGCAGAAGGCGGGATCGCCACTGCTGGTGACAGCCGGCCAGCACGAGCAGCGGTTCAACTTCACGGAACCGCTGCTATGGGCCGATCTGCCTGCGATCGCGCGGCCGTTCGTGAAGTGGTCGGAGGAGGTGCGGCGGCTGGAGGATCTGCCGCGGGCGATCCACCGCGCGGTGAAGACCGCTCTGGCGCCGCCGGCGGGGCCGGTGTTCCTGTCCCTGCCGGGCGACATCCTGACCGCCAGCGCGGACCTCGATTTGGGCGCGCCCAGCCGGGTGGCGTTCGGCATCCGCGGCGATGCCGCCGCAATCGTCCGGGCGGCCGAGGTGATCGCGAAGGCGAAAAGCCCGGTGATCATGGCCGGCGATGCGGTGGCGCAGGGCGATGCGTTGCTGGAGGTGGCGGCTCTGGCCGAAGCCATCGGCGCGCCGGTGTATGATGAAAGCATGGCGAGCCGGGCCGCTTTCCCCTCCACCCATCCGCTGTATCGCGGGCCGCTGGTGCGGCTCCCGGAGGTGATCCGCGGCATGCTGTCGCAGCACGATCTGCTGATCTCCATCGGCGGCGACCTGTTCACCCTGTCGCTGCCCGGCGTTGGCGAGGCGATGCCGGAGGACTATCCGGTGGTGCATCTCGACACCAATCCGTGGGAACTGGCGAAGAACTACCCGGAGACGGTGTCCATTCTCGGCGAACCCGGGGCGACGCTGCCGGAACTGACCGCGGCGGTGATCGCCGCCCGCTCCGTTGCGCAGACCGAGGCCGCGGTGAAGCGGCTGGAGCATGTGAAGGCCGAGGGTGTGTCCAGCCTGGCGAAGCTGAACGCCATGGCCGACGCGGTGTGCGAGCGCCATCCCATCCACCCGCTGGCGCTGATGCAGACCATCGGCCGGCAGTTGCCCGACGACGCGGTGGTGATCGACGAGACGGTGTCGTCCGGCAACGGCCTGCGGCGGTTTCTGCGCAGCAACGACGCGCGGAGCTTCTTCGGGCTGCGCGGAGGCGGCATCGGCTGGGGGTTGCCGGCGGCCATCGGCGTCAAGCTCGCCCTGCCGGACCGCCCCGTGGTGGCGCTGATTGGCGACGGGTCCGCGCTGTATACGATCCAGGGCCTGTGGACGGCGGCGCACGAGAAGCTGAAGATCGTGTTCGTCATCGTCAACAACACGTCGTATCGCATCCTGAAGCAGCGGACCAATGCGATGAAGGGACTGGCCGCCCAGTCGGATATCTATGTGGCGATGGACCTGGACCAGCCGGCGGTCGATTTCGTCTCGGTCGCGCGCGGGTTCGGACTGGCGGCGCACAAGGTAGCGAAGTTGGGCGATTTCGAGGAACTGCTTGATCAGGCGCTGGCCGCCGACGGGCCGACGCTGATCGATGTCGAGGTGGACCGGTCCTGGAAGCCGGTGTGATGCGCTGGCTGGTTATCGCGATGCTTGTTGTCTCCCGCCCGGCGCTCGCGGAGTGCGATCTCAGCAAATTGATCGGCTATACTTTGGTGTTCAGCAAGATCATCGACGGCTACGTCCAGGACGGCAAGCGGGTCCGGGGGTTCGAGGGATGCAGGGCGGACCGGGTGTTGGTGTTCGCCGACAATACCGGGGTGCGCTGCAGGGAAACGTTCATCCAGCAGGGCAATTTCCCGACGGCCTACCTCTTCGCGCGCAATGCGAACGACATGAAGCTTTGCGTGGAGGGGTCTATCTACGAAGTGGCGCAGGCGAACTGAAGCTACCGTCAGGGCCCTGGCGAGCCGGGCAATGAGGGCTAACCGCAAGATAAAGCACCAACGCCGATGGAAATTACTCCGCCGCACCGGGCATATGCTCCCGCAGGATGCGGTTCATCAGCGCCTGCCAGCCGGGGCCGTGCTGGCGGTAGGCATCCACGACATCGACGTCCAGCCGCAGCGTCTGGTTGACCTTCTTGTCCGCCTTCGCCGGCCGCCCGCGGCCGCGTTTCAAGGTTTCCGCCGCGTCCGGACCAAACAGATCGCGGATGACGTCCAGCGCAGGGCGCGCATCGCGGATTTCGTCCAGCGTCCATTCCGGGTTTTCGGCGTCCGGCACCGCGGCCCGGTCTTCACTGTTCTTCGTCATACCACCGAACCTCCCGTTTGCTGGCTTTGCGGAGGCTGATCACATGCACCGCATCGCCCCGATATGTCACCACCGCCGCATGCAGGCGGAACCCGATAAACCCGAGCACCAATATCCGCCGTTCCCCATAGTCCCGCCGCTTATCCTCGCGGGCGATCGCGGTTTCCCAGTCAAGTTCGGCCACGAGGTCGAACGGCAAACCGCGTTCCGCGATGTTGCGGGCGTTCTTCCTCGGGTCATAGGTAATCTTCATCTCCGCATATACCTCCAAACAGGCTGCGTCAAGAATATTCGCTGTAGCTGAAATTGGCCGCTATCCGGCGGCTGCGGGGTTTTCCGGCGCCTGCATCAGCACGTCGCCCAGCTTGTCGATCAGATAATCGGCATCCTCGGCATCCACCGAATCCACCGTCGTCAGCACCCGGGTGATCACCCGGGCGCGGAAACGCTCCAGGTCGCGGGCATTGCCGTCGAATCCGGTCTCATTGACCACATCGACCGCGGCGCGGACCGCGCCGAGCAGAGCCTCCGGCAGCCCGGCTTTGCGGTACAACGCGGCCAACCCATTGCGGCTCGGGTCGTGAATCAGCCGTTGCGCGTTGGCCAGCGGCACCTCGCCCCGCACCGCCATCGCCGCCTCGAAGAACGCGATGTCGCCGGTGCACAGCGCGCGCAGGATCAGTGTTGGTGTGAGGCGTCCGTTGCGGTGCATATGGCCGATCATGGCTGATAATGCGGCGTCGGAGGCGCCGGCGCTGAGGTGCAGGATCGCCTGCTCGCGCGATGCCAGCACGATGTCGGCGGCGGCGGCGGGCGGCAGTGCATGCCGCTTCAAAAGTTGCGCCTGCCACTCCCGCGACACCATCGTTACCAGCCGATCGGCGACGGAGGCGGGGAGGGAGGGGCGGAGGACCATGGCCTGCTTGACCGCGTCGCTGCCGGCAAACCGGGTTGCCGCGCGATCGAGGCTCTCTTCGGCGATGGAAGCGGAGTCGTTGGCAATTAACCGGGCCACGGCCGGCTCCGAGGCATGGGCGATCAGCGCGTCGGATACCGCCTCGCTCACATCGGCTCGCCCGGCGATGGTTTCCTGCTTGCCGGGGGACCCTTGGCGGACGATTTCAGCAAGGTCCTGATCCGTGAGCACCAGGGAGTCGGCGAGCATCGGCAGCGCGACCTCATCGATGTCCTGCGCCAGCTTCAGGGCGAGATCGTGCGGCAGGTCGCGGGCGTGCCTCAGGCCGCTGGAAAGAGCCGCGCGGACGGTGGCCTCGACGTCGCGGGCCATGATGCGGACGATGTCCCGGGCCAGCGCCGCTTCGGCTTCGGTCAGGGTGGCGACATCGAGATTGGCGGCGACCTTGGCCGCCAGTTCGGCGCGCGTATCGGCGGAGGGTTCGGACAGCAGCCGGGCGACATCCCGGCTTGACAAGGAGAGGGACATGAATTGGGAGCTCCGGTGACAGGGGCCCCCAATGTGTCACCGACAGATAAACAACCGGTTAACCGGCAACCGGTTTATGCCGCCCGCAGCAGCCCCAGCATCTGGCCCTCGGTCAGGATTTGCGGCAGCACCTGCGGCGGGCCGCCGTGCGCCGGGTAAAACACATACAATGGCACGCCGTCCCGGCCGTTCTGGCGCAGGAATTCGGTGATCGCCGGGTCCTGCCGGGTCCAGTCGCCTTTCAGATACGTCACACCCTCGGCCTCGAACGCCTGCCGCACCGCGGTCGTGCCGATGGCGACGCGCTCATTCACCAGGCACGTGACGCACCAGGCTGCCGTCATGTTCACGAACACCGGCTTGCCCTCAGACCGCAGCGCCGCCAGCCGATCGGCGGAGAAGTTCTCGGCACCGGCTTCGGCGGCGCTGGCGGCGCCGACGGGAACGGCGCTGATCCCGCTCAGCACCGCCAGCGCCAACAGGATCGCCAGTCCCGCCGCCACCTGGCCGATGCGCCGGGGCTGCTGCGAGGCCAGCTGCGATGCGCCGAACACCCAGCCGGCAAAGCCGACAAGGACGAGGCCGGCGGCGGTGGCCAGCACGCCGCCGGGGCCGGCCTCCTGGCTGACCACCCAGAGCAGCCAGGCGGCCGCGCCGTACATCGGAAACGCCAGCGCCTGCTTGAAGATATCCATCCAACGTCCGGGCTTCGGCATGACCCGCGCCAGCCCGGGGATCGCGGCCAGCGCGACATACGGCGAGGCCAGTCCCAGCCCCATCACCGCGAATACCAGCACTGTAACCGCCGGAGGCGCCGCCAACCCTGCGGCGATCGCCACGCCCATGAACGGCGCGGTGCACGGGGTGGCGACCAGCACCGCCAGCAATCCGGTGAAGAAACTGCCGGCGACGCCGTGCCGCCCGGCCAGGCCGCTGCCCGCGCCCTCCGGCCCGCCCACCTGAAACACGCCCGAGAGGTTCAATCCGACGGCGAACAGCAGCCAGGTCATCGCCGCGACGAAGACCGGCGAGGAGAACTGGAAGCCCCAGCCGGCCGCGGACCCCGCCGCCCGTGCCACCAGCAACAGCGCCGCCAGCGCCACGAACGTCACCAGCACGCCGGCGGTGTAGGAGAGTGAATGTGCGTGCCCCCGTCCGCCATGCCGCGCCAGCGCCACCGCCTTCATCGCCAGGATCGGGAACACGCACGGCATCAGGTTGAGGATCAGTCCGCCGAGCCAGGCGAACACCAGCACCTGCCCCAACGGCGGCATCGCCGGAGCCGGCGATGGCCCGGGCGCGGCATTGATCACGACGTCCGCTTGCATGCCCGCGCGGTCGCGCACCGACAGCACGCCGGACAGGCCCGTGTTGGCGTCGAAGCCCTTGCCCGGCTTCAGCGACAGGGTGAACCCGCCGTTGCGCACGGACAGCGGCTGAGCAGCGTCGTCCTGGATGTGATCCGGATGGTCGGGAATGAACCAGGCGTCGGTGACAGTGGCGGGCCGCAGCTCCGGCCCTTGCACGAACAGCGTGCCATCCGGTGCGATCCGCGCCGCCCAGGGCGAGGCGCGCGGCACGGCGCGGTCATGCGCGGCGAACAAATCGGCCTGCGGCGACGGGGTTGGCGAGCCGATGGGCAGGTTGAGCGCGAAATCGCCTTCCTCCGGCACGCAGATGTCCTTGCAGACCAGCCACTGCGCGTGAGCCTTGATGGCGCCGGTCGAGGCGGTCACCGTCACCGGCAGCAGCACCTGGCCGGTATAGGCATAGGTCATCACCGGCCCCTCGGCGACGCGCCGCGGCGTCGGCCAGTCGATGGCGGACGCCGTGCCGCCCTCGATCGTCAGCTCCGGCGGCGCGCCGGCATCGCCGGGGTTCTTCCAGTACGTGTGCCATCCATCGGCCATGCGCAGGTTCAGCCCCACGCGGAACGGCTGTCCCGGCTGGATCGCGCCGGTTTCCGACACCAAAGTCGCCACCGCGCGCGGACTGCTCACCGGAGCGCTTTCCATCCCGAGCACCGGCAGCGCCCAGAGCACCGCCAAAGCCGCCAGCGTCAGAAGCCGCTTCATGCCGTCTCCCTGTCCCGCCCGAACGCCGCAGATATGAACCAGCGGGGCGCCGGATGCCAGTGCGGAGGGCGCGGGGCTCGCCGGGGTGGATTTTTCGTCTTAGCGTTTTTGGCAACGCGTCGACGGGGGGAGGATCGGAATGGCGGAGCTGACCGGCTCGGAAATCATCGCCCGGTGCCTGGAGAAGGAGGGCGTGAAGGACCTGTTTTTCATCATGGGCGGCCCGATGCTGCTGGCGGAGGCGTCCTGCATCAAGCAAGGCATCCGCATGATCGACGTCCGCCATGAGCAGGCGGCGGCCTTCATGTGCCAGGCATATAGCCGGCTGAAGCAGGTGCCCTCGGTCTGCATGGCGGCGTCCGGGCCGGGCGTGACCAACCTGATCACCGGGATGGCGAACGCTTTGATCGATTGCTGCCCGGTGGTGGCGCTGGGCGGATCGAGCCCGCTGTCGCAGTTCGGGCGGCAGGTGTTCCAGGAGATCGACCAGGTCGAGCTGATGCGCGGCTGCTGCAAGCACGTGGACCGGATCGTCAATCTGAAGCGCATACCGCAACAGATCAACTTCGCCTTCCAGAAGGCGATGAGCGGAAAGCCGGGGCCGGTCTATCTCGATTGCCCCGGCGACATGCTGTATCAGAAGATCGACGAAAATCTTGTGGATTGGAGCTTCGCCGGGCGTCCTCTATTGGACAGCCGCCCGATGGGCGATCCGGGCCAGGTTGATGCGCTGGTTGCTGCGCTGGCGGAGGCGAAGCGGCCGCTGATCGTATCGGGATCCGGCGTGATTTGGTCGCGCGCCTGGGCGGAGATGCAGGCCTTCGTCGAGGCGGCTGGCATCCCGTTCTATACGACGCCGCAAGGACGCGGCGTGGTGCCGGACGACCACGAATATGCCTATCCGGGTATGCGATCGGCTGCATTTCGCGACGCCGATATGATCATCGTGCTGGGTACGCGGATGAATTATATTATCGGGCACGCCTCACCGCCGCGGTTCGGACCCGCCGCGCGGATTGCCCGTATCGATATCGATCCGGCGGAGATCGGCACGGCGGCCCGTTACGTGGACATTCCGATTGTCGGCGACTGCAAGGCGGTGCTTGGGCAACTCTTGCACGGGATCAAGGGGCGGATCACGCCGGCGAGCTACAGCGTGTGGCGCCGGCAGCTTGCCGAGGGCGAGGCGGCCAGGCGGGCGGGCGCGGGGGCGAACAAGTATGCCGAGGACGGCGACATCCATCCGGTGCGCATGCTGGAGGCGGTGCGGGACTTTGCCCGGCGCGACGCAATCCTGTGTGTGGATGGGCAGGAGACGCTGAATTACGGGCGGCTGACGATGCCGACATTCGCTCCGGGGCATCGTTTGAACTCCGGCCCGTTCGGCACGATGGGCGTCGGGCTGCCGTTCGGTGTCGGCGCGAAAGTCGCCTGTCCGGACAAGCAGGTGATCGTCGTGCATGGCGACGGCTCGATGGGGCTGAACGCGATGGAACTGGATACCGCGATCCGGCACGGGATCCCGATCCTGGTGGTGATCAGCCTGAACGGGGGATGGACGGGCGATCCGAACCGGGAGAAGCCGGGGCGGGATCTTGGCTACACGCGATACGACAAGATCTGCGAGGCGCTGGGCGGATACGGGGAATACATCACGAAGGCAGAGGATATCACCCCGGCGCTGGAGCGGGCGCAGAAGAAGGTGGATGAGGGGATGGTCGCGCTGGTGAACGTGCGGACGGATTACCGGGCGCGGTTTGCCGGGGTGGCGTTTTCGGATTATTCGACGTAACGTTACTATTGTGCCATGGCACGGTCAGGCGAGGTGACTGGCGGCGGCCGATCCTGTTGTGTCACGGCCGGCCTTGTGCCCGCATCCACGACTTGCGGTGTTAGCAGCGGCAAAGTCGTGGATGGCCGGTCCGAGCGCCCGGCCATGACACAGGGGCCCGTGCCACAAAACGTGGGGGTCCCCTTCAATCCATCACCGCCGCATGGTCCGCCTCCCCGCTGCCGGTTCCCTTCTTCGGGCCGCGCATCAGCAACAGCAGCAGCAACATCGGTAGCGAAGTCAGCATCATCAGCTTCCAATCATCGTTGTATGCGATAATCGACGCCTGCCGCGTCAGCATTCCGTTCAGCACCTGCGCTCCGTGCGCCGTCACCGGCGACAACCCGGGATCAAGCGCCCGGTTCAGCGGCGTAATGTAACCCGACAGCACCGAATGCTCGATCTGCCCGTTTTGCGTCACCAGCGCGCCGGTCACCGAAATCCCGATGGCGCTGCCCACATTGCGCACCAGGCTTAGCAGCGCCGTGCCTTCCGTTCGCAGCGCCGGTTCCAGCGTCGTGAAGGCGATCACCTGCAGGGGGATGAATACAAACCCCAGGCCGGCGCCCTGCAGGATGGTGTTCCAAACCATCTCGGGCTCCGAAACGGCCGGAGTCCAGCCGGTCATGCGATACAGGCTCCAGCTCAGCACCACGATGCCGAACGCCATCAGCAGGCGCGGGTCCACCTTGTTCGACAGCCGCCCGGCGATCAGCATCGCCCCCATCGTGCCGATGCCGCGCGGCGCCATCACCAGCCCCGCCGTCTCGACCGGATAATTCCCCAGTTCCTGCAGCCACGGCGCCAGCAGCGCCGACACCGCCAGCAAAACGATGCCGACGGCGAACATCACCAGCAGGCTGGCCGACAAATTGCGGTCCCTGAACACCGCCGGTGCAATAAAGGGTTTCTCCGCCGTCAGCATGTGCACGACGAACAGGTAGAAGCCGAGGCCCGCCATCACCGCCTCGAGGATGATTTCATTCGATCCGAACCAGTCCTGCGTCTCGCCGCGGTCCAGCATCAACTGGAAGCCGGCGATGCCGATGGCGAACACGCCGAAGCCGAACCAATCGAATTTCATGCCGCTGTGAGCTGAAGTTTTCGGCAGGAACACGGCCATGCCGGCGGTCGCCAGGATGCCGAACGGCAGGTTGACGAAGAAAACCCACCGCCAGTTATACAACTCCGTCAAATACCCGCCCAAAGTCGGACCCAGGATCGGCCCTACCATCACGCCCATGCCCCAGATCGCCATGGCGGAACCGCGTTTTTCCGGCGGGTAGATGTTCAGCATGGTGGATTGCGACAGCGGAACCAGCGCCGCGCCGAACACGCCCTGCAACAGCCGGAACGCCACCATTTCGGGCAGCGATCCCGCGACGCCGCACAGCATCGACGCAACCGTGAAGCCAACCATCGAGATCAGATAAAGGTTTTTCAGCCCGAACCGGGCCGACAGCCAACCCACCGGAGCCGTCATGATCGCCGCCGCCGTTATGTACGACGTCAGCACCCAGG
Source organism: uncultured Rhodopila sp. (assembly GCA_903851415.1). Classification (GTDB taxonomy): domain Bacteria; phylum Pseudomonadota; class Alphaproteobacteria; order Acetobacterales; family Acetobacteraceae; genus Rhodopila. Next base: position 102,316 of record CAINOE010000120.1, on the reverse strand, counting down.
TGATCTGATCCGAACTGGCCGACAGGCTGCCCTGCATATACGGCAGAGCAACGTTGGCGATGGTCGAATCCAGCGACTGCATCAAGGTCGCCATCATCGCGCAAACCGTTATGATCCCGCGATGCGGAACGACGTCCTGTTCGGCGGCCATGGCGAAATTCCTAGAACAGGTCGGACAAGGTGCGGACGTGACCGGTATCGATATCAACCTCCGCGCTCATGCCCGCGCGCAACGGCGGATCGCCGGGCCTGAGGTCGACCCGCACCCGGACCGGAATCCGCTGCACCACCTTCACCCAGTTGCCGGACGAGTTCTCCGCCGGCAGCAGCGAGAAATTCTGGTCGGTTGCCGGCGCGACGCTCTCCACCATGCCGAACCAGGTGCGGTTCGGATACAGATCGAAGCTGACATCCACATGGTCGCCGGGCTTGGCATAGGTCAGTTGCGTCTCCTTCGGCTCCGCCTCCACCCAGACATGATCGGTTGAGACCAGCCCGAACGCCGCGGTGCTGGCGCCGAGATACATGCCAGGTTGCAGCTTGTTCACCTGCGTAACGATGCCGTCATACGGCGCGCGCACGACCGAGTGGTTCATTTCGCGCTCCGCCTCCGCCAGGCGCGCCTGTGCCTGCTTGAAGGCCGGCGTGTCCTCGACTGCGATGTCCGGGTTGCCGCTGAGTTTGGCCAGTTGCGCCCGCGCCTGGCTTTCCGACGCGCGCACCGCCTGCTGGTCCGCGGCGAGCTTGTAGCGCGCGTCGTCGGTTTCCTGCTGCGTCACCGCCCGCTGCTTCACCAGCGCCTGATACCGGTCATACGTCGCCTGATCCGCATTCACCTGCTGCTGCTTCGCCGCGGTGTCGCGCAACGCGGCCTGGTAGTCCGCCTTCATCGATTCGATGTTCAACCGGACCTGCGCCAGGTCCGCGCGCGCCGTGTCCAGCGCGATCTGGAATTTCTGCGGGTCGAGGGTGAACAGGATTTGCCCCTTTGTGACCGCCTCGCCCTCATGCACCGGGATCGAGGCGACAATGCCGGACACGTCTGTGGACAGCGTCATGCTGTCGGCCTGGACATAGGCGTCGTCGGTATCCACCCAGCGCCCACCGCTCAACCAGAAGGCACCGCCGCCGATGACCACGGCCAGTACGCCTCCGGCCATCAGGCCCCAGCGGAGCAATTGCCTGCCGGAACGCCTGCGGGTTGTGGGGCGGTCGAGAACGTCTCCGTGATAGGCGGCGGATTGGGACATTGGCTGTGGCATCCGATCGTACAAGAGGCTGATCGTAAGCTGGCTTCCGATTGATCTGGCACAACCTGTACATCTATGCACGAACCCGGTGGCTCCGATGCGAGCCATGCGGGTTGGTCACGGCGGAGTGAGCGGGCATGCGCGGCGAAACAGGCGGTTCGCGGCTCCGAAGCTGGCGTGCCCGCGCATCTGGCAACTCCGTTCGCCTTATCCGACTTGCTGCGCGCCGGTGAACGGCATGCATCGCCACAGAAGGAGGATCAGCAGCAGCTATTCCGGCACCAGCTTCGCGGCGCCAACGGGCGGGCGCTCCGGACCGACGCTGATCCGGTTCGCGTGACGGCAGATTTGGTAACGATCGTGCCTGCGGCCGTGCCGGCCACTACATTGCGGACCGCAATTAGTGGCCGGTGGGTGGGCGCCTTACGTGTCGGAGGCACGGCACCGCGCCATGCCGGTGCCGTCTCACCCGCCACGTTTTCGACAGGCGCCGCGTATCGTCAGGCCGGCATCAACTCCGCCTCGGCACGCACCGGCTGGCGCGCTGCATTGCGCGCGAGAAAGCCCGATAGGCGGCGGGACGCGAAGCCGGCACCGTAGGCGAAGCGAAGCAGCGGCCCGAAGCTGTTCGCCGCTGTAACGCCGATGGTGAACAGACCGGGGACCGAGGTTTCGAAATGCGGCGACAGGGCTGGGGTCTTATCCTCCAGCACCAGGCTGTTCATGATCCGCGGGCCGAGGAACTGCAGGCGCCGCACGTCCACCCGGAAGCCGGTCGCGGCGACGACATGGTCCGCCTCGATCGTCTGCTGCGTGCGGTTGCCGACGCGGAAGGTGACGGCTGCCCGGGTGCCGCGGATGCCCGAAGACTCCAGGGTCGCGTCCAGCAGCACGGTGACGTTGCGCTCGACCTCCGCGCGGGAGGTCCAGCCCGGCGCCGGACCGAGATGCTTGCGCACCACCATATGCCGGAATGATTGCGGCATGTGGTAGAACACCATGGGCGCCTCGACGCAGGCCAGCGAGCGCCAGCCGGTGCCGAGACCGGATTCCGGCGCCTCGAGCTTGTCCCACAGGCTGCGATCCCGCGGCGGACCGCAGAATGCAATGCGGGGCGCACGGGTGGCGACGGTGACGCTCGCGCCTTTCTGGCTCAGCAGGCCGGCCAGCTCCACGCCGGACGCGCCGCCGCCGATGACCAGGACTTTCTTGCCGGCGAACGGGTCGAGCACCTTCACGTCGGTGCTGTGCTCGCATTGCGGCCCGGCGACCGCGTCGAGTTCACACGGGACGTACTGAAAGCTGCCGATGCCCGGGGCAAGGACGACCCGGCGGGCGGTCACCACGTCGCTGTCCTGGATGCGCAGTTCAAAGTGATCGTCTTTGCGATCCAGCGAGGTCACCCACCGCTGATCGAGATTCGGTACGAAACGCTGCTGAAACTCCTGCCCGTAGTCGCAGAACGTCTGCAACGGAACGGGCAGCCCGGTCCGCTGATAGGGCAGGCGGCGTTCGGCGCAGAACTTCTCCAGGGTCAGGGCATTGTCCGGGTGCCACAGGTCCGAGGCAAAGCCTTCGGATTTCAATACCATCCCGTCCGGCATCTTGGTGCGCCAGAAATGCATGGTCTTGCCGAACACGCGCGCATCCAGCCCGGCAGCGTTGAGGTGGGCCGCAAGCGAAAGTCCGTAGGGCCCCGCGCCGATGATGGCGATATCCGTAGTTACACCCATTCTACTGTCTCCTGCGAAAAGCGGTGCGCGCCCGGGTCAACGGACGGCGATTCATTACCTAGGCCGATCGGCGGAATGCCGTTGCGTGTTGCTGCGTGACGGATCGACGAACATGTCCGGTTAGACTAGTGGAAACATTTTGAGACACGAAGTCAAAAGCCGCGTATGCCGGTTGCCCGAGCGGCCTTGTCGCACAATTATTATCTCCTGACCAACCAATGTATGTCGCCGGTGCCGTGGGCGGTATCTAACTCTTGATGGCACGATCAGGGCGCGGCAAAGGCTGTCTGGCGTCAATCTGCCCGCGCACCCACGAACTCACCATGGCATGAATCTTCTTCAATGGCACCAGGTGCAGCCGCAACAGCGACTGATACTCCGCGTGCTCGTTGTTCGCGAGTCCGAAGGTGAAATTCTGCCCGGGTGCTGGCACCGCCAGCGTGCCGAATGCGCGGTCCCACACCGACAGCAGCAGGCCGAAGTTCTTGTTATAGTCACGCGGGTCGACGCTGTGGTGCAGCTGGTGGTAATACGGGCAGAGGAACAGCCGGTTGCCCCACTTCCCGTATGACATTTTCAGATGGGTATGCCGCACGACATCCATCATCAGCAGGCTGCGCAGGAAGTAGGCGCTGATGCCGAACACCGTCACCTCCATCGGATTCAGCACGAAAAACAGCCAGATGCCATAGGTCAGGCCGGGGATCATGCCATCCCACCAACGGTTCAGCAGTTCCTCGAGCGGATGCACGCGGTCCTTGGTGACCCCGACCATGACCTGGGCCGAGTGGTGGACCTTGTGCAGTTCCCAGATCAGCGGCACGTGGTGCGCGGTGTAGTGATAGGTGTAGTAGGACAGGTCATAGGCCAGCACCATGGTCAGCGTGAACAGGCACAGCATCGCTGTGCTCGCCGAACCGGTGTGGGTGGCCGGCCCGAAGATCAGGGTCAGGCCCTGATACGCGGCAAACCCGGCGGTCACGGTGGAAATCGCCAGCGGCAGCACGAACAGCGGCATGAAGATCCGGCGCGACAGCCAGAACAGGAAGTCCGCCCGGGCGGAAGGGTGCGTCAGGGTTCCCTCCGGCAGGCAGTGGCGCAGGAAGCCGCGCACGCCCGGCTTGCGGTCCCGGGCCTGCCAATATGTGAAGACGGCGGCGAATGCGACCGTACCCCAGACCAGCAGAAGGGCGACCCAGTCATGCTCGAATGCCCGGGACCCCAGTCTGGCCAGCAGGTCGGAAAAGCTGAACCCTGCGATGCTCATGCGGAAGAACCTCAATTGCTATGGTGACGGTCGTGGCGGCGGCTGGCTGCCGGACCGCCGTCAGTGTCGCAAACCGCGGATGCTTATGGTTGATTTGGATCAATCCTCTGCTCACACCTTAGGCATAATGACGCCATTGTGTCGGTCTGCTTGCGTTTGGACTTCCCGGCTCCGGGTGGCGTGGCCGTCAGTCGGGAATTTGGTCCCAATCCCGCCAGCCCCTCGCGTCACTTTCTTCTGTTGCGCCGCGCCCCGATCCGTGCTTCAAGCCGCGCCTTCCCTGCCGGGGGCGACGGCATCGCACCCGGCTATGCCCAATTTCCATTGTGGAAACAGGCCGATCACGGCCGCGGGCGGAGACAAGCCATAGGGGGTTCATCCATGCCGCTTTACGAAACCGTGCTCATTGCACGGAATGACGTCACGCAGCAGCAGGTCGAGCAGATCGCCGACGACATCGGCGCCGAGCTGGAAACCGACGGCGGGGCGGTCAAAAAGCGCGAGTACTGGGGTCTGCGCGGCCTGTCCTACCGGATCAAAAAGAACCGCAAGGGCCATTACCTGCTGCTCGGCCTCGACGCCAAGCCGACATTCATCACCGAAATGGAGCGCAAGCTCGGCCTGAATGAAGACGTGCTGCGCTTCATGACGATCCGCGTCGAGGAAATCGAGGAAGCCCCGTCCGCCATCCTGTCCCGCAAATCCGATGAACGGGAACGCGGCTTCCGCGGCCCCAAGCCCGCCGGACGCTTCGAAAGCGGCCGCCGCCGCGGCTTCGACGACCGGGAAGAATTCCGCGCGCGCGACGCCTTCCCCGGCGACGACTTCCGCGGCCTCGAGGAATAACGCATCATGTCCGAAACCGAAATCAACCCCGCCGCCCGGCGCGCCGCCGTCGGCGCCCGCCGCCCGTTCTACCGCCGCCGCAAGTCCTGCCCGTTCTCCGGCCCGAACGCGCCGAAGATCGACTACAAGGACGTGCGCCTGCTGTCCCGCTTCCTGTCGGAGCGCGGCAAGATCGTGCCGAGCCGCATCACCGCCGTCTCCGCCAAGAAGCAGCGCGAACTCGCGGTCGCCATCAAGCGCGCCCGCTTCCTCGCATTGCTGCCCTACATCGTCGCGTAAGGAGCCCGGATCATGGCCGCCGTTGAACTGATCCTGCTCCAGCGCGTCGATAAGCTGGGGCAGATGGGCGACAAGGTGAAGGTAAAGCCGGGCTACGCCCGCAACTTCCTCTTGCCGCAGAAGAAGGCGCTGCGCGCGAACAAGGAGAACCTCGCGCATTTCGAGACGCAGCGCGCGCAGCTCGAAGCGCAGAACATCAAGCGCCGCGAGGAAGCCGAACGCCTGGCTGAACGCGTCGGCGGGCTGACCGTCGTCATCATCCGCCAGGCCGGCGAGTCCGGCAGCCTGTATGGATCGGTTTCCGCACGCGACATCTCCGACGCGGCGACCGCCGCCGGGCTGACGATCAACCGATCGCAGGTGGTGCTGGAGCATCCGATCAAGACGCTGGGCCTGGCCAAGGTGCGCGTTGCGCTGCATCCGGAGGTCTCGATTCCGGTGACGGTCAACGTTGCCCGCAGCCCCGAGGAAGCCGAGCGCCAGGCGCGCGGCGAGAGTGCCAAGCAGACCGAGGCCGAGGAGGACGAGGAGCAGCCTGTTCCCACCGCCGAGAACATCTTCGAAGGCGATACGCCGGCCTGATCCGGCGCGTCCTGTTCCAGGGTGGAGCAGGACGCGACGCAGCCGCGTTTGGTTGAGGCAGCGCGGGCGTCGTCGTTGCGAATGGATCGCGCCTTTGATCCATGCCCGGCTGACTCCCGGGTCGGGATTTCGTCGCTCAATAAGACCGCGCCTGCAATCCACAATCCGGGCTTCGATCGAGAATCAACCTGACGGACACTTGCCCAGAACGAACTTGTCAGTCAGGGCCTTTCGTGCGTATATCGTTATATGAACGTATACGAACCCATCCAGCGGGCGGGCGCTCCGGCGATCGTGCGCTTCACCGGTCAAGATGCCACGTTCCGCCGCCTGGTCACGCGCGGCGCTTTGCTGGAGTTGCTGACGTTCGGGTTCTACCGTTTCTGGCTGGCCACCGATATCCGCCGCCATCTCTGGTCGAACACCGAGATCGACGGCGACGCACTTGAATATACCGGCCGCGGCAAGGAATTGCTGCTCGGCTTCCTTGTCGCGATGGCGGTGCTGGCGCCGCTGTTCCTGCTATACTTCCTCGCCGGCCTGGAGTCGGAACGTTACAAGGCGTTCGCCAGCCTGCCACTGTATGGGTTCCTCTATCTGTTCGGCCAGTTCGCCGTGTACCGCGCCCGCCGCTATCGGCTCACGCGGACGATCTGGCGCGGAATCCGCTTTTGGATGACAGGTTCCGGCTGGGCCTACGCGCTGCGCGCGTTGCTGTGGGGCCTGCTGCTGATTCCGACGCTCGGCTTCGCCTATCCATGGCGGACCGCCGCGCTTGAGCGCTACAAGCTCGGCCACACCTTCTACGGCAACCTGCCCGGCCGCTTCGCTTCGACGGGATGGGCTTTGTTCAAGCGAATCTGGTGGGTCTGGCTGCTCGGCCTGCTGCCGATTATCATGGTCTTCGGCGGCCTGGTTGCCGCCGCAATCGCCGCCAAGATGGGTTCGGCCAGGAACAGCCCGCTCATGAGCGGCGCCGGGATGGCCATGCTGCTTGGTTTCATCCCACTGGTCGCCCTGCCGTTCCTGCACGCGGTCCGCGTCGCTACCGAATGGAAATGGTGGGCCGAGGGAATCCGCTTCGGAGACGCGGCGGTGGGCTGCGTGCTGCCGCCGACCGCGCTGATCGGGGTTTACTGGTCGCTGATCGGGATGGGTGTGCTCGTCGTTCTGCTGTTCAGCGCGCCGGCCGCCGGTTTGGCAGGGTCGCTCGTCGCCGGTATCGGAAAGGCGGGGCTTGCCGCACTGGCATCCCATCCGCCGATATGGATCTTTGCCGCCTATGGTGTCTGGTATCTCGGCCTGCTGCTGACACTCGGTGTCGTGGGCCGGATCTACACGTTGCAGCGGGTCTGGCGCCGCGTCGCCGGCGCCTGCGTTCTGCTCAACCCGGTCGCCACAGCGAATGTCATGGCGGCCGGCGAGGCGGCGAGCGCCCTGGGCGAGGGACTGGCGGACGGGCTCGACTTCGCCGGCTTCTAGCCGGTGATCGAGTCCAGCGTGCCGGCGGCCGTGTTTTTCGACGGTCAATCGAGCCGGCGGCGCGTCGTCGAACTCCGCTTCGCCGGGCGCCTTGACATCCTGGAGGACGGGGCCTGCGTCGCAACCTGGCCCTACGCCGAGATCCGCACGGCCGATGCGCCCCCCGGCACCATGCGGCTGTGCTGCCTGACGGCCGCGCCGCTGGCCCGTCTCGAACTGCACGACGACGCGGCGCAGGCAGGCATTCAGCGCCATTGTCCCGCCCTGACCGGAGCGGGCGGTGCAGAGGCGATATCGGTTGGCCGCATCGCCGCGTGGTCGCTGGCCGCCGCTGCGGCGATCGTCGCGGTCATCTGGTTCGGCGTCCCGGTCGCCGCGGATCAACTGGCGGACGCGTTGCCGGTGAGTTGGGAAAAACCCCTGGGCGAAGCGGTCGACACGCAGATCCGGGCGCTGTTCCCGGGCAAGCCTTGCACCCGGCCCGAAGGGCAGGCGGCGTTGGCGAAGCTGGTGGAGACTCTGCAATCGGCGGCGCGGTTGCCAATCCCGCCCGATCCGGTCGTCCTGCAATCCCCCGTTCCGAACGCGTTCGCGCTGCCGGGCGGGCGGGTCTATGTGCTTTCCGGCCTGCTGGACCGGGCAAAGTCGCCCGACGAATTGGCCGGCGTGCTCGCGCATGAGTTCGGCCATATCTCGCATCGCGACGGCATCCGCCGGCTGATCCGCGATGGCGGCACGGGGTTCCTGGTCGGTCTGCTGTTCGGCGACGTAACCGGCGCCGGGGCCGCTTTGTTCGCCGCGCGGTCCTGGCTCAGCGCCGCCTATTCACGCGATATCGAGGCTGGCGCGGACGGGTTCGCGATCGTGGTGATGCACCGCCTCGGCCGACCGGCGGCACCGTTCGGCGATCTTCTGCAGCGCATTGCCGGACCCGGCGAGGAGGCGTTTTCGATCCTGCGGGACCACCCGCTGACGCCGGAGCGGGTGAGCCGCCTCGACGAAACGAGCGCGGTTTCGGCGGGACCGGCGCTGTTGGATGCCAGGGACTGGCAGGCGGTGAAGGCTATGTGCAGGTAGTCCTGTCATTGTCACCCGCCACAGCGGCCGCATGGTCATCTAAACGGCGGCGTCACGGCCCGCTTGGGCGGACCGTGACGCCGGGAAGACCATCGCCCGGGCTTGACGCCTAAGCCGTGCGGCGCCGCTCGCGTTCCTCAACCACGATCGTCTCGTCCAGCTTGTCCGGCTCATACAGCCACCGCGACAGCAGCCCGGCGATCACCGCCCCGGCGATGGGCGCGATCCAGAACAGCCAAAGCTGGGCGATATACTCGCCTCCGGCGAACAACGCCGGTCCCGTGCTGCGCGCCGGATTGACCGAGGTGTTGGTGACCGGGATCGACACCAGGTGGATCAGAGTCAGCGCCAGGCCGATGGGTATGCCGGCAAACCCCACCGCCGCGCCCTTCGACGTCGTGCCGATGATGATGTAGAGGAAGAAGAAGGTCAGCAGCAACTCGGTCACGAAGCACGAAACCAGTCCGTACTTGCCGGGGCTGAGATCGCCGTAGCCGTTCGAGGCAAAACCCCCGGGAACCCACTCGGGCTTGCCGGACGCGATCAGCCAAAGCACCGCCGCGGCGGCGATGGCGCCTGCGACCTGGGCGATGATGTAGGGAATGACGTGTTTGCTGGCGGAGCGTCCGGCAGCCCACAGGCCCAGGGTTACCGCCGGGTTGAAATGCCCGCCCGAGATGTGGCCGACGGCATAGGCCATGGTCAGCACCGTCAGCCCGAAGGCGAAGGCAACGCCGAGGAACCCGATGCCCAGGGCCGGGAATGCAGCGGCCAGCACGGCGGCTCCGCAGCCGGCGAAGGTCAGCCAGAAAGTGCCGAAGAATTCGGCGGTAACCCGCCGGGACAAATCATCTCGCATAGAGGCCCCCAATTATTGCAGTATACTTCTTGTTTGCACCATTCGGTGAACTGCACAACGCGGGCATCACGCTTCAGGCGCCGCCGTATCTGATATGATTCGGAATGTTTAGCCACATAACTTCTGGTTGAACGGGCGTGAAACCTTCGCGGCACCGGAATGCCGGCGCCGGAAGGTCACGGCCCTCCAGGACGATCGAGACGGCCGGATCAGGCAAACGCCTCGTCATGCACCTCGTCAGGCACCGAATAATCACGCAGCTTTGCGATATCGTGCAGGATCACCCGCGCGCCATGCGTTTCCACACCGAGTCCGCGCAAGGCAGCGAAGGCGCGCGACAGATTCTCCTGCCGGCATCCCAGCCGCGCCGCCAGCAGCCGTTTGTCGAACGGCAACCGCAGCGCCGTGGCGTTCGCCTTATGCTCCTCCGACAGCGACAGCAGATAACAGCCCAGCCGCTGAGCGGTAGTCCGCAACTTCAGGTCGCAGACCTGGCGCACCAGCGCCCGGAATTCCCGCGCCTCCGCCCGCAGCAGCGCGGTGACCAAGGACGCCTCCTGCGACATCAGCGCCAGCAACCCCGCGGCTTCGATGCACAGAACCCGGCTCGGCGTGATCGTCCGCACGGTCATCAGGCGCGGCAGCCGGGCCAGCAGCGTCGCCAGACCCAACGTCTCGCCCTGCCGGATCACGTCCACCACGGCCGTCGTTCCGTTCGGCGCCGTGTTGATGGCGGCAAGCTGCCCATCCAGCACGATGAAGAGTTGCTCCGCTTCCTCGCCCTGATGCGCCAGCTCCATGTTTTCCGGGGCAATCACAATCGAACAGATCCCGGCGAGTCGTTCCGCCACGCGTTCTTCGAGATTTTGAAGCAACGGGGTGTTGCGCACAGCCTTCGCCACGTTGGTGCTGTCGGGATGGGAGGAGAGCGCCTGGGCTAGCATGGTACGAGTGGGCATGGAAACCTGTCCGCCTTTTTCGCTACCGCGAAACAAGAGTTTGCGTGTAGCGGATTGAATTGACGTCAATCAAGCTATGGAGTGTCTGGCTCCTCCGGTTGCAAGGTGAGTGTTACAATTCGTTATAGGCGTCAAGGGGAGGTGCGGATGAAGGCGATGGTGTGCGGACGGTTCGGCGGGCCCGAGGTTCTTGCCCTGCGCGACGTCCCGGCCCCGCCGCCGCCCGGTCCCGGTGAGATCCAGGTTAGCATCGCCGCGCGCGGCGTTCAATACGTGGACGTACTGATGCTGGCCGGAAAATACCAGTTCCGTCCTGACCCTCCGTTCATTCCTGGCAGCGAAGCCGCCGGTTACGTCGCCGCCATCGGCGCGGATGTAAGCGGTTTCGCCGTCGGTGATGCGGTGATGTCGCGGCACACGCTGGGGGCGCTGGCGGAGCTGGGCAACGCCAAAGCGGAGCTGTGCGACCCCGTGCCTGCAGGTCTGACGCTGGCTCAGGCAGGCGTTTTTCGCGGGGCATATACGACTGCATATCATGCCTTGCTTCAGCGCGGCCGGCTTAAGGAAGGCGACTCGGTGCTGGTGCATGGCGCGGCGGGGCGAATCGGCATTGCCGCGATCCAGGTCGCCAAGGCATTCGGCGCCACCGTCATCGCCACCGCGGGCAGCGAGGAAAAGCGCGCCGCCTGCCTGGAGGAGGGTGCGGACTACGCGATCGGCTACCGCTCGGGCTTCACTGACGAGGTGAAGCACCTGACGGACGGGCGCGGTGTCGATATCGTCTATGATCCCATCGGTGACAAAGTGGCCGAGGAATCGCTGCGCTGCCTCGCGTGGTGCGGCCGGCTGTTGATCCCGGGCTTCCTCGGCGGCGGGCCGACAGATATCCGCAGCAACTATCTGCTGATCAAAGGCATCGATGTCGTCGGCGTGCGGATCGGTGGGCTGAACGAAGCCAATCCCGCGCTGGCGGCCGCCAACATGAAGGCGCTGCTGGCGCTGGCGGAACAGGGCAAGCTGCGGCCGCGGATTTGGCATACCTTCCGGCTGGACCAGGCGGCCGAGGCGCTGCAGGCGGTGATCGACCGTCTCGTCATCGGCAAGGCGGTGCTGCTGAGCTGAACCGCCGGCCGCGGTTGCCGGGCGCCCGGTTGCCGCATAACGTTCCTTCCATCGGACCGGAGGGCACCAGGAATGGCGACACAGGGACGCGCTCTGCCGCAGCCGACGCCGGAAACGCAGCATTTCTGGGACGGCGCCCGCGCGAACGCGTTGCTGCTGCAACGCTGCGACGACTGCGGCAAGGTCTACTTTCCGCCGCGTCCGTTCTGCCCGGACTGCGCGTCGCGGCGCGTCTCCGTCACCAGGGCCAGCGGCAAGGCGACGCTTTACAGCTATGTGATCCATCACCGTCCGGTGCCCGGCTTTACCCCGCCCTACGCCATTGCCGTTGTCGAACTTCTTGAGGGGCCGCGGATGATGACCAACATCGTGGACTGCCCTCAGACGCCCGACGCGCTGGTGCTGGATATGAAGCTGGAAGTCGTGTTCGAGCCGCAGACCGATTCGATCGCTCTGCCCTTGTTCCGCCCGGCGAAGGGCTGAACCGATGCCGCGCAACAGTGTCGCCGTCGTCGGCGCCGCCGAAACCACCGAACTGGGCGTCATCCCCGGCTTGTCGCAGATCGGGTTGCATGCCGACGCCGCGTTGAACGCGATGGCCGATTGCGGCCTGACGCCGAAGGACATCGACGGCATCGCAACGGCCGGGGAGACGCCCGTGCAACTCGCGCATTACCTCGGCATCACCCCGACCTGGATCGACGGCACATCCGTCGGCGGCTGCAGCTTCATGATCCATGTCCGCCACGCCGCCGCGGCGATCGAGGCGGGGCTGGCGAAAACCATTCTCATTACGCATGGCGAGAGCGGCAAATCCGGTGTAGGCGCGCCGCCCCGACCGGTGCATCCGGCCTCGCTGAACGGGCAGTTCGAGCAGCCGTTCGGGCCGATGGGTCCGCCCGGCATGTTCACCATCCCGGTGCTTCGGTTCATGAAAACCTACGGCGTGACCGAGGAGCAGATCGCCGGGGTGGCCGTGGTGCAGCGGGAATGGGCGGCGAAGAACCCGCGGGCGACGTTCCGCTCGCCGCTAACGGTGGATGACGTGCTGAACAGCCGGATGATCGCCTATCCGTTCCGGCTGCTGATGTGCTGCCTGGTGACCGACGGCGGTGGCGCACTGATCCTGACATCCGCCGAGCGGGCCAGAGACTTTCCGGCGCGGCCGGTCTATGTCCCGGGCACGGGGGAGAGCGCGGAAACGCCGATGATCAGCCAGATGCAGGATTTCACCCGCTCGCGCGCCTTCCGCGTGGCAGGTCCGGCGGCGTTCCGGGAGGCGGGGATCGTGCACAAGGACGTCGATCACCTGATGATCTACGACGCGTTCGCCCACCTGCCGATTTACGGGCTGGAAGACCCGGACTTCGTGCCGCGCGGGGAGGCGGCGGCGTTCATCGCCGGGCGCAATACCGCCCCGGGCGGCTCGTTGCCGTTGAATACCAATGGCGGAGGGCTGTCATACATGCACTCCGGCATGTACGGGATGTACGCGTTGCAGGAGAGCGTGCGGCAGATGCGCGGGATTGCGCCGGCGCAGATCCCGGGGGCGGAGATTTCGGTGTGTCACGGCGTCGGCGGCATGTTTGCGGCATCCGGGACGGTCATTTTCAGCAATTCGGCGCCATGAGCCTGTTCGCCGGTCTGAAGGTCATCGACTGCGCAAGCTGGATCGCCGGGCCGGCAGCCGCGACGATGCTGTCGGATTTCGGTGCGGACGTGATCAAGATCGAGCCGCCCGGCGCCGGCGATCCCTGGCGCGACTCCACGCCGATTCCCGGCCGGCCGGTTGACTACTACTGGCAGTTGACGTCGCGTAACAAGCGCAGCCTTGCGCTGGACCTGAAGCAGCCGGAGGGACAGGCGGTGCTGCACCGGCTGGCCGCCGCCGCCGATGTTTTCATCACCAACTTTCCGCTGCCCGTGCGGCACCGGTTGCTGATGGCGGCGGGGGATTTGCTGCCGCTCAACCCGCGGCTGATCTATGCGTCCTTCACCGCCTATGGCGAGCATGGCGAGGAGGCAGCGAAGACCGGGTTCGATTCCACGGCGTATTGGGCTCGCACCGGACTGATGGACATGGTGCGGGCCGACGCTGTGACCGTGCCGTCGCGGTCGATGCCCGGCATGGGCGACCATCCGAGCGCCACCGCGCTCTACGCCGCGATCGTCTCTGCGCTTTACCGGCGGGAAAAGACCGGCCAGGGCGGAGTGGTAAAATCGTCGCTGCTGCAGAACGGGGTTTGGGCGAATGGCTGCGCGGTGCAGACCCGGCTGTTCGGCGAGCATGTGCCGTTGCGCCCGCGGCGCGATCAGCCGCCCAACGCATTGGCCAACCATTACCGGACCCGCGACGGGCGCTGGTTCATCATGGCGCTGTACAACGAGCAGCGGCAGTTGCCGTCATTTCTGTCGGCGATCGGACGCGCCGATTTGACGGATGATCCGCGGTTTGCGACGGCGGAGGCGCGGAAACATCATGCGCGGCAGTTTGTGCTGATCCTGGATGAGGTTTTCGCCCGCCGCGATCTTGCCGACTGGCGGGTCATTCTGGATGCGGTCGGGGTCACGTTCGGGATCGTTGCTACCGTGGATGAGACTTTGGACGACCCGCAATTGCGTCTGTGCGGGGCGCTGGCGCCGTTCGCCGACGGGCGCGGGTTGACGGTGATGACGCCGTTTCACATCGATGGCGTGGAAAAGGTTTCGGCGTTGCGCGCCCCTTCGGTTGGCCAGCATAACGCGGCGGTGCTCGCCGAGGCCGGTTACAGCAACGATGAGATCGAGCGCCTGCGCGGCCTCGGCGTGGTGGGGTGACGGCCATGTTCGTTGCAGTCGCATTGCTGACCATCGCCGTTGCGGTCGGAACCGGCCTGGCTTTGTGGCATCTGCGTGGTGTGTCCGCACCGCCCGCCATGGTCGGACTGCTGCACGGTGTTATCGGGGCGATCGGCTTTGGCGTTCTGCTGCTGGTCTTGCGCGGACCGGCACGCGGAGTCGCAGCGGGTGCCGGGTCATTCGGCGGGTTATCAGCATTGCTGTTCGGCGCGGCGTTGGTGACGGGGATCGCGGTTCTGTTGCGCCGGCAGCGCGTGCCCGCGGTGCTGATCGCGATCCATTCCGGCTGCGCGATCACCGGCTATGTTTTGCTGTTGGCGTGGAATTCCCCGGGATCGTAGTTTTTTCAGCTCTGGAGGAGGACATTCATGCCCGACAGGATTGCCGCCGAAGACTATCTGGAGGCGCTTGCCGCGCATGACATCGAGCATCTGTTCGTCAACCCGGGCACCGATTTTCCGCCGATAGTAGAGGCCTTTTCCCGTGCCGCGCGGGCTAACCGGAAGGTCCCCCGGCCGATGCTCGTTCCGCATGAAAGTGTCGCGGTCGCCATGGCGCACGGCTACACCGCGGTGACCGGGCGGCCGCAGGCGATCATGCTGCACACCAACGTTGGAACGGCGAACGCCATCAACATGCTGATCAACGCCAGCCGTGACCGCGTGCCGATGCTGCTGACCTCCGGCCGCACCCCCTATACCGAAAGCGGCGCGGAAGGATCGCGCAGCGCGCATATTCAGTGGGCGCAAGAAATGTTCGACCAGGCCGGCATGCTGCGAGAACTGGTCAAGTGGGATTATGAAATGCGGCGCGGCGACCAGGCGGCTTCGGCTGTGGACCGGGCCATGGAAATTGCCTCGGCGTCGCCGCAAGGGCCGGTCTATCTCAGCCTGCCGCGCGAGGTTCTCAGCGAAAGGGTTGCGGGCCGCGCCGAAAGCACCTGTGATCGCCGCGCCGTTTCGCGTCCGCCGGTGGCGCGGGCCGACGACATCGAGACTTTGGCGGACTGGATTGCCGAGGCGAGAAATCCTCTGGTCATCACCGCCATGCTGGGAAAAGATCCGCGCGAAAGCGTCGTGCTGGCGCGTCTGGCGGAACGCTATGCCCTGCCGGTCATTCCGTATTTTACGCGGTTTTTTGCCGTGGCGGCGGATCATCCGATGTTCCAGGGATCGTCGCCCGGGGCGTTGCTGGAAGACGCTGATCTGGTGGTTGTGTTCGAAACGGATGTGCCATGGGTGCCATCCAGGCAGTCCCCGCGTTCGTCCGCGCGCATCGTCCAGATCGGCGAGGATCCGTTGCACGTTCGCCTGCCGATGCGCAGTTTCCCCTCCGATCTCACCATAACCGCGACGTGCCTGTCGGTGCTGGAGGCGCTGGAAATCGCTCTGGCCGCCAGGCCGGCACCACACGTCGCCGCGCGCGATGCCCGGCTGCGGGATCGTTCGAGCCGGCTGCACGACGGCTGGAAGGGCGAGGCGGAACAAGCCGGGAAGGCGGAGGTTGTCACCCTGCCTTGGCTGAACCATTGCCTTCGAGATGTCATCGACGCGGACACGAAAGTCGTCAGCGAGTACTCGTTCCGGCAGGAATACTGTGCGCTGACGGCGCCCGGCAGCCTTTTCGCTCTGAGCAGCGCCGGCGGTCTCGGTTGGGGCTTCCCGGCCTCGCTCGGCATCAAGCTGGCGTCGCCCGGGAGTTTGGTTCTGTCGGTTCTCGGCGATGGCGCCTATATGTTTTCCAATCCGACCGCGTGCCATTATGTCTCGCAAATGCAGAACCTGCCGGTGCTGACGATCATCTACAACAATGGCCTGTACGGCGCGGTGCGGCAGGCCACGCTGGATATGTACGGCCACGGTCTGGCCGCGGAGGCCGATGGCCGGCTGCTGGCCGATCTGCCGGCGCCGTCGTTCGAGAAGATCGTGGCGGCGCATGATGGGCATGGGGAACGTGTCGACAAGCCCGCCGACCTTCCCGCGGCGCTGCAACGTGCCGCTTCTGCCGTGCGCGCGGGCACGCAGGCACTGGTCAATGTCGTTTGCAACTAATCCCGGCGGCGCGATCGCGACAGCCAGGTGAACACCGCGCCCCCGGCCATCAGGACCGACGTCCCAAGAAACACCGCCCGCATCCCGCCATGACCTCCCACGAAGCCGCCGGCCAACGGCCCGGCGACCTGGCCGACATATTGCGCGGACGTGGAATAGCCGAGGATACTGCCCGCGATATGTTCCGGAACGTTGTGACGGATCACCGTCGCAACGCAGGGCAGCAAGCCGCCGAGCGACAGCCCCATCAGGAACCGCAAGCCGACCAACTGCCAGCCTGTCGTAACGAAAGCCTGGGGTATCAACAGCAGCGCCGAAACCCCCAGGCATCCCACGATAACCTGCAAATGCCCCAGCCGATCGGCCAGTTTTCCGAGGCGGGAGGCGGAGAGAATGCTGCCGAGGGCTGCCGCCGACATCGCCAAGCCCGCGACCACCGTCACCCGCGCTGCGTCCCGAACAATCGTCGCCACATATACCGTAATGATCGGCTCGATCGACATGTTCGCCAGCATCAGCAGCATGCCGGTGACCAGCATGGCGACGACAGGCCGCTTGTCCGGAATACCCGCCCAGCCGCCGCGCCGCGCGGCGGCGTTGTTGCGAGGCGGCCGCGGTTCCTCTTTGATCAGGAACATGGTGGCGAGAAACGCAACAAAAATGATGGCCCCGGCCGCCAGGAAGGTCATTCTGATGCCGATCAGAGGCGGCAGGACGCCGCCGATGAGCGGCCCGGCGACGTTGCCGGCCATGATGCCGGAGGCCATCACGCCCAGCGCCCATCCGGTCTGTGCACGCGGCGTTTGCGTCGCCACCAGTACGGTCGATCCTGAGGAATATCCGCCCAGCACCCCCGTGAACAACCGCAGCCCGACGAGCTGATAGACGTTTTGCGACAGGCCGATCAGCGAGATGGCCAAGGCCATGCCGAGGCTGGCACGGATCAGCATCAATTTGCGGCCATACTGATCGCCCAGCCGCCCCCAAAGCGGCGCGAACATCGCGGCAGTGAGGAATGTTGCGCCGTAAGCCACCCCGGACCATTGCACGATCGAGGCGTGATCGCTCACGCCAAGCTGCCCGACATAAAGCGGCAGGAACGGCAGCAGCAACGTCATCGCAACGATAGTGGTGAACGATCCGAACACGCAGACCCAAAGGTTGCGCTGCCAGTGGGCTGTGCCGGCTTGCTCGATGTTCGCATCCATCGGCGCAGCATCCGACGGGGCGGCTTTCCAGGCAATGCCCCCTTCTGGTACGAAGTGCCTGCCGTCGATGGAGCTTCTGCATGAGTTACGAACCCAAGCGGGCCGACTTTTCCGTTCCTGTCCGGATCAACCTCTATTCCGACACGCAGACCCGACCGTCCCGCGCGATGAAGGAGGCGATGCTGGCGGCCGAAGTGGGGGACGAACAGGGCGGCTCCGACCCTACGGTGTGGGAATTGTGCGATCGGACGGCCGCGCTGCTGGGCAAGGAGGCGGCGATGTTCATGCCGTCCGGCACCATGTGCAATCAGGTTGCCGTCGCGACGCATTGCCGGCCGGGCGACGAAATCCTGGCGCACGAGGACGCGCACATCCAAGGCAGCGAAGGCGGTGCGCCGGGGGCGATCAGCGGGGTCATGATCCGCGGTTTGCAGGGGCCGCGCGGGATATTTTCGGCGGAAACGGTTCGCCAGGCGATCCGCCCGGCATCGAGATATTCGCCGCCGCAACGCTTGCTGGAAGTGGAACAGACGGCAAACAAGGGCGGCGGCGCCTGCTGGCGGGTCGAAGAATTGCAGGCGGTTGCCGCGGTAGCGCATGAGCACGGCATGAATGTCCACATGGACGGCGCGAGAGTCGTGAACGCGGCGGTGGCTTTGGGGGTCCCGCTCGGCGGCGTTGTCGCTGCTTGCGACACGGTCATGCTGGATTTCACAAAAGGACTTGGCGCGCCGCTCGGCGCCATGCTGGTCGGGCCGAGGGATTTCATCGGCCAGGCGTGGCGCTGGAAGCAACGGCTGGGCGGATCGATGCGGCAGGGCGGCATGAACGCAGCCGCCTGTATATACGCACTGCAATACAACATCGCCAGGCTCGCCGAGGATCATGCCAACGCCGCGGCGTTGGCGCGCGGGATGGCTCAGATCCCGGGGATCGCCGTGGAGGTTTCGGAAACAAATCTGGTATTTTTCGATACCAGTGGCACGGGTCTGACCGCCGCGGAATTTGCCGCAAGGCTCCGGCCGATGGGCGTTACGATATCGGTGTCAGCCGCATACCGGGGACGTGCCTGCACCCATTTGGACATCAGCACGGACCAGATCGACGATGCGCTGACGATCATGAAGCAGGTTCTGGGAGAATCTTAGACGCGATCACTGACTGAGCCAAACGTTGGCCATTCGCGGAATCCGGAACGGGACGAAACCGCCGACATCGGACCGCACCGCCTGGATTTTGGTAAAAGATCCGAAGGGAACGGCGTAGACGCGTTCCAGCACGAGTTTCTGCATCCGTGCGAAGGCCTCCTGCCGCCCCTCCGCCGTCGGCAGGGTGTTCATATCGTTCCAGGCGGCGCGGACGTCGGGATCATCCTTTCCGCCGTCCGGCTTGTACGTTGCGTTCGGCTGCACAAGAAACTGCATCACGGCCAGCGGTCCCAGCGCCGGCTGAGTGCCCCAGCCCGTGAAATGAAAGTTCCAGCCTGCCGTCGAGTTTTGCACCATCTGCACCGATGTCGGCCAGTCCACCACCTTCATCTGGGCATTGATTCCCACCGCCTCGAGCTGCTGCTGCATGACCAGGGCCGAGTTGTACATCGGCGGATAGTCCTTGTTGGTCAGCAGAATGACCGGCTCGCCCTGATAGCCGGCCTCAATGAGATATTTTTTGGCCAACTCCGGATCATGCAGATTGTAGGTTTCCCTGCCCGCATCGGTATAGGCTGGCTGATCCGGATATTGGAAACCGACGTTCAGGCTGTAGTTGCCGTCCGACGCGGCATCCATGATCTCATCCATGTCCAAAGCCGCCTGGATCGCTTTGCGAACCGGCAAGCTGTCGGTCGGCGGGTTCGATGTGTTGGGGATGGCGATCTGAATCCACCAATTCTTCAGCGGCAGAATGGTGATTTCCGTGTCCTGCTTCAGTTCCGGCAAGGACGTTGCCGGTACATCCTCGACGCCCTGAAGCTCACCCGAGCGTAACCCGGCCACCCGGCCCGCGGGCTCGCTGACGATACGGAAAACCACCGAATCGAGGCAGGCCACCTTGTAGCCCCCGAAGCCGGTTCGCTCCCGAAAACTGCCGTTCGGCCGGTAGCCATCGAAGCGTTTCAGCTTCACCGCGCCGCCCGGCACAGCTTCGACAAGCTGATACGGCCCGGTGCCGACCGGTTGCGTCAGTTGCAGCCCCGGTATGTCGCGGTTTTCCGCGGGAATAATAACGATCGGCACGCTGTACGAAGACAGCGCCTGGATAAACGTGGGCTGCGCCCGTTTCATGTGTATCACGAACGTTCCGGCATCCGGAGCATCCCAGCGCGCGACGTTGTCCAATATGCCGCGCTCAAGCCCCACCCTGGCATATCGATCGAACGATGCCACCACGTCGGCTGAACTCATAGCCTTGCCGTTATGGAAGTGAATCGCGCCGCGCAGCCTGAACGTATAGGTCAAATGGTCGGCCGCTTCCAGCATCGATTCAGCCAGTTCCAGAATTGGCCGGTTGTTCTCATCACGTGTCATTAGCGATTCGTAGATGTTCATCGCAATGTTGCGCGTGGAAATCGTGGACGACGTCATCTGATCGAGCGTATTGACGTTGGCTTCCTGCGCAAAAACGAAACTTCCCCCGACATGCGGACATGTGAACGGTTCAGCTTGCGCCGCAGCGGCGTAAAGGCCTGCGAACAGGCACGAGGCGGCAAGCAGGCCGCGGGTCATCGGATAGTCCCCCAACCGTGTGTCTGCGTGAGGCATTACACGAATGGCGCAGGCTTGGCTTCCAGGAACGGCGTGCCGGTCTCCGACAAAGTGCGCAACAGAAGTGAAGGTGCCCAGCGTTCGCCGTATCGCTGATGCCAGGCGGCGATCTGAGCGTGGACATTTTTCACGCCGATGCCGTCAGCCCAGAACATCAGGCCACCGCGGTAACGGGGAAATCCAAATCCGTGCAGCCACATGACGTCGATGTCGCTGGCGCGGTACGCCTTGCCCTCCTCCAGAATGCGGCACGCTTCGTTGACAGAGGCGAACAGCAGCCGATGCAGAATTTCCGTATCGGTGAAGCTTCGTTGCGGCACCCCCAGTTCGGCGGCGACGGATGCGATGATCGCGGCCACTTCCGGATCCGGACGCGGCGTCCGATCGCCTTTGTCGTAACGATACCAACCGGCATTCGTTTTCTGGCCGTACCGTCCCAGCTCAACCAGTTTGTCGGCGATTGGCAGTTTGCGGTAATTCGGATTCGCCAGTGCGCGACGCCTACGGCCCTCCGCACCGATATCAAGACCCGCCAGATCGCCCACCGCAAAGGGCCCCATCGGATAGCCGAAATCGACCATAACTCTGTCGACCTGTTCCGGTAGGCAACCTTCCTCCAGCAGGATGACCATCTCGCTATTGAACGGCGCGCGCGACCGGTTGGCCACAAAACCATCCGTGTTGCCGGCCATCGCCGAAATCTTGCCGATACGGCGGCCGAGCGCCATGGCCGTCATCAAGGTCTCCGGCGAGGCCTTCGACGGACGAACGACTTCCAGCAGTTTCATCACGTTGGCAGGGGAAAAGAAGTGCGTTCCCGCAACGTATTCAGGGCGCTTCGTTACCGACGCAAGTTCATCCATATCCAGCGCCGATGTGTTGGAAAACAAGAACGCCCCGGGCTTCAGGATATCGTCGAGTTTCTCGAAGATCGGCTTCTTCACGTCCATGCGCTCAAACACTGCTTCAATGACAACGTCGCTGTCGGCAATGTCCGTGTAGCCGCCGACGGGATGGATGCGCGCAAGGCGGCGTTGCATCTCATCTGCCCCAAGGCTGCCGCGTTTCACTGATGTGGCGTAGTTGGACCGGATGCGTTCCATGCCCCGATCCAGCGCTTCCGGCGTGGCATCCAGGATTTTCACGTCGAAACCGAAATCAGCGAATGCCATGGCGATGCCGCCGCCCATGGTGCCCGCGCCGATGACCGCCGGCGCGGTGAACTCATGCGCCACAACGTTCCTTGGCAGATCCGGCAGTTTTGCAACCTCGCGTTCAGCGAAGAAAGCATGGCGAAGGGCCTTCGCTTCGTCGGAGCTTTCCAGTTCCGCAAAGAGTTCGGCTTCCCGCCGAATGCCTTCGTCGAACGGCAAATTGCAGGCTGCTTCGACGGCGGCGATGCAATGATACGGCGCCTTTTGGTTACGAGCTTTGCGAGCGACCGATTTTCGCATGGCCTCGAAAACGCCGGGTTCTGCCGTAACGGTCTTGTCCCGGACGCGGGGCAGGGGCGTCACGCCGGCAATCTTGCGGGCAAAAGCGACCGCGGATTGACGCAAATCGGCGCCCTCCGGCAGCACCTCATCAAGAATGCCGAGCAGGGCCGCCTCGGGCGCCGGAACATGCCGGCCGGAGGTAATCATATCGAGGGCGGTTTGTGCTCCGACGATACGTGGCAGACGCTGTGTGCCGCCACCGCCGGGCAAAATGCCGATCAGCACTTCGGGAAGACCGAGTTTTGCGGACGGAACGGCGATTCGGTAGTGGCAGGCGAGCGCATTTTCCAGTCCGCCGCCAAGGGCGAAACCATGGATGGCAGCGACGACCGGCTTGCTGCTCGCATCGAGTGCGTCATAAGTGCGCTGGCCAAGCGGCAGATGCTTGCGGCCCGTTCCGAAACCGCGAATGTCCGCCCCTGCAATGAAGCTGCGTCCATCGCCAATCAGCACCAGCGCCTTGATCGAAGGATCGGCGTTGGCGGTGTTGAGGGACTCGATGATGCCCTCCGACACCCCCGGCCCGAGCGCATTGACCGGCGGGTAGTTGATGATAATCAGGCCGATATCGCCGTCTTTTTCGAGGCGAACGACGGGGGAGTCTGACATGGGGCGGTTTCCTCTCGCTCTCGAAGCGGAGAATAGGCGCGGCCGGCGACCGCGTCCACGCCCGGCCGTCCGTTAGCCGTCTGCCGGGCCGCGGCCTGACGCCCAGTTCCGCAACGTGAATTTCTGAATCTTGCCGGTGGACGTCTTGGGGATGTCGACGAACACCACCCGCTTCGGCACCTTGAAACGAGCCAGCGACTGCCGGCAAAACTCGATGATGTCCGCCTCGGTAACGCCGGCGCCATCCGGTTTCAGTTCCAGGAACGCGCATGGCGTTTCGCCCCAGGTCGGATCCGGCTGTGCAACTACGGCAGCGAGTAGCACTGCCGGGTGGCGGGACAAAACCTCCTCCACCTCCAGCGTGGATATATTTTCTCCACCCGAAATGATAATGTCTTTTGACCGGTCCTTTATCTCGATGTACCCGTCCGGGTGCCATACAGCCAGGTCGCCGGAAAGATACCAGTTGCCAACCAGGGTTTTTGCCGTTGAAACCGGGTTGGACAGATAACCCTTCATGACCGTATTGCCGCGCATCATCAGTTCGCCCATCGTGATTCCGTCCCGCGGCACCGGCGTCATCGTCGCCGGATCTGCAACCATCATGTCCGCAACGGTCGGATACGCGACGCCCTGCCGCGCCATGTTGAGATACCGTTGCTCCGGAGGTCCGTCATTCCATTCAGGCTGCGGCACGCACGACGTTGCGGGCCCGTAGGTCTCGGTTGCGCCGTACAGGTGGGTGACCCGAAAACCGAGTTCTTCCATCGCGCGAAGAACCGAAGATGGCGGCGCCGCGCCTCCCGTTGCGACATTGACGGTCTGGCTGAACGCCACCCGCTGCTCCGCCGGCGCTTGCGCCAGCATATTCAGCACGATCGGGGCGCCACACAGGTGAGTCACGCGGTGTTGCGCAATGAGCCGGAAGATCATTGCCGTATCGACTTTGCGCAGGCAGACCTGCGTTCCCCCAACCGCGACCACCGCCCACGGTTAGGACCAACCGCTGCAATGGAACATGGGCAGCGTCCAGAAATAAACGCTGTCGAAACTCAACCCGAACATCAGTGCGTTGCCGAGCGCCTGAAGATACGCGCCGCGATGGCTGTACACGGCGCCCTTCGGGTCCCCGGTCGTTCCTGAGGTGTACAACAGACAAATCGACTGCCACTCGTCCTGCGGCTCGTGCCCATCGAACAGCGGACCGCCACCCGCCAGAAACGCCTCATAGGTCGTCTCGCCGATGGCCGGCGCGTCCGGCAGTCCGGGGTTTTCTATATCGACAATCAGCACTTCATGGTCCAACTGATGTCGCGCAACCGAGATGAGCGGCGCAAACTCGCGATCCACGATCAGCACCTTCGCGCGCCCATGATTCAGCGAAAAGGCGATTGTCGCCGCATCCAGCCGCGTATTTAATGGATTCAGCACCGCACCGAGCATCGGAACGGCAAAATGCGCCTCTATCATCTCCGGAACGTTTGAGGCAAGGATCGCTACCGTATCAAGGCGCCCGACGCCCCGATCCGCCAAAGCCGCTGCCAACCGCCCGCAACGCTCATACAGGTCGCGGTAGCTGAACCGACGATCACCATCGATGACCGCGACCTTGTTGCGAAATGAACTGACCGCGCGGCGCAGGAAACTGATCGGGGAAAGCGGAACGAAATTGGCCGGATGGCGATCGAGCCCGGTCTCGAACAGGTGTCCCGCGGCTTGGTGGTCCATGGTATCCTCCGAGGTGTTTCGTTCAAAGTCCGCTGACGAGATGGCCGCCGTCAACTGCCACGACGCTGCCGGTCATGTACGACCCGGCATCGGAAGCAAGCAGAAGCAGCGGGCCCTCAAGTTCCCTGGCCTCGCCCAGCCGCCGCTGCGGTATCCGCCGGATCAGTGCCTTGCCGGAATCGCTGCTGAAGAAAGCATCGTTCAATTCGGTTTCAATATATCCCGGCGCCAGCGCATTGACCCGGATTCGATGCCGCGCCCACTCCAGAGCGAGCGACTTCGTCATCTGCACGACCCCGGCCTTTGAGATGGCATAGGGCGCAACGCCGCCGGCAACGCGCAACCCCAGAATAGACGCAATATTGACGATGCTGCCGGGAACGGAATGATGGATCATCCGGTGCGCCGCATGCCGGGCGACAAGCCAGGCGCCTTTGAGATTGGTGTCGATTACGCTCGCCCAGTCGTTTTCGGTCACTTCCAGCGCGGCCTTCGTACTTGTTACCCCAGCGTTGTTGATCAGCACCGTAACGGGACCAAATCGCTCTTCAGCCGTGGCGAATGCCTGCGCGACACTGCTTGCATCGGTGACATCCATGCGCACGCAGTGTGCTTGCGCTCCGATGAACTCAACGGTTTCCGCAAGTGCCGCCTCGCGACGGGCGCCGGCGGTGACGGTTGCGCCGGCGGCGGCCAGTACCCTGGTGAAATGCCGCCCGAGCCCGCTCGACGCCCCGGTCACCAACGCATGTTGCCCTTTCAGGCCAAACGCGCTCATGGTCCCGGCACCCTGTCCCAGACAAGGATGGATCGTCCGTCCTTGCCGTCCAGATAGCTTCGATACGGAGCAGTTGTGATCGTCAGCGTATTGCCGTCCAGTTCAAAGAACCGAACCTGATCCGTCCCGGTCCAGCCCTGGTTCCAGGAAATATCGATATGATGCGTCACCTGCTTGTCGCCGAGGGTATACGTTCCCGCATAGGCCACCATCGAACCCAGCAACTGCACGCCTTCCTCCTCCGTCGGAACGACATCCCGCGGCGCGGCGCGGTCCTGCCGGATGAAAATCGCGTACATCCGCCCGTCGGGTGCATATCCCAGATAGCCGTCCGGATGCGCACCGAACTGATCGTGCCTTCGACCGGTGGCCGTTTCTTCGCGCTCATAGGATCGCAGTTTCCAGGTGCCCAGGACGGCCTCGGCATTTTGCGTCATACGGACTCCTCCCGTTGTTCAAGGCGTTCGCGGATTGCGGCAGCGTGTTGCAGCGCCGGATCGACCCACCGAGCCGCAGCGGCTACGGCCGGTGCGAGGTCGAAAGCGTCGGCCAGATCGACACCGGCATCCCGCACAGCCCGGGTCCGGGCAAGCACATCGGCCAGCGGCGCGCCCGTTTGGCGGACCTCTTCAGCCGCCTGTTCGACAAGACGGTGCGCGGCTTCCCGGCCAAGCCTGGCCCCGAGCCGCGCCGCTGCCGCATCGGCGAACAGCAGTCCACGGGTCAAATCGATATTCGCGCGCATCCGGTCCGGGAAAACAACGAGACCGTCGGCAAGCAGTTTCGCCTCCCGCAACGCACCCGAAACCAAACCGAACAGCGATGGCAGGGCGGTCCATTCCGCATGCCACAGTCCGGCCGGACGTTCATGCGCAGCGGCCATCGCTTCGAACAAGGTTGAGCCTAAACCTTTCGCAGCCGCATGGGCAGCCAGGATGAGCGTTGACCCGACCGGGTTGCGCTTGTGCGGCATCGCCGAGGAACCGCCTCGTCCGGCCAAATGCGGCTCCGCGACCTCGCCGACCTCGGTGGATGCGAGGTTGACGACATCCGTTGCTATTTTCGAAAGCGCACCGGTCAGTTGCACCAGCCATGCACCGGTCTCGGCCACGCGGCCGCGGTTGGTATGCCAGCATAACGGGGTGATGCCGAGGCCTAGTTCCTGCGCGAAACCATTCAGGACGCGCGGCCCGTCGCTTCCCAGCGAGGCCAGGGTGCCGACCGGGCCGCCCAGCGACGCGACCTGCACGCGACGGCGCAAATCCGGCAGCCGATCGGCCACATCGGCGATGCAGGTAAGCCAGACCGCGACCTTGTAGCCGAAGCTTATCGGCGCGGCATGTTGCCCATAGGTGCGTCCGACGCACGGCACCGCACGATGCCTATCCGCCATTCCTAAAAAACCCGCAATAACTTTATTCAGATCGGCGGCGATCAGATCAAACCCGGCGCGCACCTGCAGAACCAGCGCGGTATCGATGATGTCCTGGGTCGTTGCGCCTTTGTGGAACGAACGTTCGAGGTCCGCGGGTAGCTGCTTTTGCACCGCCTGGACAAAAGGGATCGTCGGCACCCCGGCAACGCCGGTGCGAATACCAAGCGAGACGATGTCGAGATCTTCCGGCTGTATCGCCTCGATCGCAGGTGCAAGCGCTTCCGGTGCCAGCCTGATCCAACTTTCGCTGCGCGCCAGGGCGGCTTCGACAGCCAGCATGCTGCCGACCAAGGCGGTGTCGGAAAAGCAGGCCCGCATTGCATCCGTTGCGAACAATGGTCCAAAAAGCTCCGAATCCAGAGGCGAAAACGTCATCGCGTCCCCCCGATCGGCCTGGTCAGGAAATCTCCAACCAGATCGGCGATTTCTTCGGGCGCTTCCCATATCGCGCGATGGCCGAGGTCATGCAGCAATTCGAGCCGCGCGTGCGGGATGCGTGATGCCAATATCCTGGAGTTCCGGGGTTTCACCAACACGTCGTGCGCCCCCGTAACGACCAACGTCGGTGCCTTGATACGCGGCAGGTCGCGGTAGCGGTCGAACTTCCGTAACGACTCCATCTGCTTTTGGGCCACGAATATTGGCGTCGGATACTCCAGCTCACGGCGCATCTGCTGTTCCACGGCGTCGGCATTGGCGGCGAGATACTCAGCGGAATAGGTCACGGGCCATGCTATCCGTGCAGCCTCCTCCGGCGTTTGTTTCTCGTTCGCCGTCAGGCGGTTGAAGACCGACAGCGACGCCGGTTCCGCCCATATCCCGCCGCAAAAGGTCCCGAACAAAACCAGCCGATCAAGCCGATCGGCGTGGCGGAGGGCAACTTCCTGGGCAATCGCGCCCCCCATCGAAAAACCAAAGAGGTGAACATGGGGAAGCTGAAGATGATCGAGCAGGCCGGCCACGTCGGCTGCCATGTCGGAAAATCCGTAGTCGGTAACAGGCTTTTCGCTGCGGCCCGTGCCGCGGTTGTCGAAGGCGATAACGCTCAAACGTTCCGATAATCGGTCGACGAAAGCGGCCGGCCAGGCGAAACCGCTGAGACGATAGCCGTTGATCAGGCAGACGGCCGGCCCCTCGCCGGTCACATTGTAGTAAAGCGAGACCTTGGTGTTGTTCGTAAACGGCATACGGGTGGCCTTAGCCTTCTGATCTCGCGGCGGCCACATCATGTTTTTCCACGAAAGACGCCACCGCCGGCGCGAATAGCGTTTGCGACCGGTTGCCGACGAAAACGCCTATGTGGCCCCCCGCCAGTGCCAGTTCCGTATAGTCAGAGCTGCCGACTTTCGGCCCGAGGGCGCGAGACGTTGCCGGTGGAATGATGTGGTCGTCCTTGGCGTAGACGTTCAGCACCGGCATCTTGATGTTCCCAAGGTCCACCCTGCGTCCGTCCAGTTCCCATTCATTGCGGACCAGTTTGTTCTGCTGGTACAGATCTTTCATCCATTGTTTCGCCGCCTCTCCCGGATGATCGGGCCGATCGGCGATCCATTTTTCCATGCGGAGCCAGTTCATGAGGCGTTGCTCGTCGTCCACGAACTCCAGCAGATCGAGGTTATACTTCAGCAGGCTGCGCATGGGGGACATCTGGTTGAATATCGCAGCCATGAACTCGCCGGGAAGGTTGCCGTTCGCGTCGATGAGGCGATCGACATCCTCGGGGCTCAGGCTGCGGGTCCAGATATTGATGAAGCCGTGGCCGAGACGATCCTCGACTGTATCGGCGTGGAAATCGATCGGTGTGATGGTCAGGCAAAGCGTATTGACCCGGTCCGGCTCCAGTGCAGCGAAAGCGGTGGTGAACACGCCGCCTTCGCAGACCCCAAGCAGGTTTATTTTCGGCACGCCGGCCCGTTTGGCAATTTCGCCGATGCAGTCGGAGAGATAGCCGAGAATATAGTCGTCCAGTTTCAGGTAGCGATCCGCCCGGGACGGATTTCCCCAGTCGACGACGTAAAGATCGAGGCCAAGATTCAAAAGATTCCGAACCAGCGACCGATCTTCCTGCAGGTCGGTCATCGTCCAGCGGCCGACCAGACCGTAACAAATCAGCACCGGCACGCGGACGCGTTGCGGGGCCAGCGGGCGATAGTGGAACAGGCTGACCTTGTCCTGGCTCCATACCAGATCTTTTGGGGTCGTCGCGATCTGCACGTCCGAATCCCGCAGGTCTCGCAGAAGCTGACCGCCGGTCAGCATTTTTGCGCCCATCTTGGCGGCATCGGCTAAGACGTTTGTGCCGGTCTGCGTCACGTGTGCATTTCCTTCTGTCCGGCGGCGGACCGGCGCGCGGGTTGTTGCGTAATCGGCATTCGTTGCTCCCGCCGCATGGCGCGCAGTTCACGCCGAAGCTCCGTGACGGTGCGATGCACGTCGTCCAGTTCGGTGCGCGTCGGAAAGCCATATTGCTTACCGATATGTTCGACAAGTTCTTGCTGCGCTAGCCGAAGGTCCGTGGTTGCGCGGATCATGGCGGCCTGGGTCTGCAGGAATCGCTCGGACCGCTGCGTTTCCAGCAATTCTCGATTGGCGGTTTCCACCCACAGTGCCAGCGCCGCCTTGGCGTCGGGAGCCCTTGCATCCGAAGCCAGTTGCTCCGTGAAACGGTGTCCCGCCCGCAGCCACGCCTCCAGCGTGACAGCATTATGTTCAAGGCTGCGCCTGCGCAAATTCATCCACGCCTGCAGCACACCCGCATAGCGCCGCTCGGCCTCCCACAGATCGGCGAAGCGCGGCCCTTCCGCCATGCGCCCGAGCACGTCGTCGATTTCCCCGGTGCCGGCGATCCAACCGCGGGGATCGGCCATCTTGCGGAATGTTGCTTCGACGATACCGTTGCCGTCCGATGCCGCGGGAAGGCTGGTAGCCAACTTGGCGCAGACGGATGCGGAGGCCGACCAGAGGTCCATAACGGACTTGCTGGTCTGAGCAAGTTCGGTCGCCCCAGCGGACAGATCGGCAGGCAACATGGGCATCATCGGAATTTTGCCGGATGCGACGGCTTTCATGCCTTCCGCCAGCGCCTTGCCGGCCTGCTCCTGAGCCCGCATCAGGGCGTGGCCCTGCGCGGTCCAAAAGTCGGTAAAGGCTTTCGTGTAATCGAACGGGTTCATGCGGGGCTCAGTATTTCAACGTCGCAACGCGGCGCAGTTCCTCCGGCGAGCTGGTGCCAAAGCCGAAGAATTCCAGGTAGGCGGGGATTTGTTCAAACAGCATGTCGGTGCCGACCTGAATGGTGCATCCTTTGTCCATGGCGGCGCGAAGGAAGGGGGTATATTCCTCCTTCATGACAACTTCACCGACAAAAGTGTCCGAGGTTATCCTGGAGACATCGACCGGTAAAGGATCGCCCGGCTTCATGCCGAGCGGTGTCGCATTCACAACGATATCGTATCCCACCGGATCTTTCGATCCTGTCTTCACTTCAAGTTCGCGGTAATGTTGCCGAAGCCGATCGCCCAGCGCTTCCGCGGAGGCCGTTACGGGGTCAAACAGTCCAATCGCCGACGCCCCCGCTGCGGCAAGCGATGCCGCAATGGCGGAACCGACGCCGCCACAGCCGACGACCAGGGCGCGCGCGCCGGCAATCCGCTTTCCCTTTCGTTCCACGCCGCGGGTGAAGCCGGCACCGTCGAACATGTCCCCCAGCAGCGTCCCGTCGGGGCGCCGCACAACAGCGTTGCAGGCCCCGGCGATCTTTGCCGTCGTGGTGATCTCATCCACAAGCTTCGTTGTCATCACCTTGTGCGGCATGGTCACCAGCGCGCCGTGCACATTGGTTGTCCGGAACAGCATCTTCAGCAGGTCCGGGTAGTTCGGCGGTTCCACGCCCACCGGAACGACAACGACGTCGATCCCCTTCATCTCGAACCAGGGGTTATAGATCATGGGCGCCTTGAACGATTGGGTCGGAAAACCGAGATGCACGATCAGCTTGGTCCTGCCGGTGATCATCGCTGCACTCCGTCAGACGTCGAAGAATACTGTTTCGTTTTCGCCCTGAAGCCGGATGTCGAAGACGTAGACTACACCGCCGTCCCGGTTCTCCCGCCTTGCCGCCAGAGTCTGGCGGCGGATCGCGGGTTCGATCATGCGCAGCACGGGGTCTTCTTCGTTCAGCGCCGCTTCGTCGTCGAAATACATGCGGGTTGCCAGGCCGATGTTGATGCCGCGTGCGGCCAGCCAGATGTTGACGTGCGGAGCCATCGGTTTGTGGCCGCGACGGCCGGTCACGGGGCCGGGCTTGATGGTGTCAAAACGATACAGGCCGGTGTCGAATTCGGTTCCGGCGCGGCCCCAACCGCGGAAGCCGGGATCGATCGGCTTGTCCGTCTGTCCGTCAGCCGGATGGTTGTAACGGCCGGCGGCGTTGGCCTGCCAAATCTCCAGCAGGATATCCTTGCACGGCGAGCCCAGCCCATCCAGCACGCGGCCTTCGATACGGATGCGCTCGCCCTGCGTGTTGCGCGCGGCCAGGATATTGCCAAACGGCTTCTCGAAGATATCGAACCCGGCCTGATGCGGGATCAGACCGATATGGACATAGGGGCCGGCCGTCTGGGACGGCGTTTCCGGCAGATACTCCAGCTTGGTCATGGCGCTAATTCCCCTGCAGCTTGTTTTCGAAAACCGTGGAGCGCGTCCCTCGCAATACGATGTCAAAGCGATACGCCAGGCTGTCCAGGGGAACAGCGGCGTTCAGGTCCAACGGGGCGACCAGCCGCTGCCGCGCCGCCGGATCCGGGATGGTGTTGATAATCGAGTCCATCGGGATCAGCGGATCGCCCTCGAAATACATCTGGGTGATCAGCCGTTGGGCAAATCCGGACCCGCTCAGCGAGAAATGGATATGCGCCGGCCGCCAGGAATTCACATGATTGCGGAACGGATACGCTCCGGGCTTGACTGTGCGGAAAACATACGCCCCGGTTTCATCCGTAATCACCCGCCCGCAGCCGCCAAAATTCGGGTCGATTGGCGCCAGGTATGTATCGTTCTTGTGCCGATAGCGGCCGCCGGCATTTGCCTGCCATACCTCCACCAGCGTGTTCGGAACACCCCGCCCGTTCTCATCCATCACGCGCCCGTGCACGATCGTGCGCTCGCCGCTGGGCTCGCCGGTCTTGGCGTAGTTCAGAATCAAATCGTGATCCAGCGGCCCCAATTCCTCCCGCCCGAACACCGGCCCGGTAAACTCCGACAAGGAGTTCTGCAGCGACCACAAGGCAAGCCGGGGCGAACGCAGCGTGCTGGTCTTGTACCCCGGGCTGTACGCGGGCGGGTGCTGGCCCCGGTCGCGCTGGATAAACTCGCTTTGTGGCACCGACATCAGGGAGTCTCCCGAAAGTTATAACAAACCTGTTCCGACAGAATAATGGCGAGCTTGAGCGGCAGCCCGAACAGGGGCGTTAGCGGCGCCGAAACCGGAATAATCCGCGCGGCGCTGCACCGCCTCGAAAAAGAAACGGTCATGGAAAGCGCCCGTATACAGGTGCCAGAACTCTCCCGCGCCGTCGCGGTCGTACAGAAGCCCGCGCATTTGCAACGCGCTGAGCGCCTCGTCAGCCAGTCCCCAACGCGCCGACAGATCATCGTAATAATTAGCCGGCACGGTCAACAAAGATGCCCGCCGCGCAGCGTAATCTTTCGCCGTGCGCTCGATATCGGTGGACGAAAACGCCACGTGATGTACGCCCGCCCCCGAATATGCCGAAACGAACCGGCCGGTTGATGTCGCGCGGCTCTCGGACGCATTCAGCACCAGCCGAACCTTCCCGTTCGGACTTACCAGCGCGCGGCTCTGCACCAGCCCATACGGGTCCGGCGTATCGAGTTGGGGCTGCGGCACCAACCCGAAAACGCCGCGCCAGAACAGCACATATGTCGCCATCCGTCCCGCCGGCAAAGCCAGTACCACATGGTCGATCGAATCCAGGCCGGCAGGCTCGCCAACATCCGGCAGCAACTCAAAATCGTCTTCCCAGAAACTGTGGCTGCTACCTTCCGGCTGAATCAGATAGATCAACGTCCCGTCAGGCGCCCGCACAGCCGGGATGCGACGCTCCCCCGCACCAATTCGCTCCTGCCATTCAGGACACAACAATTCCCGGGCACGCTCCAAGGCCCGGGCCGCATCGTCCACCCGGATCGCCATCGCGCAAACGGACGGGCCGTGCAGCTGAAAGTGCTCCGCCGCGGCACTGTCCTGTTCCGCATTCAGCACAAGACAAACGTCACCCTGGCGATACAAATCGACCGCCTTCGATCGATGGCGCCCCGCGTGCCTGAAGCCCAGCGTTTGCAGAAAACCCGCCAGTTCCCGGCCCGCGGCTTCATCGACCGCGAACTCCACAAACTCATAACCATCCAGCACGGGCGCGGCCGGCAGGCCCGCTCCGTCCGAAGCCTCCGCCTCATTCAGGATCAGCGACCGCAACCCGTCACGCGCGACAAGCCGGGCGGGGGCGGAACGAAAATCATCGTTGAACACCTCCAACGACAGCGGCCCGCCATAGCCCGAAGCCAGCACCGCCCGCATGAAACCGGTCACGTCCAGATCGCCCTGGCCGGGGAAATTGCGAAAATGCCGGCTCCAGCTCAGCACATCCATCGAAAGCTTCGGCGCGTCCGCCATCTGCACGAAGAACAGCCTCTCGCCCGGCACCCCGGCGATCCCCGACGGATCATCCCCCAGGCTCAGCGTATGAAACGAATCGACAATCAACCCCAACGCCGGATGATCCGCCATCAGCACGATCCGCCAGGCATGGCCCCACAACCGAACATGGCGCGCCCACGACAACGCCTCATACCCGATCCGCAACCCGCGCCTCGCCGCGCGTTCCGCCATCTCCGTCAAATCAGCAGCAGCCCGCGCATCATCATCGATCGTTGCAGCCTGCGTGTTGCTGCACACCAGCGTCAGGTCCGTGCCGAGCGCTTGCATCACATCGAATTTTCGTTCCGCCCGGTCCATGTTGCGGCTGCGCTGAGGCTCCGGCATCGCCTCAAAATCGCGGAACGGCTGATACAGATAAATCGCCAGACCCAGCCCCTCGCAAATCCGCCGCACATCCGCGGGCGAGCCGTCGAACGACAGCAGATCCGATTCCATGATCTCGACGCCATCGAAACCAACCGCCGCGGCAGCCTCCAGCTTGTCGGGCAGGGTTCCGCTCAGCGCCACGGTGGCAATGCTCTTCGGCAGCGCCAGTGTCGTCATGCTAACCAGCCTTTTCGTCGATCAGCCAGGCGATCCGGCGCAGGGCAAGCAGATAGCCCTGCGTGCCAAAGCCCGCGATCACCCCATCAGCCCGAGCCGAAACGAACGAATGGTGCCGGAACTCCTCCCGCTTGTGCACCTGGGAAATATGGATTTCGATCACCGGCGCATCGAACGTGTTCAGCGCATCCAGTATCGCAACCGAGTAATGCGTGAACGCCGCCGGATTGATCACGATCCCGCCCGCAGTCTCCCGGGCTGCGTGAATCCAGTCGATGATCTCGTATTCCCGGTTGCTTTGATGAAAGCGCAGTTCCAGGCGCAACTCCGCGGCGACCGCGCGGCAGTCGCGTTCCACGTCGGCCAGCGTTTCATGCCCGTAGATATGCGGCTGCCGCTTGCCCAGCAGGTTCAGGTTCGGCCCGTTCAGGACATAAACAAGGCGGCTCATGCGGATACCCCTGCCGATCGGGCACCGGCGAAGGAATCCCCGCGCATCCGGTCATATTCCAGCTTGTCCACGGGCACCGCGTTGATGTCGCCCAGATCGTTCAGATGGGTCCGATAGGTTTCCCGCGCGCTCCAGGCCGCCAGCGCCGAGATTGCCGTGACGGCAAAGGCGATGGAACCGACCGTGAGCGGAATGTTCGCCGAGCCGGGGGGCGCAACCATGGCGAACAGCGCCGGGAGCAGCGCAGTGATGGTCGTTCCGATGTTCTGAGAGATCGCCATCGCCGTCACCCGCGTCCGCGTCGGGAAAAGCTCCGGGTAGAAGCTCGGGAAAACAGCGTTGTAGCCCTGGTAGACGACGCCCCACATCAGCAACGAGATAATGATCGCCAATGGCACGTTGGCGATGCTGATCGCATAAAGATAAGCGAACGACAGCAGCCCCGACGCCAGCGCGCCCACGATTATCGGCGGTCTGCGGCCGATCTTGTCGGACAGGTTGCCGACGTAGGGGATCACGAAGACCGCAACGATATTGCCGAGCACCGGAATCCACAAGTAAACGTCTTTATGGAAGCCGATTCCGTAAGCCGCCTGGACAGCATAGGCGCCGCCGAAGATCGTGGCGACCACCGGAATGACATTCATCAGCGCCATGCCGACAACCCGTAGCATGTCCGGCCAACTATATGTGAATGCCTGGACGATCGGGGCGCGCGGAACCGCGTGGTGCTGACCCTCTTCGGCGAAGGCCGGGGTTTCATCGACCTCGCGGCGAATGATGTAGCCCGCGACGATGACAAAGAAGCTCAGCAGGAATGGAATGCGCCACCCCCATGTGTTGAACATCTCAGCGGGCATGAACCGTGCCAACGGCAGGAACACCGCCGCGGCCAGGATTTGCCCGGCCTGCACGCCCTGCAATGAGAAGCTGGCGAAGTAGCCGCGCCGGCCGAACGGGGCGTGCTCCAGAATCATCGAACTGGCACCGGATATTTCGCCGGCTACCGCGAAACCCTGGATCAGGCGCAGAAGCACCAGCAAAGTCGGCGCCAGCATCCCGACCTGCTGGTACGTCGGCAGGAACGCGACCGCCATCGTCGAGAATCCCATCAGGAACATGCAGACCAGCAGCACGGTTTTGCGGCCGTGCGTATCGCCCCAGTGGCCGAGGACGAACGCGCCGATGGGCCGGGCCACGTAGCCGACGCCGTAGGTCGCCAGAGAAGCAACGATCGCGACCGTCGGGTTGCCCGACGGGAAGAATATCTGCGGGAAGATCAGCGCCGCGGCGGATGCGTATATAAAGAAGTCGTAGTACTCGAGCGCCGAACCGATCCAGCCGCTGGCTGCGGCTTTTTTCGACTGGTGCTTGCCGCGCGGTTCATGATCCATCGGTCCTGCCATCTTGGTCTCCTGTATTATCGGTTAACCGGAATCATCCAGATCAGACCAGACTTGCGGCGTTTCATCGTGTTCATGAAGTCTTCCCCTCGTTTGCTTTGTCATTGATCGACCGGGCGACAGACATGTGCATCCCGCCATCGACCCGATGGTACCCGCGCCGGGTCAGCCCGACGACGACGCCGCCCATGCCGGACGCGACACGGCGGCGTTTATCTGGCTCAGCCACGGTAGCGTCCGTCGAAGCTCTTAGCTGGCGGTGCCGGGCGCCGCGGCGCCTGCAAACCCGAAGCATGGCTCCGTCTCCTCCAGTCTTCGTTGGAACTCCCGCAACAGAAGTTCGGCGGCCATCCCATCCCATAGTAGTCCACAGCAGATCGGCGCCATTGGACAGGGCCGGGATGCGACACATTTATGTGCATGCAGCCTACACCAATCCGGCGGCATGATCCGGAATAAGACAGATTTTTGCCGAATCATCAGGTTTCATAGCAAATGCGGCCATGCTCCGCCACAACAGACGCATGGTCGCGTGCGATTCGTCGTCAGGTCAGCGGGATGGTCATGCGATCGATCGTCGGCCCGGTCTCCGGCCGCACGCCGCGCCACCACGCGAACGCCTCGGCGGCCTGCTCGACCAGCATGCCGACGCCGTCGGCAACGCGCGCGACGCCGGCGCCGCGCGCAACCCGCAAAAACGGGGCCAAACCCTTGCCGTAGGCGAGTTCGGAGGCCAGCCCGTCAGGATTGAAGCTGACCGCCGGCACCGGCGTCAACTTGCCCCGCAGGCTTGCGGAGGTTCCGTTCACCACGATGTCGGACGCTCCGCGATCCGCCGGCGCGTCATAGCCGAGGGCCGCGCACGACCCGAAAGGCGCAAACTGCCCGGCCAAAGCCTGCGCCTTACCGACGGTGCGGTTGGCGATGACGAACTCCGCCGGTTGTTGCGACAGAAACGGCATGATCGCCCCGCGCACCGCTCCGCCCGCCCCGAGCAGAAGGACGCGGCGACCTTTCATCAGACAATCAAGATTTCGGGTGATACCGCTCACCAACCCGACGCCATCGAAATTATCGGCAAGCGCCCGATCGCCCTCGAACTTCATGGCGTTCGCGGCGCCCGCCAGCTTCGCGCGTTCGCGCAACTCGGCGGCATAGGTGAAGGCATCCAGCTTGAACGGTGCGGTGATATTCAGGGCGAGATTCCCTGTCCCGTTCGGATTCCAGCCTTTACCGTGAAGCAGCATTGGCACTCGCGCTACCACCATGACCCGGGCAACCGGTGGCTGCGCGCCACATGCGCCAGCCTGTTTCAGCAGCGCGCCGCTCTCGGCCGGGATGGGGCGGGCGGATCGATCCTCTCGCAAGCCTGACC
The DNA here is from genome assembly GCA_903851415.1 of uncultured Rhodopila sp. Lineage (GTDB taxonomy): Bacteria > Pseudomonadota > Alphaproteobacteria > Acetobacterales > Acetobacteraceae > Rhodopila. The sequence continues at coordinate 65,444 of CAINOE010000120.1, read as the reverse complement.
GCAACCATGTGATAGCCGGACAGCTTCATCCGCATGATCCGGTCGGGCATTCTGCGCTATGTCAATTTTCTCATTCCATGAGTTGGACACCCTCTTCCGCGACTACGGCTACGGGGCGATCTTTGCCGGCGTGATGCTGGAAAGCATCGGCCTGCCGCTGCCCGGAGAAAGCCTGATGATCGCCGCGGCAATCTACGCCGCGACCACGCACAACCTCGATATCTTCACCCTCGTCCCGATCGCCGCGGCCGGCGCGATCTGCGGCGACCAGATCGGCTATTTCATCGGCCGCTGGATCGGATACCGATACCTGGCGCAATGGGGACGCAAGATCGGCCTGACGCAGGATCGGCTCGACCTCGGCCGCTTCCTGTTCCGAAAATACGGCGCGGAGGTCGTGTTCTTCGGCCGGTTCATCGCCGTGCTGCGGACTTTCGCGGCGGTGCTCGCCGGGGCGAACGGGATGCCGTGGCACAGCTTTCTGCTATGGAACTCGCTGGGCGGCATGGCCTGGACGTCGTTGTACGGATTCGGCGCGTATCTGCTCGGCGACGCGGCCAGGCGGGTCAGCGGTCCGCTGGGCATTGCGCTGGCCATTATCGGCGGTGCGGCGCTGCTGGCGGCATTCGTCTTCGTCAAACGCAACGAAACCCGATTGATCGAGGACGCGAAAGCCGAGATGCGGCAGGGTGCTCCAGGTTGATTGAATACCGGAGGCTCCTGACGCGGGCCAACGGTTCAGGGCGCGTGACGTGGAACCGTGAACGCCGTGGCGCGGGGCTTTGTCGAAACCGACATCGCCCAAGCGGTGGATTGTCCGGGCGATACAGCGAAGATCAGTGACCAAACTACCGTCCCCGCCCAATCGGCACACAATCCCTCCGCCCCGACGCGACGCAATCCTGGATCGCCGCCGCGTGCCGCAACTGCTGCATCACGAACAGCACCCCGACGATCAGCATCGCGATCAACCCCAACCCAACCACCGCCCGCCACGGCGACCCGCCGCCGCCCCGTTCATCCTCAGCCATCGCGCCCTTCCTCAACCGCATGGCAGGCCACCCTGACCCCGTCGCCCGCCGTCAAGGCGATCGGCTTCACCACCCGGCACCGCTCCCGCGCAAGCGGGCACCGCGGATGAAACGCGCACCCGCCCGGAGGCGAAATCGGACTTGGCAACTCCCCCCCGACCGGCACGCGCGACCGTCCGACAGCCTCAAGATCCGGGATCGCATCGAGCATCAGCCGCGTATACGGATGCCGCGGCGTCCGAAACACCGCCTCCGCCGGACCCTGCTCGACGATCCGCCCCAGATACATCACCCCCAGCCCGTCCGCCATGTGCCGCACCACCGCCAGGTTGTGCGAAATGAACAGATACGTCAGCCCGAGCCGCTGTTGCAGGTCCCGCATCAAATTCAGGATCTGTGCCTGCACGGACACGTCCAGCGCGCTCGTCGGCTCGTCGCACACCAGGAAATCCGGCTCGCTGGCCAGCGCCCGGGCAATCGAGATCCGCTGCCGCTGCCCGCCGGAGAACTCGTGCGGATACCGCTCCCCATCCCGCACCGTCAGCCGCACCGAGGCCAGCAGCGACCCCACCCGCGCCCGCACCGCCTGCGCATCCCGCGCCAGGCCGAACACCCGGATTGGTTCTGCAACGATGTCCGCCACCCGCCACCTTGGGTTCAGCGACGCATACGGGTCCTGGAAGATCATGTTCATGCGCCGCCGCATCGCGGGCTCCGCCCGCGCCACGGACAGCTCCCGCCCCTCGAACCGCAGCACCCCGTTACCTGGCCGATACAGGCCCACCGCCAGCCGCGCGATCGTCGATTTGCCGCAGCCCGACTCGCCGACAAGAGCAAACGTGGTGCCACGCGGGATCAAGAACGAAACGTCGTCCACCGCCCGCAACAACCGCCGTCCTTCGCGGGAGAACACCCGCTGCAACGCCGGGCGGGAAACGTCAAAGACATGCGAGACGCCGATCGCCTCCAGGACCGGCGGCTCAGCCATCGGCATGCAGCCAGCAGGCGGCCCGCGTCGCCCCCGCCTCCAGCAATTCCGGTTGCTCATCCGAACAGCGCGGAAACGCCCGCGGACAGCGCGGATGGAAGCGGCAGCCGGAGGGAACCGCATCCAGCCGCGGCATCGACCCGTCGATCTGCCGCAGCCGCTCCACCCGGTGCTCCAGCGAGGGAATGCTCGCCATCAGCCCCTCGGTATACGGATGCGCCGGACGGCGGATGACATCGCCAACCGGCCCGATCTCCGCGACCCGCCCGGCATACATCACCGCCACCCTGTCGGCGGTTTCCGCAATGACCCCCATATCGTGGGTGATCAGCATGACCGAGGTGCCCTGGCCGCGGGTCAGATCCTTCAGCAAAGTAATGATCTGCGCCTGGATGGAGACGTCCAGCGCGGTGGTTGGTTCATCGGCGATCACCAGCGCCGGCTCTGCGCACAGCGCCAGCGCGATCACCACGCGCTGCCGCTGGCCGCCGGAGAACTCATGCGGATAGGCGTTGATCCGCTGCGCCGCGGCGGGAATGCCGACGCGTTCCAACCACTGCACCGCGCGGCGCCGGGCAGCAGCGTCCGGCAGGCCCAGATGCGTCTGAATGGTTTCGGTCAACTGGCGCCCGATCGTATACAGCGGGTTCAAGGTCGTCAGCGGGTCCTGGAAGATCATGCCTATGCGCCGTCCGCGGATGCGGCGCATAGGCTCCGCCGCCAAACCGTCGATGCGAACGCCGTTCAACCGCACTTCGCCGCCGGCGATCCTCCCCGGGCGCTCCAGCAACCCGACGATCGCCACACCGGTCAGCGACTTGCCGGCGCCGGATTCGCCGACGACGCCCAGCACCTCGCCCGCGTCGATCGCGAAAGACACCCGGTCCAGCGCCCGCAGCACGCCGCGCCGGGTCGGGAACTCGACGGTCAGGTCCCGCACCTCCAGCAGCTTCATCAGCGCAGCCTCGGGTTCAGCGCGTCGCGCAGCCAGTCGCCCAGCAGATTGATCGCCAGCACCATTAGCACCAGCGTCAGCCCCGGGAAGACGCTCACCCACCACTCGCCGCTGAACAGGAAATCGGCGCCGAAGCGAATCAGCGTCCCGAGCGAGGGCTGCGTCGGCGGCAGTCCGACCCCCAGGAAGGACAAAGTCGCCTCCGCGATGACCGCCATTCCCAGCCCCAGCGTGCCGACAACGAGTACCGGGCCGATGACGTTCGGCAGCACATGCGTCAGCATGATCCGCCACGACGGCACGCCGATGATCCGCGCCGCCATGACGTAGTCCTTGCCGCGCTCGACCAGAGTGGAGCCGCGGACGGTGCGGGCGAAGTTCGGCCACAGGCTGATGCCGATGGCGAAAATGATCACGTCAATCTGCAAGGCATCACGCATCGTGCGGGGCAGGGCGGCGCTGATCACCCCATCGACCAGCAGCGCCGTCAGGATGGAGGGAAACGTCAGTTGCACGTCGGCGACGCGCATCAGTACGGTATCGAGCAGCCCACCCGCATAGCCGGCGAACAGCCCGATGCCGACCCCCGCGACGACCGCGAACAGCACCGAGGACACGCCGACAAGCAGGCTGATCCGCAGGCCATACATGATAGCGGACAGAATATCGCGGCCCTGGTTGTCGGTGCCCAGCGGGTTGGACCAATCGGCGTCCGCCATCCCAACCGGCGGCCTGAAGCTATCGAGCAGGGACAGCGACGCCACATCCATCGGGTCGTGCGGCGCCAGCCACGGCGCGAAAGCCGCCGCGGCGACCAGGATCAATGCGATCAGAGCAGACCCCACAGCCAACGGCGAGGTGCGGAAGCTGTACGTCAGGTCGCTGTCCCACAACCGTCCAAGCATCAGTGCCGGGCCCTTAAGCGCGGATCGACCGCGAAGTACAACAGATCGACGGTCAGGTTGATCAGCACGAACACCAGCGCGATCAGCAGCAGATAGGCCGACATCACCGGGATATCCGCCACCGCCACCGACTGCACCAGCAGCAGGCCGATGCCCGGCCACTGGAACACCGTCTCCGTCACCAGGCTGAACGCGACGATGCCGCCGAACTGCAGCCCGATGATGGTGATCACCGGCACCAGCGTGTTCTTCAGCGCGTGCCCGAAGTTGATCGAACGGTCCGTCAGTCCGCGCGCCCGGGCGAACCTGATGTAGTCGGAGCGCAGTACCTCCAGCATCTCGGCGCGTACCAGCCGCATGATCAGGGTCATCTGGAACAGCCCCAGCGTAATCGAGGGCAGGATCAACGCGCGCAGCCCCGCCAGCGAGGTGGACCCGGTCGTCCACCAGGAACCGACATGCACCACCGGCCCGCGGCCGAAGCTCGGCAGCCAGCCGAGCCAAACGGAGAACAGCAGAATGAGCAGGATCCCCACCAGGAACGTCGGCAGCGACACCCCGACCAGGCTGACCACCATGAACAGCCGCGACAGCTTGGTGTTGCGGTGGATGCCCGTATAGACGCCCATCGGCACCCCGATGCACAGCGCCAGCACGGACGCGGTCACCGCCAGCTCAAGCGTCGCCGGCAGCCGCTCCGCCAGCAGCGTGGAGACCGGCTGCGCCAGCCGGTAGCTGATGCCGAAATCGCCGCGCAGCGCGTTCCACAGGAAGTGCCCGTATTGCACCAGGAATGGCTGGTCCAGCCCGAGCTGGCGGATCAACTCCAGCCGCTGTGCCTCGGTATGGTCCTGGCCGAGCAGGATGGTGACCGGGTCGCCGACATAGGCGAACAGGGCGAAGGCAATGAAGCCGACGACCAGCAGGACCGGGATGGCCTGGAGCAGGCGGGAGATGATAAATCCGAACATGCGGAGGCGAACTAAGGCGGAAGCTCAGCACGTTGCCAAGTGGGCAGGAGCGGGCGCTACTTCGGCAGCAACCGGACGATGGTGACGACCGCGCCGAGGATGACGACCGTCTGCACCCCGATCGTGCCGACCATCCATTTCAGGATGTCCGCCTTGGTCTCGGCCAGGCTGACTTGCAGGGTAGCCAGCAACTCCGCCTTGGTTGCCGCCAGATCGGCCTTCGTCGCGAGGTTCGAAAGGTCGATGTCCCGCGCCTTGCACATCAGCCGCGTGACCGCCTCCGCCTGGTCCTCGGTGAACCCGGCGGCCAGCAGCTCTTTAACGACGTCGTGTGTATCCATTCCGACAGTCGTCATACCACGATGTGCTCCTTGGATACTCTTCGCAATAGCATAACGACATCATGGGTCAAACGCGCCGCATCGTACACAGATCAACGTGCCGGACGGAGGCAGGAATGTTGAAGCCGCATTTCGACCAACTCGCACAGTACAACCGTTGGGCCAACCGGCGGCTCTACGACGATGCCGCGTCACTGCCCGACGAGGACCGCAAGCGCCCCATCGGCCTGTTCTTCGGCGGCGTGCACGGGACGCTGAACCATCTGCTCGTAGCGGATCAGATCTGGATGCGGCGGATCACCGGCGAAGGTCCGCAACCGGAGCGCCTGAACCAGATTCTGCACGACGATTTCGCGGAGCTGCGGGCGGCGCGCGAGCAGGAGGATGACCGTATCGCCGAGATCGTCACCGCGCTGGACGAAGCCGGCTACGACCGGATGCTGGAATACCGCAACTCCTCCGGCAAGGCGTTTCAGCAAAGCCTTGGTTCGGCTTTGACCCATATCTTCAATCACCAGACGCATCATCGCGGCCAGGTGCATGCGGGACTGACGATCCTCGGGATACAGGAACCCGCATCGCTCGATCTGTTGGTCCTGCAACGGTCCTGAACCGCCGGAAAGTTGCGCAGGCGCCCGTTCGCCCATAGCCTGTCCCGCAACCGTCGAACGACCAAAGAACGGGAAACGCATGGCCGACGACACTTTGAGACGACCGCAGGCCGCCCCGCCGCCTGCCCGCCGCCGGATGGGAGCCGGAACTGGCGGAACTGCGCCACCGTCGTGGTGCGGTATCATCGTGCGCAACTGCTACGGAGTCGGCGGCCTCGGCCATCAGCCGGTGGGTCGTTTGTGCCTGCGCTACGCCTGGCCCTCGGTCAGTTGGGGCTCGCTGCCGCTGGAGCGCGGGATCGAGGCGGCGTACCGCGCTTCAATCGACGCCGCCCCCGACCCGGACGCCAAGCTGGCGGAAATCGAGGACCGGCTGGAAAGGCTGCGCTCCCCCTATCGGACCGCGGAGGCGTTCCGGGTGGATGAAATCATCGACCCGAGGGACACGCGCAAGCTGCTGTGCGACTTCGCCAACCTCGCGGCGCCGCTGCGAACGCCCGGTCCGAGCGCGTTCGGCATGGGCCCATAACCCGCCGGACGATGGACGTGGACCTGATGGCGCCCTCGTAGTAAGCGAAGCGGCCAGAAAGCACCATGATGCGGTACTATTAACGCGACCAGGGAGACCACGATGACCGACCCCGCGCTCAGTTACGCGCATGGTGCCTCCGACCAGCCGATGCTCGGCGATACCATCGGGGTCCAGTTCGACCGGACCGTCGCGCGCTGGGGCGACCGCATCGGGCTGATCGTCCATCAGCAAGGGATCAAGTGGACCTGGGCGGAACTGGCCGAGCACGTGGATGCCCTCGCCGCCGGCCTGGTCGCCATCGGGCTGCAGCCGGGCGACCGCATCGGCATCTGGTCGCCGAACAATGCCGAATGGGTCATTACTCAGTTCGCGACCGCCAAAGCCGGCCTGATCCTGGTCAATATCAACCCCGCCTACCGGCTGAGCGAAGTCGAATACGCGCTGAACAAAGTCGGCTGCAAGGCGCTGGTGACGGCGACGCAGTTCAAGACCAGCGACTATATCGGCATGATCAATACTTTGGCGCCCGAATTGGCGATCTCGCATCCCGGAGAGTTGCATTCCGCCCGGCTGCCGATGCTGAAGACGGTCATCCAAATCGGCGGGGATGCCTCCGGCACATTTGCGTTCGAAAAGGTGGCGCACCATGGCCGCGATATCCATCGGCAAAGGCTGCGGGAGCTCGCTGCGCTGCTGCAGTTCGATGATCCGATCAATATCCAGTTCACCTCCGGAACGACGGGGCAGCCCAAGGGCGCGACCTTGACGCACCACAACATCCTCAACAACGGCTACTTCATCGGCGAGGTGCTGAACTATACGGAACAGGACGCGGTCTGCGTGCCGGTGCCGATGTATCATTGCTTCGGCATGGTCATCGGCGTGCTGGCGTGCCTGACGCACGGCTCCGCCATCGTGTTCCCTGGCGAGGGCTTCGACCCGCTCGCCACGTTGCAGGCGGTGTCGGAGTATCGCTGCACCTCGCTGTACGGCGTGCCGACGATGTTCATCGCCGAACTGGACCATCCCGAGTTCCGCTCGTTCGACATGAGCAGCCTGCGGACGGGCGTCATGGCCGGTGCGCCGTGCCCGATCGAGGTGATGCGCCGAGCCATCCGCGACATGCACCTGACCGAGATGACGATCTGCTACGGCATGACCGAGACCAGCCCGGTGAGCACGCAGACCCGCATCGGCGACTCGCTGGAACAGCAGGTCAGCACCGTCGGGCGGGCGCATCCGCATGTGGAGATCAAGATCATCGACGCGGACGGGCGTATCGTTCCGCGCGGCGTGAAGGGTGAATTTTGCACCCGCGGCTACTCGGTGATGCAAGGCTACTGGGGCGATACGGAAAAGACCGCCGAGGCGATCGACGACGCCGGCTGGATGCACACCGGCGACCTGGCGACGATGGACGCCGACGGCTACTGCGCGATCGTCGGCCGGATCAAGGATATGGTGATCCGCGGCGGGGAGAACGTATATCCGCGGGAGATCGAGGAATTCCTGTATACCCACCCTGCGATCGTGGACGTGCAGGTGTTCGGCGTGCCGGACCAGCGGTTCGGTGAGGAGCTGTGCGCGTGGATCAAACTGCGTTCCGGTGAAGAACTGACCGAGGATGAGGTGAAGGCGTATTGCCGGGACCGGATCGCGCATTACAAGGTGCCGCGCTATGTCAAATTCGTCGAGGAGTTCCCGATGACGGTGACCGGGAAGATGCAGAAATTCGTGATGCGGGCAAGGATGACGGAGGAGTTGGGGTTCAATTGAGGTCGGGTTCGTTACGCGGGGTTGTATCGGTGAAGGTGGCGTATCAAGCTCCGCTTTAGACGCCAAGACTCTTCGTGGACCACGCCGGGCGGTCGCCGGGAGACTCCGAAAGAGAAGCCAAAACCCTTGGCGCCTTGGCGTTTCACGCGGAGGTTGTCAGGAGTTTGCCGGCCGGCCCGCGGACGCGGCAATCGGGTGACACCACAACCGGAGGAGATAGAATGCGCTGGGCAAGGATCCAACTCAACGGCTCAACATCCTACGCAGTTGTCGAAGGCGACACGGTCATTCCGGTGCGCGGCTCCCCGTTCGAGGCATGGGACCGGAGCACCCGCAAGTTGAAACTGGATGACGTGAAGCTGCTGGTCCCGGTGATCCCCCCGACATTCTACGCCGCGGGGATGAACTATCCCGGGCATGTGCGCGAAGTCGCCGAAAAAATCGGCCAGCCGCCCAACCTCCCGACCCGCCCGGAGATCGGCTATCGCGCCGCCAACGCCCTGATCGCGGATGGCGAAACGATCGTGATTCCTGCCGATGCCACCGAGCATGTGCAATACGAAGGCGAACTGGTCGTGGTCATCGGCCGCAAATGCAAGAACCTGACCCGCGACAACGCCCTGTCCGCGGTTCTCGGCTATACCATCGGCAACGATGTCAGCGAAAGAACCTGGCAAAAGGCAGATCGGACGATGTGGCGGTCGAAAAATACCGATACGTTCAAGCCGATGGGACCGTGGATCGAAACGGACGTCAAACTGGATGATCTCGTTACCAGGATACGCCTGAACGGCCAGCAGAAGATCGAATTTCCGACCAACCGCATGATCTTCGGCGTGATCGACTACCTCGTGGCAATGACGACCCGTCTGACCCTATACCCCGGCGACGTCGTGTGGATGGGCACCGAGGGCGCGACCGCCAACATCAGGCACGGGGACAGGATCGAGATCGAAATCACCGGCATCGGGACCCTGAGCAATCGCGTGGCGCGGGAAGGCGTGCTCTGACCGTCCCGGCCACCTGATTCGAATGGCAATATTTGGTGTTCCGCAATAAACCCCCCGGAAGGACGCGACCTTCGAGGGGACGGCAATGCGGAGATGGGCGGCGGCAGGCTTTATACTGCTCGGATCGTGCGCGGGCGGAGCGGCGCCGAACGACGACCCGGATGCCTTTGTGCGGACACTCTACGCCCGCTTCAAGGCAGACCCGAATTTCTTCATTCTCCCGGGTGGTACGTTCGAAGCGGCGGTCTATTCGCCGTCCTTGCTGCAGGTGCTGACCGCCAACCGGGCGTTCCACGCAAAGAATTCCGAACTCGGTCTCGACGGCGATCCGATCTGCGACTGCCAGGAGCATGAATGGATGACCACGCCGCGGATCGTCGTTCACAGGACGGGACAAGCATCCGCCGAAGCCACGGTGGATTTTGTCATCGAGGATTTTTACGTCAGATCGATGATGTTGAACCTGGTGCAGACGCCGGCCGGTTGGAGGTTGGATGACATTGGCGATACCGCCATGCCAAGCCTGCGCAAGTGGTTGGTCAACGACATGAAGTAGCCGCCGCGCACGCTCAGATCACTATCGCCGCCCGCTCCCCGGCGGCGCGCACCCACGCGGCCTCCATGTCCTCGTCGAACAGTTCCGTCAGCTTCTTCATCATCGTGCCGCCGAGCTCCTCGGCATCGACGATCGTCACCGCCCGGCGGTAGTACCGCGTCACGTCGTGGCCGATGCCGATGGCGATCAGCTCCACCATGTCGCGCGCCTCGATGTCGCGGATCACCTCGCGCAGGTGCTTCTCCAGGTAGTTCCCGGGGTTCACCGACAGCGTCGAATCATCCACCGGCGCGCCGTCGGAGATCACCATCAGGATGCGCCGGTGCTCCGGCCGCACGAGCAGCCGCCGATACGCCCACAGCAGCGCCTCGCCGTCGATGTTCTCCTTCAGCAGCCCCTCGCGCAGCATCAGCCCGAGATTCTTGCGCGCCCGCCGCCACGGCGAATCCGCCGCCTTGTAAATGATGTGCCGAAGATCGTTCAGCCGCCCCGGGTTGCGCGGCTTGCCGTCCTGCACCCAGCGCTCGCGGCTCTGGCCGCCCTTCCAGGCGCGCGTGGTGAAGCCCAGCACCTCGACTTTGACAGCGCAGCGCTCCAGGGTCCGCGCCAGGATGTCGCCGCACATCGCCGCCACGGTAATCGGCCGCCCGCGCATCGAGCCGGAGTTGTCGATCAGCAGGCTGACCACCGTGTCGCGGAACTCCATGTCGAGTTCCCGCTTGTACGACAGCGCCTGCATCGGGTTGATCACCACCCGCGCCAGCCGCCCGGCGTCCAGCATCCCCTCGTCGAGGTCGAACTCCCAGGCGCGGGTTTGCTGCGCCAGCAGGCGCCGCTGCAGCCGGTTGGCCAGCTTCGAGATCACCCCCTGAAGATGCTGCAACTGGTGATCGAGCTGCTGCCGCAGCCGGCTGAGTTCATCCGCGTCGCACAGATCCTCGGCGTCAATCTCCTCATCGAACGCCCGGGTGTAGGCGCGGTAGATCGCGTCGTTGTCCGGGTTGGGACGCTCGCGCCGCGGCTGCGGGCCGCCCGGGCGGTCGTCGCCCTCCGCGACGGCGGCTTCCTCCTCCGACTGCGTGCCGTCATCGTCGGCGGCTTCGCCTTCCATCTCCTCGGGCTGGGCCCCAAGCATCGTGTCCTGGTCGGAGTCCGACCGGCTCTCGCCGTCCTGCGAATTGTCCTGCGGTCCTGACTGTTCGCCGCCGTCGTCGTCGCCGTCCTCAGAGGTGTCGTCCGGTTCGGCATCGACCTCCGCTTCCGCCAGATCCAGCGCGGCGAGCAGTTTGCGGGAGGCGCGGGCGAACGCGGTCTGGTCGTCCTGAGCGCCGATCATTTCGGTGAGGGCGGAGTCGGCGGTTTGGCCGATTGTGCCGCGCCACAGCTCCAGCACCCGCTTAGCCGCATCAGGCACCGCCTGACCGGAGAGCTTTTCCCGCGCCAGCAGGGCGAGCGCCTTGTCGATGGGCAATTGGTCCTTGCGCGTCATGCGGTCGTAGCCGTCGGACTCGCATTCTTCCGACAGCCTGGCACGCAGGTTGGCGTTGACGCCTTTCATATGGCGGGAGCCGACGACCTCAACCCGCACCTGTTCCAGCGCGTCATAGGCGTCCTTGGCTTCCTTGCGTGTGGGCATGCGCTGTGCGTGCACGGCGTCGTCGTGATGGCGCAGTCTCAGGGCGATGGCGTCCGACTGGCCGCGCAGCTTGGCCATCTCGGCGGGCGGCAGGGCGCGGGTTGGCAGCGACAGGCGGGCGCGCTTGCCGGTGACGCCGGACGGTCCCGGCTGGAACGCGACCTGGACGTCAGGCTGCTCGGCGATCGCCCGCAGCGCCCCGGCGGTGGCGCGCTTGAAGTCCTCGGCGCGGGCGTTGTCTTTCGGGTTGGCCGTCATGCAGTGCTCTCCACGTCATGGCCCGGCTTGTCCGGGCCACCTATCGCCGCACGTGCTGGTGCAGGTGGCCCGGACAAGCCGGGCCATGACGGTTGGGCAAGAGGCCACGAGACAACGAAACAGCTCCGCTTTGCGCCCGCCACCAGCGTGCAACCCTACCCGAATTTCCGCGTGGTGAACCCGCCGGTGGGAATATCCTCGTTGAAGCAGCGCTGGTAATACTCCGCCACCGTTGACCGCTCCGCCTCGTCGCACTTGTTCATGAATGTCACCCGGAACGCGAACCCGACATCGCCGAAAATGCGGGCATTCTCCGCCCATGTGATCACCGTGCGCGGCGACATCACCGTCGAGATGTCCCCGTTGATGAACCCGGCCCGCGTCAGATCGGCCAGCGCGACCATGCTCTCGACGCGCTTCTTGCTGGCCGCGTCCTTCGTCCCGTCCAGGCCAAGCTTCGCCAGGACGATCCCTGTTTCGGTCGCGTGCGGCAGGTAGTTCAGGGTCGCGACGATGTTCCAGCGGTCCATCTGGCCCTGGTTGATCTGCTGCGTGCCGTGATACAGTCCCGTGGTGTCGCCCAGCCCCACCGTATTGGCGGTGGCGAACAGCCGGAACGACGGATGCGGCCGGATCACCCGGTTCTGGTCGAGCAAAGTCAGCTTGCCCTCGACCTCCAGCACCCGCTGGATCACGAACATCACGTCCGGCCGGCCGGCGTCATACTCGTCGAACACCAGCGCGCAGGCGTGCTGCAAGGCCCAGGGCAGGATGCCCTCGCGGAATTCGGTGACCTGCTTGCCGTCCTTCAGAACGATCGCATCCTTGCCGATAAGGTCGATGCGGCTGATGTGGCTGTCGAGGTTGACGCGGATGCAGGGCCAGTTCAGCCGCGCCGCCACCTGCTCGATATGGGTGGATTTGCCGGTGCCGTGATAGCCCTGGATCATCACCCGGCGGTTGAAGGAAAACCCCGCCAGGATCGCCAGCGTGGTCTCCCGGTCGAATTTGTACGAGGTATCGATGTCCGGAACATGCTCGGTCCGGATCGAAAACGACGGCACCACCATGTCGATGTCCAGCCCGAACGTCTCGCGCGCCGAGACCTTGCTGTCGGGCAGACTGATCTCGGAGGTCGGGCGGGGCAGGGGGATATCGACAGCCGTGTTCATAGTCCAGAGCTTCCTGATGCAATTGCGGTAAAGTCTAGCCGTGGCGGCGGGCGGCGCAAGGGCAACGGAGGGCGCGCTACCCGGTTGCGCCGACACGGGCCTCATTGCCCAGCCGCGAGCGCACGGTTGCATAGGCGAGGTTGATGGTCTTCAGCCGTTCCTCGGCGTCGCGGCTGCCGCCGTTGGCGTCGGGATGATGCCGCTTTGCGAGTTCCTTGTAACGGCTTTTCACCACGTCGAGCGTCACCGGCCAGGCGAGGCCCAAGGTCGCCAAAGGTTCGCGAAGTTCCGACGGCGGCTGTTGCGTGTCGGGGCGCCGGGTTCCGTTGACCCGGCCGGCGTTGAGGACATGCAGCGGATCGCGCAGCACATCGTCGTCCCAGGCGGAGTAGCCGCCGCGGCCGATGGGCCATGTCGGCCGCTGCCAGGAGGTGTCGGCGCGCAACTGCGCCTCGACCTCGGCCGGCGACATGCCTTTGTAGAAATCCCAGCCGGCGTTGTAGGCGCGGACGTGCTCCAGGCAGAACCAGTGGTAGTCGTTCAGGTTGGTGCGGGACTTGGGGGCGCGATATTCGCCGGCCTCGGGACAGCCGGGCATGTCGCAGCACCGGCCCGGCGCGTTGGGGTCGGGTGCGTAGGCCCGGGGTCGCGTGGGGCGTCGCATCATGGTTGTCTTTATGTGCGGTGCGGCGGGGTATTGGCAATGGCGGGGCGAAGGGTTGTTGCGGTGCCGACGTGGGAAAAGGCGGGGATGCCATACCGTCCTGGCTACCTTCGTTGCGGCTTCCGCCCTATCGTCGGGGCCGGGCCTGTCCCGGCCATCTTCGCACCATCGTTGAAGCGCGGATGGCCGGGACTACGCCCGGCCATAACGGTGAGGACAGAGCCCGGCCGGCCAAATCCTTCTGCTCGCTGCGCACTGTCATGATACGCATGGGGACATGCCCGGTCATGACGACAGGCCAGTGCGCGGTCCGGCCGGAGAGCAGGCCGCCCTCTGCCGACCGCAGCTGCACCCCCTCCAGTCTCAGAACTCCACCTGCTCCACCGCCTTCACTTCCGGCACGTAGTGCCGCAGCATGTTCTCGATCCCGTGCTTCAGCGTCGCGCTGGATGACGGGCAGCCGGAGCACGCGCCCTGCATGTGCAGGCGGACCACCCCGTCGCGGAAGCCGCGGAACACGATGTCGCCGCCGTCGCCGGCCACCGCCGGACGCACCCGCGTGTCGATCAGTTCCTTGATCTGCGCCACGACCTCCTGGTCCGCCGGATCGACATCCTCCTCATCCGCATCGCCGCCGGCGCCCTCGATCACCGGCAGGCCGGACACGAAATGGTCCATGATAACGCCCAGCACCCGCGGCTTCAGCGCCTGCCAGGACAGCTCGTCCGTCTTGGTCACTGTAATGAAGTCGCCGCCGAGGAAAACCCGCGCCACGCCCGGCAGCCCGAACAGCCTGGTCGCCAGCGGGCTGCGCCCGGCGGTGCCGGCGGAGGCGAAATCGGCGGTCGAGAACCCCATAACGTCGCGTCCGGGCAGGAACTTCAACGTCGCGGGGTTGGGGGTGCCTTCGGTCTCGATGAACATGGGGATGCCTGTCCTTGTGCTGATACAGGGATAATCCGGACCGCGGCGGTCTGGATAGGAAGGATACATCGGGCCAAATGGAACCGATAGCAAGAGCGATTGAAATCGATCGATCAGTCGGCGGCGACGGAAACGCCGCCCAGCCGCGCCGACTCGGCGTAAGCGCGCACCGCGCCGCCGAACTGCTCGAAAATGGCGCGCGAGACGCCATCGCTGCGCCAGTCGTATTCCGGGTGCCATTGCACGCCGACGGCGAACCCCGGTGCCGGGCCGGCCTGGCTGGCGGCAACGCGGACCGCCTCGATCGTGCCGTCAGGCGCGACGGCTTCGGTGACGAGGCCGGGGGCCAGACGATCGACTCCCTGGTTGTGCAGCGAGTTCACGGCGATCTCACTGCTGCCGGCCAGCCGGTGCAGCCAGCCGCCGCGGGTGATGCGGACCGCGTGCGCCTTGCCCTGGCGCACCCGTGAGGACGCCTGCATCGGCGTGGAGTGGTCCATCCGGTCCGGCAGATCCTGCAGGCGCTGGTGCAGCGACCCGCCGAGCGCCACGTTGAGTTCCTGGAAGCCCCGGCAGATCGCCAGAAGCGGCACGCCGCGGACGACGGCGGCGCGGATCAGCGGCAGGGTGAACTGGTCCCGCGCCGGGTCCTCCGGCGTGCCCTCGGCGTGCGGCGGCCCGTCATACAGTGTCGGCTGCACGTTCGATCGGCTGCCGGTCAGGATGATGCCGTCGAGGCGGTCGAGCAGAGTCTCGATATCGGCCGTGGGACCGTTGGCGGGCAGCAGCACCGGGACGGCGCCGATGACCTCATCCGTCGCGCGCACATACGTGTCGGAGGCCGCATGATTCGGCATGCCGAAAATGCCGAACTGCTTCGTGCAGCAACTGATGCCGATCAGGGGCTTGACGACGCGTGGCGATCTCATGGTCGGAAGGGATCATCCTTCAGTTTCGCGGCGAAAAGAAGACATTTCGTCGCTACCGCCACATGACCGCCATGGACGCGCGGTTGCAAGGGGTCAGCCGGGGTTTCGCGCGGCGGGCGGGCTGATTTGTTCGAACAGTTGCTGATCGAAGCTGCCGCCGAGCTGGACGGCGTTGAGCGTGACATGGGTTTCCCGCCGCTGCGCGTCGATGACGGTCCATTGCCGCAGGGTCAGCGGATTATCGGCGAAAATCAAGGTCAGGGTGCCGTCGCCGGGGCTTTCGGTGCGCACCAGCGAGAGCTGGATCTGGCCGGGCAGGCGCTGGATGGCGGTGACGGTGACTGCTCCTGTTAATGTGACGTTCTCCGCCAGCAGGATGCCGAGCGGGGTGCGGCTGAGCGGGATGTTGCTGGTCTGTTGCAGCGCCGAGTCGTTGAACGTCAGCACGCCGTGGGCGGCGATCAGCAGGAACGGGGCGGGGGGCGTGTACTGGAAGCGCATTTTCCCGGGGCGCTGCAGCCAGGCGGTGCCCTCGGACATCTGGCCGTCGCCGGTGACCTGGATGAAATGGGCTTTGAGGGTTTTCAGGCCGTTCAGATAGGCCTCGATCCGCGCGATGTCGGCCTGGTCGCGGGGGGAGGGCGGTTCCGCCCGGGCGGTCAGGGGGAGGAGGGCGGCGGCGAGAAGCAGGTGGCGGCGGGAGATCATGCGGGGGATTTGGCGTTTTCGCCGGGGGTTTGCAAATGGTTATGCGTAAGGATGCTGCTACGGAGATGATCGCCAGATCCCTCGCTGATCCAGTTTCTTCTTCTGCCCGGGCCAAAACCACGGGAGATATCTCGTCAACCATTCCAGAGAGGACGAGGGTCATTGGGCGAATGCCTGCCGGCGCGTCCGGGGAGAGGCCGAGAGCTGCCTTCAAAGCTTGGGCAAAGTACTCCATCACGGCCGAAATCTGACCGGTGTCGCGGTCCAAGGCAATTCCCAAACCGGGCGAATCGCGAAGATGAGCCTGCCCGAAACCTCTGCTATACTATCAGCCATGACCGGAGCCGCACCATGAACCAGACCTCGAAAATCGAAATTCCCGTCACCCCGGCGACCGCGGCTGCCCTGTCGGATGCTCGCCGCCTTGAGGCTGTCGGCCGCCTCGTCGATCGGCTCGTCCGGCCGGGAGCCGACGACCCGCTGATCGCGCTGCTTGAACGGACCGCCGCCGAGGCACAGGAGGCCGGTCTGACCGAGGACATGATCAACGAGGAACTGGCCGCTTACAATGCGGAGCGCCGGACCTGAGCGTATACGTCCTTGACGCGAACACCGTCGTTTCCGCCGCGCTGAACCCGAACGGAACCCCGCGCCGCGCGCTGGCAGCCGCCCGGGCGAGGGGTACGATCGCTCTGTCCCCCGACGTCTTCCGTGAAATTTCCGGGGTTCTGGCCAGACCCAAGTTCGCCCGCCATCTGACCGATAACGATCAGCAGGAAATCCTCGAACTGCTGACAGCGGCGGCACTTTGGGTCGAACCGGTGGTCAAGGTTGACGACTGCCGGGACGCGAAGGACAACCGTTACCTGGAGTTGGCGCTCGCCGCCCGGGCAACTGCCGTCGTGTCCGGCGACTCCGATCTGCTGACGCTTGACCCGTGGAGGGGCGTCCGCGTGCTTCGTCCGGCTGAGTTCCTTGCCGAAGCATAGGCTTGGACCGATGCCGGCTCCGAGCCTGACGCGCGGCGATGAAGGCCGTCCTGTCGTAACCGGTCAATCCCTCTGAACAACGCGAATCGCCTGGTAAGAATCGAGTCCACGTCGTGCCGCCGCGACAACGACCGATCGAACGCCGGCGAACAGATTAGCACCCCATGGCGGGCGGCCGCAACGCGCGCTCGTTGCCGTTGTTGTCCGGCGGCGGCTCGAGGTGCTCCAGGAACGTCAGCAACCTGTTTCACACTTGCCGTAACCTTTTTCGCAACCGCCTTGCCCGATAACCCGCACGCCATGGAAGCGGCTCGGCCGTGGCCGCGTTGAGAACTTTTTTCAGGTTCGCCGGTGCGCGGGGATGGTTTACCCCTCAAAGCGCCTTCTGAGCGGGGGGGCTGGACGGTTATGATCAAAGAACGGCCCTGCAATCCATCTGCTCCGGCATATTTCGAATAATCCCGATGTCCTTCGGTCAGGCATTGCTCGCGGGGCAGGCGCGCCTGCCCCGCGTTCAAAGTCAGAATTTGCCGGCGGCGATGGCCTGCGTGACGATCGTACGAAGCTCCAGGCTCGGGTCCGCGGCGGCAAAAACCGGCGCCGGGTTGCCGAAATACGCGCTGCTCGCCGCAAACGCGTTGACGACGCAGTTGTAGGTCTTGTTCGGGTCGATATTGGACGGACCGACCCCCGAGTACAGGAAATCACCCGTGCGCTGTGCATACGGGAAGTTGCCGAACTGGTTGGTCATAGGCAGAACCTGCTGAAGCAACGTCGCCCCGCTGATAGCCGCCGTCGAGAACCCGCCCGGGAAGCGAACGAACGCATTCAGATCCAACTTCGTCACGGGTCCCTTCGGCAGCCCTTCGCCGAATGTTGTGTGACTGAGGAATCCGATATCCGCTCCCGCCGCCGCCGCAACGATGCCGCAGGCGAGCTGCACAGCGCTGTCCAGGTCGTATTCCGCGGATGACTGCCCAAGCACCGGATTGTTCGTGCTGTTGAGGTAGGTTGCCCTTGAGTAGGTGATAAGGTTCGCAAGGTTCGTGTCGACAGGACTGGTGCGCGACAGCGTGATCTGCCGCGGACGCATCGTCACGCCCGAACTGCCGAAATTGATGCCCACCGTCGCGATCCCGAACGACCAGTAGCCTGCGTGAATGTGCAGCCCTTGCCCCCCGGCCAGCGGTTGCGTGAACTGCAGGTGGTCGTGGGCGCCATGCAGCAGGAAGGGCGCGGTCAGGTTCGGCAGCACATTCGTGTCCTGCACAAATCCGGCATGCACCAATGCCAGGTGGAAATCCGCCGGCGTGTAGAACGACGGGAACAGACTCGCCGAATACGGCCCCGGGTTGGGCACGCTGTATCGCGCCGCTCCCTGAACATAGGACCCCAGGCTGGGCGTGCCGATGGCTGTGACCTTCACCTGCTTATTGCCGACAGAGAATGTCGTCGTGGCGTTGCCGGTGTAAAGCGGGCTGCCCGACAGGCGGACGTTGCCGAGGTCGGAGATCAGGGTCACGTTGTAGATCGAGGCAACCTGGCTCACGAACGATGTCGGATCGAAGATGTCGCCGTCGTGATTGCCCATCGTCACAATAGTGGGGGCCAGGAATCCGAACTGCGTCAGCATCGCCAGGTCAATCGATCCGGGCACCGCCGTCGATGAACTCAGGAAGTTGCCCGATTCAAAAATGTCGCCGTTGACGACGATCACCACGCGCGAATTCTGCGAGTTGCTGATGACGCTCTTCACCGCCTGCAGCAGCGCCGCCGTATACGCGTAGCCCGAGTGCAGATCGGCCATAAGGATCAGCACGAGGTCCGGGGCCTGCGTGCCCCACAGGAAACTCGGGACGACGCCCATTGCGCCGGCCGAACCGGCGCCGCGCAATAACTCGCGGCGGGAGATCGTGGCGCGTCCGGCAGCGGTCCAGGGCGTTGGAATATTGATCATGGAGGCAGCTCCGTTCTTGCTATGCGTTCACGCGGCGCGGCGGCGCAGCGCGGCGATGCCGATCAGACCGGCGGCGAGGATGGCCAGCGATGCCGGCTCCGGGACCGAGGCGCTGAACTGCCCGATCGCGAAACCCGCGGATTCAGGGTCAGTCAGGGCGATGGACGTGAACGGTCCGCCGCTGAAGCCGAGCACCCCCTCCGGCAGGCCGGAGTTGGCGATGGCGCCGATAGCGGACACGGTCCCGGCCACTGTCGCGCCGTCCAGCACTGTCAGAGTCATCGTTGACGGCGAGCCAAAGTCGTTGGTTGCGAAAGCCAGCCACACCGAGCGCACCGGGGCGCCGAAGCTGACATCGAGTTCCTCGGGGACGAAATTATCGTCGGCCAGAACCGAAGAACCGAGTGTGGAGAATGCACTTCCGTCTTCGGCGATGAACGATTGAGGCCCGCTGGGCGAGCTGAACGTAGCCGTCAAGCCGTCATTCGTGATGACCAGCGGGACAGTTCCGTTGGTCGGGGCATAGGGCCCGAAGTCGAAGGTTGTCGCGCGGGCTGCCGTGGCCGCAGTGACCACTGACAGCGAGACGGCGAGGAACAGGCGGGTCATGTCGGTCTCCGGGATGAACGAGGGCGGTATGCATCGCGGAAACCCCGGCCGATCTATCCGGTTTTTGAGTCAGTATCGTGATAGTTCTGTATACACGATACGATTTTGAGCGACCGCCCACGATGCGGAGCGCCGAACCGGGCACGCCTGCCACCGAACCACCCACCACCGTAACGCCTTGCCCACCCTCACACGATACGCTAGCAAGCCCTTCACCTTCCGGGGAGCCATCCCGGCGCTGCCTCAAGGGTAGCGTCCCGGCAGGCTCAATTTGATCTCACACGGCGCCATTCTCGCGCCCAAGAAAGGACTCGACCCATGGCCCGCAACAAGATCGCGCTTATCGGCGCCGGCAATATCGGCGGCACGCTCGCCCACCTCATCGGCCTCAAGGAGCTCGGCGATGTCGTCCTGTTCGACGTGTTCGGCGGCGTCGCTGCCGGCAAGGCGCTCGACATCGCCCAATCCAGCCCGGTGGACGGCTTCGACGCCGCCTACTCCGGCGGCTCCGACTATGCCGCGATCGCCGGCGCCGACGTGGTGATCGTCACCGCCGGCTTCCCCCGCACCCCCGGCATGTCGCGCGACGACCTGATCGGCAAGAACGCCGGAGTCATCGCCACCGTCGCCGAGGGCGTCAGGACCCACGCCCCGGACGCCTTCGTCATCCTCATCACCAACCCGCTCGACGCGATGGTGTGGGTGTTCCAGCAGAAATCCGGCCTGCCGCACCACAAGGTCGCCGGCATGGCCGGCGTGCTCGACAGCTCCCGCTTCCAGCTCTTCCTGGCGCAGGAATTCGGCGTCTCCGTGCAGGACGTGCGCGCCTTCGTGCTCGGCGGCCACGGCGACACCATGGTGCCGCTGATCCGCTACTCCGCCGTCGCCGGCATCCCGGTGCCCGACCTGATCAAGATGGGCTGGTCCACGCAGGAGCGTATCGACGCCATCTGCACCCGCACCGCCAACGGCGGCGGCGAGATCGTCAAGCTGCTGGAACGCGGCAGCGCCTTCTATGCCCCGGCCGCCTCCGCCATCGCCATGGCCGAAGCCTACCTCAAGGACCAGAAGCGCGTGCTGCCCTGCGCCGCCTACCTGACCGGCCAGTACGGCATCAAGGACCTCTATGTCGGCGTCCCGGTCGTCATCGGCGCGGGCGGCGTGGAGAGGATCGTCGAGATCGAACTCAACGCCGAGGAAAAATTGGCATTTGAAAAATCCTGCGCATCGGTTCAGGAACTGATCGACGCATCGCGCAAACTGATCGGTTGAGGAACCCGTCCCATGAACATCCACGAGTATCAGGGTAAGGAACTGCTCAAGCAGTACGGCGTCACGGTATTGGACGGCCACGTCGCCTGGACGCCGGAGGAAGCCGAGGCAGCCGCCGCGAAGCTCCCCGGCCCGGTCTACGTGGTCAAGTCGCAGATCCATGCGGGCGGCCGCGGCGCCGGCCGCTTCGCGGATGATCCCGACGGCAAGGGCGGCGTGCGCATCACCCGCTCCCCCGCCGAAGCCCGCGCCGCCGCCGAGGCCATGATCGGCCATACACTGGTAACCAAGCAGACCGGCCCGGCTGGCAAGACGGTGCGCCGCCTCTACATCGAAGCCGGCTGCGAGATCGCCCGGGAGCTGTACCTGTCGCTGCTGGTTGACCGGGTCAGCGGCTGGGTCACCATCATCGCCTCGACCGAAGGCGGCATGTCGATCGAGAAGGTCGCGGCCGAAACGCCGGAGAAGATCCTGCGCGCGCCGGTCGACCCGGCCACCGGCATCTCCGGCTTCCACGGCCGCAAGCTGGCCGCGGGCCTCGGGCTGACCGGCAAGCAGGCCTCGTCCTTCGGCAAGTTCGTCGCGGCCATCTACAAGGCGTTCCTCGCGCTCGATACGACGATCATCGAGATCAACCCCCTGGTCGTCACCGCCGCGGGCGACGTGGTGGCGCTGGATTCCAAGGTCAGCTTCGACGACAACGCGCTGTTCCGCCATCCCGAACTGGAAAAGCTGCGCGACGAATCCGAGGAAGACCCGAAGGAGCTGGAAGCCTCCAAGCACGACCTGAGCTACGTCGCGCTCGACGGCAATATCGGCTGCATGGTGAACGGCGCCGGCCTCGCGATGTCCACCATGGACATCATCAAGCTGTACGGCATGTCGCCGGCCAACTTCCTGGACGTCGGCGGTGGTGCGACGAAGGAGAAGGTGACCGCGGCGTTCAAGATCATCCTGTCCGACCCGAACGTCGAAGGCATCCTGGTCAACATCTTCGGCGGCATCATGCGCTGCGATATTATTGCGGAGGGCGTGGTCTCCGCCGCGCGCGAAGTGCAGCTTTCGGTGCCCCTGGTGGTCCGGCTGGCTGGCACCAACGTCGATCTGGGCAAGGAAATCCTGTCGAAGTCCGGTCTGGCGATCGTCGCCGCCGACAACCTCGCGGATGCGGCCGAGAAAATTGTCAAAGCCGTCAAGGAGGCCGCATAGATGTCGATTCTCGTTGACGCCAATACCAAGGTCATCTGCCAGGGCTTTACCGGCGCGCAGGGCACCTACCACTCCGAACAGGCGATCGCCTACGGCACCAAAATGGTCGGCGGCGTGACGCCGGGCAAGGGCGGGACGAAGCACCTCGGGCTGCCGGTGTTCGACTCTGTGTGGGACGCGCGGGCGGCGACCGGCGCCGATGCGACGGTGATCTACGTGCCGCCGCCCTACGCCGCCGACGCGATCCTGGAAGCGATCGATGCCGAGTTCCCGCTGATCGTCTGCATCACCGAGGGCATCCCGGTGCTCGACATGGTCAAGGTGAAGCGGGCGTTGGGCGGATCGAAGTCCCGGTTGATCGGCCCGAACTGCCCCGGCATCATCACGCCCGAAGCCTGCAAGATCGGAATCATGCCCGGCCACATCCATCGCCGCGGCAGCGCCGGGATCGTCTCGCGCTCCGGCACGCTGACCTATGAGGCGGTGGCGCAGACCACCGCCGTCGGCCTCGGGCAGAGCACCTGCATCGGCCTTGGCGGCGACCCTGTGAAGGGGACCGACTTCATCGAAGTGCTGGAACTGTTCCTGGCCGATCCGGAGACGAAAGAGATCGTCATGATCGGCGAGATCGGCGGCAGCAGCGAGACGGACGCGGCGGACTTCCTGAAGCATAACAAGGTGAAGAAGCCGGTCGTCGGGTTCATCGCCGGTGCCACGGCGCCTCCCGGGCGGCGCATGGGCCATGCCGGCGCGGTGATCAGCGGCGGCAAAGATACTGCCGCGGCGAAGATGGAGGCGCTGCGTTCGGCTGGCGTGTTTGTCGCCGATAGCCCGGCGGCGCTGGGGAGTTCGATGGTCGAGTTGCTGAAAGGGTAGCGGAACCGGCGGCACGATCCAGGCATGGAACTCGCCATATCGGGTTCCGTGAGCGGCGATCCGATGAGGGCTGGCCAGCGCGGGCGCAAAGGTCCAGGCGATGCAACTCAGTTGGGACGATCTTGCAACCGGACGCGCCTCGGCGTTTGCCGGCCGGAGCGTTCAACTGGAGGGTTGGCTTTGCGGCCCCGATCTGGCCGGCTGCCGGGTCATGGTCGCGGAGCCGCCGTGCTGTCCGGGTTGCCTGCCCGGCGCGGCGGCCGCACGCGTGCACGTGGCCGCCGCCCTGCGACTCGGCAGCGGCCCGGTGATGCTGGAAGGGTCGCTTCGCCGGATCGATGGCGCCTGGCGCCTTTCGGACGCTCGGCCGGTGTGGCGCGGGCTGAATCGCAGGCAGTTGCTGGCCACGGCTCCGCTGCTCTGCCTGGCCGCCGCGGCGCCGGCGATAGAGGCATCCGAGGTGACCGCCGGCATTGCCACGGTCGATGTGCATTCGCATGCCGGCAAGCTGCTCCACGTCGGTTCGAACGCGCCGTTCACGCCGGTTGCCGAACCGATGCGGCAAGGCGGATTGGCCGTTGTGTGTCTCGCCGTCGTATCCGACTCGCCCACCCATCGGGTCATGGCGGATCACCGTATTCACCCGTACAGGGACCCTGCGCCCGGCGAACTATACGCGTACTCCGAAAAGGCGTTTGCGCGTTTGCACGCGCTTGCCCGCGAGCAATCTCTGACCATAGTAACCGACGCTGCGGGACTGCGCGCGGCCCGAGCCGATCGGCCCTGCGCGGTGGTCGCTGCCGAGGGGGGTGACTTCATCGAGGGCAATCCCGGTCGCGTGGACGAAGCCTATGAACGATGGCAGCTTCGCCACCTCCAGCTCACGCATTATCGCGTCAACGAACTCGGAGATATCCAGACCGAGGAGCCCGTGCACGGCGGCCTGACCGACATTGGTGCGGAGGTGATCCGGCGCTGCAATGCGCGCGGAATCGTTGTGGACGTGGCGCACGGCACGCTTGATCTGGTGCGTCGTGCCGCGGCGGTTACGACGAAGCCTCTGGTGTTGTCGCACACGTCGCTGACGACCCGGCCGCGTCCGTTTACCCGCCTGATCACGCCCGAGCACGCACGGCTGGTGGCGGGAACCGGTGGAATGATCGGGATCTGGCCGGTGGCGTCGATATTCCCCGATATGACGGCATTGGCCGGCGGGATGGCGAGCATGGCGGCTGTTGCCGGCGTTGACCATGTTGGCCTCGGCACGGACTCCATGGGGCTGGTCGGGCCTGCCACCTTCGACAGCTACGCCCGGCTCCCTGGCCTGACGACTGCGCTGCTGGCTGCGGGTTTTGGACGGGATGATGTTCGCAAGCTGCTGGGCGGCAACTATGCCCGTGTCTTTGCCGCGAGCATGGCCTGATTGCCTGCCGCAAGTCCCGCAGCAGCCGATATTTCCATTGTGAAAGAGCGGCGGCTCCCGGTGCCTGTCGTAGTCCGGCTCGCCGCCGGCAATCAGGCTTTCATCAAGGCGGAAAAACGTGCGGAGCCGCCATGGCCGTTGGCGATTGCATCCTCCCAGAGCCTGCGTGTGCAGGTGGGCGCCGGATACCGAAACCAAGGCTTCGACAGAGCCAGCTCCCGAGGGAGTTGCTTACTGGCCCAGGGGATGACTTGCCTGACGCACCGGGCAGCCCCGCAGTTGTAACCTAGGCACGCTTGCGGCCCGCGGCAATGGCTTGCGTCGCCGCAGGCTTCAAAGCGCCGCCATGACGGCCTTGTAACGGCGTTCGGCCGCCATCTCTGCTAGGACTGGCCAAACGGCGGTGCGTCACGACATCGCTCCATGATAGAGGAACGCCTGCGCAGAATGGATCTCCACGTGGATGCACTGACCCGAGAACCCGTCCGCACCCGCGGCCGAAGCCGTTTGAGCCGTTGGGGCATGGCGCTGCTGTGCCTGCTCGCGGTCGCGGCGATCGTCTTTGCGATCTGGTTCTTCCCCTCCGCGACGCCCGCGAAGAAGTTGGATCCAAGCGCCGGACAGGCGATCCCGGTTCTGACAGCGGTGGCCGAGGCGAAGGACGTGCCGATTTACCAGGACGGTCTCGGCACGGTTCAGGCCTTCAACACGGTCACCATGAGGGCGATGGTTGACGGCCCGCTGGTTGCGGTGAACTTCCGGGAGGGGCAGGCCGTCCACAAGGGCGACGTGCTGGCGCAGATCGATCCGCGCACCTTCCAGGCGGCTCTGGACAACGCGGTGGCGAGGAAGGCGCAGGACGAGGCGCAACTGGCCAACGCAAGGCTGGACCTTGCCCGCTACCAGAAGCTGGTGGCGAATGCCTATACCTCTGCGCAGCAGGCCGACACCGCCAAGGCTCAGGTGGCGCAGTTTGCCGCGCTGGTGCAGCAGGACCAGGCGCAGATCGACACCGCGCGGACCCAGCTCAGCTACAGCACGATCGTGGCGCCGATAGACGGGCTGACCGGCATCCGGCAGGTCGATCCGGGCAACATCGTTCATGCGGTCGATGCGACCGGCATTGTCGTGATCACGCAGCTTGAGCCGATATCGGTCCTCTTCACGCTGCCGCAGCAGGCGCTGCCGGCGGTGGCGAGCGCCATGGCGGCCGGTTCCGCGCCGGTGCTGGCTCTGGCGCAGGACGCGGCGGGCGGAGCGCCCCGGGTTCTGGATACCGGCACGCTAGCGGTGCTGGACAACCAGGTCGATTCCACGACGGGCACGATCAAGCTGAAGGCGACTTTCCCGAACGCGCAGCACCGCCTCTGGCCCGGCGGCTTCGTCAGCGTGCGGCTGCGCACCGAGGTCGTCAGGGACGCGATCGTGGTGCCGCCCGCGGCGATCCAGCGCGGCCCGCGCGGTCCGTATGTGTTCGTCATCGGGTCCGACAACACGGCGAAGCGGCAGCAGGTGACCGTGGGGTATGAGGATGAAGCGGCGTCCATCGTCACCGGCGGGCTGAAGGCTGGCGAAACTGTCGTTGTGGATGGGGCTTCGCGGTTGGCCGACGGAACGAAAGTGGCGGTGGCGAAACCGGATGCCGACGCGCCAACTGCGCCGGAACAGCCGGCGGCCCCCGGGACCAACCGGCAGCATGCGGGCGGCTAGGGGGTTGGGACGAGTGCCCCCATCGTCATGGCCCCTCCCGTCATGGCCCGGCTTGTCCGGGTCACCACTCGCGGCACGTGCGGCGATAGCTGGCCCGGACAAGCCGGGCCATGACGGGGAAAAGATAGCCGATGCGGCCAGGCTCTCCCGCCGCCCCCGATGAACATCTCCGCCCCCTTCATCGCCCGGCCGATCGCGACGTGGCTGCTGGCTATCGCTATCCTGCTGTCGGGGCTGCTCGGCTACAAGGAACTGCCGGTCTCGGCGCTGCCGGAGGTGGATTTCCCCACCATCCAGGTCGTCACCCAACTCCCCGGCGCCAGCCCGGAAACCACCGAGACGCTGATCACCGCCTCGCTCGAGCGCCAGTTCGGGCAAATCCCGGGCCTGCTGCTGATGACCTCGCAAAGCGCGGAGGGCACCAGTCAGATCACGCTGCAATTCGCGCTGAACCGGTCGATGGATTCCGCTTCGCAGGACGTGCAGGCGGCGATCAATGCTGCTTCCGCGACCTTGCCGGCAAACCTGCCCTTTCCACCGACATACTCGAAGGTGAATCCGGCGGATGCACCGATTCTCAGCCTTGCGCTGACATCCGACACCGTCCCGATCGACGTGATCAGCGACTCGGCGGACACGTTGCTGCAGCCGAAATTCTCCGAAATCGGCGGCGTCGGGCGGGTGACCGTGCAGGGCGGCATGCGCCCGGCGGTGCGCGTGCGGGTCGATCCGGCGCGCCTGGCGGCCTACGGCCTGGCGATGGAGGACGTCCGCACTGCCGTCGCCGCCGCCAACGTCAACGGCGCCAAGGGCGGGTTCGACGGTCCGCGGCAGTCCTTCGCGCTTGGCGCCAACGACCAGTTGGTTGATGCCGCCGCCTACCGGAACCTGGTGATCGCCTGGCGCAACGGCGCCCCGGTGCGCCTGTCCGCCGTCGGCAGCGTTGTCGGCGGGGTAGAGAACGACCGGGTCGGTGCGACCTATGACGGCACGCCGGCCGTGGTGCTGGATATCCAGCGCCAGCCCGGCGCCAACATCGTCGAGACGGTGGAGGCACTGAAGGAGGCGCTGCCGAAGCTCCGCAAGGCGATCCCCTCCGGCATCCAGGTCTCGATCGTAACCGACCGCACCGAGACGATCCGCGCCTCGGTCCGCGATGTTCAGTACACGCTGGTCATGTCGGTCGTGCTTGTGGTGCTGGTGATCTTTGTCTTCCTCCGTAGCGCCCGGGCGACCTTCATCCCCGCCGTCGCCCTGCCGCTGTCGCTTGTCGGCACCTTCGGGATCATGCATCTGCTGGGCTTCGGCGTGGACAACCTGTCGCTGATGGCGCTGACCATCGCCACGGGGTTCGTCGTCGACGACGCCATCGTGATGATCGAGAACGTCGTCCGCTACATCGAGCGCGGCGTCACGCCTCTCGAAGCCGCCTTCCGCGGCGCGGCGCAGATCGGCTTCACCATCGTCTCATTGACCGTGTCGCTGATCGCCGTGTTCATCCCGCTGCTGTTCATGACCGGCGTCGTCGGGCGGCTGTTCAAGGAATTCTCGGTCACCCTGTCGGTCGCCGTGATCGTCTCCGCCGTGATCTCGCTGACGCTGACGCCGATGATGTGCGGGCGGCTGCTGAAGCCGGCGGCAGACGAAAAGCCGGGCCTGATCGCGCGGTGTAGCGAGCGCGGCTTCGACCGCCTGCTTGCCGGCTACCGGCGTTCGCTTGACTGGAGCTTCCGGCATCAGCGGCTCGTGCTGGCTGTCGGGATGATGACCCTGTTCGGAACGCTGGGGCTGTATGCGATCGTGCCGAAAGGCTTCCTGCCGCGGCAGGACACCGGCGTGATCCTGGCTGTCACCGAGGCGGCGCAAAGCGTCTCGATCCCCAGGCTGGCAGAGATGCAGACACGGATGGCGGCGATCATCCGCCGGGACCCGGCGGTCACCGGCGTGGTGTCATTTGTCGGCGCCGGGACGATCAACACGACGCCCAACACCGGGCGGCTGACCATCGCGTTGAAGCCCGTCGGCCAGCGCGACCGGATGGATGTCGTGGTGGCCCGCATGCAGGCCGCGATCGCCGGCCTTCCCGGCATCACCGCCTTCTTCCAGCCCGTGCAGGACATCCAGATCGGCACAAGGGTCAGCCGCACGCCGTACCAATATACTTTGATGGACACTGACGCCGCGGAACTCGCCACGTGGGCGCCGCGGCTGCGCCAGAAGCTGGCGACGCTGCCGGAACTGCGCGACGTCGCCAGCGACCAGCAGGACGAGGGCTTCCGCACCTTCATCAGCGTGGACCGCGACGCCGCGATGCGCCTCGGCGTGTCGATGCAGGCGATCCAGGACACGCTGTACGATGCGTTCGGGCAGCGGCAGATCTCCACCATCTTCGGCCAATCCAACCAGTACCGCGTCGTCCTCGAAGCCGATCGGCCGTGGCAGGCGGACCCGGAGAGCCTGAAGCTGCTGCGGGTGCCGGGGTTGAACGATGCGCAGGTGCCGCTGTCGGCCATCGCCCGGGTGGAGCGGACCACCGCCCCGCTGGTGATCAGCCACCAGGAGCAGTTTCCGGCGATCACCCTTAGCTTCGATATCGCGCGAGGGTATTCATTGGGCAGCGCCGTCGCCGCCGTGGCGCGGGCTGAAACGGAGATCGGCATGCCGCAGACGATCAGCGGCAGCTATTCCGGCGATGCGGCGGAGTTCCAGTCGTCGCTGGCGGCGGAGCCATGGCTGATCCTGGCCGCGGTGGTGGTGATCTACATCGTCCTCGGCGTGCTGTACGAGAGCTGGATCCACCCCGTCACCATCCTGTCCACCTTGCCCTCGGCCGGTATCGGCGCGCTGCTGGCGCTGATGATCTGCGGCATCGATCTGTCGCTGGTGGCTTTGGTCGGGATCGTCCTGCTGATGGGAATCGTGAAGAAGAACGCCATCATGATGGTGGATTTCGCCATCGAGGCGGAGCGGGCGCGCGGCCTGTCTCCGCACGATGCGATGCGTGAGGCCTGCCTGCTGCGGTTCCGGCCGATCATGATGACGACGATGGCGGCGCTGCTGGGCGCGCTGCCGCTGGTGCTGGAGCAGGGGGCCGGATCGGAGCTGCGCTATCCGCTGGGGGTGACGATCATCGGCGGGCTGCTGCTGTCACAGTTCCTGACGCTGTATACGACCCCGGCGATTTATCTTGCGTTCGAGCGGTTAAGGCCGCGCTTCTCCGGCCCGGGGTCGCCGGAACCCGCAGCGGCGGAGTGAGCGAACCGCGATTTCGACCCCCTCGATTGGACCTGCGAACATGACTGAATTGATTGCTGTCACCAAAGCGGCCGTTCGCGCAGCGCACTGGCATTCGGACCAGCGGCGGAAAGGCGCGGCACAGGAACCGTATGTTAACCACCTGCTGGAAGTCGCCGGCCTCGTTGCGGAAGCGACCGGTGGCGAGGACCTCAATCTGGTGATCGCCGCGCTGCTGCATGATTCGGTTGAAGACCAGGAGAGAACCCGGGCCGAGATAGCCGCGGAGTTCGGCGAAGACGTGGCTGCGCTGGTCATGGAGGTGACAGACGACAAGACTTTACCGAAGGCCGAGAGAAAGGCGTTGCAGATTCACAACGCACCTCACAAGTCGGCCCGGGCGGCCATATTGAAACTGGCGGACAAGACGAGCAACCTTACGGCGCTTGCCCTCAGCCCGCCCGCCGGCTGGTCGATGCAACGCAGGGCCGATTACGTGCAATGGGCTCGCGATGTCGTGGCCGGATTGCCATCGGACAACGCTTTCCTGCACCGGCGGTTCGCCGAGGCCGTGGCCAAAGCCGAGCGGTCGGCAGTTTAGGTGTTCGGTTCGGTAATGCCATTCCGCGTCCAACATCATGCCCCGGCTTGCAGGAAGCATGGACTGTCGCGAAGCTTCTTAGTTTGGCGACGAAATTTTCGCGGCCACATGGGCCACGCCATGTTGACTTTGTAAATATCTGTCGCGTAAAGCAACACTTCAGCGACGATATTTGCGACGGATCACAGCTTCATCGGTTATGCGCGCCTCTTGCAGGTGCGAGCGACACGCCGCCCGGGACCAAAAAGCTACTTTCTTTCAGGGGAATGAAATGACGAAGCTCTCCATCCTCGCGACGGCTGCCTGCCTGGCGATGGCCTTCTCTGCACCCTTCGCGGTCGCGCAGACTCCTCCGGAACACCCCAAGATCGTCATGCCGGATCACAGCATGCGCGCAAGCATGCTCATCGGCAAGAAAGTGCTGGACGAGCAGAACGGGGAGCTCGGAACTGTCGTGGAAATCATGGTGAAGAACGGAGCCGTCGAACCAAAGGCGATCGTGGCGATCCTTGACCTGAATGCGCTCGCAACCAGGCACGTGGCGGTGCCATTGAGCCGCCTGAAGGTCCAGGACGACAAAGTGATGATGCCGGGTGTGACGAAGAAGATGCTCGTCGCCATGCCCCTCTATGATTACGAAGGTGACGGGCGAAGCCACTGATTGTCGTACTGACAGCGGCTCCGTCCTCGTCAACACCGCGGCGAAAGTCCAGGCGGAAGGTGTCAGGTCTTTGCGGCGCCGCCCGGCACCATGCTCGGCGTCGGGTCTTTCGGTCATCGGGCCGTGAGCGTCTTAAGCCCAATCGGCGTGGCCAATGCAAGCCGGGCTGCGATCGATGACGCGCAAAGCCAGTCACACGCCACCCCCGCAGCGGACTCAGTCACCCAGTGCCCGGTCAACCGATCGGCCGGCCGATTGCGCCGGACCCTTCGGCGGGTCGAGCGTGTCCTGCACCTTCTGCCCGGCCTTGTCGAGGCTGGCGCCAGCCTTTTCGGCGGGGCCCTCCTGATGACAGGCGGCCAGGGCCGCCAACATGACGGCGCAGGCGATAACCGTTAAAGTCTTACGCATGAAAGCCTCTCAAGCAAGATGAACCGCCGTAACGACAGCGGCCCTCAACGGTTGCATCCCGGGCAGCCATGAACTTTTCCGCCTTTTTCATTGCCCGCCCGGTGGCGACCATCCTGCTGTCCATCGGCCTGATGCTGTCCGGCCTCGTCGCCTACCGCTTCCTGCCGGTCGCGGCGCTGCCCAGCGTCGATATCCCCACCCTGGTTGTCTTCGCCGCCCGCCCCGGCGCCGATCCTGAGACGATGGCGAACTCGATCGCCGCGCCGCTGGAGCGGCGGCTCGGGCAGATCCCTGGCGTGACCGAGATCACCTCGACCTCCGCCGTCGGCAACACCAGCATCGTCATCCAGTTCGACATTGACCGCGACATCGACGGCGCCGCGCACGACGTGCAGGCCGCGATCAACAACGCCACGCCGGACCTGCCGTCCGACCTCCCGGCGCGGCCGTTCTACCGCAAGTTCAACCCGGCCGATGCGCCGATAATGATTATCGCGCTGTCATCGTCCACGCTGTCCACGGCGCAGATCTACGATGCCGCCGACACCGTCCTGGCGCAGCGGCTGTCGCAGGCGCCGGGCGTCGCGCAGGTGCAGGTGAACGGCTCGGAGAAGCCCGCCGTGCGCATTCGGCTCGATCCGGCGCGGCTGGCGGCGGCCGGGCTGTCCGCGCAGGACGTCTATACCGCCGTCCGCAACGCCAACGTCCTGGAGCCCGTGGGCGGCTTCGAGGGTGCCGATACTGCCGAGACCATCGGCATCAACGGGCAGATGTGGCAGGCCGGCCAATACGCGCCGTTGGTCATCAAGACCGCCAAGGGCGCCATCATGAGGCTGTCCGACGTCGCCAGCGTGGTGAACGGCACCGCCAACACCCGCCTCGCCGCCTGGGACGGCAAGCAGCCGGCGATCCTTCTGACCGTCACCAAATCGACCGGGGCCAACGCCATCGACACGGTGGACGGGCTGAAGACGCTGCTGCCGCAGCTTTTGCGCTGGCTGCCGCCGGACATCCAGCTCTCCGTCATTTCCGACCGCACGACGACGATCCGCGCCAGCGTGCAGGACATCCAGTGGACCCTTCTCATTACCATCGTTCTGGTGCTGCTGGTGGTGCTGCTGTTCATGCGCCGGCTGGTTCCCACGCTGGCCGCGGCGGTGACGGTGCCGCTGTCGATCAGCGGCACCCTGGCGGGGATGTGGTTCTTCGGCTTCGCCATCGATAATTTCTCACTGATGGCGCTGACCGTCTCCGTCGGCTTCTGCGTCGACGATGCGATCGTCATGATCGAGAACATCGTCCGTCACGCCGAGCGCGGCATGACTCCGATGCAGGCCGCCATCGCGGGCTCACGCCAGATCGGCTTTACCGTGATCTCGATCAGCGTCTCGCTGGTGGCGGTGTTCATCCCGCTGCTGTTCATGGGCGGCATCCTCGGGCGGTTGTTCCACGAGTTTGCCATGACGCTGACCATGGCGATCGCGATCTCCGCCCTGGTGTCGCTGACGCTGACCCCGATGATGTGCGCCCACTACATGACGGTCACCGAACCGGCGGGCGGCCACGGGCTGGCCTGGCGGGCGATCGAGCGGGGGCAGGTCGCGGCCGGGCGGTTCTACGCCCGCACCCTGAACTGGGCACTGGCGCACCGGGCGTTCATGCTGCTGATCACCGTGCTGACGGTGGTGCTGACGGTGCGGATGTACGGGCTGGTGCCGAAGGGCTTCCTGCCGGACCAGGATACCGGCATCCTCCAGGGCTCGACCATCGCCGAACCGGATATCTCGTTCGCGGCGATGCAGGAGAGGCAGCGCGCCGCGGTGGACGTGCTGCTGTCGGACCCGGCGATCGACTCCGTCTCCTCCAACGTCGGCGTCTCGAACGGCTGGTCCGCCGTGAACCGGGGCTGGATGACGATCAGCCTGAAGCCTCGGGCGGTGCGGGGCGTTTCGTCGGACGCGGTGATCAACCGGCTGCGGGACAAGCTGGCCAAAGTCAGCGGCCTGCGGACCGTGCTGTATTCCGCCCAGGATCTGCGCGGCGGCGGGCGGCAGGGCGGCGCGCAATACGAATACGTGCTGATCACTCAGGATCTCGCCAAGATGCGGTACTGGTCGCAGGCGCTGGAGGAGCGGCTGAAGCACACGCCGGGGATCGTCGATGTCACCAGCGACCAGGACCGCGCCGGCCCGCAGGCGGACGTGATCATCGACCGCGATGCGGCGGCAAGACTCGGGATCAAGGTGGCCGACATCGACAACGCGCTGAACAACGCCTTCTCGCAGCGCCAGGTCTCGACGATCTACGCGCAGCGCAACCAGTATACCGTGGTGTTGGAAGCCGATCCGCGGCTGCAGGCCGATCCGTCTTCGCTCGATCGTCTTTACGTCGGCGCGGCGGGGGGCAAGCAGGTGCCGCTGTCGGCGGTGGCGCGGTTCGGACGCAGCACCTCGCCGAACGCGGTGAAGCACCAGGGTCCGTTCGCCGCCGCGTCGCTGAGCTTCAACCTGGCACCCGGCGTGGCGCTGAGCACCGGCGAGACGGCGATCGAGGCGGCGGCGCTGGAGCTGCGGATGCCGGAGGACGTGCGCACGGAATTCGCCGGCAACGCGATGTTCCTGCAGAAGTCGCTATCGACGCAGCCGCTGCTGATCGCCGCGGCGTTCATCTCGATCTACATCGTGCTGGGGGTGCTGTATGAGAGCCTGCTGCACGCCCTGACGATCATCTCGACCCTGCCGGCGGCGGGGCTGGGGGCGCTGCTGGCGCTGTGGCTGTTCGGCTACGACCTGTCGATCATGGGCATCATCGGGATCATCCTGCTGATGGGGATCGTCAAGAAGAACGCCATCATGATGGTGGACTTCGCGCTGGAGCAGGAGCGGCAGTTCGGCAAGACGCCATTCGAGGCGATCCACGCCGCCTGCCTGGAGCGGTTCCGGCCGATAACCATGACCACTCTGGCGGCGCTGCTGGGCGCATTGCCGCTGGCGCTGGCTTTCGGCACCGGGGCGGAACTGCGGCGTCCGCTGGGAATCGCGATCGCGGGCGGGCTGATCGTGTCGCAGATGCTGACGCTGTACACGACTCCGGTCGTGTACCTGGCGCTGGAGCGCCTGGCCGGCCGCCGATCGGCGATTTTGCATCCGGTGGCGGATGCGGGACGCTCCTGACAGCGGCGGTCAGAGCAGCCGGAAGACCAGGTAGCCGGCGACGGCCCAAACAGGCAGCGACAGCAGTATGGCGAAGACGATTCCGCGCATGGCGGGCGAGGGGTTGTCGGCCGGCGCGGCCGGTTTCATGCCGCGCGCCGATGCGGCGGGGATCTCGAACGCGGCTTGAGCCATGCCAGCCCTCCTTTTTATGGCCTCATTGATAACGGACCGGTGAGTGTGCACCAAGGTGGAATTCACGTTTTCGCGAGCGATACGAAGTTCGCGGTTTTGTTATTCATCGGCGATAGGCAACGAATTGACGTAGTCGGTTTGGTCTCATAAATAGTGCATATAGATACCGATCGGCGTTCGGCGGCCGGCGTTATCAACTATTTGTGAGACAAAGATCGAAGCGATGATGAACCCTCCGGTGCTGCTCGTTGCTGAACTATTTCTTTTGAAACAAAATAGTTGCGCGCGGCAGGCGGGGCCATGCAAATGATCACTTATTCGTGAACGCCCGGCCGGTTCAGGTCGACGCAACAGGAGATACCGGTGCAACTTCCGCGCACAACCTTTCAGACGCCGACAGGACTTTCCTTCGACATCCCGGATCTGCTGCTGGTTCAGGCATGGGCGGATTACCACAATCTGCGTATGGAAATCGAACTCGACATCGCCGCGGGCGGTGACGAGTACGAAGAACTGCTGAATTTATCCTACGGCAAAAGCGACCACCGGCGTTGGATGATCTGGCGGTCGCAGGACGGCATCGTCGTGCAACCCATGATGGGCCGAAAGATGGCGTTCACTGCTATGGCGGATGCGCTGGAGGCGCTTATACCTGTCCGGGATTGACGGAGCGTGTTGGGCAGCTTCGTCATCGTTCTCTCTTCGTTATCACTTGGCGTGTCCCGGACAGATATGCCCCGGGGTGCCGCAGCAAACGCCCCGGACAAGCCGGGCCGTAACGAGGTTGGAACATCCGGGCGACCCGAAGGCCCCGCGCGGTCAGTATTCCCCCGGTACCATGCCGTCCGGCTCGCCGCTCTGGCTCCTCTGCTCCGCCGGCCCCTCATGCGTATCCAGGTTCAGCGCGCTGTTGATCAGCGCCAGATGGGAGAACGCCTGCGGGAAGTTGCCGAGCTGCCGCTTGCCCACCGGGTCGTATTCCTCGGCCAGCAGGCCGACATCGTTGGCCAGTGTCAGCAGCCGGGCGAACATCTCCCGCGCCTCCGGCATGCGCCCCTGCAGGACCAGGTTATCAACGTACCAAAAGCTGCACGCGAGAAAGACGCCCTCGCCGCCGCTCAGCCCGTCGGCGGTCTCATCCGTGCGGTAGCGGCGGATCAGACCGTCGACCATCAGATCGCGGCCGATGGCCTCAACCGTGCAGCGGATGCGCGGGTCGTCCGGCGGCAGGAATCCGACCAGCGGCAGCAGCAGCAGGCTGGCGTCCAGCGAGTCGGCACCGAAATACGCCACGAAGCTGTTGCGGCTTGCGTTGAAGCCGTATTGGCAGACGGTTTCGTGCACCCGTGTCCGCATCGCCCGCCAGCGCTCCAGCGGCGCCGGCTGGTTGAACTGCTCCGCGGCGCGGATCGAGCGGTCCACCGCGACCCAGACCATCGCCTTGGAGAACGTGAAGTTCCGCGCCCCGCCGCGCACCTCCCAGATGCTTTCGTCAGGCTGCTCCCAGATCCTTTCCAGGTGCAGCATCAGCGCCCGCTGCAGTTCCCAGCTTTTCGACGAGGGCACCAGGCCCAGCGCGGTTTCCTGGTAGATCGCGTCGATCAACTCGCCATACACATCGAGCTGCAATTGCGTGCTGGCGGCATTGCCCACGCGGACCGGGCTGGCGCCCTGGTAGCCCTTAAGCCAAGGCACGGTCCATTCCTGGATCCAGCGCTCGCCGCCGATGCCGTACAGCGTCTGCAGCTGCGACGGCGACCCGGCGACGCTGCGCCGCAGCCAGGCGCCCCAGGCCTGCGCTTCCTCGCGGTAGCCGGCATGCATCAGCGCCAGCAGGGTGAACGTCGCGTCGCGCAGCCAGCAGAACCGGTAATCCCAGTTCCGCGCGCCCTGCGGCTGTTCCGGCAGGGAGGTCGTCGGGGCGGCGGCGATGCCGCCGGTCGGGTAGTAGCTCAGCGCCTTCAACGTCAGCAGCGAGCGCTGCACCTCCTCCCGGTAGCGGCCGCGGTATGTGCCGCGGCCGGTCCAGGAGCACCAGACCGCGCCGGTGTCGTCCAGCGCCGCATCGGCATCCGGCGGCACCGGCAGGTCCAAATGCGACGCCGCATGGGTCAGCACGAACCGTTTGCGCTGCCCGGCTTCGGTGTGGAACGAGGCAACCGTGGTCATGGCCCGGCCGTGCAGCTTGACGTCGGATTGCAGCACCACCTGGTCCGGCCCGGCGATGGCGCGGATGCCGCCGCCGTGGTTCAGCCGCGTCACCCAGGGTACGGCCGAGCCATACTCGAAGCGCAGCGCCAGGTCGAAGCGCATCTCCACCGTGCCGCTGCGGCCCTCGACAATCCGCACGACGGCGTTCTTCTCCACCGCCATGAAGTC
The DNA here is from genome assembly GCA_903851415.1 of uncultured Rhodopila sp. Lineage (GTDB taxonomy): Bacteria > Pseudomonadota > Alphaproteobacteria > Acetobacterales > Acetobacteraceae > Rhodopila. Next base: position 28,799 of record CAINOE010000120.1, on the reverse strand, counting down.
GATCAGGGCGGCGGCGCCGCCGGCCGTCTCGAACAGGGTTTCCAGCACCATCGTGCCCGGCAGATAGCGCCGCGTGACACGCAAGGGGGGGGCGGCCGGGGCGATGCGCCAGCGGCCGTTGTCCGGCGTCCCGAGCAGGGCGGCGAAACAGGCGGGACTGTCGAAGCGCGGCCAGCACAGCCAGTCGATCGAGCCCTCCTTGCTGACCAGCGCCGCGGTATGGCAATCGCCGATCAGCGCGTAGTCTTCTATCGGCGGCGGCCCGGGCCGGGAGGTTGCGGCGCCCGCTCGTTCCGTATTTGGATTGTCGGCGGCGGTTTTCGGCTGTCCGGGATGAGCGGGCCTGCGCCGGCCCGCCGCCATCAGTTGCTGCGTCCCCAGACCCTTTGGCCGCCATTGCCGAGGCAGTAGCAGGTTGAGCCGGGCGCCACGGGGCGATCCATCGGGCAGACATAGGGCCCGGCGTAACAGGCCTGGCCGCCGCCCGGCTGGGCGGCAGGGCCGGGCGCGAAAACCTGCGGCGGCGGCGTATAAAAGACCGGCGGCGGCGCGTAATAGACCGGAGGCGGATAGTAGAACGGCGCCGGGTAGAAGCCGGGCCCGTAGCCGTAGAACGGAACCCCGACTCCGATCCCGACGAACACGCGGGCATCGGCGGGGGAGGCGGGCAGACCGGCGAAGGCCGCGCTGAGCGTAAGAGCCGCGGCAAGCCGGGATATCGGGGCGAGAGATGGGGAGATCATGACCTGAAGTGTGCCATCAGCCTGTAAGTGGATTATGTCCGGTTTGGTTCGCTCTGGATACCAGGAAAACGGAAGCGTGTTCCGGGCGCACGGTCCTCGCCGTGAACCCCGGGGCTGGCGTCCGAGCCGCTGCGCGCAGGTCGAATCACCCGAGCGTGCCGGCTGAAAGCGATGCGAATAGCTTCGCGCTTTGCGACTTCCCAACGGCTCGATCGCGGCCCTTCCCGGATCAGGTCCGGACGGATCGGTGACCATGGCACGATCGGATCGCATCTTCAGTCCGGGGCGTCTGGCACAGCCAATGCATCGTGCGCGACGTGAAACGATTCACCCGCTCCCGCATCCGCTGGCTCAGCCCGGCTATCCTGCTGGCCAGCGTTGCGACGGCCGCATTCCCGCCGCATCGCAGCATGGCCGGCCGCTCGTCCTCGATGAGACCGCCTTGCGAGCGGATCTCGCGGCCCTCGCCAGCCGGGTCAAAGCAGCCGCGCCATGACCGCCCTCTGCGCCGTACGGCCGCAAACAGATAGGACTCACCCATGAATCTCGACCGTTTTCGCCAGAAGGCCATGGACGTCGCCCTTGGCGCCGCCGGGCATTTGTTCCCTGACCAGGTTCGCGGCGCGCCCCCATCCGAACCGGTTGAAGTCGTGTGGCCGGATACCTATTCCTGGCCGATGTTCAGCGCCTGGGTGGATAGCCTGCGCTCCGGCTTCGTCTCGCTGACCACCGTCACGCCCGGGCCGGAACCATTGATCCTGAGGGATGTCGTCTCGGTCGGGTTCCGCCACCGCGGCCAGACCTACGCCGTCGGCATCGATGTCGGGGACCTGTCCGACATTCCTCCCGAAAACCCCGGCCAGTTCTTCCTCTATTTCAAGATGCAGTACGACAAGGGCGGCTACCCCTGGCCCAACGTCGTTCCCGGCGGCTTCGTCCCTTACGGCAACCGCATCTACGATGTCCTTGGTCCGATCCGCCGCCTGCGCGACGCACGCAGTTTCCGCTACGACGTGCATGGCCGTTTCGGCACCGGGGCCGGCTTTGATCGCCGCAGTGGCGTGATCGAGGCCCTTTCGGCCCAGCGCGGCTTCAATTTCGAGGGCGGCTTCCGCCTGATGCGCCACGCCTCCTTCCTGTCCGAGGTCGCCCGCAGCCGCATCTGCATCGATCTGCCTGGCAAGGGCGATTTCTGTTTCCGCCTGATCGACTACATGGCCGTCGGCACCTGCATCGTCGCCTGGCGCCAGAACAACCGGCTTCCGGTCCCGCTCGAAGACGGCCGCAACATCGTCTTCACCGACCCGAACGGCCCCGCCGTCGTCGAAGCCTGCCGCCGGCTCCTGTCGGACCCCGACCGCATCGAATCCCTCGCCCGCGAGTCGCGCGCCACATTCGATCTCCATTTGCACCGATCGCAGCTCGCCTCCTACTACCTGTCCTGCTTCCTCGATCGCGTGGCAGCCGGGCAGGCGTGACGTCTGCATGACCGTTAATCCCGGTATTGACACGACCCCGCCTGATGTTGCCAGATCGCGTCCAGTAAAGGAGACGCACTTGCGCTGGCGCGCTTGACCACGCTGTTTCGGCAGATCATCTCTCCCGCTCCCCGCACCGGTTGGGCTTTGCGAGGCAGTGGGATGTATCTGTGATGATCGGGAACAATCTCAAGCGTTTGCACGTGATCACCTGGGGCTGCCAGATGAACGTGTATGACAGCGGGAGGATGGCGGACGTCCTCGCCCCGCTCGGCTACGCGCCGGCGGCCGAGCCGGATGGCGCCGACATGGTCATCCTCAATACCTGCCATATCCGCGACAAGGCGGCGGAGAAGGTGTTCTCCGAACTCGGCCGCCTGCGCCGCCTGAAGGAGGCGACCGGCGGGCGCATGATCCTGGCCGTCGCCGGCTGCGTCGCCCAGGCGGAAGGCGCGGAAATCCTCGCCCGCGCGCCCTATGTCGATATCGTGCTCGGTCCGCAGACCTACCATCGCCTGCCGGAGATGGTTGCCCGCGCCAGCCGCGCCGGCAACACGGTGATCGAGACCGATTTCCCGCCCGAGGACAAGTTCGACCACCTGCCGGAAAGCGCCACGCCGCAGGGCGTCACCGCCTTCCTGACCATCCAGGAGGGCTGCGACAAGTTCTGCAGCTTCTGCGTCGTCCCCTACACGCGCGGGGCGGAGCAAAGCCGCCCCGTCGCGGCGATCCTCCGCGAAGCGGGGCACCTCGTGTCGCAGGGGGCGCGCGAAATCACCCTGCTCGGCCAGAATGTCAACGCCTGGCATGGCGGGGGAAACGGCGGCCTCGGGCGGCTGTTGCGCGATCTGGCGGAGATCCCCGGCCTGCTGCGGTTGCGCTACGCGACCTCGCATCCCCGTGACATGGACGACGCGCTGGTCGCCGCCCATCGCGACATCCCGATGCTGATGCCGTTCCTGCATTTGCCGGTGCAGTCCGGCTCCGACCGCATCCTGGCGGCGATGAACCGCAGGCACACCGCGGACGACTACCGCCGCATTGTCGATCGCCTGCGCGAGGCGCGGCCGGACCTGGCCCTGTCCTCGGACTTCATCGTCGGCCATCCCGGCGAAACCGTCTCCGACTTCGAAGCCACCCTGTCCCTGATCCGGGAGATCGGCTTTGCCCAGGCGTACAGCTTCAAGTACTCGCCCCGCCCGGGCACGCCGGCCGCCGGGGCCGCCGCGCAGGTGCCGGAGGCCGAGAAGGACCGCAGGCTCCAGGTATTGCAGGCTTTGCTGCGGGAGCAGCAGACCCGCTTCAACGCCGGCTGCGTCGGGCTGGACATGCCTGTGCTGTTTACCGGTCCCGGCCGCCACCCCGGGCAGATCGCCGGCCGGTCACCATTTTTGCAACCGGTGCATGTCACAGGAACTCCACACCTCATCGGTCACGAAACGATGGTGCGAATCGTTGATACCCGTCCAAACTCGCTCGCAGGAACCCTTGTCCAGGAGAGACGAATAGCTTGACCCACCTCGCCGCCCCTCTGGCACCCGCGGCCCCCGCCACGTCCGGCGGCAAGGCCATGACGCTTCAGTTCAACGACAACACGTTGCTTCCCCTGCTGCTCGGCGATCATGATCGTCATTTGGTCCGCATCGAGCAGGCTCTCGGGGTCCGGCTGTCCTGCCGGGGCAACCGGATTGCCATCGCGGGGGATGCCGCCCGGGTCAGTGCCGCGCAGGGGGTGTTGCAGGGATTGTGGCGGCGGCTGGAGCGGGGTGAAAGCGTGGGGCGGCCGGAAATCGAGGCGGCGATTCGCCTGACGGACGCGGAGAACGATCCGCGCCTGCCGCTGTCCGATCTGCCGGCGATCCGCACCCGCCGCGGCGCCGTCAGCCCGCGCAGCCCGGGGCAGGCGGTCTATATGGAGGCGCTGGCCAAGCACGAGATGGTCTTCGGCGTCGGCCCGGCGGGCACCGGCAAGACCTACCTCGCCGTTGCCCAGGCCGTCGCCATGCTGCAGGCGGGCAAGGTGGACCGCATCGTGCTGTCCCGCCCCGCGGTGGAGGCGGGTGAGCGGCTCGGCTTCCTGCCGGGCGACATGAAGGAAAAGATCGACCCCTATCTGCGTCCGCTCTACGACGCGCTGCACGACATGATGCCGGCGGACCAGGTGATCCGGCGGATGACCAACGGGGAGATCGAGGTCGCCCCGCTGGCGTTTATGCGCGGCCGCACCCTGGCGCATTGCTACGCGATCCTGGACGAGGCGCAGAACACCACCGCCATGCAGATGAAGATGTTCCTGACGCGCATGGGCGAGGGGACGCGGATGGTCGTCACCGGCGATCTGTCGCAGGTCGATCTGCCGGCCGGCGTGCGTTCCGGCCTGCGCGACGCGCTGGATACGGTGGAGGGAATCCAGGGAATCGGCGTGGTGCGCTTCGATCAGCGCGATGTCGTGAGACATCCTCTGGTAGCAGCGATCGTTGGCGCCTATGATCAGCGCGATGCAGCAAAGGGCGAGGCGCGCCGCGAGCGGGAACGTCCGCAAACGAGCGAGTACACAGACACCGATGGAACCTCCTAGTACCCGGCCGCCCGGGATCGATGGCCCCGCCATCGACCTTATCGTGGCGGATCCGGCCTGGCACAGGCTGATACAAGGCGCCGGTTCGATTGCCCGGCGGGCAGCGCATGCGGCGGGCATGCAGGGGACGATCGTCCTGGCCTCCGACCGTGTCGTCCGCGGTTTGAACGCACGCCACCGCGGCAAGAACAAGCCGACGAACGTGCTGACCTATGAGCAGCCGGCGCCCGAGATCATCCTGGCGTTGGGTGTGGTGCGGAGCGAGGCTGCTGCTCAGGGGCGGCGGCCGGGGCACCATTTGGCGCATCTTGTCGTGCATGGCGCGCTGCATCTGCAGGGCGAGGATCACGGCCGGGCCGGGGACGCGCGGCGTATGGAGATGGCCGAGGCGCGGATCCTGCACAGCATCGGCGTGCCGAACCCGTGGAAGCGCGCATGAGTGGGAATCGCGGAAGCCTGCTCGGCCGCCTGGGGTCCCTGCTGGGGCGCAAGCAGTCCGAACACTCCCTGCGGGAGTCGATCGCCGAACTGGTGCAGGAAGCCGCGGATGAGAAGGACGTTCCGGGCGAGGAGCCGGGACTCGACCGGCATGAGCGGCTGCTGATCGCCAATGTGCTGCGGCTGCGGGAAATGACGGCCGACGACGTGATGGTGCCGCGGGCGGACATCGTGGCGATGCGCGCGGACTCGACCCTGGCGCAGACGATCGAGCTGATCCGCAATGACGGTCATTCCCGGCTGCCGGTGTACCGGGAGCAACTGGACGACGTCATCGGCATGGTCCACATCAAGGATGTGTTCGCCTATGTCGGGCGGGCGGAGGCGTTCTCCCTGGAGGCGATCCTGCGCAAGCCGCTGATGGTGGCGCCGCAGATGCCGGTGCTGGATCTGCTGCTGCAGATGCGGATGCAGCGGGTGCACCTGGCTCTGGTGGTGGATGAATATGGCGGGATCGACGGGCTGGTGACGATCGAGGATTTGGTCGAAACGATCACCGGGGACATCGACGACGAGCACGACGATGTCGAGGGGCCGATGTTCACCGAGCGGCCGGACGGGACGATCGATCTGAACGCCCGGCTGTCGATCGAGGATTTCGAGGAGAAGGTGGGGCCGATCCTGACCGAGGATGAGCGGGATGCGGACATCGATACGGTGGGCGGGCTGGTGTTCACGCTGGCCGGCCGGGTGCCGGCGCGGGGCGAGGTGATCAGCCATCCGTCGGGGATCGAGTTCCGGGTGCTGGATGCGGATGCGCGGCGGCTGCGGCGGCTGCGGGTGCGGCGGCCCGAGAAGGCGGAGGCGGCGGCGGCCTGAGGCGGCACGCCTGCTTGGGTCGTGGCCCGGCTTGTCCAGGGTAGGCCGGGCCACAAGGGTTCCGGGCACCTGCCAGATACGGCGGCGATGTTCACGTGTCGCCGCACGACAATCCGATGTGCCTATCTTGACAGGGGGCGCGCTGCGATCGTCGCTCGGTTGCCGGTCACGATGTCCCTTTCAATGTCCGGATGTCCTCCTGCGCCTGCTTCAGCTGCTTCCACATGACCGACATCTGCTCGCGCATTTGCCGCACGTCCGAGCGTGTGTTCTCGTTGATGCGCTCGACCTGATCGACGGCACCCATATTGACCGCGATGTCGTCACGGATGTGCGTAACGTCGGCCCGGAGTTCGAGGATTTTGCCCATGATGTCCGCGCTTCTGCTGCCGATTTCGGCCAGGAAGTCGGTGCGAAGACTGGCGATTTTGGCCAGAAACTCGCTCCTCAGGTTGGCGATTTCGAACGGAAAGTCGGTCCTCAGGCCGGCGATTTGGGCCAGGAACTCGGTCCTCATGTCGGCGATTTGGGCCAGAAACTCGGTCCTCAGGCCGGCGATTTGAGCCGGAAACTCGGTCCTCAGGCCGGCGATTTGAGCCGGAAACTCGGTCCTCATGCCCCCGATTTCGGCCAGAAACTCGGTCCTCAGGTTTTCGATTTGAGCCGGAAACTCGGTCCTCATGCCCCCGATTTCGGCCAGAAACTCGGTCCTCAGGCCGGCGATTTCGGCATGGACGGCCGCCTGTCCGGCTTCCAGCCGCCCGATGGCAGCGCCATCGACACTGGCGTACGTCGCCTCCATCCGCGCAAGCATGCGCTCCATTGCCGCGGAAATTCCGACCATCCGGTCGATCGGCGGTTCATCGCTCACGCCAACTCCTCCTGCTCAGGCTTCAATGCTGCCTTTCGGTCATGGCGATCATGCGCCGCCGCAGACAGCCGGCCTTTGTCTCGAACCCCAGCCGCGCAACGGGCAGCACGCGGCGGATAGGGCCGGAAGCCCGCTAAAGTCCCTTTCAATTTCGCCAGGCGCTCCCCGGTCATGGCGGAATCATGCCGCCGGCCGTACGAAGTAGCAAGAGACGTCGCATGCTTATGACTTCCGCTGGCAGGAGCAGGCTCGCCGCTCGGGTGATCCGCGTAACGAAGAATGCTTCCACTCCTGACCGCCGTTCGCCGCTCAGTTACCCTCGAGTCAAGCGACACCAAATCCGGGCGCCGTTGTCAGGCAATCCTTTTCTACCGGATGAAAGTTAACAAAAGGTTTCAGGCACCGACAAAATCGGGTCGAGCAGACGAAGGTGCGGATGCCGATCCTTGGCTTTTGCGGGGGGATGCTTCGTCGGGATGACGGTCAAAGCACAGCCTGGCTACCGCATTTAGCCGGCAACAAACAAAACCGGCGGCACCCCGGGGGATGCCGCCGACTCCGACACTCAGCCGCTGGTTACTCAAGCAGTCCGGTCGCTCGCCGCCCCAAGCGCCGCCTGCGCCGCCGCGAGGCGGGCAACCGGCACACGGAACGGGCTGCACGAGACGTAGTTCAAGCCAACCTTCTCGCAGAACGCGATGGAGGCCGGGTCGCCGCCGTGCTCGCCGCAGATCCCCAGCTTCAGGTCCTTCTTTGTGGCACGGCCCTTCTCGGCCGCCAGCCGTACCAGCTCGCCCACGCCCTCCACGTCGATCGACACGAACGGGTCCTTCGGCAGGATGCCCGCGTCAACATAGTAAGGCAGGAACTTGCCGGCATCGTCGCGCGACAGCCCAAACACCGTCTGAGTCAGATCGTTGGTGCCGAAGCTGAAGAAGTCGGCGACCTCGGCGATCTGGCCGGCCAGGATCGCGGCCCGCGGCAGCTCGATCATCGTGCCGACGGTGTATTCGACCTTGGTGCCGGATTCCGCGAACACCTCGGCGGCGACCTTGTCCACCTGGGCGTGCGTCAGTTGCAGTTCCTTCATCATGCCCACCAGCGGGATCATGATTTCCGGATGCGGGGTCTTGCCGGTCTCCTTGGCCACCTCGACGGCGCCTTCGAAGATCGCCCGCACCTGCATCTCGTAGATTTCCGGGAACGTGACGCCCAGCCGGACGCCGCGATGGCCGAGCATCGGGTTCGCCTCGGCCAGTTCCGCCGCGCGCCGGCGGATGGTCTCGATATCCGTGCCGAGCGAATTCGCCACGTCCTGCAGTTCCTGATCCGCGTGCGGCAGGAACTCGTGCAGCGGCGGATCGAGCAGCCGGATCGTCACCGGCAGCGGCGCCATGATGGTGAAGAGCTGGCGGAAATCCTCCCGCTGGAACGGCAGCAGACGCGCCAGGGCGGTGCGGCGGCCGGCTTCGGTGTTGGAGATGATCATCTGCCGCACCGCGAGGATGCGCTCCGGATTGAAGAACATGTGCTCGGTGCGGCACAGGCCGATGCCCTCGGCGCCGAACTTGCGCGCCGTCTCGGCGTCCAGAGGGGTTTCCGCGTTGGCGCGCACGCCCATGCGGCGATACGTGTCGGCCCACTCCATCAGGGTGCCGAAGTCGCCCGATACCGTCGGCTCGATCATCGCCACCGGCCCGACAAACACCTCACCCGTTGCGCCGTCCAGCGTGATGATCTCGCCCCCGCGCACCGTCTTGCCGCCGGCCGACAGGGTCTGGTTGTTGTAATCGACGCTGATGCCGCCGGCACCGGCCACGCAGGGCCGGCCCATGCCGCGGGCGACCACCGCCGCGTGGCTGGTCATGCCGCCGCGCGTCGTCAGGATGCCCTGGGCCGCGTGCATGCCGTGGATGTCTTCCGGGCTGGTCTCGACCCGGACCAGGATCACCGCCTCGCCCTTGCCGGCGCGGCTTTCCGCCTCATCCGCGCTGAACACGACGCTGCCGGAGGCCGCGCCCGGGCTGGCCGGAAGGCCCTTGCCGAGCAGGGTGCGCGGCGCCTTCGGATCCAAGGTCGGATGCAGAAGCTGATCCAAGGAGGACGGGTTGACCCGCATCACCGCCTCGGCCTTGTCGATCAGGCCCTCATGCGCCATCTCGACCGCCATGCGCAGGGACGCCTGCGCGGTGCGCTTGCCGTTGCGGGTCTGCAGCATATACAGCTTGTGCTGCTGCACCGTGAACTCGATGTCCTGCATGTCCTTGTAATGCGCTTCCAGCGTCGCGCGGACCTTCAGCAGTTCGGCGTAGGCATCCGGCAGCGCCTGCTCCAGCGGAATTTCGCCCGGCTTGGCGACGGAGGCGGACAGCGGCTGCGGCGTGCGGATGCCGGCGACGACGTCCTCGCCCTGCGCGTTCACCAGATACTCGCCGTAGAACATGTTCTCGCCGGTCGAGGGATCGCGCGTGAAGCACACGCCGGTGGCGCAGTCATTGCCCATGTTGCCATACACCATGGCCTGGACGTTGACGGCGGTGCCCCAGGTCGAGGGGATGTCGTGCAGCTTGCGATAGGTGTTGGCGCGCGGGTTCATCCACGAGCCGAACACCGCGCCGACGGCGCCCCAAAGCTGCTCATGCGGGTCCTGCGGGAACGGCTTGCCGGTCTCCTCGGCAACCAGCGCCTTGTAGTCCTCGACGACCGCGCGCCAATCCTTCTCGGTCAGCGCGGTGTCTTCGACCACGCCGGCATTCAGCTTGGCGTGCTCGATGATCTCCTCGAAGCGGTGATGATCGACGCCGAGCACGACCGAGCCGTACATCTGGATGAAGCGGCGATACGAATCCCAGGCGAAGCGCGGATCGTTGGAAGCTTTCTGCAAGCCCTCGACGGTCTTGTCATTGAGGCCGAGATTGAGGACCGTGTCCATCATGCCGGGCATCGACACCCGCGCGCCGGAGCGAACGGACACCAGCAACGGATGCTTCTCGTCGCCGAAATTCAGCCCGACCGCCTTTTCGATCAGCCCCAGCGCCGCATCGACCTGCGCTTTCAGATCGGCCGGATAATTCCGGTCGTTCTCGTAGAACGCGGTGCAGAGCTCGGTGGTGATGGTGAAGCCGGGCGGGACGGGAAGGCCAATCGATGCCATCTCCGCCAGGTTTGCCCCCTTGCCACCCAGCAGGTTGCGCATGTCCGCTCGGCCTTCGTTGTGACCGGCGCCGAAGCTGTATACCCACTTGGTCATGTCGGACCTCTTTTAGCCTTCGATACGGGAAAAATCTGCGATCTGGTCCATAATGGACCGAACGCGGGCGAGAACTCGCAACCGATTGCCACGCAGGGCGGGATCGGGGGCGTTGACTGTGACTTGTTCAAAAAACGCATCCAGCGGAGCGCGCAATCGTGACATATTGCTCATGGCCTGACCATACGCTTCCTCCTTGAGCAGAAAGATTACGTCACCAGAGGCGCTTAGCGCATGATCCAAATCAATTTCCGCGGTTTCACGGAACAGATCTGCATTCGGTGGCGTGTCGTAGGGTCCGTCCTTGCGTTCCTCGATGCGAAGAATATTGGCAGCGCGGCGATACGCGGTCAACAAATTGGCACCATCGGAAGACTGCAATAGCGCGGCAACGGCGTCTGTCAAGGTCAGCAGTGCCACAAGGTCGTCCGCCCTGGCGCTGCCCGGGCCCTTGGCGCCGAACACCGCATTCAGCACGTCATAGCGGGCGCCGTCGGCGCGAAGCTGCACCACCAGCCGCTCGATGATAAACCCGAACACCGCCTCGACAATCTCCGCATCGGCAGAGGCGGCTGACAGCAGCTTGCGCAGATGCACGCGCAGGCGGTTCTCGCGGATGATGCGGATCACCCCCAGCGCCGCCCGCCGCAGCGCATACGGATCGCCCGACCCCGTCGGCTTTTCCCCGATGGCGAAGAAGCCGGTCAGTTGGTCTAGCTTGTCGGCCAGCGCGACGGCGACCGAAACCGGGGCTGAGGGCACCGGCTCGCCCGGGCCGCGCGGCGCGTAGTGGTCGCGGATCGCGTCGGCGACCTCGGCCGGCTCCCCGTCATGCAGTGCGTAATACCGGCCCATCACCCCCTGGAGTTCCGGAAACTCCGCCACCATCCCGCTGACCAGATCGGCCTTTGCGAGTTCGGCGGCACGGGCGGCGAGGTCGGCATCGGCGCCGACAAGCGGCGCTATCGTGGCGGCCAGCGCGGTCAGGCGGCGGACGCGCTCGCCCTGGGTGCCCAGCTTCGCCTGGAATGTGATGGCGTCGAGTGCCGGGACGCGGCTTTCCAGCCGGGTCTTGCGGTCGAGGTCCCAGAAATGCCGCGCATCGGCGAACCGCGCCCGCAGCACGCGTTCATTGCCGGCGATGATGGTCGCCCCATCGTCATCGGCCTGGATGTTGGCGACGAAGGCGAATAGCGGGGCGGCGGCGCCGTCCTGCGTGCGCAGCGCGAAATAGCGCTGGTTGACCCGCATCGAGACCTGCATCACCTCCGGCGGCAGGTCCATGTGTTCGTCGGCGATGCGGCCGAGATGCGGCACCGGCCATTCGACCAGCCCGGCGACCTCGTCCAGCAGCCCCGGATCCTCCACCGCCACCAAATGCTTCTCCGCCGCCAACCCCGCCAGCCGATCGGCGATGACCTGTTTGCGGTGTGCGGCGTCGATCAGGACCCGGTGGGTGAGAAGGCTGTCCTTCCAGTTCGCCGAGCCGGTGACAGGGAAGGGGCCGGGGGCGTGGAAGCGGTGGCCCTCGGTCAGGTTGCCGCTGGCCAGGCCGTGGCCGTCGTCGGCGCCCTCGCGCAGATCGAAGGGAACAACCGAGCCATCCAGCAGGCAGATGATGCGCCGCAGCGGGCGGACCCAGACGAAGCTGCTGCTGCCGCCCCAGCGCATCGATTTCGGCCAGGGAAAGCGGCGCAGCAGGCCGGGCATCGCCCCGGCGATCAGCGCGGCGGCGGAGACGGCTTCGGCGCGCTTGTCCAGCACCCAGTAGTCGCCCTCCTGCCGAAGCTGGTCGCGCCGGGCGTTGTGCTTTTTCAGAAAGCCGATCAGCGCCTGCTCGGGGGCCGAGGCGCGCGGGCCGCGTTCGATGGAACTGGCGGCGGCGACCTCGGCGGCGACTTCGGCGCGCAGGGCGATGCGGCGGGGGCCGAACCAGGTGGCGATGTCGGAGGGCGCGATTGCGGACAGGGCGGCGGCGATCAGGCGTTCAAGCTCGGCCGCCGCGCCGCGCTGCATGCGCGCCGGGATTTCCTCGCTGAACAGTTCGATAAAGAGTTCCGCCATTTAGTCAGTCCCTGAGCGCCGGCTCGACGTCGGTTTGCGTGAAATCGTTGCCTTTGAACAGGAGGGGTTCGCGGGTTTCCTTCGCCAGCGCGTAGGCGAAGCAATCGCCGTAGTTCAGCCGGGCGGGGTGAACGCCGCGGCCGAATGTGCGCCATGCGCGGCGGGCGAGTTCTCCCTGGGAGACCGATACCGGCATCAGTTCGATGCCGGCACCCGACATGAAATCTTCCAGCCACTGAACGGCGAGCGGGTTGCCCCGACGATCCACCACCATCGTGGCCTCAAGCCAGTTCGACACCGACATGCGGCGAGGGGTCGCGCTCAGGACGGCGTGCAGGTATCGCCGTCCGTCCGGTTCCCGCAATGCAATCGCGAGAACGGCCGAGGAGTCGATGATCACTTCGGCAAGCCGGTTTCTTCGTCGTACAGCCAGCTATGATCAGAGGTCACATCATCCGGCATGTTCGCCTTTATCTGACCAGCGATCGCCCAGAGCTTTTCCTCGAGGGCCGCTCGGTCGCGCAGCCGCTCCTCGCGGTCCAATTCGGTCTGCAGCGCCTTCGTCACGACCGTGGTCAGGCTCTCGCCGGTCAGTTCGGACAAGCGGGACGCCAGGCGATAGGCGTCCTCGCTCTTGATGTTCAACTGGGTGCCCATGTCCACCTCCTGGTAGATCGTCGGACGATTATGGTAGAAAACCGGAGAAATAGCAACGTTCGCAGCGGCCTGACCGACTATGATCGTGGCAAGCCCGTCTCCTCGTCATACAGGCAGCTATGGTCGGAGGTGATCGGCTCCCGCAGATGAGCCCGAATTTCCCGGCCCGCGGCCAGCATGCGGGCCACCTTGAGTTCGATGTCCTGTTCCGGCCCGGATTCGCGGACTAACGGCTGCTGATCCTCCATCACGCCGCTTCCCCCGCCACCCAGGCCTCGCAGCACCCCTTCGCCAAGGTCCGCACCCGGCCGATATAGGCGGCGCGTTCCGTCACGCTGATCACCCCGCGGGCGTCCAGCAGGTTGAACAAATGGCTCGCCTTGATGCACTGGTCATAGGCGGGCAAAGCGAGCCTGCGCTCCAGCAGCGCGGCGCACTCACCCTCGGCATCCGCGAAGTGGCGGGAGAGCATCGCGGTGTCGGCGAACTCGAAGTTATGCGCGCTGTATTCGCGCTCCGCCCGCAGGAACACGTCACCGTAGCTGACGCCCGCGCCGTTGAAGTCGATGTCGAACACGTTCTCCCGGTCCTGCACGTACATCGCCAGGCGCTCCAGCCCGTAGGTCATCTCAAAGCTGGGGAAGGTGACCGGGATGCCGCCGACCTGCTGGAAATAGGTGAACTGGCCGACTTCCATGCCGTCGCACCAGACCTCCCACCCCAGGCCCCAGGCGCCGAGGGTCGGGCTTTCCCAGTCGTCCTCGACAAAACGGAAATCGTGCCGCAGCGGGTCAAGGCCGATCTCCCGGTAGGACGCGAGCAGGAGGTCCTGCGCGTCGGCGGGGGAGGGCTTGATGATCACCTGGTACTGATAATAGTGCTGCAGCCGGTTGGGGTTCTCCCCATAGCGGCCGTCGCTGGGGCGGCGGCTGGGCTGGACATAGGCGGCGCGCCACGGCTTCGGCCCCAGGGCGCGCAGCGTGGTGGCGGGGTGGAAGGTGCCGGCGCCCATCTCGACGTCATACGGCTGCAGGATGACGCAGCCTTGCGCAGACCAGAAGCCGTGCAGGCGCAGGATGATGTCCTGAAAGCTGGGGGCGGTCGCGGTCATCGGTGTCCCGGGGCAGGTCGAGGAGAGGGGCGTCATTAAGCACCCGGGCCGGGCGCCGGCAAGCCGGGTCGTTTCAACGCAATGAACCTTCCGGCCGGCAAGCCGGCCGGTGATCCATCCGCGGCACCGTTCCGTAACAGCACCATGGCATTCTATCTGCGCAAACTGATTCTTCCGGCTGTTGCCGTCACCGCTCTGGCACTGATTTCTGGCTGCGCGGCGGACCCGAGGCCCCTGGCCCTGGCGCCAAACGTCGATCTCAACCGCTATGCCGGGCGCTGGTACGTCATCGCCAACATCCCGTATTTCGCCGAGAACGGGAATGTCGGCAGCTATTTCGACGTCAGCTTCCAACCGGGAGGCGGCCTGACGGACGTCTACAACGCCCGCAAGAAGGATTTCAGCGCGCCGGTGACCAGCTTCACCATGGGCGGCTACGTCGTGCCCGGCAGCGGCAACGCAAGATGGCGGGAAACCCCGTTCTGGCCGCTCTATCTGTCATACCTTATTCTTTATGTGGACCCGGATTACCAAACCGCACTGGTGGGCTATCCCGGACGCGGCTACGGCTGGATCTTCGCGCGCCGGCCCGTCATCGACGACACCACCTACGAGTCGCTGCTGAACCGGATGCGGGACCAGGGCTACGACACGACTCTGTTCCGCCGCGTGCCGCAAACTCCCGGGCAAATCGGCAATCCCGGCTTCCAATAACCGGGAGAACGGGTCTATCTGCGCGCTGCCGGATCGAGTCCGCGACTCGGTCCCCTCCGGATATCAATATTGGTAGAGGCGCAGACGATATGACTGAAAACCGGCCGGGTCCCGTTCGGGCCAAACTGCCGCGCGTGTCCCGGGTCGCCCTTTTGGCGACCGGCGGGCTGCTCGCGGCCTGTGCCAACAACACGGCCGGCCCCGCCGGGTCGACGCAGCGGGTTTTCGCCGCTGATCTCGCGGGTGCGGCCAAACTGTGCGACGCGCCCGGAATCACCCCGTCAGGCGGTGGCGTCACCGACGCGACGATCAAAGTGGGCAATGATGGCGGCTGGTGCGGCCTGCGGGTGCGCCAGGGCGGGGCCAAACCGTTCGATGCGGGGCTTCTGGTCGCCCGGCCGGACCACGGCGCCGTCTTGATCCATGAGGTCGGCGACGACACCCGGATCGACTACACGCCGGACCGCCGCTTCACCGGCAGCGATTCCTTCACGGTCAAGCTGATCCCCGGCGGGGAGAAGATCAAAGTCGCTGTTACCGTGACGGCGCCCTGAAGTTCCTCCCGCCGTCATGGCCCGGCGCGAGTGCCGGGCCATGACGAGACGGAGCCTACTTGCTGGTGACGACCTTGCCGTGCGCCTTTCGGGCCGGGGCGGAACTGGACGCCACGGGCGCGCAAATCTCGATCGTCGCCGGCACCAGGTTCTTGCCGGCGGCGAAATCCGTCAGCTCCGACGGCGAGTTCAGCGCCAGCACCTCATTGAAGATCAGCCCGTTGCGCGGGCAGAAATCGCCGCCCAGGTCGCTGCCCTGGCGGGACATCGCGTTGGCCAGCTCGGTGACGAAGCGGTCGTGCTCGGTCTGGCCGGCGCGACCGTAGCGGTGCTGGAAATACGCGTTGATGAGCCGCTCGTTGGCCTGAAGATCGGCCTGGTAGCGGTGGATGAACGCGTTGTACTGCTCATCGTCGTGGCAGCCCGTCGCCAGCACCATCAGCTCGCTGCGCAAAGCCTGCACCTCGAATGCTGACTGGTCGGCCGGGGAAGCGCATTGACGCTCCGCCAGGACCGGTTGAGCGGACAGCATGGTCAGCGCAACAGCGGCACTCATGAGTCGGCGCATACACATCTCCTTTTAATCGATTGCAAACACTCAATAGCGTGCTCCGGCACGCGCCGCCATGGGGATTTTACCGGGAACGGACTTCGGCCTCGCGCGCTTTCGACTGGACCTCGCGCCGGGGTTTTGCTTTCGTCCAATTAAACTGGAAACAGAATAAAATGCAACTTGCCGTGGGATATGGAGTGCCGTTTTGCCCGTAGTCGGCCCGGCGTCGTGCCGATTGCCCGGGCGCTGGCTGCAGCTTTGGCTGGGCGTGCTGTGCATGGCGCTGATCGCCAATCTGCAATACGCCTGGACGCTGTTCGTTGACCCGATTCACGCGGCTCACGGCTGGAGCCTGGCGGAGATCCAGTGGGCCTTCAGCATCTTCATCGCCACCGAAACCTGGCTGACTCCGGCCGCGGGCGCGATTGTCGACCGGCTCGGGCCGCGCAGAGGCCCCGGTCTGGCGATCGCAGTGGGCGGCGTGCTCGTCGGCCTCGGCTGGGTGATCAACGCGTTCGCCGATTCGCTGGCGCTGCTATACGCCGGGGCGGCGATATCGGGCACCGGGGCCGGCGCGATCTACGCCACCTGCGTCGGCAACGCGGTGAAGTGGTTTCCCGACCGCCGCGGGCTTGCAGTGGGCCTGACCGCGGGCGGCTTCGGCGCGGGGGCGGCGCTGACCGTCATCCCGATCCGGATGACGATAGCCGCCGCCGGGTATGAGCGGGCCTTCCTGTGGTTCGGGGTCGGCCAGGCGGTCATCCTGGTTGCGGCAGCCCTTCTGCTGCACGGACCGGACGGCAGCAACCGCGCGCCGCCCGCTTCGTCCAGGCTGCCGCAGGCCGCCGGCAGCCTGACCAGCACGCAAATGCTGCGCTCGCCGGTGTTCTGGCTGCTGTACATGATGTTCGTCTGCGTCTCCGCCAGCGGCCTGATGGCGACCGCCCAGCTCGGGCCGATTGGAAAGGATTTCGGCGTATCCACCACGGCGATCTTTTTCGGCGCCAGCACGCTGAGCATGGCGCTGGTGGTCGACAACGTGCTGAACGGCGCTGCCCGTCCGGCCTTCGGCGCCCTGTCGGACCGGATCGGGCGGGAGGCCACGATGGCGGTGGCTTTCAGCCTGGGGGCCGTCAGCTACTGGCTGCTCGCGGTCGCGGGCCAGACGCCGTGGGGCTTCGTGATCTGCGCCGGACTGATCTTTTTCACCTGGGGCGAGATCTTCTCGCTGTTTCCGTCCACCTGCGCCGACACGTTCGGCCCCCGCTACGCCACGGCCAACGCCAGCCTGCTTTACACAGCCAAGGGAACCTCGGCATTCCTGGTGCCGCTGGCCAATGTGCTGAAGTCGGCGACCGGCACCTGGGAAACGGTCTTGCTGCTGGCCGCGGGCGCCAACGTCGCCGTTGTGCTTCTGGCGCTGTTTGTGCTGCGTCCGCTGCGACGAAGCCAGATCCGCCGCCGATTGCTCGCCGAGGCGTCCGCCGGCTGATACCAACCCGTAAGGTGTGTGGCCCGCCGGGGCGTCTCCCCCGTAATGGCCATCACGTCAGCACATGCCGCAACAGGTGACCCGGAAAGCCCGGGCCACGACGGGCGATGCGTCGCTGTCATTATCGTTT
Source organism: uncultured Rhodopila sp. (assembly GCA_903851415.1). GTDB lineage: Bacteria > Pseudomonadota > Alphaproteobacteria > Acetobacterales > Acetobacteraceae > Rhodopila. Next base: position 11,287 of record CAINOE010000120.1, on the reverse strand, counting down.
GCATGACGTCTTCGGGTGGCTGACGCCATGCGTGATGGTATGCTAGGCAGATTCGGTATGGTGAACGGGGAGCGCTTCGCGCTGGGCAGCATGGCCGTTGGCTGCCTGGTGCTGGGATTGAAGGGCGCTGCCTGGTGGCTCACCGGCAGCGCGGCGCTGTATTCCGATGCCCTGGAGACGACCGTCAACGTTGCCGCCAGCCTGATCGCCTGGTTGGCCATTCGCTTCGCCGCCCGGCCCGCCGACGAAAATCACCCCTACGGACACGACAAGGCGGAATTTTTCGCGGCCGTCGTCGAGGGCCTGCTGATCGTCATCGCCGCGGTGCTGATCTTCCACGAGGCGTGGCAGGCGTGGCAGCACCCGCGCGCGATCGCGCTTCCGTTCCAGGGCATCGGCCTCAACGCCCTTGCAACCTTTGTCAACGCCGCGTGGGCCGCCGTGCTGCTGTCCGCCGGACGGAGGCTGCGGTCGATCGCGCTGGAAGCGGACGGGCGGCACCTGCTGGCTGATGTCGTCACCTCAGCCGGGATTGCCATCGGGATGATCCTGGCGGTCTCGACCGGCCGGCTGGTTCTTGACCCGCTGCTGGCGGGGGCGACGGGGGCCTACGTCCTGTGGTCCGGGATACGGATGATCTCCACCTCGGTCAGCGGGCTGATGGACACCGCGCCGGAGCCCGCGGTGATGGAGCGGATCAAGGAGCTTGTCGCCACCAGCGCCTCGGGCGCGATCGAAGCGCATGATTTGCGCACACGGCATGCGGGAAAATTGACATTTCTCGATTTTCATCTGGTGGTGCCGGGCAGCATGACAGTTGCCGCGGCGCACACTATCTGCGACCGGATCGAAAGCACCCTGAAGGCCGAAATGGCTCACCTTATGATTACCATCCATGTCGAGCCGGAGGAAAAAGCGAAGCGCTGCGGCATCCAGGTGCCGTCCGCTGACGAGGCCGGCGCGCTACGGATCGGCCATCGTCCTTGACTTCGGCCCGGGCGCTGCGTAGAACGCCCTTCTGCCGCCGGTTCGGCCAAGGGTTATCCATCCCGACGGACCGCCTGGCTCCCCTAACCTTGTGATCGAAGAACGCATGGCCAACACCGCATCGGCGCGTAAGCGCATTCGCCAGACACTGACCCGTACAGCCCGCAACCAGGCGCGGAAATCGCGCATGCGCACCTTTGTCAAGAAGGTTGAGACCGCGATCGCCAGCGGCGACAAGTCGTCGGCCGCGGAGGCGTTGCGCGCGGCTCAGCCCGAACTGCAGCGCGCATCGGGCAAGGGCGTCATTCACGCCAACACGGTTGCGCGTAAGCTGTCGCGGCTTTCGGCCCGGGTCAAGGCGCTTTCCGGCGCCTGAGTGGCACTGCTCCGGCCAGCCGCTGGGCTGGCCGAATCTCAGTAAAAAATCTGTGAGATTAGTTGCCGTGGGTTCAGGTGCGTCTCTAATTTATTACATTTCAGTTTGATGAAGTTGTTGATCTCGCAAGCTAATCGGTAATGTAATGAGGTACTTAGCAACCTCAGCGGGAAATGTTCTTTCGTTTGTTTGATCCCCACGGGCGGGCGCCAGTTTCTCGTTGCGTCTCCCGGAAACTCTGACATACTTCACCTCGTCAGCCGGACAGCTTCACTATCTGCAATAAAGCCCTGTCAAGGGCCGGGAGACGTGTGCGCTGCCGAGAACAAAGCGAGTGGAGCAAGGCCGATCTTGTACCGGCTTTGCGGGATTGAACTGTCGAATGCGGGCGCAAGCCCGCGCAGGGGGGCTGTGGATGACCACGACTGAGCCGGAGATCGTGGAAGTACCTCAACTTGCGGTCCACTGGGCGCGAATCAGGGGCAGGCTACAGGCAGAGGTCGGGGAGGTCGAATACCGGACCTGGCTGCGGCAGATGACCCTGGCCGGGCTGGATGGCGACGAGATCACCGTAACCCTGCCCACCCGTTTCCTCCGCGACTGGGTCTCCACGCGCTACGGCGATCGGCTGAGCGCCCTGTGGCAGGCCGAAAACCCGGCGATCCGCCGCGTCGACATCCGCGTCGGCAGCGCCGTCTCGGCCGTGCCGGCGTTGACGGAAAGCCTGGCCGCGCCGCGCGGGCCGGCCGCTTCACTGCGCGATGAGCCGCCCTCCCGTCCGGACGCTGGTCAGCCGGCCGTGGCGGTCGCCCAGGCCGCACCGAACGGCCCCGCCGCCGGCCCCGCCGCCGGCCCCGCATGGGCCGACGAACGCGTCGAGCCGCGCTCGGACCTCGCAGCGCCGCTCGATCCCCGGTTCACCTTCGAGGGCTTCGTCGTTGGCAAACCCAACGAGTTCGCCTATGCCTGCGCCCGCCGGGTCGCGGAGCGCCCGTCCAGCCCCGGGTTCAACCCGTTGTTTCTCTACGGTGGGGTCGGTTTAGGCAAGACTCACCTTATGCACGCAATAGCTTGGGAATTGACTGACCGAACAACCAATCCGGTCTCGGTCGCTTACATGTCCGCTGAAAAGTTCATGTATCGTTTCATCGCGGCCATCCGCAGCCAGTCCACCATGGAGTTCAAGGAGAACCTGCGCAGCGTCGACGTGCTGATGATCGACGATCTGCAATTCCTGATTGGCAAAGACAACACCCAGGAAGAATTCTTCCATACATTCAATTACCTGGTCGAACAGGGCAAGCAGATCGTCGTCTCGGCGGACAAGTCGCCGTCCGACCTGAACGGCCTGGAGCACCGGCTGCGGACCCGTCTGGGCTGCGGCATGGTAGCCGATCTGCACTCGACGACCTACGAATTGAGGCTGTCGATCCTGGAGGCGAAGGCCGCCCGGGCGGGTGTGGAAGTGCCGGTGAAAGTATTGGAATTCCTCGCCCACAAGATCACCTCCAATGTCCGCGAGCTGGAAGGGGCGCTCAACCGTCTGGTCGCGCACGCAAACCTGTTCGGGCGGCCGGTAACACTTGAAACCACCCACGAAGTACTTCACGACATCCTGAAGGCCCACGACCGCCGCGTCACGATCGAAGAAATTCAGAAAAAAGTGGCGGAGCATTACAGTATCCGGCTGACCGATATGTCGTCCGCGCGCCGCGCCCGCGCGGTCGCCCGGCCGCGCCAGGTTGCAATGTTTTTGGCAAAGCAACTAACCAGCCGCAGCCTGCCCGAGATCGGACGCAAGTTCGGCAACCGCGATCACACGACCGTGATGCATGCCGTCTCCCGCGTCACCGAACTCATGGAACGCGACGGCACCTTCGCCGAAGACGTCGAACTCCTGCGGCGGTTGCTCGAGTCGTAAGGAACGCCAGGGCTCCGCCCTGGACCCGCAGAGGGCCGGCGGCCCGTTGATCCCGTTAATGAGTGGTTGGGGGGAGGGGGGGCAACTCGGGGGTTGCAACCGCCTCGGTCGCCCCCTCTCCCCCAAACCACTTAAATTATTGGTTCCAAGGGCCGCTGCCCTTGGCGGGGCTCGGGGCAGCGCCCCGACCTTCCTTAAGCCGCCGCCCGCAGGTCGTCCGACGTCGCGGCCTTGATCATGTCGGCGGCTTTTTCGGCGATCATGATCACGGCGGCGTTGGTGTTGCCGCTGGTCATGGTGGGCATGATGGAGGCGTCGACGACGCGCAGCCCTTGAAGTCCATGGACTCTCAGGCGGTCGTCGACAACAGCCAGCGGGTCCTGGCCCATCTTGCAGGTGCCGATGACGTGGTAGGTGGTTTGCGCGGTTTCGCGCGCCCATTGCAGCCATTCGGCGTCGCTCTGGATTTTCGCGCCGGGGTTCATCTCGTAGGCGCGGTATTTGTCGAGGATCGGGTTCTCGATGATGCGGCGGCCGATTTTCATGCCGTCCACCAGGACGCGCTGGTCGTAGGGGTCCGCGAGGTAGTTGGGGCGGATGGCGGGCGCGGCGTGCGGGTCGCTGGATTTGGCGTGGATCGAGCCTTTCGACTCCGGCCGGCATTGGTAGACCGTGAGCGTCATGCCGGGCTGGGTTTCGAGGTCGCGTTTCTGCGCGTTGCCGTAGCTGGCGTGGGCGAAGTGGAACTGGACGTCGGGTTCCTCGAGTTCCGGGCGGGATTTGGCGAACCCGTAGGCGATGCCGGCGCTGAAGGTCAGGATGCCGCGCCGCTGGGTGTAGTATTTCACCACCTCCTTCGCCAAAGCGAGGCCGCGGCTGCGCTCGTTCAGGGTGACCGGCAGCTTCACCCGCCAGTTCATGCGTGGGGCGTAGTGGTCGCGGTAGTTTTCGCCGACACCGGGCAGGGCGTGCTGGACGGGGATGCCGAGAGAGGACAGCAGCCCGGGCTGTCCGATGCCGGAGAGCTCCAGGATTTGCGGCGACTGCACCGCCCCGGCGGAGACGATCACCTCGCGCCGGGCGCGGGCTTCCCTTGGTTCGCTGCCCTTGGTGTAGGCGACGCCAATGGCGCGCTTTCCGTCCAGGAGGATTTTCGTGGTGAGGGCTTCGGTTTCAATCTTCAGGTTCGGGCGGTTGCGGGCCGGGTCGAGGTAGCCGCGCGCGCACGACCAGCGCTCGCCGTTCTTCTGCGTCACCTGGAAGTACCCGAAACCCTCCTGGTTGCCGTTGTTGTAGTCCTTGTTGCGCGGAAACCCCTCGTCCACCGCGGCGTCGATGAACGCGTCCAGCAGTTCGGCGCGCTCGCGCATGTGGTCGACATGCAGCGGGCCACCGCGGCCGCGCGAGGAATCGCCGCCGGGGGCGAAGTGCTCGGCCTTCTTGAAATAGGGCAGCACCGAGTCGTAGCCCCAGCCGACATTCCCGAACTGCGACCAGGTGTTGTAATCCAGCGGGTTGCCGCGGACGTACAGCATGCCGTTGATCGAGCTGGACCCGCCCAGGGTGCGCCCCCGCGGGATGGGGATGCGGCGGTTGGCGGCGTTGGGTTCCGGCTCGCTTGCGAAATTCCAGTTGTATCTCGGGTTGTTGAGCAGCTTGACGAACCCGGCGGGGATGTTGATCCACATCGAGTCGTCGGGCGGCCCGGCTTCCAGCAGCAGGACGGTGGCGCGCGAGTCCTCGGTCAGGCGGTTTGCCAGGACGCAGCCGGCGGACCCGGCGCCGACGATGATGTAGTCGAACTCGGCCATTTCCATCTCCCGTTTGTGACGAGTCTATAGCGTCGCGGGCGGCGGACCGGAAGGCTCGCGGCTTTCGCCTGACTTTGCCGTGTGGCAAGGATGCGCCCGATGGCGCACCTGTCGAAATTTTCATTCCTGTCCCTGCTGCGGCATGGCGCCGGCAAGGCGTGGAGCAGGCAGTGGCGGGACGCTCAGCCGAAGGCCGCGTATGACGTGATCATTGTCGGTGCTGGCGGGCACGGGCTGGCCACGGCCTATTACCTGGCCGCGGAGCATGGCGTCCGCAACGTTGCGGTGCTCGACAAGGGCTGGCTGGGCGGCGGCAATACCGGGCGGAACACGACGATCATCCGGTCCAATTACCTGCAGCCGGAGAGCGCCGCATTGTATGAGCACGCGCTGAAGCTGTGGGAGGGTTTGTCGCGGACGCTGAATTACAACGTGATGTATTCGCCGCGTGGGGTGTTGAAGCTGGCGCACACGCATCACGAGGTGCAGGTGGAGAAGCGGCATGTTTACGCCAACCGCCTGCAGGGCATCGACAACGAGTGGCTGACTCCGGCCGAAGCGGCGGTGTTTTGCCCGGTGCTGGATGTCACCGAGCGGTCGCGCTATCCGGTTCTCGGTGCGGCCCTGCAACGGCGCGGCGGGGTGGCGCGGCATGATGCGGTGGCCTGGGCCTATGCGCGCGCCGCATCGGCCTATGGCGTGGACATTATCCAGAACTGCGCGGTGACCGCGGTGATGCGGGACGTGTCGGGCGCGGTGACCGGGGTCGAAACGACCCGCGGCCCCATCGGCGCGGCGCGCATCGGCGTGGCGGCGGCGGGTCACACCAGCGTTGTCATGGCGATGGCCGGCGTGCGGATGCCGCTGGAATCGTTTCCGTTGCAGGCTCTGGTGAGCGAGCCGATCAAGCCGGTGCTGCCCTGCGTGGTGATGTCGAACAACGTCCACGCTTACGTTTCGCAGTCCGACAAGGGGGAACTGGTGATCGGCGGCGGCACGGATGCCTACACCTCTTATAGCCAGGCGGGTGGGCTGCACGTGTCGTGCGAGACGCTGGCGGCGATCCTCGAAATGTTTCCAACGTTCCGGCGGCTGCGGATGCTGCGCAACTGGGGTGGCATCGTGGATACGACTCCGGACAGATCGCCCATCGTCGGGACAACGCCGGTGCCCGGGCTGTATGTGAATTGCGGCTGGGGGACCGGCGGGTTCAAGGCCACTCCGGGCTCCGGCCATGTCTTCGCGGCAACGATCGCGCGCGGCGAGCCGCATCCGCTGGCGGCGCCGTTCTCGCTGGACCGTTTCGCCTCCGGCCGCTTGATCGATGAGGCCGCCGCCGCGGCGGTGGCGCACTGATGCTGCTGATCTCCTGTCCCTGGTGCGGCCCGCGGCCGGAGAACGAATTCCGTTACGGCGGCCAGGCGCATCTCGCCCGGCCCGAGGATCCTTCGGCTGTCGATGACGAAGCCTGGGCCGCGTATCTTTACAATCGGGACAATCCGAAGGGGCGGCATGCCGAACGATGGCGGCACCTGCATGGCTGCGGGCGATTCTTCAACTGCATCCGCGACACGGTGACCGATCGCATCGCCGGAACCTATAAGCCAGGCGAGGCGCCGCCGTTATGAATCAGCCGTTCCGGACCGCGGCGGGCGGACGCATCGACCGCCAGCATCCCGTTCGTTTCAGTTTCGACGGCAGGGCGCTGGAGGGTTACGCGGGCGATACCCTGGCCTCCGCTCTGCTGGCGAACGACGTCCATCTCGTCGGCAGATCCTTCAAGTATCACCGCCCGCGCGGGATAGTGTCGGCGGGATCGGAGGAGCCCAACGCGCTGGTGACGGTCGATCGCGGTCCCGGCCGGGCGACGCCGAACCTGCGGGCCACTCAGGTCGAGCTGCATGAGGGCCTGGCCGCGATCAGCCAGAACCGCTTCCCGTCGCTTCGTTTCGACTTCGGCGCCGCGGCGGGATTCGCTGCGCCCTTGCTGCCGCCGGGCTTTGTCTACAAGACCTTCATGCGGCCGGCTGCGTTCTGGAAGCGGTTGTACGAACCGGCGATCCGGCGCGCGGCCGGGCTCGGGCGTGCGCCAGGGCAGGGCGATCCGGACCGGTATGCGCACCAATACGCCCACTGCGACGTGCTGATCATCGGCGCCGGCGCGGCGGGGATCGCGGCGGCGCTCGGCGCGTCGGCCACCGGGGCGCGGGTGATCCTGTGCGATGAACAGGCCGAATTCGGCGGTTCCCTGCTGTCCGAGCCGAGTGTAACGATCGACGGCTGGCCCGCGCCCGACTGGGTGCGGGAGGCGCTGGCGACGTTGGGCGCCTCGGTCACCCTGCTGCCGCGCACCACCGCCTTCGGCGCCTATCCCGGCAACATGATCGGCCTCGCGCAACGGCTGACCGACCATCTGGCGCAGCCCGCGCCCGGGATGCCGAGGGAACGGCTGTGGCATGTCCGCGCCGGCCGCGTCATCCTCGCCGCCGGCGCGATCGAGCGCCCGCTGGTGTTTCCCGGCAACGATCGGCCCGGCATCATGCTGGCGGGCGCCGCACGGACGTATCTTCACCGATATGGTGTCAAGGTTGGAAGCCGGGCCGTGGTCGTTACGGCGGATGACAGCGCCTACCGTGCCGCGGCAGACCTGCACGCGGCGGGGGTGGCGGTCGCGGCGGTCGTCGATCTGCGGCCGAAGCCGGAGGGCGAGGCGGTGGAGGCGGTGCGCGCGCTCCGCATCCCGATCCATCCCGGCATGACCATCGGCGGAACCGCGGGTTGGCGGCGGGTGGATTCCGTCAGGCTGGCGGACGGGCAGACGATCATCGCCTGCGATACGGTGCTGATGTCCGGCGGATGGACGCCTTCGGTGCATTTGCTGATGCAGTCGCGCGGAGAGGCGTGGCTTTCTGTCGGCGCCTGCGCCGGCACCCTCGATCTCGCAACGTGTTTGCGGGACGGCACCGAGGCGGGAGGCAGCCAGCCGGGCACGTTCGCAGTCGCCGGATTGCCGGACATGGCGCCGTCCGCGCTGCCGTTGCCGGCGCTGCCGCATCCGAAGGCGTTCGTCGATTTCCAGAATGATGTGACCACGAAGGACATCGCGATCGCGGCCGCGGAAGGTTTCGTTTCGATCGAGCACGTCAAGCGCTATACCACCGCCGGGATGGCAACCGACCAGGGCAAGACCTCCAACGTCAACGCGATCGTTGCCCTTGCAGCGCAGACCGGGCAGGACCCCGCCTCGATCGGTACGACCACATTCCGGCCGCCGTATACGCCTGTAACGTTCGGCGCCTTCGCCGGCCCTTTCCGAGCCGACCTGTTCGCGCCGATCCGGACCACGCCGATCTTGAGTGCCGATGCGGTGATGGAGGAGGCCGGCGGATGGAGGCGGGCGCGCTGCTATCCCCGTCCCGGCGAAACGATCGAGGCGGCGACGGCGCGTGAATGCCCCGCGGTCCGCAACGACGCCGCCATCGCCGACGTCAGCACCCTCGGCAAGATCGAAATGATCGGCCCCGACGCCGCGGTTTTCCTGAACCGGATCTATACCGGGGATTTCACCACCCAGGAGCCGGGACAGTGCCGCTACGCGCTGCTGCTGGGCGAGGACGGTTTCGTGCGTGACGACGGCATCGTTGCGCGGCTGGCAGCGGACCGGTTCAATGTGACAACGACAACCGGCAACGCGGCGTTCGTGCTGCATCATATGGAAGATTACCTGCAGACGGGATTTGCCGGACTGCGGGTGTGGCTGACCGCGGTCACCGAGCAATGGGCGGCGATCGCCGTGCAGGGGCCGCGCTCGGCCGAGGTGCTGACGCCGATCGTTACGGATATCGATGTTGCGGCGATGCCGCGCATGAGCGTGCGGGAAGGTCATATCGGTGAAGTGCCAATCAGGCTGTTTCGGGTAGGTTTCACGGGGGAAACCGGATTCGAGATCAGCCTGCCGCCGGACTCGGCGCAACGCGTGTGGGATACGTTGCGGCAGCAGGGCGTCACCCCATACGGCACCGATGCCATGCATGTCCTGCGGGCGGAGAAAGGCTTCATTGTTATCGGCCAGGAAACCGACGGCACCGTTACGCCGGACGACCTGGGCCTCGGCTGGACAATCAGCCGCACGAAGGGCGATTTCATCGGCAGGCGCTCGCTGTCCCTCCCCGAACTCACCCGCGCCGATCGGCCGCAGCTTGTCGGGCTGCTGCCGGCTGATGCGGCGGTGGTGCTGGAGGAAGGGGCGCAGGTGACGGAGGCGGGGCAGGGACCGTCGGTGGGCCACGTGACGTCGTCGTATTACAGCCCGACTCTCGGCCGCGGTTTCGCGCTGGCGCTGGTCGCGGGCGGGCGGTCGCGCACCGGCGCCCGGCTGCGCGTGCCGATGCCGTCCGGCGCGATTGAAGTCGTCGTGACGGACCCGGTCTTTATCCCCCGGCCGGCCGAACGTCCGTTCGCACCGTCTCCGCCGTTACCGCTGCTGCCGGCCGCGGACCGGCCCGCTCCCGTAGCCCGTGCGGCCCGGTCCGTGCGGCTGGCGGCGCTGGCGCCGGCGACGCTGCTGTCGGTGCGGGCGGGCCCGGGCGCGGCAACCGCCATCGGCATGGCCATCGGCGTGCTGCTGCCGACGGTGCCCTGCCGCTCGGTCATCGCGCGGGAGCGCGCGGCGCTGTGGCTGGGACCGGATGAGTGGCTGATCCAGGCGCCGGAGGGGTCAACCGGCCTCGAAGCCCTGGCGCGGCGGGCGCCGGGAGACCGTCCGGCCAGCGTGGTCGATGTGTCGCAGCAGTTTCGGGCGCTGGAGATCGCCGGACCGAGGGCGGTATGGTGCCTGAGCGGATTCTGCGCCCTGGACCTCGATCCGCGCGCCTTTCCGGTGGGCATGTGCGCACGGACCCTGTTGGGCCAGGCCGAAGTCGTGCTGTGGCGCATCGGCGCGGAGGTGTTCCATATCGATGTCCTCCGGTCGTTCGTGCCGTATGTCTGGGCCTGCCTGGAAGAGGCGCGGCTGGAATTCGCCGATGAGGAGGCCTCCGCCGGGCGGTGAAAGCCCGGTGCCGGGTGACAACAAGCGCCAGCCAGGCCCGGAACTGTTCAGATCGACCACTCAAGCGCGACCAGGCGCTCGAACTCCGCCACCGACAGCGTTTCCGCCCGGCGCTCACCGGCAAGTCCGGCGCGGGCCAGCAGCGCCTCCCCGCCAAGGCCGCGCAACGACCCCCGCAGCATCTTCCGCCGCTGCCCGAACGCCGCCGCCGTCAGCGCCTCCATGCGCCGGAACACCGCCGGATCGGGCTGTGCGGCGTGGGGAGTCAGGCTGACAACGGCGGACCACACCTTCGGTGGCGGGGTAAAAGCCGCCGGTGGCAGCCGCATGACGACCCGTGCGTCGCAAACCCACTGCGCCAGCACCGACAGCCGCCCATACGCTGGTGTGTCCGCCTCGGCGCATATTCGCTCCGCCACCTCCTGCTGGAACATCAGCGTCAGCCGTTCGAACGCGGCGGCGTGCCGCAGCCAGCCGATGAGCAGCGGGGAGGCGATGTTGTAAGGCAGATTGGCGATCACCTGCCGCGGCGCCGGCACCAGCGCCGTGTAATCCACCGTCAGCGCATCGCCTTCCACAACCGTCAACCGCCGCTCCGCCGCCGCCAGCTCGGCCACCGCCCCGATGGCGCGGCGGTCCAGTTCGATCGCGGTCACGGTCGCAGCCGGCGATGCCAGCAGAGACCGGGTCAGCCCGCCCGGCCCGGGACCGATCTCGATGACATGGCGGCCGAACAGGTCGCCGGCCTCGCGGACGATGCGGTCGGTCAGGTTGCCGTCGAGCAGGAAGTGCTGGCCCAGCGAGTGACGCGCCGCCAGGCCGTGGCGCGCAATGACTTCCCGCAGCGGCGGAAAGTCGGTCACCCGCCGGCCCCGGCGAAAGCGCGTGCAGGCGCCGCGGCGACGAGCGCCGGAACGAAAGCGTGGCGTCCGTCGCTGCCTGTTGCTGCCCTATCGTCATGGCCCGGCGTGTCCTCATGGCTATCAGGATAAGGCGCAGCCGGAGAAAAGTTTGACCGAGGCGTCGCTCTTGCATCGTCATGGCCCGGCTTGTCCGGGCCACCTATTCCAGCACCCTGCCGCGACAGGCGGACCGGACAAGCCGGGCCATGACGGTGGGGGAAAAGCCGTGCTCCGTACGAC
>CAINOE010000119.1 GCA_903851415.1 uncultured Rhodopila sp. | reverse complement strand
CGCAATGCGGAACGAGGGCGTTCAAGACCTCGTCCAAGCGCGCCGTCTTCAAGGCTTCCTTTTGCGCCTCCATCCAGGCATCGCGGGCCGCCGGAACCGGCGCGATTTTCTTGGCAGCTTCGCCCAGATACTCACAAATATAATAGAAATCAATCAAGTAGCTGCCATGCTCACCGAACTGTTGCTCGATCTGGCCGGCGATCCACGGCGCGCCATCGCCCACCGCATGCACCAGCGAGTCCGTCCCGAAGCCCGCCCGAACCGCGCAAGCCAAGAGCGTGCGTCCCGCCGCCTCGACACCGCCCTCGATCACGCCGCCATACACCGGCGTTCGGCTGCCCTTGCCGTGCGCCAGCGCAATCTTCGCCTCCCGCCATGACAGCGTCTTCCCCTTGCGCTTGTCCGTCCGGCTCGCGTCCGTCTCGACGACCGGGATCATGCCCCCGTCGATCTGCGCGACGATCTGTTTATGCATACCCGGCACCTGCGGAAAATCCCGCCCGGCGCGGCCCAGCGGTTCTAAACGCGAGTGAGTCGCGGTCGCGGCCGGAACAGTGAGTTCGGCCTGCAACAGTTGATCTGAAACGGCTGCCCGGATGCAAATCGGGGATTCGCAAGAACCCTGGAATGCGATTCGCTGCCGGACGTGCGCCCGCTCGATTCCCTGCTCGGATCATTGCGAGGCTGCTTGGACGGGTTCCCGGACAGGCGCCGCGGCGGCAACGCGACCTATCCGATGGGCGACATCGGCATGGCAGCCTTCTCGGTGTTCTTCATGCAAAGCCCGTCTTTCCTGGCCCACCAGCGCCAGTTCGAGGCAGGCCACGGGCGCTCCAACTGCACCAGCCTGTTCGGCATCGCCAAGATCCCCTGCGACAATCACATCCGCAGCATGCTCGACCCGGCCCCGCCGCACCTGCTGCATCCGATGTTCGCTGAAACCGTCGATCAGATCCGGCGCATCGACGGCGGCCTCGATATGTTCCGCCGGCTCGACGGGCGCCTGCTGATCGCGCTCGACGGCTCCGAGTATCATTGCTCGCGCAAGATCCATTGCCGCCATTGCTCGACCCGGCTCAGAGGCAAAGGCGAGACCGAATATTTCCACAGCATGCTCGCCGCCACGCTGGTGGCGCCGGGACATGACAAAGTGATCCCGCTGGAGCCGGAATTCATCACCCCGCAGGACGGGGCGGAGAAGCAGGATTGCGAGAACGCCGCCGCCAAGCGCTGGCTGGCCGCGCATGGACGGCGCTACGCTGCGCTCGGCGCGGTCTATCTCGGCGACGACCTGTTCTCCCGCCAGCCGCTCTGCCAGGCGGTGCTGGATACCGGCGGGCACTTCATCTTCGTCTGCAAGCCGTCGTCGCATCCGCTGATCGAGGAATACCTTACCGGGATCGACCTGCCGATGATCGAGCAGACGGTCAAGCGCGGCAAGCAGCGCTTCGTGCATCGCTACCGCTGGCTGCCGGATGTGCCGCTGCGCGACGGCAAGGATGCGCTGCGGGTCAACTGGTTTGACATCGAGATCGTCAATGCCAAGGGCGAGACGACATATCGCAACGGCTTCGTCACCGATCTGCCGGTCGGCGCGGACACGGTCGCCGAACTCGCCGCCTGCGGCCGGTCGCGCTGGAAGATCGAGAACGAGACGTTCAACGTTCTCAAGACCAATGGCTACAACCTCGATCACAACTTCGGGCACGGGAAGCAAAATCTTGCCGCCATCCTGGTGAGTTTGAACCTGCTGGCGTTCGCGTTGCACACCGTCTGCGACATCGGCGACGAACTCTGGAGGGCGGCACGGGCAAAGCTTGGGCCGCGCTACAACTTCTTCAGCAAGCTGGCGGCGATCACGAGCTATCTGATCTTCCCGTCTTGGGAGGATCTGCTGCTGACCCTGGCGTTTGCGAAGCCGCCGCCAATCCCGCCCTGACGGGGGCCTTCCCGGAAGCTCACCGCTCGCTTATGCCAACCGCCAACCCGCGAATGTCAAAATGATAATTGCTGGGCGCGGCCGGACTCGAACATCGCCCGGGCGTGGCCCAGCGTGATTCTCTGGATCGTGCTCTCTCCTATCTCGAAACCATAATGTTCGCGCAGCTTGATCCGGGACGCGGCGAACGGCTGATCGGCCGCGAAATCCGTAATGGCCCGCTGGCATCCGGCTCCCACCTCGGGTCGTAACGCGTGGCTCCTTCTGAGAGTCGGCCAGGGGCGACAGATACACGCGGCCGGCAGATACGCCTCTGTCAGGCGCTCCACCTTGTCCCACGCGGTTCGATCCTTCTGGCCGCGCCTTCGCAGAGCGCGGCACCATAGAACCGACACGTGATAGCGGAAAGCAGCCAAGGCCCGGATGTTCGTCGGCACGCCGAAGTATTGATTGAACTCGCGTACCACCTGACCCAGCCATTCGCCCTGCTGCGGGATGCCCTGGTGCCATCGCCGGCGGAGTTCCTCCTTCACCTCCTCCAGCTTGCCCATCATCGACTTGCGCCGCGTATGGCGCAGCAGCAGAAAGCCGCCGCGCCGCGAGCGCCCGCAGATGTGGGTGAAGCCGAGGAAGTCGAAGGTCTCCGGTTTGCCCGCCTTGCTCGCGGCCCGGTTCGCGGCTGCCCGCTTTCCGAACTCTATCAGCCGGGTCTTCTCGGGATCGAGCCGCGAAGCGGATCGATGCAGCGACAAGCGGTCAGCGCGCTGCAAATCCAGCGCAAACTTCGCCGTGCGCTGCCGCAAATCCTGGAGAAACCGTTCGGCATCGGCACGATGCTCGAAGCTGACGACGGTGTCATCGGCATACCGCACGACCAGCATTTCACCGGTTAGGCGTCATGGAGCAGTTGCCACCAAACGACGGCGGAAGATGGAAAAATCCATTCTTTTTCAAGGCGCTAAGTTAGCGGCAGCACTTCCTGCTGTCTCCGCTGGCCAACACGCTCCCGCTCATCAAGGTCGCGGGAATGAAGGAAGAGGACGCCTACCGCTGGTTCGAGCGCGCTCGCTGGCACGACAACGGCGGCAAGCCTTACTGCCCCGTATGCGGCAACCTTGAGGTCTTCTCGATCCGGCGTCGCCGCTTCCGCTGCACGGCCAAGGAGTGCAAGCACGAGTTCAGCGTCACCTCCGGCACCATTCTGGCCAACCGTAAGGCGACGCCCAAGAATGAGCGAATCGCTTTCGGTGCCGCGGTCGGACCCCCCGCAGGGGGAGATTCCGGTCCGGCCGGGGGCGGCCTAGACTCACCGGATGGTCAATGAATCCTCGATTCGCGCCAGGTTCGCCGCGGTT
>CAINOE010000118.1 GCA_903851415.1 uncultured Rhodopila sp. | reverse complement strand
GGCCCCGCCGCGGGTCGCGCCTGCCCGGGCACGAACCACTCGCCCCCGGGCGCCTGCTGGGCATTGCCCGGCGCGGGTTGCAGAAGCAGCGCCAGGGCGAGCGCCGCGCTGGAAACGATGATGCGTCTATTGTTCACTAGAACCTCGTGCCGAAGCCAAACCGGAAGATTTGTGTCTGGTCGCCCGGCTGTTTGTACACAAACGGCGCCAGGTCAACATTTATCAGGCCAAACGCCGTGCGCCAGGAGATGCCGACACCCGCGCCGACGCGCGGCGTGGCCGACTGCTCGATGATGCATCTTACGCCGAAAGTGGTTACGCAGCCGCCGCCGTTCTCGAACGAAGCCTGCGTCAGGCCGCCGACATCGACGAAGGCCCGTCCGCTCAAACCCAGGTCCGGGGAAACAGGCAGCGGAAACCGCAGTTCCGTGGTCTGGGTCCAGAGCAGGCGTCCGCCGACGGGATCGCCCGAGGTTTTGTCGTGCGGTCCGGCGCCGCCGGTCTGGAAGCCGCGCAGGTTGTCGCCGCCGAGGAAGAAGCGGTCGATGATTTCCTCGCGGCCGCCAGGCAGCAGGTCCAGGTAGCCGAAGCTGCCGCCGATCTTGATGCCCCAGTCGGGGTTGCCGAACTGCTTTTCAAGCGGGATGTAGTAGGCGGCGTTGACGTTGGTGCGGATGAAGTCGACGTCGCCGCCCAGGCCCGCGTAGTCGTTGCCGAGCTCGAGGACGTAACCCGAATGCGGCTGGATCCGGCTGTCGCGGTAATCCAGGGTGATCACCTGGCTGACCTGAGACAGCAGCGTCCAGCCGGCCTCGTTGATGATGTACGGGCTGGCGCCGGCCGCGACGTTGTAGACGTCACGATTGACGAGCGAGTAGCTCCAGGTTTGCCGCAGATGCTCGTTGAAGTCGTAGCCGAGGCGAAGCGCGAAGCCGGCCCGGCTTTCGTCGTACGGCTCGGTGCCGAGATAATTTGTCTGGATGTAGAAGACATCGGCGCCGGCGACCAGGTTGCGGTCGAGGAAGTACGGATCGGTTATTGACGAGTTGATCGAACTGCGCCGCTGCGCGAGCACGCCGTTGATGCTGGCGTTGACGCCGGTGCCGATGAGATTGCGCTCCGACAGTCCGACATCGACCAGGGCGCCCGCGTCGGTCGAGTAGCCGCCGCCGAAGCTGAGTTCGCCGGTCGCCTTTTCCGAAATCGTCGTCGTCAGGACCGCCTTGTCGGGCACCGACCCCGGGTTGGTGGCGATATCGACCGACTGGAAGTATCCGAGGTCGGTCAGCCGGGTTTTCGACTGGCGGACCGCTTCGGCGCTGTACGGGTCGCCTTCGGCCAGGCGGAACTCGCGGCGGATGACCTTGTCCTGG
The DNA here is from genome assembly GCA_903851415.1 of uncultured Rhodopila sp. Taxonomy (GTDB): domain Bacteria; phylum Pseudomonadota; class Alphaproteobacteria; order Acetobacterales; family Acetobacteraceae; genus Rhodopila. Next base: position 8,867 of record CAINOE010000118.1, on the reverse strand, counting down.
GTGCGCGTGTTGCCGACGATGTCGATGCGCTCGACATAGACCCGCGGCCCCTCGCCCACGTCGAACATCAGATCGATGATGTGTTTGACCGGGTCCTTGCTGACACGCGGCTTGACCTCCACGAACGCATAGCCGCGGTTGTGCACCGTCTCCTCGATCATGTCGGCGGTGCGGCCGACGGCGTCGCCGTCGTACCAGTCGCCCTCCTGCAATTGCAGCACCGGCCGAAGGTCCGTGCCGCTGAGATTGCGCAGCGTGGAATTGATCGTGACCTTGCCGACCCTGTAGCGCTCGCCCTCGCTGACCGTGAACGAGAGGAAGAAGCCCTTGCGGTCGGGCGACAGTTCCGCGCTGGCATCCACGACCTGAATGTCGGCGTAGCCGTTCTTCAGATAGAAGCGGCGCAGCAGCTCGCGGTCATAGGCGAGGCGTTCGGGGTCGTATTGATCCGAGGTGGACAGGAAGCGCCACCAGCGGGATTCGCGGCTGGTGATGACCTCGGCCAGACGGCTTTCGCTGAACGCCTTGTTGCCGTTGATGACGATTTTGCTGATCAGCGTGGCGGAGCCGTCGGTGATCTGGAACACCACGTCCACCCGGTTCTGGTCCTGATGGATGATCTTGGGATCGACCGTGGCGTCGTAGTACCCCTTCTTGGCATACATATCCAAAATCACCTGCCGATCGGCCTCGGCCAGGGCGGGGGTGAAGACGGCGCGCGGACGCAATTGGATGGCGCCCTTGAGCTGATCGTCGCTGAGCTTGTGGTTGCCCTCGAACGCGACGCGGTTGACGATCGGGTTTTCCACCACGTGCACGATCAGCGTGTTGCCTGAGCGGTTCAGGCGGACGTCCTCGAACAGGCCGGTCGCGTAAAGGGTCTTCAGGCTGCGGTCCAGCCGATCGGCATCGAATCGATCGCCGGGCTGCACCAGCAGGTAGGAGCGTATGGTGCCCTCCTCAATCCGCTGATTGCCCTCGACCGTGATCGATTCGATGACGCCGCCCGTTGCAGCCGGAGCGGACCGCGCCGGAGGGTGACGAGCCTGCCGGGAACCCGCCGGCGAAGGGTTTTGGGCGAAGGCGGTTGCAGCGACCAGCAACAGCATCAGGCAGGCGGCGACAGACCGCACAGCACGACGGAACATCAACAACAGGCTGGCCCCCCAATGGCGCGCACGGGCTGGGCAAGGTGCCAGCAGGTGGCGCGACGCGAACGCGGCGCACCATAGCGACGGCGTGCCACCGATGCTAGTAGCCGCTCTCGCAAACGCGCGCTTCGCCGGAGCCCGTGTAAACCTCTGATTTGTAAAGCAGATTTTTCGGTTCGGAGATGCGACGGAAGCAGACCGGGGTTTCCGGCCGCGACTCGAAGCCGCGAATCGGGGAATATCGGCGGCCGTGGCATCGGGGTGACGGTTCGCGGGCGGATCGTGCTGCTTATGTCACGGCCGCGCGGCCTGGTAACGGACAGCCTTGTATCGCGAAACAGCTTTGCCTCCCCGCGGGCGAACCGGGGGAAGGCCAGGACGATCGGGCCAGCGTCAGCCGACCAAACCGGCGACCCAGCGGAACAGCCCGAGATGAGTCAGGTCGTTCCAGGTTGCAAACACAAACAGGCAGGCCAGAACCGCCAGGCCCGCCCTGAAACCGTACTCCTGGGCGCGCGGCGGCAGCGGCCGCCCGCGCAGAGCCTCCGCGAAGTAGAACAGCAGGTGCCCGCCATCCAGAACAGGGATCGGGAACAGGTTGATAAGCCCGAGATTCACTGACAGCATGGCAATGAACGAAATCAGGCTGGCGACGCCAAGCTGCGCCACCTGCCCGGAAAGCTGGGCGATCCGCAGCGGCCCGCCGAGTTCTTCCGTTCCGCGGGCCCCGCTTATCATCTGCGCGACGCCCTTGAAGGTTTCGCTGGTGATGAGCCAGGTCTGCCGCACGCCGCCCCACAGCGCCGCCGGGACGCTGACATGGCGGTATTCGGTCAGGCCGCCGCGGACACCCAGCATACCAACCTGGTTGATCCCCGACGCCCGCGTCTCGGTCGTCACGTCGATCCGCCGATCGGCGCCGTCGCGGTGAATGGTCATCGCCAGGGTCTGGGACGGGTGCGTCGTGACGACCCGCTGGAGATCCTCGAAGGTGTTGATCGGCTCGTCGCCGATGGCGACCACCCTGTCGTTCGGCAAAAGGCCGGCCCGGGCGGCGGCGCCGTCAGGCACCACGGCCGCGATCACCGGCAAGGTGACCGGCTGGCCGACGAAAATGTAAAGGCCGGCGAACAAAACCATCGCCAGCAGGAAGTTCGCTATCGGCCCCGCCGCCACGACGATCGCACGCGACAGAACCGATTTGTCGTGGAACGTCCGGCCCGGAATCCACGATGCCCGCACGTCGTCGGAGACATCCTGCGGACGCTCCTGCCCGTGCAGTTTCACGTAGCCGCCGAGCGGGATCCAGGCCAGCTTCCAGACCGTCCCGGCCTTGTCGGTCCAGGACTTGATCGATCGGCCGAACCCGATGGAGAAAACCTCCACCCGGACGCCGCGCCAGCGCGCCGCAAGGTAATGCCCAAGCTCGTGAACGAAAACGAGCACGCCGAGAACGACGATGAATGCTCCGGCACTGCGAACGAAATCGGGAATGATGGTCAGCACGCTTCTTGGCATCCGATCGAGGAAAAGGGATTCACGCAGCGCAGGCAGGCATCGCCGCCAGGGCTGTCCGCCGGGTCAGATCATCCAGCATGATCACGTCATCCAGCGAATCAGCTTTCGGTGTCCCGAGCTGGTCCAGAACGCGGCCAACCGTGCCGGCGATGTCCAGGAAGCCGATGCGCCGCTGCAGGAAGGCCTCGACGGCGATTTCGTTGGCGGCATTGAGAATGGTGGGAGTTCCGCCGCCCGCTTTCAACGCTTCGCGCGCCAGCCGCAGGGCGGGAAAGCGCTCGAGGTCGGGCACTGAAAACTCCAGCCGGCTGACGGCGGCCAGATCAAGCCGGCGCGACGCGGTGGCCATGCGCCGCGGCCAGGCCAGGGTGTGGGCGATCGGAATCCGCATGTCGGGCGAGCCGAGCTGCGCCAGCACCGAACCGTCCTGGTAGTAGACCAGGCCGTGGATGACCGACTGCGGATGCACCAGCACCTCGATCATCGAGTCGTCCAGATCGAACAGGCGGGCGGCCTCGATCACCTCCAGCCCCTTGTTCATCATCGTCGCGGAGTCGATGCTGATCTTCGCACCCATCGACCAGACGGGATGGCGCAGCGCCGCTTCCGGAGTCACCCGGGCCATCTGCTCCAGGCTGGAGGTGCGGAACGGCCCGCCCGACGCGGTCAGCACGATCTTCTCCACCGCGCCGCGATTGCCGTCGGCCATCGACTGGAAAATCGCGTTGTGTTCGGAATCGACCGGCAGCAAGGTCGCCCCGGCCTCCCGCACCGCGCGGAGCATCACATCGCCCGCGCATACCAGCGCTTCCTTATTGGCAAGTCCGACGGAGGCGCCGCGCCGGATCGCCGCCAGGGTGGAGGCGAGGCCCGCCGCTCCGGTGATCGCCGCCATCGTCCAATCCGCCTCCAGCGAGGCGGCCTGCAGCACCGCCTCCGTCCCGGCGGCGGCTTCGATGCCGGTGCCGGCGAGCGCGTCGCGCAGTTCGGCATAGGACGCGGCGTCCGCGACCACGGCGACCTCGGCGCGCAAGGCGATCGCCTGTTGCGCCAGCAACGCGGCCTTTCTCCCGGCCACCAGCGCACGCACCTTGAACCGCCCGGGTTCGGCCGCGAGAAGCTCGATCGTCTGGGTACCGATGCTGCCGGTACTGCCAAGGACCGTAATGGTGCGGGGCGCCTCGGGACGACCGAGGGAGGGCGATGGAGGGCTCATTGCCAGATGATTACCCCACGTCCGAGGATCAGCGCCAGTACCCCCGCAACCGGGGCGGCAAACAGCAGCGCATCCAGGCGATCCAGCAGGCCGCCATGGCCGGGCACCAGCCAGCCGGAATCCTTGACGCCGAAATGCCGCTTCAACTGGCTCTCGAACAGGTCGCCGGCCTGGCTGACAATGCTGATCAGCGCGGCGAAGCACACCGCGCGCAGGGGGGACAGCCCATGGCTGAGCGTCGCCGAGGCGATAAAGCCGACCGCCACGGCGGCGCCGAGGCCGCCGAGCGCGCCCGACCAGGTCTTGCCGGGCGAGATGGACGGGGCGAGCTTCGGCCCGCCAATGGCGCGGCCGAGCATATAGGCGCCGATATCGCTGGCCCATACCAGCAGCAGCAGCACGATCACATCGCTGCGGCCGGTCGCCGGAATCTGCCGCAGCCAGACCAGCGCAACCGTCCCGATACCCAGATAGGGAATGCCGAACGCCATCGGCTTGTCCATGGCGATGCCGCGCGACCGGACCGCCAGCACGATGGTCGCGACCGCCAGCAACGCCAGTGCACCGCCCGCGGAGCCGAACGCCGTCAGGACAACGGCGGCCGGCAGTGCGGCGAACGCCAGCGCGGCACCCGGGCGCACCCGCTGCTCGCAAAGCTGCAGCCACTCGAACGCCATGCCGGCGGAAATCACCGCGACCAGCCCGGCGAACGCCAGCCCGCCATACCAGATGCAGGCCAGAGCCACAGGCCCCAGAACCGCCGCGGATGCGATCCGCAGCCGGAGGTCGCCCCAGCGCGCCGACGAGCGCGCCCTGGCAGAGCTGGGCAAGGTCTTTATCTCCATCGGAGCGGCGAAATCGGGCATTAGTGGCCTCTTTGTTAATCTGTTGGACGTTGACGCATCCCTTTGGGACTCATCCCGCCGGGGATCAACCCCTGCTGGTGCCGAATCGGCGATCCCGGCGCGAAAACTCCGCCAGGGCGGCGGCGAAATGCGTCTCGTCGAAGTCGGGCCAGAGAACGTCAAGAAAAACCAGCTCCGCGTAGGCGCCCTGCCAAAGCAGGAAGTTGGACAGCCGCTGCTCGCCGGAGGTGCGGATGATCAGATCGGGGTCCGGCATCCCGGCGGTGGCGAGAAAACCCTGAAAAGCATCTTCCCCCAGATCGTCCGGATCGAGGCGTCCCGCGCGGATCGCGGCGGCAGCCGCCCTGGCGGCGGCGGCGATCTCGGCGCGCGCGCCATAGGACAGCGCGACCGTCAGGTTCAGCCTGTCGTTATCCGACGTATCCCGCTCCGCCGCGGCCAGATCGGCCTGGATATCGCGGTCGAAGCGGGACCGGTCGCCGATGAAGCGCAGACGGACCCCGGATTGCTTCAGTTCGGCGATCTCGCTTTTCAGATAGCGCCGCAGCAGGCCGGTCAGGTCGAGTATCTCGCCTGGCGGCCGGCGCCAGTTCTCGCTGCTGAAGGCATAGAGCGTCAGCCAGGAGACCTCAGAGCGGATGGCGGCCTCGATCGTGCGGCGGACGGCCTTCGCACCCTCCCGGTGCCCGGCCACACGCGGCAACCCGCGGGCCTTGGCCCAGCGGCCGTTGCCATCCATGATGATCGCGACGTGAGTCGGCGGTATCCCGTCGGCGACGGCCAAGCTGGCCGGTTCGCGGGCGACGCCGGCCGGAATAACGACTCCCCGGGCACTGACGCCTGGTGTCACAAGGGCTGAGGGCTGGTCATACGTATCGATGACCCGCTTGGTGATAACAGGCATCGGGTGCCTTGGTTTGGTTTAGACCTGCCGTATGTCCTTTTCCTTGTCCGCGAGGGCTTCGTCCACCTTTTTAATGAATTGGTCGGTTAGTTTCTGCACCTCTTCCGCCCAGTTTTTCGCCAGATCCTCGCCGATATCGTGCTTCTTTTCGTGCGTCTTGATCTGCTCCATGCCGTCGCGGCGGACCGCGCGCACCGCGATCTTGGTGCCCTCGGCGTATTTCGCCGCCATCTTCGCCAGTTCGGTGCGGCGCTCGGTGGTGAGCTGCGGAATCGGCACGCGGACCAGCATGCCGTCGGCGGACGGATTAAGCCCCAGCCCCGAATCGCGGATCGCCTTCTCGACGGAGTGGACCAGCGACTTGTCCCAGACCTGCACCGTCAGCATGCGCGGCTCCGGCGAGCCGATGGTGCCGACCTGGTTGAGCGGCGTTTCGCTGCCGTAGGCGAGCACCTTGACCGGCTCAAGCAGGGCGACATGCGCCCGGCCGGTGCGCAGCCCGGCGAACTCCCGCCGCAGCGTCTCCATCGCTCCGTCCATGCGGCGGCTCAGATCCTGCTTCAAACTGTCCAGGTCCGCGGTGGTGGTCATCGGCGATCCCTCCCAACTGCCTTAATTCTCGATAATCCGGGTGAACTTTCCCTCACCCCGCATGACCTGCGCAAACGCTCCCGGGGCGTGGATATTGAATATGATGATCGGAAGATGGTTTTCCCGGGCCAGGCTGATCGCCGCGGCATCCATGACGCCGAGATCGTTGGCCAAAACATCGAGATAGGTCAGCTGATCGTACCGCGTGGTATTTTTCACCTTGCGGGGATCCGCCGAATACACGCCGTCCACCTGCGTGCCCTTCAGCAGGGCATCGCAGCTCATTTCGGCGGCCCGCAGCGCCGCCGCGGTATCGGTGGTAAAGAAAGGATTGCCGGTGCCGGCGGCGAAGATCACCACCCTGCCCTTCTCCATGTGCCGTTGCGCCCGGCGGCGGATATAGGGTTCGCAGACGGTGGACATCGGTATGGCCGACTGCACGCGCGTCGGAACGTCGCGCTTTTCCAGCGCCGACTGCATGGCCAGGGCGTTCATCACCGTTGCCAGCATGCCCATGTAGTCGGCCTGCGCGCGATCCATGCCGGAGGCGGCGCCGGAGACGCCGCGGAAGATGTTGCCGCCGCCGATGACCACGGACACCTCGACGCCCATGTTCACGACGTCCTTGATGTCGGCGGCGATGGCGCTGACCATGCCGCCATCGAGACCGTACTCCCGCTGGCCCATCAGTGCCTCGCCCGAGAGTTTCAGCAACACGCGCTTATAAACAGCGGGCTGTGTCATGCGACTCTCCCGGGCCGGTTGATGAGGATATGCACGCAGGCAACGGCCTTGATCGCGGGCCGCTGCTCATTGGGTCGGTTGTTTCGCTGACCCCGCGGCCGGTTGGCGGCCGCGATTCTGTCGATGGGATATTAATGACAGTGGCCGCACCGAACAAGCATGGCCTGTCCAACAGACCGTGCTCAGACTCCCGCCGTCGCGGCCACTTCCGCGGCGAAATCGTCCTTCGGCTTCTCAATGCCTTCGCCGAGCGCATAGCGGACAAAGCCGGTGAGCGTGACTCCCGCCTTCTTGGCCACCGCCCGCACCCGGCTTTCGCCGTCATGCACCCAGACCTGCTCCAGCAGCACCACTTCCTCGTAGTACTTGCGGATGCGGCCTTCGACCATCTTTTCGATGATGGCGTCGGGCTTGCCGGACTGGCGGGCCTGAGCGACCAGGATGTTGCGCTCACGCTCCAGCGCCGCCGGGTCGACGGCGTCGATGTCCAGCGCCTCCGGCTTGGCGGCGGCGACGTGCATGCCGACCTGACGGCCTAGGGTTATCAGCGCTTCCAGCTCGCCGGGCGCCTGGACGGCGGCGAGCACGCCGATTTTGCCGAGGCCCGGCTTCAGCGGCTGGTGGACATAGGTGGCGACGGCGCCCTGACTTACCGACAGCACCGCGGCGCGGCGGATGTGCATGTTCTCCCCGATCGTGGCGACCAGGTGGGTCAGCTGCTCGGACACGGTGCGGCTCTCGCCGGGGAAGGGTGCGGCGTTGATCGCGTCCAGGTCGCCGCCGACATGCAGCGCGATCTCCGCCACCTTGGCGACGAAGTCCTGGAAGGTCTCGTTGCGGGCGACGAAGTCGGTCTCGGCGTTGACCTCGACCACCGCGGCCTTCAGCGGGGCGGAGGCGACGCCGACGAGGCCCTCGGCGGCAATGCGGCCGGACTTCTTGGCGGCGGCGGCGAGGCCCTTCTTGCGCAGCCAGTCCACCGCCGTCTCGATGTCGCCATCGGTCTCGGTCAGCGCTCTCTTGCAGTCCATCATGCCTGCGCCGGTCTTCTCGCGCAGGTCTTTCACCAGGGCGGCGGTGATCGCGGCCATATCGTTATCTCCGGTAAAAGTTTGGCTCAGGCGGTCGCTGTCTCGGCTTCGAGATCGATGCCCTCGGGCAGCTCCTCGCGGGCGCCGATATCGATCCCGGTGGTGGCCATCTCGGCGCTGATGCCGTCCAGCACCGCGCCCGCGATCAGGTCGCAGTACAGCGTGATGGCGCGGATCGCGTCATCGTTGCCGGGGATCGGGAAGGTCACGCCGGACGGGTCGGAGTTGCTGTCGAGCACCGCGACGACCGGGATGTGCAGCTTGTTGGCTTCCTCGACCGCCAGCTTCTCCTTGTTGGTGTCGATCACGAACAGGATGTCCGGCAGGCCGCCCATGTCCTTGATGCCGCCGAGGGCGCGGTCGAGCTTCTCCTTGTCGCGGGTGATGTCCAGGACCTCTTTCTTGGTCAGGCCCTGGGTGTCGCCGGCGACGAGGTCCTCGATCTGGCGCAGCCGCTTGATCGAACCGGTGATGGTCTTCCAGTTGGTCAAGGTGCCGCCGAGCCAGCGGTGATTGATATAGTACTGGCCGCAGCGCTTGGCGGCGTCGGCGACATGCTCGGCCGCGGCGCGCTTGGTGCCGACGAACAGCACGCGGCCGCCGGCGGCGGTGACGTCGCGCACGGCGCGCAGCGCGCGGTCCAGCATCGGCACGGTCTGCTGCAGGTCGATGATGTGGACGCCATTGCGCACGCCGAACAGCATCGGCGCCATGCGCGGATTCCAGCGGCGAGTATGGTGCCCGAAATGGACGCCGGCTTCGAGAAGCTGGCGCAGGGTGAATTCT
>CAINOE010000117.1 GCA_903851415.1 uncultured Rhodopila sp. | reverse complement strand
GCCCGACGCGCCTGTCTGCGCCGAAACGCCCTGGCCGATGCCGGCCCCGGCCTGGGCCGCGGCGGGGGCGGTTTGCTGCGCTTCGGGCTGGGCGGTCACGTTGTTCGGCGTGAACGCCATCTGCAGCGTATAGGCGATGGTGTTGGCGTTGCTGGCCTGAAGATAGAGCACATGCCAGCTTCGCACCGTGCGCCGCCGCTGGCGCTCGATCAGGGCGTACACCCGGCGGGCGGCATCGATATAGCTCGCCTGCGAGGAGATGATCAGCACCGCATTGAACCGCACCAGCGGCACCACCTGGACCAGCCCGGACGGAGCCGCGCCCGGCTGGGACCCCCCCGGCTGGCCGCGCAGGGAAGCCCGCATCGCCTCGGCGAAATCGCGCGCGCTGCCTTCGCCGACGGGCAGCACGGCATAGGATTGATGCGTCAGCTCGTCGGCATCGAAGGTTTTGACGAGGTCGCGCACCGCCTGCACCTGGGAGGGATCGCCGTTGACCAGCAGGGCGTTCAGGCCGGTTTCCGCCACCACCTTGGCGTTCGAGCCAATCAGCGGCTGCAGCACCTTGGCCAGCTCGTCGGCGGAGACGAATTGCAGCGGGATGATCGCGCTGCCGGAGGCGCCGGCCGCGCCGGTGGCGACGATCCGGAACATGCCCTCGTCCTGCACCAGGGTCGCCCCGGCGTTGCCCAGCAGCATTTGCAATGCCGGCAGCAATTGCCGTCCGGACAGCGGTTGCGCCGTATGCAGCGTCGCCGTGCCATGCACGGCCGGATCGATGACGTAGTTGACATGCAGCAGGCCGCCGAGGATCTGCGCCGCCACCTCGCGGATATCGGTGTCGGAGAACTCCAGCGAATAGGGTCCGGCAGCGGGCTCGGGACCATGCGCGAGATCGATGGGCGCCGCCCTGCCGCCCATGGAATAGGCGGCCGGCGGCAGAACGTCCGGATTTAGGGCGCCGTTGGTGCGCGGTGTCGCGGCCAGGGCCGCCGCCGAGGTTGCCAAAGCCGGCAGGGCAGGCTTCTGCGGCTTCTCGCAGGCGCCGAGCGAACCGAGGGCGAACAGCGTCAGCAGGAAGCGGCGGAAAAAGGGGACGGTCACCGCGCTCGGCCGGGCCCGGGTCCGGGAGACCTGACCAGGTCCGGCGCCTTGGCGTCGGCATACCAGGGACGCAGCACGCTTTCTCCTTCGGATGATGTCACCGTCACCTGCCCGGGCGCGATCGCGCGCACGGTGAAGCGGCCAATGCTGGCGCCTTCGGCGGCGATGCGCGGTTTCCCGGCGCCGTCGGCGAAGATGGCGCTTCGCCGCCCCGGTCCGACGATGACGCCGGCCAGCCGGGGCAGGTCCGTGGCGGCGGCTTCGGCGGCGGGCGGCTCGGGCGCGGCTGCGGCCGGCCGGCGGTCGGGACTGAACAGCGGGCGGCCCAGCAGCCGCGGGGCGAGGGCGGCCAGCGACGCTGTGCCGGGCGCCGCTTGCGTGCCTTGCGGCGCGGCCGGCAGCGGTGCCGCGATCTCGGGCGCCTGGTCCGCGGCGCCGCATTCCAGCGCGAGAACGCCGGCCAGACCCGCCGCCAGGGTGGCCAAAGCGAGCCAGCGCATCATGGCCCGCCGCCCTTTTCCGGCGTGGCTGCACGGTAGGCGGTAACGGTGAAGCTGGCGGTGGCGGCAAGCCCGGGGTCGCGCAGATTCGGCGGCGGGCCGCGCAGTGCCAGGTCATCGGCGATCATCGGGATCTCCGCCTGCGCCAGCGCCAGCAACAGCGCGACGAGCGACTGGTACGACGCCGTCGCCGTGACCCGGACGGCGATCGCGCGGAACGCGCCGGCCGCTTGCGCCGGCAGGATCTCCTCGCTGGCGATCCGCACGCCGGACGCGGCGGCCTGTTCATCCAGCGCCTGTTGCAGCGCCGCGGCGGCCAGCGGATCGCTGGCGCCGGGCAGCATCGCGCCGCTTTGCCGCCCCGCCGCGACCGCCCGGCCAGCCTGCTCGCGCAACGCCGGCAGCGCCGCCGCCAGGGACTCCATCCGTTGCACCAGCGCCTGCTGGCGGCGCAGCCTGTCCGCCCGGTCCTGGAAACTGTCCAGCAGCGGGGCGGCGATGCCGGACCAGGCAACGGCTGCGGCGAGCAGCGACACGCCAAGCGCCAGGGCCTGGCCGCGCCGTCCGGTCGGCAGGGCGATCGCGGTGCTCAAGGTCCCGCCTCGGCCTGGATGGTGAACAATTCCCCGCCGGTTTCGGCGCGCATCACCGGCGCGGCGAACGCGGGGTTGTGCAGCAGAGGTTCACCGGCGAGCGCCGCGATCAGGCGGGTCGCGGCGGCCGAATGGCCCTCCAGCACCAGATGGCGTTCCCGCAGCGACAGGCCGGCGAGCCAGGTGTCGTCGGGAAGCGTATCCGTCAGGGCAGCGAGGATCATCAGCGGTTCGGCGGCCTGCCGGCGGGCCGCGGCGATGCGTCCGCTGCCGGCCGAACCGGCGGCGATCCTTTGCCGCAGCAGCTCCGCCTGCTCCACCGCCGGGCGCAGTTCGGCGATCCGGTCTTCCACCGCCGCCAGCGCCAGCGACTGGCGCAGCACCGGCACGGCGATGGTCGCGGCGGCCATCGCGGCGCATCCGGCGACGGCCAGCCGCCAGGCCAGCCGCTCGCGCGCCAGGCGGCCCGGTTCGGCGTGAACCATCGGGATGCGGCACACCGTGCCGCCGGGCCCCGCCGCTTCCAGCGCCGACGGGGTGACCCCGGCCGGCGAAAGGCGATCCAGCAGCGCCTGCACGGCGGCTTTCGGCACGACGATCAGTTCGCAGCCGAGAATGGCGCGCGCCCTGTCGCGGCCGGTGACCCGGTGAGCGAAAAAGACGTCCTCCGCCGCGAACGGGGTCAGGCGATCCATCTCGTAGCGGATGACGCGGTCCAGGCTGGCCTCCGCAGCCAGCGGGAGTTCCACGCTGCGGATCAGCGGCGGCACCGGGAGCACCAGAACCACCGGGGCGCGGCTTGCCCCGGCCAAGGCGCGCAGCCCATCGGCGTCGCCCGGCGGGACGCTGGCCGCGGCCTCGAGCCGCCCCTTGCGCCGCCGCGCCACATGCAGCGCGCGGCTTGGCGGCGGCCCCGGCGTCAGCACCAGCGCGTCGGGGTCGCCGTCTCGCAGCCGGCCGACAACCGGGGCGGCAAGATCCGCCATCTGCCGGATCCACCAGATTGATAACTCAGCCAACATGAAGGGAGGGCACCGGGCTAAAACCGGGAGTGCCATAACAGCCCGCTCCGGCGAGACATATTGACGGAATTATGACAGTATCAGTACGGTCACGGTTGCGTGCCATTACGATAGCAGTGCCCGGGCCGCTGTCCGACGGGGAGATCGCGATACCCGCGCGCCCCGCGCTATTGCGCCAGGTCGTTGAGACTCAGCATGGCGAGCAGCAGCGACGAAACGATCCCGGCGATCACCGCGCCCATCGCGATGGTGATGACAGGCGTAAGAAGCGACACCGTCCGCTGGGTGACGATCCGCACCCGCTCCTCATGGACCGCCGCGGCGCGCAGCGCCATCGGGCCAAGCTGGGCGGTCTCCTCGCCCAGCCGCAGCAGATGCACGAGGCGCGGCGGAAACAGGCCGGAGGCGCCGAGGCTGGCCGCCAGTCCGGCCCCGCCCGTCGCGCTGGCGGTCGCATCGTCCACCGCCTTCACGCCGGCCTCGTTGCCCAGCACCTCGCGGACGATCCCGAGTGCCGGAATCAGCGACACGCGGTTCAGCAGCAAGGTGCCCAGCGTCCGCGCCAGCCGCGCCGCCATGATCTCCCGGTTCAGGCCGCCGAGCAGCGGCAGGCGCAGCAGCAGCCGGTGGAACACCAGGCGGACGCCGGCATCCCGCAGCGCGGCGCGCGCCAGCACCGCCAGCGCCAGCACCGCCGCCAGCGCCGCAACGCCGTAGCGCGACACCGCGTCGCCGGCATCGATCAGGAACTGCGTGGAGGCCGGCAGCGCGGCGCCGTTCTGCTCGAACAGCGGCGTGAACTGCGGCAGCACCTGCGTCAGCAGCAGCACGACGGCGCCGATGGCAGCCACGCTGAGCAGCGCCGGGTAGATCAGCGCCGACTGCACCGTCGCGGCCAGGCTGCGCTCCCGCTCCATCAAATCGGCCAGCCGCTCCAGCGTCTCCGCCAGGCTGCCGCCGGCCTCGCCGGCCCGCACCAGCCCGACATACAGCCGGGAGAAGCTGCGCGGGCGGCGGCCGAGCGCGGCGGCGAGCGCGCTGCCGTCGCGCACCTCGTCGCGCAATTCGCCGAGCAGCCGGCCGACCCGCCGGTTCGGCGCGGTTTCGACGAGGAAGCGCAGGGCGCGGTCGAGGTCCTGGCCGGCGCCCAGCATGGTCGACAGTTCGCGGGTGAGATTGGTGACGTCCTGTCGCGTCAGCGCCGCGCCGCCACCGGCCGAAGCCGACAAGGCGCCGGCGATGGCGCTCCGCACGCCGCCGCGCGCCGGGCTGACCGACAGCGGCAGCGCGCCGTCGCGGCGCAGATGGCGCAGCACGGCGGCCTCGTCCGGCGCCTCCAGGCTGCCGTTGAGAGGTTGCCCGGCGCGGTCGAGCGCGCTGTAGCGCCAGACCGCCATCAGCCGTCCGCCTGGATGCCGCGCACGACTTCCTCGATCGTCGTCGTGCCGTCCAGCGCAGCGCCCACGCCGGCGCGGAACAGCGGCACCATCCCGGCCGCGATGCCCGCCCGCTCGATGTCCGCATGATCCGCCCGGGAGAAGATCAGCCGCGCGACCTCGTCATCCATGTTGAGGAATTCAGCCAGCGCCAGACGGCCGCGGAAACCGGTGCCGCGGCATTCCGGACAGCCCACCGGCTGCCAAAGGGTCACCCGCCGCCGCCGGTGCCGCGATCCAGCCCGAAGCGGTCGATCACCGCCTGCGGCGCCTCCGCCGGGCGCCGGCACAGCAGGCACAGGCGGCGCACCAGGCGCTGCGCCAGCACCCCGCGCAGCACGGCGGTGATCAGGTAGTCCTCCAGCCCCATGTCGCGCAGCCGGGTGATCGTCGCGGCGGCGGAGTTGGTGTGCAGCGTGGACAGAACCAGATGCCCGGTCAGCGCGGCCTGCACCGCGATCTGCGCGGTCTCCAGGTCGCGGATTTCGCCCACCATGATGACGTCCGGGTCCTGCCGCAGGATGGTGCGCAGCAGGGTGGCGAAGGTCAGGCCGATTTGCGGCTTCACCTGGATCTGGTTGACGCCGCGCAACTGGTATTCGACCGGGTCCTCGATGGTGACGACCTTGCGGGTCACCGCGTTCAGCGCCAGCAGACCCGTATACAGGGTCGTCGTCTTGCCGCTGCCCGTCGGCCCGGTGACCAGGACGATGCCGTTCGGCAGGGTCAGCGCCTTTTCCAGCCGCGCCACCACGTTCGGCGCCAGTCCCAGGCGGTCCCAGTCGAACGCCACGGCGTTGCGGTCGAGCACGCGGAGCACAACCGTCTCGCCGTGCATCGAGGTGACGGTCGAGACGCGGAAATCCACGTCCTGTCCGCGCACCGCGAGGCGGATGCGGCCGTCCTGCGGCAGCCGCCGCTCGGCGATGTCCAGGCGGGCCATGATCTTGATGCGCGAGACGATCGCCGCGGCCAGGCGCTGCGGCGGGTTCTCGGCTTCCTGCAGCACGCCGTCATAGCGGTAGCGGATGCGCAGCGCGTCCTCGAACGGCTCGACATGGATGTCGGAGGCGCCGGTTTCCACCGCCTTGCCGATGATCTGGTTGACAAGGCGGATCACCGGCGCCTCGCTGGCCAGGTCCTTGAGCCGTTCGGCGTCGTCTTCCAGCGGCGCCGCGTCCTCGGCGGTTGCCGCCGCCGCATCGGCCTCCGGCAGCAGGCGGTTCAGCGCGGCTTCGAGTTCGACCGGCACGGCGACCTCGATCCGCACGGCCCGGCCGGTCGCGGCGGCGATGGCGGCGGCGGTGAAACCATCCAGAGGGTCCGCCAGCGCGACCGTGACCTCGCTTTCCGTCTCCCCGATGGGCAGCGCCCGGGACGCGCGCAGGAAGCGCGGCGCCAACAGCGCCGCGCAGCCGGGCAGAGCGGCGGGGTAGCGTTCGGCCGGCACGACCACCGAGCCGATAAGGGCGGCGGCGGCCTCGGCAAGCTGGCGTTCTCCCACCAGGCCGAGGCGCAGCATGACGATGTCGAGGCGCTGGCCGCTGTCGCGCGCCACCAGCCGGGCGCGCTCGATCGCCCGCCCGTCGGTGCCTTGCGCGACCAGGCTGTCGATCAGGCGGTCCACGGTCACAGGGCCGGAAGGCTGGTTTCGGTCAAGCACCATCAGGGTGTGGCACGGATCATACTGTTCTGGCAAAGAGTGTCCCGGGCCGTGACGGCCCGGGCGGCGCGGCGGCGGGAAACTTCATCCGCAGTGAACAAAAAATTCATTATTCTGTCACAGCGAAGGCGATGCCGGCATGCGGCGCGGAACCGAATGAGCCTGCACGGGTCGCCATCTCCGGCGGGCAGCGAGGGTGGTTTCACCTTGATCGAGGTCCTGGTCGCGCTGGCGATCACGCTGATCGCGCTCGCCGTTCTGACCGGCGGGATATCGGGCTCGCTGCGAACCGCCTCGGGCACCGGGCATTGGATCCGCGCGATATCGCACGCCGAATCGCATATGGCGGCGATCACCGACCCGGCCAGGATTCTGGGTGAGCGGCAGGGCCATGACGGCGACGGCTTCCGGTGGCTCACCCGGGTCGCTTTCGTAACCTCGGCACCCGCGCCGGATGGCGTCCGCGGCGGTCCGTGGGCGCGCGGCACCGGCCTTTACTCGGTCTCGGTCACGATCTTCTGGCACGAGGGCCGTGCCGAGCGCAGTTTCGTGCTGGAGGGCGCCCGGCTGGGACCGCTTGCCGGATCATGAAGCGCCGATCGGCCGGCTTCACGCTGATCGAGGTCCTGACCGTGCTGTGTCTGGCCGGACTGATCCTGGCGATCCTGGCGCAGGGGATGCGTCTCGGGATGCAGGGCGCCGGCACCTATCGCCGCGCGGTGCAAACGCAATCGGGCATCGAGCCGGTGGAGCATGTGTTGCGGCGCATGATCGAACGCATGGATCCGGGCACATACCCCGAATCCCCTCTGGTGCGGGGCAACGCCCGCGAACTTGCCTTCACAACCGATCTGCCCGGTCGCGGCGGCGGCTCGATGACGGCCGATGTGCGGTTGGAAGCCGATGACGGACATCTCGTTCTGTGGTGGACCCCGCATGCCGGCGGGGTGCCTTTCGGCGCCCCGCCGGCAGCGCAGCGGGAGATCCTGCTGGATCGGGTGGCCCGGCTGGAGATCGCTTACACCGCGAGGCAGTCGCCGGAAACCTGGGTTTCGAGCTGGGCTCTGCCGGCTTTGCCCAATCTTGTGCGTCTCCGGATCGTCTTGTCGTCCGGCGGCGAAAGCTGGCCGTCGATCGTGGCCCGGCCAATGCGGGAACAGGCCGAGGAATGACGCGCCAGCGCGGGTTCGCCCTGATCGTGGTGCTCTGGACCATCGTCATCCTTGCGCTGCTGGTTTCCTCCCTGGTGGGCAGTGCGGGCCGTGAGGCGAAGCTGTCGGCCGCGCTGCGGGATCTGGCGGCCGGCCGTGCCGCGGCGGACGCGGTTCTCTCGGCGGCGATCCTGGACGGGTTGCGCTCAGGCGCCGTGCCGGCGGTCCGGCGGTTCGGCGCGATGCGCGTCGATGTCGGCGTGCTTGACCTGTCGGGCCGGATGAACCCGAACCTGGCGTCCGCCGTGATGCTCCAGGCGCTGCTCACCGGCCTTGGCGCGGAGCCGCGGGCGGCGGAAAGCCTGGCGGCTGCGATCGTCGACTGGCGGACGCCGGGGCTCAGCCCCAGTCCGCACGGAGCCAAAGCGGCGGCCTACCGCGCCGCCGGGATGGCCTACGGACCTCCCGGACGGCCGTTCGAGAACCTCGATGAGCTGGGCTACGTGCTCGGCATGGACCCGGCGCTGCTCGCCGCGCTGAAGCCGCATCTGACGCTGTGGTCCACCAGCGATCCCGATCCGGCCTTTGCCGATGCCGCCGTACTGGTTGCCCTGCGGATCGGCGGCGCGCCGCCCGTGGCGTCCGCGAACCGCGAGGCGCGGGTGCTCGCCATGACCGCGGTGGCGACCTTGCCCGATGCGGCAAGGGTCACGCGCCGCGCCGTGGTGCGCTTCGGCTACTCGCCGGATGGACGCGGCTGGCGGGTGCTGGCCTGGGACGACGGCGAGACCGCACCGTGACCAAACCGTTTTGGCTGTAACACGATATACATGGAAACATCACTGTAACTTAAGCCCGGCGTCCTTGTTCCGGTTTCGCATTGTGCGGCAACATCCGCCGGTTGATGGCGCTGCGTGAGGCGGCCCGGTGGCGACCGGGCGGCGGCCTGCGCGGCCAACGAAGGTGCGACTATGCAATATCCGCGTTTCGGAAACAGTTTCCGCCTGCCGCTGCTTGCCGCGACCATGCTGGCAGGCATCTCCTGCGGCAGCGCCCGGGCCGATATCGATGATGGAACGCTGGACAACACCGGCCAGTTGCCGTTGCCTTCCGGCCAGTTCGTGACGCCGGCGGCGGCGACCGGAGCGGTGTTCGCGACCCTCAATCCGGGTCTTTCGGCGCATCCGAATTTCATTGCAAACGGCGCGGTCAAGACCGCTGTCAGCCCGGACGGGCGCACGCTGCTGGTGATGACCAGCGGTTACAACCTGCTGGACAATGCGACGGGATCGGCCCTGGACGCGACCAGCCAGTACATCTTCGTTTATGACATCGCCGGCGGCAACGCGCGGTCGCCGCAGCAGAAGCAGGTCATTCAGGTCCCCGACACCTATGCCGGCCTGGTTTGGGCGCCGGATGGCAGCAAATTCTATGTGTCCGGGGGCACCGGCGACACAGTGAACGTTTACGCCGGGTCCACCGCATCGGGCTGGGTTCAAAGCGCCAGCATTGCCATGGGCCATGCCAGCTTCGCCTCCGCCCTGACCGGTCCATTAGCCGCATTCGGCGCATTGCTTGGCAACGGTGTCGGCTTCGAGGAGAAATCAACCGTCGCAGGCCTGGGCCTGTCCACTGACGGTACTGTCCTGGTTGCCGCGAATATCTACAACGACTCGATCACCGTCATCGACACGCCCACCAACAGCAAACGGTTCGAATACGATCTGCGGCCGTACAAGACGTCCAACACCCCCGGTATCGCGGGCGGCGAGGCGCCTTTCACCGTCGCGGTAAAGGGCACGGCCACCGCCTACGTCTCCTCGATCCGCGACCGTCAGGTGGTGGTGGTGAACATCGCAGGAACAAGTCCCGCGCTGATCACCCGTATCGGACTGCCCGGCAATCCGAACAGCATGCTGCTGAGCGCTGATCAATCGACGCTTTATGTGACACAGGACAACAGTGACAGCGTTGCAGTGATCGATACCGCCACCAATGCGGTGTCGGAGGAGATTTCAACCATCGCGCCGCCCGGCGTCGTGCCGAGCGGGACGAAGTACACCGGGGCCGCGGCGAACAACCTCGCTTTGTCGCCGGACGGCCAGACGCTGTATGTCACCAATGGGGGCGCCAACTCGGTGGCGATCATTCGTTTGAGCGGGCCTGCGCCGCATGCCGTGGCAGGGCTGGTGCCGACGGCCTGGTATCCGCACGCCGTCAGTCTGAGCAAGGACGGCAGCGTGATGTATGTCGCCAACAGCAAGATCGACCCCGGCAAGAACCCGTCCTACGAGACCGGTTCGGCCAACCAGTATGTTCTCCAGCTTCAGGGAGGCGGCCTGCTGACGGTTCCGGTTCCGGCGCCCTCCGACCTTGGCAACCTCACCGCGCAGGTTGCGGCCAACAACGGCTACAGCGTTCCGGCCAACGCCGGCGACACCGCCATGATGAGCGCGCTGCACGGGAAAATTCAGCATATCATCTACATCATCAAGGAAAACCGCACGTTCGACCAGGTCCTCGGCGACCTGACGAACGGCGCCAACGGCGATCCCGCGCTGGTCATGTACGGCAAGCGCGTGACGCCGAATTTCCACCTGCTGTCGCAGAATTTCGTCACGCTCGACAACTTCTTCTGCAGCGGCGAAGTCAGCGGCGACGGCTGGGCCTGGAGCACCGGGGCGCGCGAGAGCGACCATGGCACCAAGACGATCCCGCCGAACTATGCCGGGCGCGGGGCTTCGAACGACTCCGAAGGCACAAACCGCGACATCAATGTCGGCATCGCATCGCAGGGCGGACGCGACGCGGCGCTGAACAATCTCTACAGCGTGGTGGCCGGAGCGATAACCGGCGGGGCGGCGAACCTGTTGCCCGGCACGAACAATGACTTCGCCACCGACGGGCCGAACGGACTGGTTCAGGCGGGCACCATCTGGGACGCGGCGCTGCGGGCCAACCTGACCGTGCGCGATTACGGCTTCTTCAACGATCTGTCCAAATACAACCTCCCGGCCTCCGCCGACGGCCTGTACCCGAGCAGTTACCCGCAATATGACTACCTGCGCAGCCCCCATAGCCTTGGCCTGCAGGTGGCGATCTCGACCAGCCCCAGCCTTGCTCCTTACACCGACCCGTATTTCCGCGGCTTCGACAATGCCTTCCCCGATGTCTGGCGCGTCGAGGAGTGGCAGCGCGAGTTCGCCGGCTACGTCACCGGCGGGAACCTGCCGAATTTGACGCTGTTGCGGCTGATGCACGACCACACCGGCAATTTCAGCGGGGCCGACACCGCGGTTGCCGGCCTGACGACGCCGGAATTGCAACAGGCGGACAATGACCTCGCCGTCGGCCGGGTCGTTGCGACCGTCGCGGCCAGCCCTTATGCCGGCAATACATTGATCTTTGTGCTGGAGGACGACGCGCAGGATGGCCCGGACCATATGGATGCGCATCGCAGCACGGCTTATATCGTCGGCCCCTATGTCAAGAAGAACGCTGTTGTCAGCACGCGCTACACGACGGTGAACATGGTTCGCACGATCGAGGACATTTTGGGGCTGGATCATCTGAATCTGAACGATGCCTATCAGCGGCCGATGACCGATGTGTTCGACCTGAGGCAGACGAGCTGGACCTACAGCGCGATCGCTTCGCCGTATCTCGCGGCGACGACGATTGCGCTGAACGACCCTTACCTGGAATTCGCCGACTCCCTGCCGGCAACGCCGGTGCGGAGCGCCGCGTGGTGGGCCGAGGCGACGCGCGGTCTCGATTTCAGCGCGGCCGACCGGGTTCCGGCGGATCTTTACAATGAGATACAATGGGAAGGTCTGAAGCCGGGCATTCCTTATCCGCGGGAACGTTCCGGCACGGATCTGCGCCGCCGCTTCCTGTCTGACGCAAGTTCGGGCAATTAGCGGGTATTCGTAACCAGTGCGCGGCCGGCGGGCTCGGGGCCGCGTCTTCGTAACCGGTCAAAAGGAACATACCGCATGTATCGCATTATTCTGCTGCTCGTTCTTGTCCCGCTCGCCGGTGCCGTTGCGAAGGACAAGGGCGGCGATGCCGAAGCCTGCATCAAGGGGCAGGAGGAGGTCGCCGCAAAACTCGCCGCTTATCAAGGCGACGCCAGGATCAGGCAGCTCATTGCGGCCGATCTCAAGCGCGCCGGGAAGGAACAGGCTGAGGGCGATGACGATGAGTGCGTCGAGGCGATCCAGCATGCCGAAAAGCTGCTGGCGGGGGACTATTAAAACCGGCGGCCTGCTTCGTCCGGCAGGCCGGCTTTCCGGCCGCAACACCGTCAACGACCGCGGCGCCGCCGAGGCGGGCGTTGCAACAAAAAGGGCGGCCACCGAAATGGCCGCCTTTTCGGTTGGCTTGTCGGACTCGCGGATATCAGACGCGGCGGCGGCGGCGTGCCATCCCGAGGCCAAAAACCGACGTCGCCAACAAGGCGATGCTGGCCGGTTCCGGGGCGGTAACGTTGAGCACCTCGCCTGAGGCTGGTGTCGCAAGGGGCACCGGAATGGTGGATCCGGCGATGACGGTGCCGTCGTCATAGCGCTCGACGAAAGTGTAAGCGCTGTTGTTGCTGTAATCCTCTGCAGGGTCGGTCGCAGCCGTGTCGAGGTTCGTCGTGAGCTGGCTGGTATTCGTCAGCAACGCGACTGCATCGGCGGCCCAGTTCGTCGAGCTCGGGAACGGCGTGTTCAGCGCTTCGAGATCGAGGAGAAACGTGTAATTGATGTTGTCGCCGCCGGTCTGCAGCACCGTGAACTGAGCCTCGTAGTAGGCGCTGTAGTTGCTGTCCAACAAGGTTATATAGGAATTAAACCCCGCGGGCGCCGAGACATTGTCGATTGTGAACGAGTCGATCCGGTCTGTACCGGTGTCGATGACCAGGGTGAAATTCTGCGCCGGGACGCCCGGAAGGGTCACAACAAGCGTGCCCGGGGTGGCCGAAGCAAGGCCGGGCATCGCGGTGAGCGCGGCCGTTGCCGCGAGAGCGAACCAGAGTTTGCGCATGATGATAAATCGTCCTTATGGATTGCGGGAAAACGGACGGGCGGGGCGCCCCGCCCGAAGACGTTACTTCATGGTGACTTCGCGGTATCCCTTGCGCAGCCCGTCGCGATGCGCCGGATACGGGGTGCCGCCATTCAGACCGTCCCACAGAACCTGGTTGAACAGATCCATCGGAACCCGGTCCGCGGCGGAGAAGTCGAAGCCCTTCGTGGCTTCCTTCCAGTAATCGCCGTCATGCTTCGGCACGACGACCGGACCTTCGGCCCAACGCACGTTCGGGTCGTTCATCACGATCGTCGTGGACTGCAACACGGTGGAGGCCACCGCCGAGAACGACCAGCTTGCCGGCTGGGCGATGTTGAACACGTTGGTCATCGGCCCCTGGTAGGCATCGTTCAGGTTGAGGTGCGTCAGGCCAAGGACATCCTCGATCGTCCGCACCAGGTTGACCGTGGTGTACCGTGTGCTGACCACCGCGTTCTGCTTGACGTAGGGGCCGGCCACGTAAACCGTGCTGCGGTGCGCGTCCATGTGGTCGGGGCCGTCCTGCGAGTCGTCCTCGATCACGAAGATCAGCGTGTTGTTGGCATAGATGCTGTGGTTGACCGCATCGATCACGCGCGCCACGGCATAGTCGTTGTCCGCCTGCTGCGCTTCCGGCGTGCCGCTGTTGCCGAGAACGTTGCTGCCGAAACCGCCCATGTGATCGCGGCCGAGGCGCAGCAGCGTCAGGTTCGGCATGTTACTGAGCGCCACCTGGTTGTTCGCATAATAGCCCGGCGCATACGTGCCGTTGAACTCGCGCATCCACTCATCGACGCGCCAGTTGTCCGGATAGGACGTATTGAAGCCGAGATAGTAAAGGTCGGTCCGATCCGCCTGTGCCAGCGTCTGGCCAGCCGGATAATGCGCCAGCGTCTGGTTTTCCGGATAGGCCATGACCGTGCCGGCGTGATACGGGTAGCGGTTCGGGCTCGCCACCGTGCCGATGCTGCCGACGTCGTTGACGTTGAAGCCGTAGTTGCGCACCGTCAGGCCCGCGGCGATCACGGCATCCCAGATATGGCCGTTTTCCTTGCCGCTGTACAGGCTGTTCGGGGAGTCGCCCGTCGCCACGTCGCCGGCGCCTGGCAGCACGTCGGCCACGGTTGCCGACATGCCGGGGGTCACGGACGCGGAATAGCCCGGCACCGCGATGGCTCGATCCGCCGTGGTCGCCAGGCCGGTCGGCACGTTGCCGCGGTTATAGGCCTCACTGTCATACGACAGACCGCGGCTGGCATACTCGAGCTGCACGTTCAGTCCGATGTCGTCGGTGACGCGGGCCTGCGTGCTCCAGGACCACCCGTCCATGCTGACGTCGGAGGTGGTGAAGAAGTTGTCCAGGGTGACGAAGTTGGTCGCGATGCGGTGCAGGTTCGGCGTGATGCGCTTGCCGAACACGGTCAGCGACGGATCGCCGTTGGCACCATTGGTCAGGTCGCCCAGCACCTGGTCGAAGGTGCGGTTCTCCTTGATGATGTAGATGACGTGCTGGATCTTGCCGTGCAGGAAGTTCATCACCGTGGCGTCGTTCGCATTCGGCGTCACCGAATAGAAGTTGTTCGCCTCCACCTGGGCGGTGAGCTGCGGCAGATCGTTGCTGCCGGGCACCTGGGCGCTGATGAGGCTCGCCTTGTGCATCTGCAGATCGTACTGGTTGGCAGCGGCCGAGGTGCTCCGTGCCGCGGCGTTGCCGCCCGGGTAGGTGGTGTCGGCCAGGCTGCTGGTGCTGCTGGTGGTATACAGCGGGTTGGCGCCCTGGTCGCTCTTGCCGTTGATGATGTACATCCACGTGCCATCGGCGCTGAACGCGATGTCGTGCGGATACCACGCGGTCGGGATCAGGCCGGTCACCGTATTTGCGCTGCTGCCGGTCAGCGGGATCACGGCGACCGAGTTGGCGGCACCGTTGACCGCGTACAGCGTGGAGCCATCCGGGGACAGCGTGACCGCGTTGGTTCCCGCGCCGGTGTAGTGCGGCCCGGTCAGCACGCCGGCCGGGGCGCGCGTGTCGATCGTCGCGGTGATGACGTTCGTCGCCGTGTTGATCAGGGCCACTTCGTCGGAATTGTCCTGGCCGACATAGAGCGTGGTCTGCGCCGCGTTCAGTGCCAGACCGTTAGGCTCGCCATCGGTCGCTATGCGGGCTGCCAACTGGCCGCTGGCGGTTGACGAGATGTTCACCGCGACGACCTGCCGGTCGCGGGTTGAGGACACGTAAGCAGTCTTTACGCCGCCAACGGTGGCGATAACGGCCGCGAACGGATACTCGCCGCCGGCGACGCCGCTGGTGCCCTCGTTGTTGGCGAAATACGGCCGCAGATCGTGCTGATACAGCACGGCCTTGGTCGCGGTGCTGATCACCGAAATCGAGTCGTTGTAGTTGTTGACGGCAACGAGGGTGCTACCGTCGGCCGAGAGCGCGAGGCCGTAGACGTTCGGCTTGACGCTGATGCCGACGCCCTTGCCGCTGTGGCCGAGCGCGATGGTGCCGGCCGCCGCATAGGTTCCCGACGTGCCCGTGGCGCTGGCGTAGAGGTAAACCTCGTCGTTCACGCCGCCCGCGGCGTAGATGGTCTTGCCATCCGGCGACCAGACCAGGCCGGTGCCGGCCTGCGCCTGCTGGATCACCTGTTTCAGCACGGGCTTGGTCTTGTTGGCGCCCGCCACATTATAGAGGAACAGGAACTGCGTGGACGCGGCCGAGTCGCTGGAGCCGGTGGACTTGTTCAACAGGTTGTAGCCGGCGGTGATCACCGCCAGCGTCGTGCCGTCCGGGCTCAGCGCGAGTTTCACCGCCTGTCCGGCGACGTAGCTCGGATAGTTCGCCAGCCCCGGGTTCAGGAACGTCTGCACCGCGTTGGTCGGCAGCAGCGGCGTGATGAACTGGCCGGTCGGCAGCGGCTGCTGCCCGTTGTTGTCGGCGATGCCGTCGTCGATATCGGCGCGCGCCAGTTGCGGCGCGATGAGCATCGTTGTGGCGAGCAAACTCGCCCGGAGAAGCTGCTGACAGGTAATCAGTTTCACTTTGGCCCCCTTGAATTTTTCCGTGACAAACGCGTGGCATGGCGAGCCCGGGCTTTGATTGCCCGGGAACCGGCGGACCCGGAGGGTGCGCGGTGGTGCGGGTCATGACGACTTTCGGCGCCACGCCAAGCCTCTTCATACGCAATAATGTCGCAAACGCGCGGTATGACTGTCGATGTCAGTTCGATGGCAATTGCGGGAAATTGCAGCCGGCGGCCGGGCGCCGCAGGAGGCTGATCATTGTCGATGCGGCGCGTACTCCGGATCATGACAATTCAGCAAAACCGGACCGTGTGGCCTTTCGCCGGGTCACATTCTCCGGTTACCCTTCTTTGCCGCCGATCATTCGACGCCCGGGTCGCGAGGCCGGCAACGGATGGCGTGTTTGTCGCGTTCATGGAACTGTCTTGGATAGCAACATCGACATCACACCGGACTGCGGCCGGGACGCCGGCGCGCGAGGCATCTTGCCGGTTCGGCTCGGGGCTTTCGCGCGGATCGCGCCACCGTCTTTCGGGCCGCCGATTTATCCGGCCGCACGGATGGCGATGTTGTCGCAGCCTCAGTCGGGCACGGTTCGACACCGCTTGGCGGTGCTCGGCGGCGCGGCGACACAGGCTGTCATCCTCACGGCATTGTTCAGCGGCATGGCCAGCCCGGCACCACCGCCCGAGCCGCTGACGATCGAACTCGCCACGATCCCGCCGCCCCCGCAGGCTGAACCGCCAGCCGAGGCGCCGCCGGAACCGCCGATGGCTGCCGTGGCACCGCCCGAACCGGCCCCTCCCGAAACCGAAACTCCGCCACCGGTCGTTCTCCCGCCGCCTGACGTTCCGCCGCCGCCGGAGCTCGTGACACCCGCGGAGGTATCGCCGGCACCCGCCGTCAAGGCCGAGGTGCCGGTGCCAACCCGGCCGCCGCCGCCTCGTCCCGCGGTGCATCGCCCGCGGCCGCCGGCGGCCGTCGCAACGGCGGTGCCTGCCCAGGCGGTTCCGGCCGCGACGACCGCGGCCCCGCCCGCGGCAAGCGGCACCGCGCCGGCCGAACACCACGCAGAGGAAACGTTGCGCGGGCACATCCGCGACGCCGTGCAGCAGGCGGTGCGCTGCCCGGCCGCCGCTTCCCTGATGGGGCTGTCGGGAAAGGCCGCGGTCGCCTTCGACTATCGCGACGGCGCCCTGCTGGCCGATGCGCAACTGACACGGTCCGCCGGCGCGTCGATGCTGGATTCAGCCGCGCTCGCCGCCGTGCGAAACGCGCGCTACCCGAAACCGCCACCCGGGGAGGCCGGGCATACGTTACGCCTGCTGATCTGGGTCGAGGAAGCCTGCGCCGATCGATGATGGACACGGAACTATCACAATACCGATCTGTATTATCGCGTTAAGGCGATGCGGTGAACCCGTAGCAGAGTGCGATCCGATGACACCATGCGAAAAAGACACTGGCCGGCACGATGCCGGGCGGCGCGCCCTGGCTTTGCTGTGCGTAAGCCTCGCGCTCTGTGCCGCCGGACCGGAGGATAACCGAACCGATATCGGCACGGTCCAGGCCACCGGCACCGGTGCGGGCGCCACGGCGCAACCGGCGCCAGGCACGGCTGCCGCGGTCGCACCGAGCCGCCAGCCGCTGCAGGCCGCGCAGCCGACCTCCGTCATCGGCAAAGACTACATCGACAACAACGTTCCGTATTCCGAAAATTTCGACAGAATCATTCAGATATCGCCCAGCGTGAGCAACGTCGAGCCGACCGGCGTCGGCCTGCAGCAGAACTTCCAGGAGACCATCCGCGGCTTCCGCTACACCCAGTTCAACAACACCTTCGACGGCCTGGTGCTGCCGGGGTCGATCGGCAACCTCGCGCCGCAAACCGGCGCATATTTCCTGGCGCACGACATCAAATCCGTTTCCGTCGATCGTGGCCCCGGAACGGCCTCTCAGATCGGCTATGCAACATTTGGCGGCACGGTCGCAGTGACCACCGTCGACCCGAGCAACACATGGGGCGTCAATCCCTATGGAACGATCGGCAGCTGGGGCCTGCAGCTTGCAGGCCTTCGTCTCGACACCGGCGCGATCCCGCAGCTCGGCGGCACAAAGGCGATGATCGATGCCGAACATGAGTCCGGCAACGGATACCTGACCGGCACCTCCACGCTCCGTAACAACGTCTTCGGCAAGGCCGAGGCGCCCATCGGCGACAACACGGTCCTGACGGTCGAGGGGATGTACAATTACGCCCGCACCCATACGCCATACGGCGCGACCGAGCATCAGATACAGACCCTCGGACCGAATTATGCACTGAACTACGATCCGCTGTCGCAGGCGTTCACCGGATATAACGTCGACAATTACTATACGGACTTCGACTATATCGGGATAAAGTCGAATTTCGGCGACGGGTGGAGCATCGACGACAAGGCCTACACCGCGTCTTATTATCATAACGGAACATCCGGCAAGGACGTGAACGGCACGACGCCGAATCTGACCGGCAGCTATTATGTGAACGGGATCAAAACGACGCTGAACGATGCGGTTCCCGGTTACGCAAGCCACAGCGATTTCCGCGCGATCGGCAATACCTTCGCCCTGACCAAGGACACCGCTTTCGGCCAGGCGCGGGCGGGCCTCTGGGTGGATTACAACTCCGGTTCGTCCTACAAGACCAATGTCATTCTGTCGGATAACCTGCTGCCCTATGCCACGAAGGCGACGGAGTATGCCGCCTACAAGACACTTTACAATACGACCCTGACGACGGTGCAACCGTACGTCGAATTCGCCGCCAAACCGCTGCCGGGCCTGACCATTACGCCGGGCTTGAAATACACCTTCGTCGCGCGCGGATTGGATGCGACCATCATCAGTTCCGCGCCGTCGACCGCGCCGTCCAATCAGTCGTGGGACGCGCTGCTGCCGGCGATCGACGCTCATTATGAGATCATGAAGGGCTGGGTGGCCTATGCGCAGATAGCGGAAGGCTTCCTCGCCCCGCCGCTCAATGCCCTTACGGTTCCGGCCGCCGGCGCCAACCCCAACCTTAAGCCGCAGACCACGGTTAATTATCAGATCGGCACGACTTTCCAGAACGACCGCTTCTCGCTCGGCCTGGACGCCTATTTTATCCAGTTCCAGAACTATATTGTTGCGCAGACGATTGCCGGCAACACGAGTTACACCAACAACGGCGGCGCCGTGTTCAAGGGCATCGAAGCCGAGGCAACCGTGAAAATCGGCGGCGGTCTGGCGATGTACGCCAACGCGACCGCGAACGACGCGACCTATGACGGCTCCGGCTTTCCCGTCGCGCAGGCCCCGCGCTCAACCGGGGCGATCGGACCGATCTTCCAACGCGATAATTTCTACGGGTCGCTGCTGGCCAAATATGTCGGTCCGCAATATGCGTTGGATGAGACATCTTCGACCGGTCAGATACTGCACCCGCAATATCCGATCCCCGGGTTTTATAATGCCGATCTGGCGCTTGGGTACAAGCTTGTGCTGCCGAAATTCAACGACCGGTCCTTGGCCTTGCGGTTCAATCTGCTCAACATCTTCAACGATCACAGCATCACCGGCTACATCGGCTCGACGGCGGCGAGTCTTCCGCTTCTTGCAACGAACCCGGGGCGCGAGGTGATCTTCTCGATCTCCGCTGCGTTGTAAGAAACCGAAGGCACGGTGGCGGCCGGCGTTGGCCGCCTGCTTCGCGGAAGCGTGACGTCAGGCCGGTCGTTCTGGCTCGGCGCCGGCGGTAATTTCGCCGCCGTGCCGCGGCGTTATGCCAGTCCGCATTGACTTCGACCCACCGCGTTCCTCGCCAACGTCATGGCCGGTTTGTCCGGGCCACTTCTCGCCGCCCGTGCTGGAATAGGTGGCCCTGCAAATCCGGACACGGAGAGTTTGCCTCAATATCGGTATCCGTGCGGACGCGCGTCGGATCGAAATCGAAGTGAACCCGCCGCCTGGTCAGTCATTTCAGCTATATCGATGTCGCTTCGAAACCGGCAGTAAGTATCGCTGAACCGCAGTATCGTGCAATACCCGGTTTTTATTTGCAACGTCATCAAAATGTACGCCGTTTTCCATTGGAGCGGCATGTGCAAGTGTCAAAGGACGCGGCAGGATGATGGACGCGGGTTCAATTGAGATCGAGCGGTGCCTCGCGTGCCGCCCGGGGTCCGCGGCATGACCAAATCGAGGGCGAACAAAGATGAAGATGCAACGAGGTTTCGGCTCC
Source organism: uncultured Rhodopila sp. (assembly GCA_903851415.1). GTDB lineage: Bacteria > Pseudomonadota > Alphaproteobacteria > Acetobacterales > Acetobacteraceae > Rhodopila. The sequence goes on along the minus strand of CAINOE010000117.1, from coordinate 13,303 downwards.
GTTCTCAAAGTGTTACTGCTATCCACGACTTTGCTCGCCGGAACCACCGGCGCTCAGGCCGATCTCGACGACGGGGATCTTGATAATACGGGGCAGGCACCGCTGCCGAGCGGCCAATTCATTACGCCAACATTTGCAACCGGCTCGGCCTTCTCTGTATTGTCGCCCGACATCCCCGAATATACCCCCGCTATCGGCAACTATCCGAACTTCCGCCCCGGCGGCGCAATCGCCTCGACCCTGAGCCCGGACGGCAAGACGCTGGCGGTCATGACCAGCGGCTACAATGTCCTCGACGATGCCCGGGGGAACCTGGTCGGCACCGGCGCCGAGTTCGTGATCCTCTATGACGTCTCCAATCCGCGCGCGCCCCGGCAGAAACAGACGTTGCGTCCTCCCAACACGTTCGTGGGCCTGGCCTTTTCGCCTGACGGCTCGACGCTGTACGTTTCGGGCGGCAACGACGATCAGGTATTGATCTATAAGCAGGCGAACGGCACCTTTGCGCAATCCGGAACGATCCCGCTCGGTCACAACAAGATCGGCATTGGCATCAGCCAGTATCCGCAGACCGGCGGCGTCGCGGTTTCGCCGGACGGATCGCTGCTCGCCGTGGCGAACACGCTGAACAACAGCGTCTCCGTGTTTTCCACGGCCGACAATACGAAGCTGTTTGAATACGATCTGCGTCCGTTCAATACAACGCCCGGGAGTGACGGCGCAGTTGGCGGCAACACGATCTACAGTGTCGCGATCAAGGGCAACTCGACCCTGTATGCCACGTCGCTGCGCGACCGTGAGGTTGTCGTTGTCGATATCAGCGGCGGATCGCCGAAACTCATCACCCGCATCCCGCTTCCGGGCAGCCCGAACAACCTGATCCTGAACAAGGCGCAGGACACGCTGTTCGTGTCGCAGGACAACAGCGACAACGTTGCCGTGATCAGTACCGCGAGCAACACGATCGTCGAGCAGATCGATGCCATCGCGCCGCCCGGCGTGCTGGCGGACAAATCCGGCCGCTACACCGGTGCGGCAACCAACAACGTAGCACTTTCGCCGGATCAGAAGACGCTGTTTGTCACCAATGGCGGCGCCAACGATGTCGCCATCATCCCGCTGAAAGGCGGCGCGCCGCACCAGGTGGCCGGGCTGATACCGACGGGCTGGTATCCGACGACGGTCACGGTCAGCGCGGATTGCGGCACCCTGTACGTGTTCAACAACAAGAGTGACCCCGGCCCGAACCCCGGCCATATTACCAGTTCTGTTGCGTATCAAACCACCGTGCAGTATCCGGGCGGCAACACGCCGGCGCTGAGCTATGCGCCCAACCAGTATATCCTGCAGCTTCAGCAGTCCGGGATGCTGACCGTGCCTGTGCCCGGGCCAGGCGACCTGTCGAACCTGACGACGCAGGTTGCGGCCAACAACGGATGGAGCATCGCCGCCGACAAGCAGGACGAAGAGACCATGGCTTTTCTGCGGTCTCACATCAGGCACGTCATCTACATCGTCAAGGAGAACCGGACCTTTGACCAGGTTCTTGGCGATCTGACCAACGGCGCCAACGGCGACCCGTCGATCACCGTCTTCGGCAAGGCGATCACGCCAAACTTCCACAGGATCGCCAACAGCTTCGTGACCCTGGACAACTTCTTCGATTCCGGAGAGGTCAGCGGCAACGGCTGGCCGTGGTCAACCGCGGCGCGCGAAACCGATTGGAACGAAAAGAACATTCCGATGGACTACAGTTTCGGCGTGACCCGCTACAACGCGCCCTATGACGCGGAAGGACAGAACAATAACGTCAGTGTCGGCTATGTCGGCGATACGCCGGCGGCGACGGTGGCGGCTCGCGAAGCCGAGGCGGGCGGCTACGACTTCCAGGCCGTGGCCGGCAAACTGCCTGGCGGAGCCTTGAACCTGTTGCCCGGCCCGGGCGATTCCGGTGCGCCGGACGGCAAGAACCACGCCGTGCAGAGCGGCTATATCTGGAGCGCGGCCCTGCGGGCGGGACTGACCGTGCGCAATTACGGGTTCCTGTCCGACAACAGCCACTATGGCCTGTCCTCCGGCGACCCCGGCTACGCTCCGGTGACCGAGACGCCGGCCGCCGACGGCGCGCGGCAGATGTGGACGGCCGCGCATGAACTGATCCCCTATACCGATATCTACTTCCGCGGCTTCAACAATGCCTATCCCGATGCCTGGCGGCTCGAGGAGTTCGCGCGCGAGTTCAACGCGTTCGCCCAGCCCGGGAACGACCTGCCGCAACTGGTCCTGCTGCGGTACATGCACGATCACATGGGATCATTCAGCACGGCGGTGGCTGGATTGACCACCGCCGAAACCCAGCAGGCCGACAATGACTATGCCGTCGGCGCAACGCTCGAGCTTTTGGCGCGCAGCAGGTTCGCTCAGGATACGCTCGTCTTCGTCCTGGAGGACGATGCCCAGGACGGCGGCGACCACATGGACGCGCACCGCAGCACGGCCTATGTCGTTGGCCCGTACGTGCGCAATCACGCCGTCGTCAGCACGCGCTATTCGACGGTGAACATGGTGCGCACCATCGAGGACGTGCTCGGCCTCGAACATCTGAACCTGAACACCGCCTATCAGCGGCCCATGTCCGACGTGTTCGACATCGGTCAGAGTCCGGAGTGGCGCTATCGCGCCACGGCGTCGGCGATCCTGAAGAGCTCGACGCTCAATCTCACGCTGGCGACGCCCGAAGGTCAGCATGCGATCGAGTTCGCCGAAGGTCCTGATATGAAGCCGCTGCACGACGCGGCGTGGTGGACCGCGCAGACCAGGGGCTTCGACTGGTCCAGCGAAGACCGCGTGCCAGCCGATATGTTCAACAGGATTGTTTGGGACGGCGTGATTGGCGGGCGTCCGTATCCGGAGCAGCGGTCCGGCATCGTGATGCGGACTCCGGCGACCGGGGACGATGGGCAAGACCGAAAGGCGATAGCTCAGTAGCCGAGCGGGCCGGCCGCAGGAAACAGGGCGGCGCATTGCGCGCCGCCCCCCTCGACGGAAACGTTTTCCGGTTTACTGCCCGGTGGTAAGCGACACCTTCTCCACGCCGTCCGCCGCCGCGTGGCGGATCACATGGCCCGACCGCGTCGCCGGATAGGGCCTGCCGCCCATCAGGCCGTCCCAGATGACCTCATTGAACAGATCGGCCGGCAGGCGGTCCTCGCTCGAGAAGTCGAAGCCGCGTGTCTGCTCACGCCACCAGTTCGGCGTGTGCGAGGGCACGTACTCGCCCTCGTCGGCATATTGGACCGCCTGGTCCGGCGTCAGTCCGCTCAGTTGCAACGTCGTCGTCTTCAGCACGGACGACACCACGTGGCTGTAGGTCCACGCCGGGCTCTGGGTGGTGTTGAACACCGCATCCATCGACGCCTGGTGCGCAGTGTTCAGGTTGAGGTGCTGCAGCCCGAGGACGTCCTCGATCGTCCGCACCATGTTGACCGTGGAGTAGCGCGTGCTGACCACGGCGTTCTTCCTGACGTAAGGCCCGACGACATAGGCGGTGCTGCGGTGCGCATCCATGTGATCCGGACCGTCCTGCGCGTCGTCCTCAACCACGAACACCAGCGTGTTCCCGGCATAGGGGCTGTGCGCCAGCAGATCCAGCGTCGCGCCGACGGCGTAGTCGTTGTCCGCCTGCTGCGCTTCCGGATAGTTCACCGCGCCGCCGGTGGTGACGCCGAAATTGCCCATGTGGTCATGCATGTAGCGCAGGAACACCAGGTTCGGCAGGTTGTTGTTGGCGACGAACCGGCTGAACTCGCGCTGGAACTCCTCGAACCGCCAGGCATCCGGATAGGCGTTGTCGAAGCCGTGGAAGCAGGCGTCGGTATAAGGGATCAGCGCCTTCGCCGAGGTCCATTCCTGCTGCGCGCCGGCCGGATAGGCGCTGGCGGCGGTCAGCGGTATCGGCGACTGGCAGCCCGACGCTTCGGGGTTCTCCAGCGGCGCGACGTAGCCCTGGGCGGTGCTGCTCAGGCCGTAGTGATTGTTGTCCGAGAAGAACCCGTAGTTGCGGATGGTCAGGTTGGCGGCCAACGCCGCATCCCACAAATGACCGGTCTGATACGGCGAGTGCTCCGGCAGGCCGGTGAACGCATAGGCGCCGTCCGGCTCGCCGGGGTTCGCCGGACCCGGCTTGAGGTTGATCGCGCCGCCCGGCAGCGCGTTGCCGCTGTTGGTATAGGTGGTGGTGTTGGAGTAGGTGAAACCGCCGCCCTCCAGCGTGCGCAGCGTCACCGTCCCGGCGGCATTGTACGACCCGTCGGTGTTGTAGGCATTGTATCCGACGCTGACATTGGCGTTCTGGCCTTCCGAGTCATACGGCGCGTTCGACCGGGTCACCACCGGCTTGCTGTAGGAGCCGTAGCCGAACGTGTAGTCCATCGGGATATTCTTTTCGTTCCAGTCCGTCTCGCGCCCCTCGGTGCTCCACGGCCAGCCGTTGCCGCTGACCTCGCCGGGGTCGAAGAAGTTGTCCAGCGTGACGAACTGCGTGGCGATGCGGTGGAAGTTCGGCGTGACCACCTTGCCGAACACGGTCAGCGCCGGATCGGCGTTGGCGCCGTTGGTCAGGTCGCCCAGCACCTGGTCGAAGGTGCGGTTCTCCTTGACGATGTAGATCACGTGCTGGATCTTGCCGCGCAGGAACTGCATCGTCGCCGATGGCTGGGCCGAGACCGTGCTCCAGCCGTTGTTCGCCGCCACCTGCGCGGTCAGGGTGGCCAGGTTGGCGTTGACCGAGGCCGTGGGCAGGGTCAGGAAGCCCGACTGCTCGAGGTGGAACACGTACTGGTCGCCGCCGTATTCCAGGGCGTACTTGTTCGTCACGCCGGAATACTTCGTATAGCGCTCGCTGTTGACGCTGGTCGTCTGGTGCAGCGGGTTCGATCCCGGATCGCTCTTGGAATTGAACACGTACAGCGCGCTGCCGTCCGCGGAGGGCGTCACCGTGGTCGGATACCAGCCGGTGGGCACGAGGCCGGCGACCTGATAGGCGCTCCCGCCGGTCAGCGGCACGATCGCCAGGTCGTTGGCGCCACCGTTGGTGACATACAGCGTGTTGCCGTTCGGCGAGAGCGCCACGTTGTTGGTCGCCGCGCCGGTCCAGCGCGGGCCGGAGGTCGACAGCGTGCCGGGCGGCGCGATCGCGTCGATCGTGCGGGTGATGGTGTTGTAAGTCGCCGAGCCCGGGTTTGTATCGATCACCGCCACCTGGTCGCTGTTGTCCTCGGCCACGAACAATTCGCCGGTGCTGGCCTTCAGCACCACGTTGTTCGGGCTGCCCGCCACCGGGATGCGCGCGATCAGCGCGACAGACCCGGTCAGCGCGTTGGTGATGTCAAGCACCACCACCTCGCGGTCGCGGACCGAGGTGATGTAGGCGCGCTTGCCGTCCGCCGAGACGGCGACGCCATACGGCTCCTCGCCGCCGGCGACGCCGCTGCCGGTGGCCGGGGTGGTGTTGTAGGGGCGCAGGTCATAGCGATCGACGACGATCGCGTTGGTCGTGGTGTCGATGATCGAGACCGAGTCGTTCTGGCAGTTCAGCGCCACCAGCAGCCGCCCGGCCGGATCGAGCGCGAGGCCGGCGGTCTGCGGCCCGAGGTAGAAGTTGCTGCCGCCCAGGCCGTTGGCGTCGGCATCCGCCGGGGCGGGCACCCCGGCGGCCGGGATCAGGACGATCTTGGCCGCGGCGCCGAACGTTTTGGTCGTGAGATTGAACGGATACACCAGCACATCGGCGTCGGTGCCGCCCGAGACAAACAGCCTGGTGCCGTCCGGCGACCAGACCAGGCCCTGGAACGTGTCCTGCGGCGTCAGCGCGGCGGCCGGGCTGGCGCCGCTCTGGCCCAGCGGGTTCAGGTTGCGCACCGGCGCGGCCGGGTTCGTCGCGTCGAACACGAAGATGTATTCGGGACCGCTGACGCCGTTATAGGAGGCGGCGGGGGAGTCGCCGGCCTTGTCGTCATAGGTGTTGTAGCCGCTCGTCATCACCACCAGCGTCCTGCCGTCGGCGGGGTTCAGCGCGGACTGGATGGCGCCGTCCGGCCCGACCACCGGATTGGTCAGGTTGGGGATTGTCACCGTCATGTTGGTGAAGGCCGAGCCAGGCGTGGCCGTCGGCGTGATCAGTTGGCCGCTGGGCACCGGCGCGACGCCGGTGTTGTCGGCGATCAGGTCGTCGGCGTGGACGGCGGTGGCGAAACCGCTCAGCAGCGTGGCGGACAGCAGCGTCGCCTTCAGCGTGCGTCGTGAGGTCTTGTGTGTCATATTTGGATATCCCTGTTACCGGCGCGGCTTTTCATCGCGGCCGGAGGTCGAGTTGGAGCGGACGGAGCTGGCCGCGTCTCAGCCGCGGCGGCGGCGCACCGCGCCCAGGCCCAGCAACGCCGGCAGCGTCAGCAGCAGAGAGGCCGGCTCCGGCGCCTCGTAGAAGGTCAGCAGCCCGTCGACCTGCGTGACGCTGCCATCGGTATTGGTCAGGTAGGCCGCGAAGTAGCTGGGCGAGCCGCCGGTCAGATCCTGGCTGTACGCGCCGGGATTGCGGATGAAGGAGGTGATGTCGGCGGTCGATGCGCCGGCGGTTGTCTGGTAGTAAAAATTGATCTGCAAAAGGTCGCTTGGAGCGGCGTTCGCGATCGGGTTTTCCACGCCGATGAAGGCGTACGGCGTCGCCGACAGGGCCGGGCTGTAGACCGTGGTGAAGCCGGGCGCGGCGGTGTAGCCGCCGATGCTGAACGTCTGGAAGGCCGCGGTTGTCGCGTCCCACAGAAAGCTGCCGTTTATGCTCTGGCCGGCCTCGAAGCCGGTGTTCTGCGGCCCTGAGTCGGTGTAGCTGCCGTCATCGACGATGCCGCTGAAGGCGCCCGGGATCAAGACGTCCGCCTGCGCGACCGACGCGGCAGCGCAGGCACACAACAGCGCCGAAACCGCAACTAACTGCTTCATGATAACCTCCTGACGAAACCCGGGGGATTTCAGGAGATGACAATGCGGCAGTCAGCGAGAAGCGGCGTGAAAGTCTGGTTAATTTTATGCGGTAGCAAAATGGTGGCGACATAGATACGCTTCCGGTCTCGTTCCAAGGCGGCGAGCCGAAGAGTGCGTCGGCCAAAGCAGGGCGGCGGCCGGGCGCACCGCCGCTTCGGTGCGAAGCCGCCGCCGCATCGGGCGTCATGCCGGCCGATCGGCCGCGCCCCGGTGCCTTGCGCGGCCAGGCTGACGATCAGGCGGTCCGCGGCCGCAGGGCCGGAAGGCTGGTTTCGACCAGGCACCATCGGGGTGTGGCGCGGATCGTACTGTTCTGGCAAAGAGTGTCCCGGGCCGTGGCGGCCAGGCGGCGCGGAACTTCAGCCGAAATAAGCGAAAAATCCATTCTGTCAGACCGAAGGCGATGCCGGCATGCGGCGCGGAACCGAATGAGCCTGAACGGCTCCCCATCTCCGGCGGCCAGCCGGGGCGGCTTCATGCTGCTGGAGGTCCTGATCGCCTTCCTCATCGCCACCCTGGCGCTCGGCGCGATCATCGGCGCGGCAACCGCGTCGTTGCGCGCCGCGCAGATCGCCGCGCGCTATGGCGAGGCGACGGTGCGGGCGCAGTCGCGTCTGGCCGAGGCGGTGAACGGCGGCACGCTGCCGCCCGGCGAGCGGGAAGGGTCCGACGGCGGTGGCTACCGCTGGCGCGTGCGGGTCGCGCCGGCCCCGGGAGAAACGCCGCATCGGCCGGATGCCGGCCCGGCGACTGAAACATTATACGCGATAACCGTCTGGGTCACCTGGCGGGACGGGTCCGGGACCCGCGACGTGCGCCTGGACACCGAGCGCATCGGCCCGGCGGTGCAGGCGCCCTGACCGGAGCTTGCGGCGGTCAGGCCGGACCGCCGCCCCGGATCGAAGTCCGCCGCTTTCAGGCGCGCCGGCGGCGTGCCGCCGCAAGCCCGGCCAGACCGGCGCCCAGCACCGCAAGCGAAGCCGGCTCCGGCACCGACGACAGGTCGCCGATGACGATCGTATTCGCCGTATTGCCGCTCGTGAGCTCGATCGCGCTGATGCCGGCCAGGTCGGTGACGGTCACGGAACCCTGCGGGAAGTCGTCGGTGCCGGGGATCGCCGCCGCGAACGACTCCGGGGTGCCATTGTTGACCGCAACATTCAGCGTGTCGCCGCCGGTGAGGCCGAGGAAATCGACCAGGGCGAAGCCGAAGCTCACCGATTCCTGCGGGGTGCTGAACGCGATGTTCAGTTCGGTCGCGGTGGTGCCGTCAGCTGCCAGAACGTCGCCGCCAAGCGTTGAGAACAGCGCGCCGTTCGCGCCGAACGTGTAGGCCGCCGGGTCAGCCGGGCTGCTGAACGTGGCAATGCCGATGGAGGCCGGGGTGTTCTCGTTGAGAGCCGCCGCGGCGGAAAAGTCGTAGGTGGTGGTGCCGGCGGCGGCGGAGCCCAGCCCGGCGGCGAGGAAGGCGGTGGCGATGACAGAGAGTCGGGTAAGCATGGTGATGGAACCTCCTGGGGGTTGATCGGGGTAAGGGTTGACGGGAACGGTAGCGGAAGCGTCGCACGGCTTGTGTGCGCGCAGCGGCATCCCGTTCGGGCGCCCCGCGCCGGACCGCCGTTGCGCGGCCAGGGTGAGCGTCATCATTGCACCGGCAGCGGGTGCATCAGCCCGCCGCTCGTCCAAAGCGCATTGAGGCCGCGCGGCAGGCCGAGCGGGCTGTGTCCGCCCACCGTGCGATCGTAGATTTCGCCGTAGTTGCCGGCGACCGCGATGACCTTCGCGGCCCAGGCGTGATCCTCCAGGCCCAGCGCGCGGCTGGCGGCCCAGTCGATGCCCAGCAGCCGCTGCACGGCGATGTCCTCGCTCTCGCCCTCGGTGGCGACATTCGCCCGGGTGACGCCGGCGGCTTCCGCGGCGACCAGCGCGTGCACGGTCCAATCGACGATCATGCCCCATTGCACGTCGCCCTGGCGGTAGGCGGGTGCTGCGGGCGCCAGCGTCAGCAGCTCCGGCAGCACCGTGTCGTGCGCCAGCACGTTCGGATAGGTCGCCCGGATCTGACCGAGCCGCGAGAGATAGGCGCTGACGCCGTCGCACCGGCGGACGACGACGGAGTCCTCCATCTCGCCCTCTTCCTGGAAGGCGTCCGATGCCAGGGTCACGCCCTGGATATGCGCCTGCGCCTGCAACTGCTTTTCGTTGTCGGTGCCCTCGATCACGCAGATCGACTGGCCGGACAGATCCCTGAACGACGCGGCTTTGGCAGTCGGCCGCAGCATGACGGCCTGGCCGTCGAAGAAAATCGGCGGCCCGAAGGCAATGTGCCATTGCCACATGGGGCTGGCAGCGGGCGTCACGCCGACGCTCACATCGACATCCGAGCGGCTGAGGCCTTCCAGCGCTTCGGCTTCGGATGCATAGATTTTCGCTTCGACCCTGGCGTTCTCACCAAGCGCGGCGACGGAAATCGCCTTGCAAATCTCAAGATACAGTGCCGACAGGTCGCCATGCAGATCGGTTTTGTTCCAATCCTCCGGATTGGTGGCGACGCCGCAGCGCAATGCGCCGTGCGCCCGCACCGACTCCAGGGTTGTTGCGGCGAAAGCGGGTCCGGCCAGCAGCAGGGAAGCCAAGGTCAGGAGCGGAATATTGAATCGCATGAGAGTTTTGCCACTTGTTTAGGCAGCGGACGGGGGCGCGAGCCCCCGTCCGTCCCTGGTTGGACCGGCGGCCTTAGTTCGGCCAGGCGGTGCCGGTGCCGTAAAGCGCGTTGTTGATTTGGGTCGGGGTCGGGGTTCCGGTCGTCGGGTACACCGCCGTGTTGCCGCTGGTGTTGTAGTAGGGGCTCCCCGTGCTGACGGTCGGGCGCGGGTTCACGTCCAGCGGCGGCTGATCGGTCGCCCCGCCGATGACGTAGCCGCCCGGATAGTCGGTCGGCGTAATGCCCAGCGCCTGGCAGCCGAACGGCCCGGCCGCCAGGTTCGTCACGTAGTGCGGCAGGGTGTGAACCTGCGCCGCCGGGATGATCGCATAGGCGGCCGGCAGCGGCGTCTTCGTGCCGCTGAGGCGGTCGTTGTCGAACGCTTCCAGCAGGTCGCCCATGCCGGCGAAGGTGTCGGACGGACCGAGGTTGGCCTGCGCCGAGCCGTTCGGCGCGTTGAACGCCGGGTTGGCGGCACCGGCGGCGCGGGCCGCGGCTTCGTCCGGCAGGGCGCCGAGCGGGGTCAGGTTGAACAGTTCGTCGATGAACCTGATGACCGCGCCGTGCTCGCTATAGACGTGGCTCACCGTGTGCGCCGCCGAATACGGAGAGATCACGATCGCCGGGATGCGCGCGCCGCCGGTTTCCGGCTGGTGATCCGGTCCCCAGGTCCGGAACTGCTCCGGCTGATGATCATAGAACCCGTCGGATTCGTCGTAGGTGATGATGATGGCGCTTTCAGCCCAGTACTGGCTGTTGGCGATCGCATTCACCGAGTCGGCGACCAGCGCTTCGGCGATCTGCGAGTCGGAGTAGCTGCCGTGATCGTCGTTGCCCGCGAACGCGTGCTTCACCGTCACGTTCGGATCGGCCGGCGTCAGGCCGTCGTTGTTGTAGTAGCCGCCGCGGACATAGAACACGCCGCCGCCGGCCGGCAGGGCGCCGGCATTCACGTCGGTGTAGAACTGCTGCAGGCCGTGCATGTTGCCCGGCTCGTTCGGCGTCGTGTACGTGGCATCCTTTTGCGATACGGTCGCGTTATCGCCCAGATAGCCGAAATACTGCGGGCCGACATGGTGGGTGACCAGCGATTGGTGGGCGGCGCCGTTGTGGTTGGTGCCGTTCTCATAGACGCTCGTGCCGTCGAACGGCTCCGGGCCGTAGCCCTGCTGGTACCAGCCCCAGTTGATCACCGGGTTCTTCAGGGCGATCTGCACGATGTCATGCTGCACATCGGTCAGGTCGCTGGCCGGGTGCTGATCGGCCTTGATGATCGTGCCGATGTTGCTGCCCATGAACGATAGCGGCAGCGACGCGAAGGTCAGCGGCACCTGCGCGGTCGAGCTCGGCCCGTAGGTGTTGGTGCCCGAGGAGTACGAACCATCGTCGGAGCCGAAGGACGGCTTGCCGGTCCAGGAGTCGCCGTTGCTGCCGGGGAACGGCACGGTGTCGGTCAGGTTGGGCAGCGACAGGCCCGAGGGATCGGCCTGGGTCGGATGCTTGACCCACTGCGTGTCGCCGACCTGGCCGGCGATAAGGGCGATCGCGTTCGGGGTCGAGGGACCAACCGCGGTCTGGTGGAAGTTGTCGAACAGCGTGAAGCGGTCGGCGTACTGCCAGAGGAACGGAATGGTGTCGCAATCGACGTGCGCCATCACGACCTCGCCCTTCTGCTTCTGCTGCAGGGTGGGGTTGGAGGTCGGGGCGGCGCTGCCGGAGAACACGGTCGGGCAAGCGTTGCCGGTCGCGCCGGGGACGCAGGACGGGTCGGTCGAGTAATGCAGGCCTTCCTGATCGAGCGGATAGCCGTCGTTCTGCGGGATCGACCTGGTCGATGCGTCGTTGTGGAAATCGTTGATATAGCCGGAATGGCTGTGATCGACCGAGTAGATCGACTCGGGATATAACTGCACGGTGGCACCCGCCTGGTTCTGGATCGTGCGGGGCATCAGGAACGGATGCTGCACGCCGTAGGTGCCGTCAACGTTCTGGATCACCGAGTTGTAGCCGCCCAACCGGCCACTCGGATCGTTCGCGGCCAGCGCCCGGGCCGACTCCGCGGACGGATCCGACGGGTTGGCGCCGGTGTAGGTCGCAAACAGCCCGTTGGCGCCCGGATAGGTGCCGAAATAATGGTCGAAGGAGCGGTTCTCCTGGAACAGGACGAACACGTATTTCACCTTCTGGCGCAGCAATGCGATTTTCGCCGCCGTGGTCAGGCCCGACTGGTTGGCGATCACCGCCGCCTGCGCCGCGCCCGCCGTTTCGGTCGAGGTCGCCAGGGTCAGGGTCGGCTCCGATGAGGCGAACGCCGCGGTGAAGCCGATCGGGTTCAAAAGGGCCGCCGTCGCGACCAAGGCTGTACTGGTTCGTAGAAGACGCCTCATGACTGCACCTCGTTTTGGCAGGAGTAGGTTTTCGACGATGCTTCGAACACAGCCGCTTTGTTTCGGCCAGCGCGTTAGAGTTTCAGTACTGTGACAATTTTGATAATGAGATGCTTCTGGTGGGTCGGCGAAACGGTCCGGGCCGCTGCGCCTCTTTGTCCGCTTGCGTCAAGAGTGACTTTGCCCCGCGGCTTTGAACCTTTCATGAAATCCAATGGCCGGGCGGGTTGCGGCTTGCGACCCGCCCCCGCCGCTCGTTAAGCGATACCTGACGGCGGTGCGTCCACCCGAGCCGGGCGGCAGTCTTCCAGGCGGTATTGCGTGACGTGACGGATCTCCCGGCTTTGGACTCGAGGGTCGGCGATAGCACGCCTTCCGCGGCGCGGCGCGCCGGGGCGGGCGGCTTCACGTTGCTCGAACTCCTCGTCACGCTCGTGGTGCTCGGCTTGCTCATGGCGACGCTGACCCGGGGCATCCGCCTCGGGCTGCGGTCAAGGGACGTCGAGGCGCGCATCGCCGCCGGCGCCTCCCAGCTTGAAACCACGTCCCGTGTCCTGCGCACCCTGATCAGCCGGGCGCAGCCGGGCGACCCGTACGCGGCGGACGCCGCCTTCACCGGCACCCCGCATGCCGTATCGTTCGTGACGACGTTGCCGGAAGGTTTCGGCGCGGCGGCGGCGCGCGAGGCGGATGTCAGTCTGGGCGTCGATCCCGGGCGCCACCTCGTGCTGCGCTGGCGGCCGCACTACCGCCGCTGGATCGTGCCGCCGCCGCCGCCGTCCCAGGTGGCGCTGCTGGACGGTGTCGAGCGGCTCGAACTCGGATTCTGGCAACCGGGGACCGGTACGGCGGCGGGCTCCTGGGTGGCCGCCCTGGAGGCAGCCGAACCGCCGAAACTGGTCCGCGTGCGGGTGGTGTTTCCGGAGGGCGATCCGCGGCACTGGCCCGACATCGTCGCGGCGCCGATGCAGGAAGCGCTGAAGCCATGAACGCGCGGTCCGCCCGCGCCGGGCAGCGCGGCTTCGCGCTGGTCATCGTGCTGTGGTCGCTCGGACTGCTGGCGCTGCTGGTGTCCGGGCTGACCGCCGCCAGCCGCGCGCAGGTTGGCCTGGCGCGCGACGTGCGCGGGGCCGCCGCAGCCGAGGCGGCGGCGGACGGGGCGGTGCAGCGGGCG
>CAINOE010000116.1 GCA_903851415.1 uncultured Rhodopila sp. | reverse complement strand
CCGGGCCGGAGATGATCAGCGGGGTGCGGGCCTCGTCGATCAGGATGCTGTCCACCTCGTCGACGATCGCGAAGAAGAAGTCGCGCTGGACCATGTCCTCCAGCCGGTACTTCATGTTGTCGCGCAGATAGTCGAAGCCGAATTCGTTGTTGGTGCCGTAGGTGATGTCGGCGTTGTATTGCGCCCGCTTGGTGGCCTCGTCCTGGCCATGCACGATGACGCCGACGCTCATGCCGAGGAACTGGTAGATCTGCCCCATCCACTCGCCGTCGCGGCGAGCCAGGTAGTCGTTCACCGTCACGACGTGGACGCCCTTGCCGGCGAGCGCGTTCAGGTAGACCGGCAGAGTGGCGACGAGGGTCTTGCCTTCGCCGGTCTTCATCTCGGAGATCTTGCCGTCGTGCAGCACCATGCCGCCGACGAGCTGAACGTCGAAATGCCGCTGCCCCAGGGTGCGCCACGCAGCCTCCCGCACCACCGCGAAAGCCTCGGGCAGCAGGTCGTCCAGGGTGGCGCCATCCGCCAGGCGCTGGCGAAATTCGACGGTTTTGGCGGCCAGGGCACCGTCGGACAGCGCCTTTATTTCGGGTTCAAGCTCATTGATGCGCGGCACGCGCTTCTGGTACCCCTTCAGGGACCGGTCGTTGGCGGAGCCGAATATGGCGCGAGCGATTGAGCCGAGCATGCGAACCTTCCAAAAACGGCCGGGCTACAGAGAGCCGGCCGCACGGCGTTCAGATAAGACCCCGATGCCCCGTGGTCAACGATGGCGAAGCGGCGCCCGGCGCTTTGGCCTCCCGTCAGATGTAGACGGCGGACATGCCTCCGGCCGGATAGCGGGTTCCGGCGGCGGCGCCGACGGGGACTGCGGCGGACATCCGTTCAACCTCCTCAGCCGTTAAGGCCACTTCCAGCGCGCCGAGGTTCTCGTCCAGGCGGTTGGCGTGGCGGGTGCCGGGGATCGCGACCACGTCCGGTCCCTGCGCCAACAGCCAGGCCAGCGTCGCCTGCGACGGCGTGCAGCCGCTCTCCGCGGCAATCTCCTCGATTTTGGCAACCAGCGCCCGGTTCTTGTCGAAATTGGCCTCCTGGAACCGCGGATGCGCGGCGCGGCGGCCGTCGATGTCGGCGAGGCTCTTGAGCGCTCCGGTCAGGAACCCGCGCCCCAACGGCGAATAGGCGACAAAGCCGATGCCGAGCTCGACGGTGGTATTGCGGGTTTCCTCGGCCTCCTGACGGTACAGCAGGGAATATTCGGTCTGCACCGCCGAGATGGGATGGACGGCGTGCGCGCGCCGGATGCGGTCAGGGGCGGCTTCGGACAGGCCGAGGAAGCGGACCTTGCCCTGCGCCACCAGCTTCGCCATTGCGCCCACCGTCTCTTCCACCGGCACCGCCGGATCGGCCCGATGCTGATAATAAAGATCAATGACATCGACGCCGAAGCGCTTCAGGCTCGCCTCGCACGCCTCGATCACATACTCTGGGCGGCCGTTGACGCCGTTGGACTGGCCGGGGCGTTCGACCTGGCCGAACTTGGTCGCCAGCACCACTTGGTCGCGCCGCCCCTTCAGCGCGCGGCCGAGCACGCGTTCGTTATGGCCCCAGCCGTACATGTCGGATGAGTCGAAGTGATCGACCCCGCGATCGATGGCATGCCGGATCAGGTCTTCCGACACCGCGTCGTCCGCCGCGCCGTAAATGCCCGAGAGCGACATGCAGCCAAGGCCGATGGCCGAGACCGTCAGGCCGCCCTTGCCAAGCGTGCGGTGTTGGAGCTTCGGCTGATGCAGCATTGGCGCCTCTTCGTCTGCGATGCCACCAGTATGCCCGCCGCAACGTGAAGGCGCCAGGGGCCGGATACTCTGGACTGAAGCCGTCGCGTCGGTAAGGGTGAACGGGCGCATCGCAGCGCCAGCGAAACGATATGTGAGAGCAAGCGGGAGGACAAAGGAAATGTCACAGGCTGCATTCACCGCATTCGGCCAAGCCTCATCGCAGGAAGCGGAAGAGCGAACATATCGCAAGGTTACGATGCGGATCGTGCCGTTCCTGTTCATCTGCTACCTCGCAGCCTATCTCGACCGCGTCAATGTTGGTTTCGCCAAGTTGCAGATGCTGCACGAGCTGAACTTCAGCGAGACCGTCTACGGCTTCGGCGCCGGCATCTTTTTTCTCGGCTACGTGCTGTTCGAAGTGCCCAGCAACATCGTCATGCACCGTGTCGGCGGACGGCTGTGGATCGCCCGGATCATGCTGACATGGGGACTGATTTCCGGCGCGATGATCTTCGTGCGATCGCCGTTGAGTTTCTACACGCTGCGCTTTCTGCTCGGCGTCGCGGAGGCCGGCTTCATTCCGGGCATCCTGCTCTATTTGACCTACTGGTACCCGGCCCGCCGGCGCGGCCGCATCACCGCGCTGTTCCTGACCGCGATTCCGATGGCCAGCATCTTCGGCGGCCCGCTGTCCGGCTGGATCCTCAACGCGGTCAGCGGCGCCCGCGGCCTGTCCGGCTGGCAGTGGCTGTTCCTGCTGGAGACGATTCCGTCGCTGGTTCTGGGCGTCGTCACACTATTTTATCTCGACGATCGCGTTGCTTCCGTCAAATGGCTGGATGCCGGCGAGAAACGCATCATCGCGGAGAATGTCGCGCACGAAGACCAGCAGAAGGAGTCGCACTCGCACCTTTCCGCCGCCTTCAAAACGGGCCGGGTCTGGCTGCTCGGGTTGATCTATTTCTGCGTCGCCAGCGGCATCTACATCATCAGCTTCTGGCTGCCGACCATTATCAAGCAGACCGGCGTCGCCGATCCCTTCGAGATTGGCCTGCTGACGGCGGTGCCCTACATCGCCGCCATCGTCGCCATGATCCTCGTAACGAGCAGCGCCGATCGGCTGCGGGAGCGCAGGTGGCACACTTTGGTGCCGTGCATGGTGACCGCGACGGGCCTTGCGACGACCGCGCTGGCCGGCAGCGACACGCTGCTTGCCATGATCGGGCTGATCCTGGCGACTGCCGGAGCATCGAGCGCGCAGGCCGCTTTCTGGAGCCTGCCCGCCGCGTTCCTCGGCGGAGCCGCCGCCGCCGCTGGCATCGCTCTGGTCAATTCGCTGGGCAACATCGCCGGGTTCGCCAGCACCTTCCTGGTTGGCTGGATGACCGACCTGACGCACAGCACCGCGTCCAGCCTGTATCTATTCGCCGGGCTGCTTGCCATCGGCGGGGCACTGATTCTCACGATCCCCGCCCGACTGGTCAACAAATAACAAGTCATTGGTGATGGGAGGAAGCCGCTCATGAAGAACCCCCTGCATCTCGGGCAAATGCTGTCGGTCCACGCGCGATTGTCGCCCGACCACACCGGCGTCCGCGACCTCGACCGCAGCATGACGTTCGCGCAATGGAACCGGCGTGCGTGCCGCCTGGCCAATGGCCTGCTCGGGCTTGGCCTGAGGAAAGGCGACCGGGTCGCGATCCTTGCGTATAATTGCGTCGAATGGGCCGAGATATACGCAGCGACGGCGAAGGCGGGTCTGGTCGCGGTGCCGATAAACTTCCGGCTGGTGGGTCGGGAGGTGAAGTTCATCATCGAGAACGCTGAAGCGTCCGCGGTGATCGTCCAGGACGAGCTCGCCTGCGTCATCGAAGAGATTCGCAGGGACCTCCCCGTCCGGGCGGAGAATTTTATCCATTTCGGCTCGTCTTGCTGTCCGGCGGGCTACCGCGACTACGAAAGCGTCATCGAGGCCGCGCGCGACAGCGAACCGGACCAACAGGTCCTGCTCTCGGACCCGTCGGCCTTGATGTATACGTCCGGAACGACCGGACATCCCAAGGGCGCCATTCGCACTCATCACGGTGCGACCATGCTTTCGCTGATCGGCGATATCGAGTTCGGATTTACCCGCGATGACGGCGGCTTGCTGGTCATGCCGATGTGCCATGCGAACTCGCTATATTGCTTCGGCGCCTTCGCCTATTGCGGTGCAGTAACCACGATCTATTCGCGCAAGACTTTTGATCCGGAACATTGCGTGCGCACCCTCGCGGAATCCGGCTCGACGTTCACCTCGCTGGTCCCGACGCACTACGTCATGATGCTCGGGCTGCCTGTCGCCATCCGTTCGCAATTGAACCTCGACAAGATCACCAAGTTGCTGATTTCGTCGTCACCGGCGCGGCCGGACACCAAGCGCGGGGTGATGGAGATGTTTCCCCATTCCGGTCTGTTCGAATTCTACGGCGCGACGGAAACCGGATGGGTAACGATGCTGCACCCGCACGAGCAATTCGCGAAACTCGGCTCCGTCGGCCGAGAATGTATCGGTTCCGCGCCAATCAAACTGCTGGATGAAACCGGGCGGGAAGTCCCGGATGGAGAAACCGGCGAACTTTTCTCCAGCACGCCCTATACATTCGACGGCTACTGGAAATTACCGGCGAAGACCCGGGAGGCTTTCCACGGCGATTATTGCACTGTCGGCGACATGGCGCGACGGGACGCGGACGGTTTCATCCAACTGGTCGATCGCAAGAGCAACATGATCATTTCGGGGGGCGAGAACGTTTATCCGTCCGAAGTCGAGGCGCTTGTCGGCGCCCATCCGCTGGTCAGGGAGATCGCAGTTATCGGCTTGCCCGACGAAAAATGGGGCGAGCGCGTGCACGCGGTCGTCGTGCCGCATGAAGGGGCGGTGCTGACCGAAGCCGATCTCGCCGAATGGACGAAGGAGCGGGTCGCCGGATACAAGCGGCCCCGGTCCTACGCCTTCGTGTCGGAAGAGGAACTGCCGCGCAACGGGCTCGGCAAGTTGCTCTATCGCGAGCTGAAGGCAAAATTCCTGCAACAGACGGGAGGCGCAGCATGACAATTTCCCCCGACAGTGTTGCGGGCCTGGTTGCGCGGCTTTTGCAGCGGCGTGGCGTGAGGCGCGTGTTTGCGCTCTGCGGCGGCCACATCATGCCGATATGGATGCGTTTGGACGCCGAGGGCATCCGGATCATCGACGTGCGCGATGAACGCGCGGCGGTGCACATGGCACAGGCGCATGCGGAGCTGACCGGCGAACTGGGCGTTGCGCTGGTCACCGCCGGGCCGGGCCTGACCAACGCGATCACCGGCATCGCGAACGCGCATGTGTCGCGTGCGCCGGTGGTGATCTTGTCGGGCGCTGCCCCGCGGCCGCAGGAGAATCGCGGCGGCCTCCAGGACCTCGATCACACCCGGCTGGTCGGTTCGATCAGCCGCTACGCCCGCACCGTGCGGGAGCCGAGCCTTGCGCTGGCCGAACTCGACGCAGCCATCGCCAGCGCCTTCGGCGACGGCGGAGAGCCCGGCCCGTCGTTCATCGATTTCCCGACCGACACTTTGCGCGCCCTCGTTCCGAGGCCGCTTCAGTTGGAGGAGCATCTTCGCGGCAAACCCCGGGTCGTTACACGACCGGATGCCAACCGCGTCGCCGAAGCGGTGGACGTTCTCTGGTCCGCACGCCGAGTTCTTGTCATCTCCGGGCGCGGTGCGCGTGGCGCCGGCCCGGAACTAGTCTCATTGCTCGATCGCCTTGGAGCGGTCTACCTGGATACAGGCGAAAGCCGCGGTCTTGTTCCGGATGCACACCCCTCGGTGGTGGGGGCAATGCGGGGGGCGGTGATGGGGGACGCCGATGTGGTGTTGACCGTCGGCCGGAGGCTCGACTTCCAGCTAGCCTTCGGATCTCCCGCGGTGTTTCAGTCCGCCCAATTCGTTCGCATCGGCGACGTTACCGGCGAAGTGCGCGACAACCGGCGCGGTGTCGTCGAACTCGTCGCCAGCCCGGCCGAGGCACTGCGCGCCATCGTCGAGGCCGCCGGCAACCGGACCTCTGACGTTGACAGACAATGGGCGGCGAAGCTGCGGCAGGACCACGAGGACAGGGCCAGGAAGTTGCGGCAGACCATGGCATCTACACCGGCCGGTGCCGACGGACGCCTGCATCCGAACCGGGTGCTGGCGGCGTTGCAGGAGGCCATCGGCAGCAATGGCATTGTGATCAACGACGGCGGCGACTTCCTGGCGTTCGGCCGCGTCGGCCTGAACGCGCCCGACATGCTCGACCCCGGGCCGTTCGGCTGCATCGGCGTCGGCGTGCCTTACGGCGTGGCCGCGAGCCTGGCCTTTCCGGACCGCCCCGTGGTCGTCGCCACCGGGGATGGCGCATTCGGGTTCAACGCGATGGAAATCGACACCGCGGTGCGGCATCAGGCTCCGGTGCTGTTCGTCGTTGCGAATAATGGGGCGTGGCAGATCGAGGTGCATGACCAGGCGGTCACGCACGGCAAGGTCGTGGGCACGCGGTTGCAGCACAGCGATTACGCGGCGATGGCGCGCGCTTTCGGCTTGCACGCGGAACGGGTGGAGACCGGGGAGCAACTGAAGCCGGCGATCGACCGCGCGCTGGCGCATCGCCCGGCGCTTCTCGACGTGGTCGTGACCAGCGACGCGGTTTCGTCGGACGGCAAGTCGGGTCTCGCATGGGTGCCCGATCTGCAGCCGCTGGCGGCCTGGGACGAGGCGGAGCGGCGCTGGCGCGGGTCGGAGGGCAGTCAGGGGTGAGTTGCGTCATGGCCGGATTCACTCCGGCCATGACACGGGGGAG
This sequence comes from uncultured Rhodopila sp., assembly GCA_903851415.1. GTDB lineage: Bacteria > Pseudomonadota > Alphaproteobacteria > Acetobacterales > Acetobacteraceae > Rhodopila. The sequence goes on along the minus strand of CAINOE010000116.1, from coordinate 82,071 downwards.
AGCAAGCCCGGCCTGACAGGGGGTATCCCCCAACTACCCCGGATCGCCCGCCACGGCGCCCAGGCGGATCAGTTCGGCGGTCCGGCTGACGCCCAGCTTGGCTTTGATCTGCGTGCAGCTATTAGCCACGGTCTTGTATCCGATCCCCAGCACCCCCGCAATTTCGCTCAGCGATCGGCCCGCCCCGAGCAGGCGCACAATCTCCAGGTCCCGCTCGGTCAATGAGGCGCGCGGGTCGCCGGTCGTTGTGGACTGCAGCGCGATGTCCTGAGCGATCTCGGTCTCGATATACCGCCCTCCCTCGCCCACCAGCCGCAATGCTTCTAACAACTCGGCCGGCGCCGCATTCTTGCTGATATATCCGCGGGCACCGGCCTGGATGGCGCGGCTCGCGTATCGCGCTTGGGTATGCATGCTGAGCACAAGCACGCGTGCCGCCGCATGCTCATGCAGGACGCGGCGCAGCAATTCGAACCCGCCGATACCGGGCAGATTCAGATCCAGCACCACAAGATCCGGCCGCTCGGCCTGCACCAGAACCAGGGCATCCCGCCCGTTCGCCGCCTCGAAGATGGCCCATTGCGGCAGCGCGGCAAACAGACGGCGCAGCCCGATGCGTACGATCGCGTGGTCGTCGATCAGCAGCGCTTTCATGCCGCCGCCTCCGCGGGCAGGCGCGCCGTCACTGTCATTCCGCGTCCGCCGTCCCGCGCGGCGATCGCCAACGTCCCGGCCTGCGCCTGAACGCGTTCGCGCATCCCCGCCAGACCAAATCCCGGCGTCACTCCGTGCTCCCCCGGACCCGCGCCGTCATCGGACACCCGAACCACCAAACCGTCCGCGTCGCGGGCCACGCTGATCTCGATGCGCCCGGGAGAGCCGTGACGGAGCGCATTGCAGATGCTCTCCTGCACCACCCGGCAAATCGTCGCGCGAACGGCTTCGTCTGGTGTGTCATCGTCCGCTGCAAGTTCGGCAGTGATCAAAGTGCCGGGACGGCGGGCGCGCCAGAACGCGACGATGTTCTCGATGGCATCGGCAAGGCCGATCGAGCCGAAGCTGAGCGGGCGCAGGCGGCCGAGGATCGAGCGTATGTGGCTTTGCATGTGCGCGACGGCATCACCGATGGACCCGGCGCGCTCCTTCGCCTCTCGGGTTTGGCCGGCCGCCAGCAGTCCCGGGATGCTGGCGGCATCGATCGCGGCGGCAAACAGGAAAGGTCCGACTTCGTCGTGCAGATCGCGCGCGAGGTCAGCACGCTCGTCCTCTTGCAGGGACAGAATTTGCTCGCGCAGCACCCGGTTTTGCAACCCGGCCTGGCCGAGTTGTTCGGCCATGCGGTTGAACCCGCCGGCCAGCCGGGCGAGTTCGGGCGGTCCCTCCGGCCTGATCCGCGCCTCATAGTCGCCCGCCCCGATCCGCGCGAACGCGGCGGTCAGACGTTCGAGCGGGCCGAGAGCGCGGCCAACGGTCCAATAGATCAGCAGGACGCTCAGTGCGAAGAACACTGTCAGCGTGCGCAGGGCGTCGGCCGCCTGGTCCCACACTTCCCCCACCTCGTTCGCCGAATCGGCGATCAGCGTGATCGAGGCGCCCGTCCGGCCCGGGACCGCGATGACGCCGGGCGGCAGACGGGTACCGATGAGACGGTGGAACCACATGGGAACCGGATGGGCGGGCGGCTGAAGGGATGAGGCCGCGACCATCCCGCCCGTGCTGTCGCGGAGGGACGCTCTGACATGGCGGTTGCCATCGAATGTTGCGACCAGGTGCTGAAGTTCACCTGGCTTGCCGGACGCTGTGGACAATCCGGCGATGCCGTTGGCGACAGATTGCTCTCCAGCCGAGAGGGCGGCCTGCATTTCGGCTTGCACGGATGCGCCGGCATGCCACCCGGCCAGGGCGCAGCCCATGACGAGCGTGACGGCCAGGACGCAGCCGAGCCACAGGACCAGCCTGATTCGCAGTGACATTGTGTCCCCTCCCGGCGGCCTTGCGTGCGGTACTGCAACTTCTCCGCCGGCTCTGACGGTACTCGATGCACCGGCACTACGACAACCGGAGGCTCGGCCGCACCAGGCTGCGGTGAAAAATGCAACGCAGCTGCAAGATTCTACGCCAAAGGTCGTAGACGGCGGAAAAATGACGAACCCACTACAAACGCGGGTTGATCAGCGGAGTTGGGCGTGCAAAACAATTACCTGGAACAAGTAAAATTAAGGGGGAACCGCACCGTGAAAAAACCGATAGCCGCAATGGTCATGGCGGGAGCGGCGGCTTTCGCCGATCAGGCGTCCGCAGAACAATTGTGGGACCCGTATTTGCGTGGCGTTAACGAGGGCCTCGCGGCCGGTGCGCTGCCGCCCCCGGGGGTGTACTTCGTGCTGGACAGCTACCTGGCGCAATACAACTTGTACAGTCCCGGCAACAAACAGGCACCGGACACCGGTCTGACGGCGCTTGTCCAGGTGCCGATCGTTCTCTGGTCTACCGGCGTGAAGATTTTGGGCGCGGACTACGCGGTCGCGATTGCCCAGCCGTTCGATTACACCTCGGTCGATGCCGGATATGGCCATCCCACGGGCCAGGGAAACTGGGGAACCTTCAATACGATACTTGTTCCCGGTCAGTTGGCCTGGACCTTCGGCGATTATCACATCAAGACAGGACTTGAGGTCTACCTTCCCACGGCCACGTCCACGGTGAACACCAGTAACTGGCGAGGGGGCCTGCCTTCCGGCAACGACTACGCCGCTTTGCAGCCCGATCTGGCTTTCAGTTGGCTGCATGACGGGTGGAATCTCAGCGCCGATCTGCATGTTGCTTTCCCGATCACTTCCAGCAACACCGCGACCGGCAGCTACCGTTCCGGCAACGAGTTCGCCGCCGACTACACGGTCGCCAAGACGTTCGGGAAGTGGACGTTCGGGGTGGGCGCGCATCAGGAGAATCAGTTCAATGCCGATACCCTGAATGGCAGGTCGGTGTCGAACAGCATCGTCACCAACTTCGGCCTTGGCCCGCTGATCGGTTACCAGTTCGTGGGCATCGGTATCATAGCGGAGTGGAACCACAATCTTTATGCACGTAACGATGTCGCCGGAAACTTCTTCAACTTCCGCTTCGTGGTGCCGCTGTAGGATCGCACCGGCAGGCGAGGCCGGCTGACCGGCCGCAAAGTCCGGCACATGCCGTTCCTATCGTGTCATGGCCAGATGCAGTCCGGCCATGACAAAAGGGATGCCCTGTGGCCGGTAGCGGCGCTGCGTTCCTGCGAGGTTCGACTCCGGTTTAGGTCACCCCGCGCGTGTTGCGCCAGATCAAGGCGGTACGACAAAGTTTCGGCTCTAAGCCGCGCGTAACCTTCCCGGGATCGTCTTATGCGCTTCGTCGTTCCATTCCTCGCCCTCGCCGCGTTCTGTATCGCGCCGGTTGCGCAAGCCGCCGATGTCGCGGCCGGCAAGGCCATCTTCGACTCCACTTGCCGCAACTGCCACTCCCTGGCTGTCGGTGTGAACGAGGTGGGGCCGAGTCTTTGGCATATCGTCGGGCGTCCGAGCGCGACCGTGCAGGGCTTCATGTATTCCGACGCGCTGAAGAACCTCCACCGCGAGTGGACGGTGGAGGCGCTTGATGCCTACCTGGAGAAGCCGCGCGCGGACGTGCACGGTGCCCAGATGTTCTTCAAGGGCCTACCCAAGGAGAAAGATCGGCAGAACATCATCGCCTACCTTCTCAGCCAGCAATAGGGGCAGGACCGGTCGCCAGGCGTCGTTTTCTCCTCGTCATGGCCCGGCTCGGGCCATGACGAGGATGATGGATCCGGTTCACTCCGGCAGCTTCAGCGCTGTCTGCTCCACGTACGGGCGCATCAGCGCATCGGCCTCCTGCTGCGCCTTCGCCATCGCTGCCTCCGGGGTCGTCTTGCCGGACAGCACCGCCTGCACCCCGTCCTCCAGCGCCTTGCGCACGCCGACGACGTTGTAGGTGGAGAACCAGCCGCGCGCGTAGGCAAGCTGATCGAGCGCCACCTTCGCATCCGGGTGCGCGGCGATGAACGCCTTCATCTCCGGCAGGTCATAGGCGGCGATGCGCGGCGCGAAATACCCGGTGAATCGGCTCCAGCCGCCCGAGATCTCCGGGCTGGTGAGCCACTTGACCAAAGTCCAGGCGGCGGCCTCGCGTTCCGGCGAGTTGCCCTTCGGCAGGATCAGGCTGGCGCCGCCGATGGGCACGGCGTTGTCGAGGTTGCGCGGCAGGAAGGCGACGCGATACGGCGTCTTCATGTTGTCGCGCACGAAGGACAGCGACCCGGTAGACAGGATCATCATGCCGGTGCGGCCCTGAAAGAACGCCGTGGTGACCGCGTTGGCGTCGGTCACGCCCTCCGGCATCGCTTTGGCCCTGTGCACCAGCGAATCGAGGAAGCGCACCGCGCCGATGGTGCTGGGTTGAGTGTAATACACCTCCCCGCCGTAGTCCGGGTTGTAGAACTGGCCGCCGTTCGACATCGCCAGGCCCGAGGTGATCCAGCCGCAGTAATCATACGTCCCCGGCATCATCAGGCCCCAGCGCGTCGTCGCGGCGCCATCGCGCTTCGCCAGCTTCTTGGCCGCGTCGAACCAGTCCCGCCAGGTGACCGGCGGATGCTCCGGATCCAGCCCGGCGTCCTTGAACGCGTCCACGCTATAGTAGAGCAGCGGCGTCGAATTGTGGAACGGCACCCCGTAGGCATGGCCGTCTTCGGTCGCGTTCAGCCGCAGCGCGGGCCAGAACTGGTCCATGAAGGCGGCCTCGGTCAGGCCGTCTTTCTCGATCAGGCGATCGAGCTGGACGATTTCGTCGTTGATGACGTATTCGCGGACGAAATTGGCGCTCATGATCACCGCGGCGGGCGGCTTGCCGGCCTGGATCGCGGCGTGCGTCTTGAGGTTGGTGTCGTCGTAGCTGCCGGAATAGACGGGTGTCACGTGGATGGCGGCGTGGTCCTTGTTGAAGACTTCCACAAGCCGCTGCATCTCGGTCGCCAGCTTGCCCTGGACCGGAACGGGGAAGAACAGATCGATCTCGGTGGCGGCGCGTGCCGAACCCGCGGTCAGACAGGCCGCCAGGGCGGCGGCAAGATGAAGGCGCATGTGTATGGTTTTCCCCGTTACTTGATGCCGGAAAGGGTGAAGGAAGAGACGAAACGGCGCTGGAACAGCACGAACGCTGCCAACAATGGCGCCGCGACCAGGAAGGTGCCGGCGGCGATGACACCCCACTCCGATCCCGCCTCGGCCCCGGCGGTAAAGGTCGCCAGGCCAACGGTGAGAACCTGGTTGGACGGCGACGACGTCGCCATCAGCGGCCAGAGGAACTCGTTCCAGTGGGTGGTGATGGAGACGATGGCGAACGCGGCCAGTCCCGGGCGGGACAACGGCAGCAGCACATGGATGATGATCTGCAGACGGGTCGCGCCGTCGATCACCGCGGCTTCCTCGTAATCGCGCGGGATGGTGCGGAAGGTCTGCCGCAGCAGGAAGACGCCGAACGCCGAGGCGCAATACGGCGCCATGATCCCCGGCAGCGTGTCATACAGATGGAGCGCCACCAGCGTACACAGGTTGGGCACGACCAGGATCGGCGGCACCAGCATCAGTTGCAGCAGGAACAGCGCGAACAGCGTGTTCTGACCGGGGAAGCGCATGCGGGCGAAGGCATAGCCCGCGAGGCTGACGGTGACGCACTGGACGATCAGGATGCCGCCGCAGACCAGCACGGTGTTGAGATACCACAGCGGAAAATGCCCCGACGACCAGGCATCCGCGAAATTACCCCAGCCGAACGGTCCCGACGGCCACAGCGACGCCAGATCGTCGGCCCCGGCGCCTGCCCTGCGGATGCCGGCGACAGCCATCCAGGCGAAGGGGATGAACCACAGCAGCGCGGCGGCGCTCGCCACCGCCAGGGCGAACAGGGGCGTGTCACGTCTCATAATGGATCCCCCGCTCCAGGCTGCGCAGCGAGACGACCGACAGCGCGAACAGCACCCCGACGCTGACCACGGTCGCCGCCGAGGCGCGGCCGATGTCGAAATTCTGCTGCGCCTGCTGGTAGATGTAGAACAGGATCATCGAGGTGGCGTCCGACGGGCCGCCCTGAGTCAGGACGATCACGTGGTCGATCTGGGTCATCGCGTTCAGGGTCGCGATCACCAGCACGAACGCCAGCGTCGGCCCGAGCAGCGGCAGGGTGATGCGGAAGAAGCGCTGCACCGGTCCGGCGCCGTCGATCTTCGCCGCATCCAGCAGGTCGCGCGGGATGGCCGTCAGGCCGGCGAGAAAGAACAGCATGTAGTAGCCGCAGTTCTTCCACACCGTGATGGCGATGATCGAACCCAGGGCCAGCGACGGATCGCCCAGCCAGTTCGTCTCGGCAACGCCGAAGACCGCGAGGTAATGGTCGAGCAGGCCGGCGTTGGGCAGGAAGATGAAGGCGAACAGCGACGCCGCCGCGACCAGCGGGATCAGCATCGGCAGCGCGACCACGGTGCGCAAGGTGGCCGTCAGCCGGGTGGTCTCGGTCAGGGCAAGCGCGAACAGCAAAGCCAGCACCAGCCCGGGAATGATCGTGCCCGCCGCATAGATCAGAGTATTGACGACCGCGGTGGTGAAGTGCGCGTCGCCGAACAGCCGGCTGTAGTTCTCAAGGCCCCAATGCGCCGCGCCGCGGAACCCGCGGACAGTCAGGGAACTGCGGATCACCTGGATGACCGGCCAGTAAGTGAAGGTCAGCAGGAACAGGGCGGAGGGCGCCAGCAGCAAATACGGCGTCAGCGCCGCGAGCGCGGGGCGGCGCTTGCGGATCGCGGGCACGATCAGCGGACGGGCAACGAGGCGAGTCAGGGCCACCATGATCCAGTGCTGATAGGGAGCAGCGATGATCGGTCGATGACACTTGAATGACGCCCGGATGACAAGCCGATTAGCTGGCCGCAAGAACGCCCGCGCCGATGAGAAGCGAGCCTCCGGTGCGATTGACCGCGCGCCGGACACGCGCCCGGCGCAGCCTCTGCCGAGCGGCGGCGGCCAGCAGCGCGTAGATTGCCGCGTTCAACGCCGCCAGGGCCACGAAGCTCGCCTCCAAAGTCGCGACCTGAGGGAAAAATGGCCGCGTGGCGTCGAGGAATTGCGGGACGAACGCGACGAAGAAAACGATGCTCTTTGGGTTGAGCGCTGTGACCGCGTAGGCGTGGCCAAGCATGTGCGCCGGGTTGGCCTTCGGCGGGTCACCGGCATCGGCGGCGTGGACCGGTGCGCGCCACAGCGCGACGCCGAGATAGATCAAATAGGCGCCGCCGAACCAGCGCAGCACGGTAAGGATTGCCGCGGAGGTGGCCAGGATGGCGCCCAGGCCGAGCATGGATGCCGTCATCGCAGTGAGATCGCCAAGTGCGACACTCGTGACGACGGCGGCGGCGGCCTTTCGCCCGTGACCCAGCGCATAGGAAATCACCAGCAGCACCGTTGGTCCCGGGATCGCGAGCAAGATCGCTGATGCGGCGACGAACGCCAGCCAATGGTCCAACGGCATCATCGTGTCTTACCGTCAATATCAGCAGAAACCTGCGGTGTCCGCGCGATGGTCAAAGCTCCCGCAGGCTTGACAAGTGCGAGCTGAGCCATGGTTCGATCTGTTTGCGTTCCGCCGGACCGAGATGCCGGTAGCCGCGGATCAGGCCGCGGCAGGCCGGCGTGCCGCAGGCGCAACGGAATGGGCTGGCCATGTCCCACTCATTGGCATCGTAGTCGAAGGTGATTTGTTCGCCGGGGCATATGGTTCGAACGGCGATCAGGCAAAGGTGCTTAACCCGGGCATTGGGCGCGCAGGAGTGGTTGATGTACCGGTACGCGTTGCCGGGCACGCCGGGATCGGCTCCGCGGCTGACGATATGCCGATCAATACCGATCTGCACTGAATAGCGGGTGGGGCGATCGAGGATCTGACCGGACATTTTTAGAATGAGTTCACTGCCTTCGATTTTGCTCGTGGCATGCAGCCGCATTTCTCCACCGTGTCCGTCAACCGCTGCCTTAGGCAAGTCGATCGAGTCTGCGTGCGTCATTGGTAAATCCTTAACTCGCGGCGGGCCGTCACCGTTTCCATCGGCTCTCCGCGAACCCGACGATGCCCAGGATCAGCTCTTCGTAGCTCATTCCGGCAGCTTTGGCCTGTAGCGACATGTCGCTCCAGTCACGAAAGATACCGGGCAAAGCGTTAACCTCAAGAAGATAGGGCTGGTCGTTATCTTCGCTGTCGAGACGAAAGTCGATGCGGGCGTAGTCCCGGCAGCCGGTCAGAACGAATGCCTCGCGGGCCAGGCGTTCGATATGCTGTTGCAGGCCGGTTTCCAGCGGTGCCGGACACATATAGTGCTTTCCGGCGACCCAGCCGTCGGGGGGCGCCGACTTGATTGAATGGGAATACACGCCGCGGCCCGGGTCGCGGAAGACGATCTCGAGCGGGGGAAGCACAGTCAGACGCTGCTGAGGGTTCCCCAGAAGCCCGACGGTGACCTCGCGGCCGCGAATGAAGCGCTCGACCAGCGCGGGTTGGCGGTACAGCGCGGTTATCCGCGCGACCGTTTCTCGGAGCTGACGTTCGTTCTCCGTGATGCTGTCCGCGGTCACGCCCTTGCCCGACCCCTCGCGTGCCGGCTTGACGAATAGCGGAAAGTGCAGCGCCGGATCGAGTGTCTCATCCGCCCGCGTGAAGACCTGGAAGGGCGGGGTGGGAATTCCATGAAACGACAGCCACCGCTTGGTCATGACCTTATCCAGGGTCAGCGCCAGCGCCAGTACGCCGGCGCCGGTGTACGGCAGGCGAAGCATCTCCAATATCGCCGGCACCTGACTTTCGCGGCTTTCGCCAAAATGCCCTTCGCACATGTTGAAACAAAGATCGGGCTGGAACCGAGGCAGGAGATCCACCAGTGTCGGTCCGCCCTCGAGGAACTCAGCCGTATGACCGGCACTTTGAAGGACGTCCACGATTGGCTGCACTTCCTCGGTTTTGCTCAGCTCCGCCCAGGTATCGGGCACGAGCGGCTCTGCAGGCGGAGCATTTTTTTTGAGGTTATCGAGAACGGCGATGCGCACGATGCACCTTTCAGGATGGGAAAGGAATCATGTCGGCGTTCACCACACGGCCGAACCCAAATTGCGTTGCTGTCCATTGTAATTTTCCACCCGGACGGTGCCGTCGCCGGCGCGATGAAGCACCTGGCGGCTGGCGGAGATCTTGCCAAGGTCGGTATCGACGATGTACTGGGGCACGGAAAAGCCGGTGGTGAACCCGGTCAGAGCGTCCATGATATCCTGGCCGGTCTGTAGGCTGGTCTTGAAATGCGATACGCCGACGACGTTATCGCAGTGATACAGATAATAGGGCCGCACGCGGATTTTCAGCAGGCCGTGCAGCAGCGACCGCATGGTATGGACATTATCGTTGATGCCTTTCAGCAGGACGGATTGGTTCTGCACCGGCACCCCGTGCCGCAGCAGCCGATCACACGCCGCCGCCGATTCTTCCGTGATTTCCTTTGGATGATTGAAATGCGTGCTGAGCCAGACCGGATGGAATTCCTCCAGCATCCGGCAGAACTCCGTCGTGATCCGCGCCGGCAGGAGAACCGGAAAGCGGGTGCCGATGCGGATGATTTCGACATGCCTGATGGCACGCAACCGGCGCAGAATCTCGTATAGTTTGTCGTCCGGATAGACCAGCGGGTCGCCGCCCGTCAGCAGCACATCGCGGATCTCCGGATGCGCCGCGATGTAGGCGAAATCCTGTTCGTAGGAGCCGGCTTCGGTCTCACCGAAGTAGGTCCCGCCGATGTCGGTGGTGTGGTATTTGCGCGTGCAGTGGCGACAGTAGACCGGGCAGACCTCGGTGACCAGCAGCACCACGCGGTCGGGATATTTATGAACGACACGATTGGTTTTCCGGTTCGCGATGTCGCCGTTCGGATCCGTTTCGGCGTCCGGAGCAGCCTCCAGCTCACGCAGATTGGGAACCGCCTGAAGCCGTACCGGGCAGTTTTCGTCGTCGGCGTCCATCAGCGATGCGTAATGGTGGGTGATGCTCCAGCGGTATTTTCCCTCGCTGCGTTGGATCGCTTCCGCCTCGTTCGGGGTCACGTTGATCCAGTTCCGTAGCTCGGCAAGGGTCTTTATCCGCTTTGAGTACTGCTGGCGCCAGGTTTCCGTTTTCCATGCAGCAACGCACCGCGCATCGAGAGGTGCCGCGAAATCCGCCATAGATCCTCCTGGCCTCTCATTACAAGGGAGGCGACTACTACCAACCCGAAAGGAGCTCAACAGCGCACCTACCTCAAGGTGCGAACCCGACCGACGGCACCAGGGCGAATGATCGGTCGCCTTCCTGTCGCGTGTCAAGATATGTTGTCGATTCGCGCCGAATTCCCGACATTGACGTTCAGCCCTCGTTTCGTGTGACAGCCCGGCCCCCTTTCATGCTCACCACGAGGCCACATTCGCCCCGTGGCGGGAGCATGAGATCAGTCGCCGCGGGGACAGCGGCGTTGCGAGGGCTCGCGGCTGCGATTAAACCCTTGGCCGCTACCGTTTCGCTCGAAAGGCCCCCGCGATGACCTACACGCTCGAAGGCTCAACCGGCACCTGGGAAGTGGTGATCGGCCTTGAAGTCCACGCCCAGGCGATCAGCAACGCCAAGTTGTTCAGCGGCGCCGCCACCGCTTTCGGCGCGGAGCCGAACAGCCAGGTCAGCTTCGTCGATGCCGCCTTCCCCGGCATGCTGCCCGTGATCAACGGCGAGTGTGTGGCGCAAGCGGTGCGCACCGGCCTCGGGCTGAACGCGCGTATCAACCTGGTTAGCCGCTTCGACCGGAAGAACTATTTCTACGCCGATCTGCCGCCGGGCTATCAGATCAGCCAGTATGAACATCCGATCGTCGGGACGGGTGAGGTCGAGGTCGAACTCGCCGACGGCTCCACCAAGGTCATCGGCATCACCCGCCTGCACCTCGAGCAGGACGCCGGCAAGTCGATCCACGACCAGCATGCGACCAAGTCGCTGATCGACCTGAACCGCGCCGGCGTCGCGCTGATGGAGATCGTCTCCGAACCCGACATCCGCTCGCCGGAGGAAGCCGGCGCCTATCTGCGCAAGCTGCGCTCGATCCTGCGCTACCTCGGCACCTGCGACGGCAACATGGAGGAAGGCTCCATGCGCGCCGACGTCAACGTGTCCGTCCGCCACCAGGGGGAGCCGTACCGCACTCGCTGCGAGATCAAGAACGTCAACTCCATCCGCTTTGTCATGCAGGCGATCGAGGCGGAAGCGGCGCGCCAGGTCGAGGTGTGGGAGTCGGGCGGCACGGTGATCCAGGAGACGCGGCTGTTCGACAGCAACCGCGGCGTGACGCGGTCGATGCGGTCGAAGGAGGACGCGCACGATTACCGTTACTTCCCCGATCCGGACCTGCTGCCGCTGGTTTTGGAGGAGGACTGGGTCGCGGCGCTGAAGGCATCTCTGCCGGAACTGCCGGACGCCAAGCGGGCGCGCTTCATGCAGTCGTATGGGCTGTCGCCGTATGACGCCGCGGTTCTGGTCGCCGACAAAGCCACCGCCGACTACTACGAAACCGTGGCCAGGGGCCGCGACCCGAAGATCGCCGCCAACTGGGTGACCGGCGACTTCTTCGCGGCGCTGAGCCGCCTCGGCCGCAGCATCGAGGACGCGCCGGTGACGGCGGAGGCGCTGGGCGGTCTGCTGGATCTGATGGCCGACAACACGATCAACGGCCGGATCGCCAAGGACGTGTTCGAGGCGATGGTCGAAACCGGCTGGGATGCCAGCACCATCGTGAAGGAAAAAGGGCTGCAGCAGGTTACCGACACGGGCGCAATCGACGCGGCGGTTGACCGCATCCTGGCGGCCAACCCGGACAAGGTGGCGGAGTATCAATCGGGCAGGGACAAGCTTTTCGGGTTCTTCGTCGGACAGACCATGAAGGCGATGGCCGGGAAGGGCAATCCGGCGCTGATAAACGAAACTTTGAAGCAGAAGCTGGCCGCCAAGAAGGAGTAGGCCAGCCGTCGGGATAGTTTCCGCCGGCCAGGCTGCCCCCTACTGACGGATGCGGAGGATCTTGACTTTGATGATCAAGATGACTATAGCATCTGGTATGGTAGCACGATGCCTTCTACCCATCGTAACCTCGTTCGTTGATGGAGATCGGGGAAGTCCGGCCGCCGCCGTCGTCGTGTACGGGAGGTTGGTTAACAGAGTGCTAATCGGGCTTTGAATTGTTTTGCGGCGCCGCAGCGGTTTCAGAGCTGTGATCGCCAGCGCAGCTGCCAGTAAATCCGCGGCGATAGCAACCCGGAAGACTGTCGTCCGCCCTCCTGTTGCTTCGTGCAGTAGAGATGCCATTGGTCCGCCGAAGATCGCGCGGATCCCCTGCGCCATATACAGACAGCCGTAGGTGCGGGCGGCGTGGCGGGCGCCGAACGTGTCGGTCAGCGTCGATGGAAACAGCGAGAAGATCTCGCCACAGCCGAAGAACCCGCCATATGCCGCGTTTTCAGTCGATGGCGAAGCTGGTCCCGCAACCGCAGGCCGATTTTGCGTTGGGATTGCGCACGGAGAAGTGGCTGCCCATCAGTTCGTCCGTGTAGTCCAGCTCCGACCCGCTCAGCAGGTCCATGCTGACCGCATCGACCACCACCCGGGCGGCTCCACGCTGAATGACCACATCGTCGGCGGCGGTCTGGCCGTCGAGTTCGAAGCGATACTGAAAGCCGCTGCACCCGCCCGCCAGCACGGCGACACGGAGTGCGACATCCTCGTCCGGTTTCGTCTCGGCGACGATTTCGGCGATGCGGGCGGCGGCGCGATCGGTTACGGCGAACTGTTCCATGCCGGATAACATAAGCGATCGGTCAGAAGAATTGAAGCGGCGCGTTGCAGGGTGTATCGCCGCCTGTATGTCCGGTCGCCCCCCTTTGGCTCGCTACGCCGTTTCCCCCGCCAACGCGCGCGGCCGGCTGCACCATGAGCCGGAGGCGGAAACCCGATCCCCCTGGCAGCGCGACCGCGACCGCATCATCCACAGTTCGGCGTTTCGGAAGCTGCAATACAAGACGCAGGTCTTCGTCAACCACGAGGGCGATTTCTACCGCACCCGCCTGACCCACAGCATCGAGGTGGCGCAGATCGCCCGCTCCATCGCCCGCGCGCTGGGCCTGGACGAGGACCTGACCGAGGCGCTGGCGCTGGCGCACGACCTCGGCCACCCGCCGTTCGGTCATGCGGGGGAGGAGGCGCTGAACCTGGCGATGAAGCCGTTCGGCGGGTTCGACCACAACGCCCAGAGTCTGAAGGTCGTCACTTTGCTGGAAAGCCGCTACGCCGGCTGGGACGGGCTGAACCTGACCTGGGAGACGCTGGAGGGGCTGGTCAAGCACAACGGCCCGCTGCGCAATCCCGCGGCCTATATTGCGGACTACAACGATCGCCACCGGCTCGATCTACATACGCAGCCGAGCGCCGAGGCGCAGATCGCGGCGATGGCCGACGACGTGGCGTATCACAGCCACGACCTCGACGACGGCCTGCGCGCCCGGCTGTTCGCGGTGGACGACCTGAAGCATTTGCCGATAGTGGGGGAGGCGCTGGCGGCGGCGCGGCTGTCCAGCCTGGACGTACCGCCGCCGCGGCTGCGGCACGAGATGTTGCGGCGGGTGATCAACACACTGGTGAACGACATGATCACCGAGACGGGCGCGCGGCTGGCGAAGCTCGATCCCGACGGCCCGGATGCGATCAGGCGGAATAAGCAGCGCATCGTGGCGTTCAGTCCGGCGATGGCGGATGCCAACCAGGCGATCAAGGATTTCCTGTTTGCCAAGATGTACCGCCACTGGCGGGTCAACCGGATGACCGCCAAGGCGAGGCGGCTGACCGAGGAGTTGTTCCGTCTGCTGCACACCGCGCCCACGTTGCTGCCGGATGATTGGCGCGCCCGGGCCGGGGAGGGCGGGACGCAGCGCGCGGCCGTGACGGTGGCGGATTACGTGGCGGGTATGACGGACCGGTACGCGATGGATGAGCATCGGCGGCTGACCGATATCACCGTCGCCGGGTGACTCGGGCTTTTATCGGCACGCCCCCGAAAGCCGGCCGCCCGGCGTGACGCCGATTGGCATCGAGGATATGGAAAACCCGGGGCTGAACGGGCGGAACCAGTTGTTCCGGTACGCCAAGCGGATTTGAGCGGCCAAACCTTTAGAGCCCCCGGCTTTGCCGGGGGATATTTACTGCGACTTATCCCATGTCCTCCCCAACCCGGTCTCCACCACCAGCGGCACCGACAATATCGCAGCGCTCTCCATCACCTGCTTCGCCACCGCGGCCAACGTCTCCGCCTCGGCGTCCGGTGCCTCGAACAGCAACTCATCATGAACCTGCAACAACATCCGAGACCTCAACCCAGCCTCAACCAAAGCCGCCGGCAGCCGCACCATCGCCCGCTTGATGATATCCGCCGCCCCGCCCTGCAACGGTGCATTGATCGCCTGACGCTCTGCATAAGATCGCCGCGCCGGGTTCTTGTCCGCGATCCCCGGTACCCAGCAGCGCCGGCCGAACGGCGAGACGACGTAGCCCCGCGATCGGGCCTCCTCTTTCGTCCGCGCCATGTAGGAAAGTATCCCTGGGTAGCGCTCGAAGTAACGATCGATGTACTGGCGCGCCTCCCCCGGCGCGATCCCCAACTGCCGCGCCAGCCCGAACGCCGAAATTCCATAGATGATCCCGAAATTGATCGCCTTCGCCCGCCGCCGCGTCATCGGGTCCATGCCCGTCATCGGAACGCCGAACACCTCGCTCGCGGTCCGCGCATGGATGTCTTCGCCATTCGCAAAACTCTCCCGCAGCTCAGGCAGATCGGCCACATGCGCCAAAAGCCGAAGCTCGATCTGTGAGTAGTCCGCGCTGACAAGGACATGCCCGGGCTCCGCGATGAACGCCTTCCTGATCCGGCTGCCCTCCTCCGTCCGGATCGGGATGTTCTGCAAATTCGGATCGGTTGACGACAGCCGCCCGGTCGAGGCGATCGCCATCGCGAACGACGTATGCACCCGCCCGGTCTCCGGATTGATGTCCGTCACCAGCGCATCGGCATAGGTGCTCTTCAGCTTGGCCAACTGCCGCCATTCCAGGATGCGCGTGGGCAGCTCCAGCCCCTGGTCCGCCAGCGCCTGCAGCACCGAGGAATCCGTCCCCCATGCCCCGGTCTTCATCCGCTTGCCGCCCGGCAGCTTTTGCTCGTCGAACAGCACTTCTCCCAATTGCTTGGGACTGCCTACGTTGAACGGATGGCCGGCGAGGCGATGGCAGTCCTGCTCCATCACCACCATCCGCGCCGCGAAATCCACCGACATCCGCCGCAGGTCGTCCGCATCGACCTTGACCCCGGCGCGCTCCATCTCCAGCAGCACCGGCAGCAGCCGCCGTTCCACCTGCTCATACAGCGCCAGTCCGTCGTTCAGCCGCAGCCGGGGCTTCAGCGCCTCCCACAGCCGCAGCGCCACATCGGCATCCTCGGCGGCATAGGCGGTGGCGCGGTCGATCTGCACCTGAGCGAAGGGCACCCGGTTGCGCCCCGTCCCGGTCACCTCATCATAGCTGATGGGAGTATGCCCCAGATGCAGCTGCGACAGCTCATCAAGCCCATGCCCGTGCATGCCGGCCTCCTGCGCGTAGGAGATCAGCATGGTGTCGTCCACCGGCGACGGCATCGGGAAGCCGGCGCGCGACAGGATCATCATGTCGAACTTGGCATTCTGGAAAACTTTCAGCACCGAAGGATCGGTCAGCACCGGCCCGAGCACCTCGATCGCTTCGGCGACCTTCATCTGCTCGCCCAGCACCTCATGCCCCAGCGGCACGTAGCAGGCCCGCCCCGGAGCCGTCGCCAGCGACAGACCCACCAGCCGGGCGCGCATCGCGTCCAGCCCGTCGGTCTCGGTATCCATCGCCATCCGGCCGCAGGCGAGCGCCTCGGCGACCCAGACGCGCAGGGCATCTGCCGTCACCACACTTTCGTATGGCCCGAACCCCGAGCCATCCACCGGCGGCGGCGCCAGCCCCGGATCCGCCTGTGTCGGCGGCTTCGGCGGAGCAGCGGCGGCCGGCGGTGCCGTGTCCAGGCCCAGCCTCGCGATCGTGCTCCGGAACCCCTGCTTCCCCAGCCATTCCGCCAGCACCAGCCGATCGGCGTCGCGCTGGGCGAGGGCTTCGATGGGCAGGGGCATGGGGGTGTCGGTGCGCAGCAGCACGAGCTGCCGCGAGATACGCGCCTTGTCGGCGTGCTCGATCAGCATGTCGCGCCGCTTCGACGGCTTCATCCCGGCGGCGGCCTGGAGCACGGCTTCGACGTCGCCGTATTCGTTGATCAGTTGCGCGGCACCCTTCGGGCCGATTCCCGGGACGCCGGGGACGTTGTCGGTGGAATCGCCGATAAGCGCCTGCACCTCGACCATTTTGTCGGGGGTGACGCCGAACTTCTCCATCACCTCGACCGGGCCGATGGGCTTCTGCTTGATCGGGTCGAGCATTTCCACGCCCGGCCGGATCAACTGCATCAGGTCCTTGTCGGAGGACACGATCGTCACGTGTCCGCCCGCCTCGGACGCCGCCCTCGTGTAGGCGGCGATCAGATCGTCCGCCTCCCAGTCCGCCAGCTCGATCGACGGCACGCCGAAGGCCTCGGTTGCCTCGCGGACCAGGGCGAATTGCGGGATCAGCTCCTCCGGCGGCGGCGGGCGCTGGGCTTTGTAGAGGTCGTAGAGCCGGTTGCGGAAGGTCAGCCGGCCGGCGTCGAAGATGACGGCGATGTGGGTGCCGACATGCTCCTTCAGCAGCTTCGCCAGCATGTTGGTGAAGCCGAATACCGCGTTCACCGGGGTCCCGTCCGGCCGCGTCATCGGCGGCAAAGCGTGGAAGGCACGGAAGATGAAGCCCGATCCGTCGATCAGGATCAGGTGCAGCGGCGCGGCCACGGTATCCGCGACGGTCTCGGCAGCGTCCGGAACGGCCGAAGCGTCGGCGGCGATTGGTACGGGAGCGGAGTCAGAGTTGGACATTCACTTACCACCGAAGCCACGAAGCAGCCGTTTTGGACCCGCCGTGCGCGCGGCCTGGCGACATCGCAGAACCTGCACGAGCCGGACCCGCTTGGCTTCTTGTAAGCCTCCTCACCGGGAGTGTCATCCGATGAGGGCGGCACGACCCGTCCGAGGAGAACCGGCCAGGACATCCTCTTGCCATCCACTTCCGGGGAACCGATCCGGCGCAACCATTGACTCGGGCGCCTCTCCCCGCCATAAGCGACCATCCGGGTTAATCTGACCCCCGGTCCCCGCCAGACGCGGGGGCTCCGCCGCTCCGCGAAGATTCGCGCAGCGGCGCTAAAACGTTTGGACTATCGCGCAAACATGCGCCAGGAGTACCGCCACCCGTGTTCGAGGCACTTTCGGACAAGCTATCCGGCGTCTTCGACGGCCTCCGCGCCCGGGGATCGCTGAACGAATCCGACGTCACCGAGGCGCTGCGCGAAGTCCGCATCGCCCTGCTGGACGCCGACGTCGCCCTGCCGGTCGTGCGCGACTTCGTCGCCAAGGTCCGCGAGCGCGCTGTCGGCTCCGAAGTCCTCGACTCGGTCACCCCCGGCCAGCAGGTCGTGAAAATCGTCAACGACGTGATGATCGAGGCGCTCGGAGGCGAAGGCGCCGTCCCGATCAACCTCGCCGCCGCCGCGCCGGTGCCGATCCTGATGGTGGGGCTGCAGGGCTCCGGCAAGACGACGACCTCGGGCAAGATCGCGCTGCGGCTGAAGGACAAGCAGAAGCGCCGCGTGCTGCTGGCCAGCCTGGATACGCAGCGCCCCGCCGCGCAGCTTCAGTTGGCGCAGTTGGCGGACCAGGCCGGCGTTCCCAGTTTGCCAATCATCGCCGGGCAGACGCCCGTGCAGATCGCCGCCCGCGCGATGGATGTCGGCCGCCGCGAGGGCTTCGACGTCGTCATCCTCGACACCGCCGGCCGCCTGTCGATCGACGAAGAGCTGATGGAGGAAGTCCGTCAGGTCCGCGCCGCCACCAACCCGGCCGAGACGCTGCTTGTCGTCGATGCCATGACCGGCCAGGACGCCGTCAACACTGCCAAGGCGTTCAACGACGCGCTGTCCATCACCGGCATCGTGCTGACCCGCATGGACGGCGACGCCCGCGGCGGTGCCGCGCTGTCGATGCGCGCCATCACCGGCGCCCCGATCAAGCTGATCGGCGTGGGCGAAAAGCAGGACGCGCTGGAGGATTTCCATCCCGAACGCGTCACCGGCCGCATCCTCGGCATGGGCGACATCGTCGGCCTCGTGGAGCGCGCTACCGAGACCATCGACCAGGCGGAGGCTGAAAAGCTCGCCGCCCGGATGATGAAGGGCAAGTTCGACCTCGAAGACTACGCCGCGCAGCTTCGCCAGATTGGCAAGATGGGCAACCTGACGGGCATGCTGGATATGCTGCCCGGCATGGGCAAGTTCAAACAGCAGCTTGCCGGGGCGGATCTGGATACGAAGGTGTTCAAGCGCCAGGCGGCGATCATCTCGTCAATGACGATCAAGGAACGCCGCACCCCCGACATCATCAAGGCGAACCGAAAGAAGCGCATCGCCGCTGGATCCGGCACCTCGGTGCAGGACGTCAACCGGCTGCTGAAGCAGTTCGACGACATGTCCGCGATCATGAAGAAAATGGGCAAGCTGGGACAGAAAGGCCTGATGCGTCAGGGTCTCGGCGCGCTGATGCCGAAAGGCATGACGATGCCCGGCAACCGCAGACCATACTGAACTTTACCAGGAGATTTTGTTACATGGGCCTGAAGATTCGCCTCGCCCGCGCCGGCGCCAAGAAGCGCCCGTACTACCATATCGTGATCGCTGACAGCCGCAGCCCGCGCGACGGCCGTTTCATCGAGCGTGTCGGCAGCTACAACCCGATGCTGCCGGCTGAGCACGAAGACCGCGTTCGTCTGCAAGCCGAGCGTCTGACCCATTGGCTGAGCAACGGCGCCGTTGCGACCGAACGGGTAGCAAGGTTCCTCGGCAAGGCCGGGCTGGCCCCGATGCCTGCTTGGAACGAGCAGCCGCAGCAGTCGGCGCCGAAGAAGAAGGCGCAGGAGCGCGCCAAGGCCGCCGCCGCGGCCGCTGCAGCCTAGGCCGGCTGTGCCGGACAGCCGCATTCAGGTTGGGGTCATCGGCCGCGCCCATGGCGTGCGCGGATATGTGCGTGTGACCAGTCACACGGCCGATCCGGCCGATTTGACCGAGTACGGGCCGCTGTCCGACGCGGCGGGGCATGTGTTTGTCCTGCGCTGGAAGTCCGAAGGCGTCGCCGAGGTGTCCAGGATCACGGACGGCGTGCCGGTGAAGGTGACCGACCGCGCCGTGGCCGAGAAGCTGACGAACACGAAGCTGTTCATCGAGCGCTCGGCCCTGCCACCGACGGACGAGGACGAGTTCTACCTGGCCGATCTCATCGGCTTGGCCGTGGTGGACCCGCAAGGCGTGCCGCTGGGTTCGGTTTCGGTCGTGCATGACTACGGCGCCGGCGCCAGCCTGGAAATCATGCGCCCCGGCGGGCCGCCCGTGCTGCTGCCGTTCACGGCCGCTTGCGTCCCGACGGTGGATATCGCCGCCGCCCGGTTGGTCGCGGTGCTGCCCTATGAGGTCATCGTGCCGCCCTCCGCCGAGGAAGCAGCGGCATGACCTGGCGCGCATCCGTCCTGACCTTGTTTCCGGGAATGTTTCCCGGTCCGCTCGGGCAATCTCTGGCCGGCCGTGCGCTGGATATCGGCGCCTGGTCCCTGGATGTCTCCAACATTCGCGACTTCGCAGCGGATAAGCATCGGACGGTGGATGATACGCCGTTCGGCGGTGGGGCGGGGATGGTGCTGCGGCCCGATATCGTCGATGCGGCGGTCGCTTCGGTTGATGACGGGCGGCCGCTGGTATGCCTGACTCCCCGCGGCCGCCGGTTCACCCAGGCGGATGCGCAACGCTTCGCAGCCGGGCCGGGGGTGATCCTTCTGTGCGGCCGGTACGAGGGCATCGACCAGCGGGTCGTCGACGCCCGCGGCATGGATGAACTCAGCATCGGCGACTACGTGTTGTCGGGCGGCGAACTGGCGGCGCTGGTGCTGCTGGACAGCATCGTTCGGCTGCTGCCAGGAGTCATGGGTTCGGCCGACAGTGCCGGGGAGGAAAGCTTCTCCGCCGGGCTTCTGGAATACCCGCACTACACCAAGCCCGCCGAGTGGCAGGGCCGCCGCGTGCCCGATGTGCTGCTGTCCGGCCATCACGGCGCGGTCGCCGCCTGGCGTCAGGCCGAATCCGAAAAGATCACGCGCGAACGCCGCCCCGATCTGTGGGCCGCGCTCGCAACCCGGGAAGACGCGGCCTGAACCGCCGCAACAGAAAGCAAGAGGATAAGACGATGAACATCATCCAGCAGTATGAGGCGGAGCAGATCGCGAAGCTGACCGCCGTCCGCGCCGTGCCGGACTTCATCCCCGGCGACACCGTGCGGGTTTCGGTCAAGGTCGTTGAAGGCGAGCGCACCCGCACTCAGGCATTCGAGGGCGTCTGCATCGCCCGCTCGAACAAAGGCCTGAACAGCAACTTCACGGTGCGCAAGATCAGCTATGGCGAGGGCGTAGAGCGCGTTTTCCCATTGTACGCGCCGACGATCGCCGAGATCGCAGTGGTGCGCCGCGGCGATGTGCGCCGCGCCAAGCTCTATTACCTGCGCGGACGCAGCGGCAAGTCGGCCCGCATCGCGGAGCGTGGCCGGAGTGTTGCTCCAGCGGAAGCGGCTCCGGTCGACGCTGAGGCCGACGCGGCCGAGTAGTAATGACCGTGTTTGACCCACCTTCCGCAGTCAGCGCCAGGTTCCGTTTGAACACCCGCAGAATACCGGGTTTTCGCCTGCCTCTGTAAAACCGTGGAGCCAAATCCCGACCTTTCCGGGCGGTATTTCCGTGAGAAGGGGCGAGAAGGTGGGCAAGTCTGCATTTTTCGCTCGCCCGGGCCGGAACCCGTCAGATTCCGTGTGGATGTGTCGCCACCACTTTCTCTCCGATGTGGGGTTCGTTAACAGATTGGTTCCTGGTTGCTGTCTCACGGATGAGCATGCCGGCAGGCTGCACGCGGCGGCGATCTTTGTCTTAATGACCCGGCTTGTCCGGGTCACCCATGCCCGCACCCTGCCGCAATAGGTGGCGCGGACGAGCCGGGGCATGACGGTGTGGCAGCGGCCGTCGCCCTTCCAGTCAGCGTGAAAAGGCTCCAATAACGACCTGTTAAGCACTTTAATGGCAGATTAGGATCGTAGTGGGCCGAAGGTGGGTTAACCGCCAGTTGCCGCGACGACCGCCTCCGCGATATCGGCCTGGCCATCCAGCCGAAGACCGTCGACCACCCCGATCTGGTCTGCCGCAGGCCGGTTCTGGCTCATTTTCACCTTGCCCTCCAAACGGGCAATGGGCAGCCGGATACCGACGATGCCGCGCAGCATGCCCTGCACGAAGTCGCCGGGTGCATCGGAAACTGCCCAGGGCGCGGCGCGCAGCGATTCATGCCGGTCGGTCAATCGCGTCACCACGTCCAGCAGCAGCGCGGGATCATCGAACGCCACCAACCGGCCATAGGCGTGGATCGCCACATAGTTCCACGTCGGCACGACCTTCCCGTGCTCTTGCTTGGCCGCATAATATGAAGGCGTTATGTAGCCGTTTGGCCCTTGAAGGATCACCAGGGTCTGCACCGCCGGATCGGCCAGGCGGACATGCGGATTAGCCTTGGCGAGATGGCCGATGAGAGTGCCGTATGGGGCGGGTTCGGAGTCCAGCAGAAGCGGGGCGTGGCTGGCGAACAATCCGTCCGGCGTCATGGAAACCAGGGTTGCGGGCCCGGCCGAACGAATCGCGCCGTGAAGAACGCCGATGCGCTCTTCCTTGAAATGCGTGGGTATGTACACGTTCGGAGTCTCCGCTTTTGGCCGGCCTGCTTGCGCAATGGTCCGCGCATGCGGACCATCCGCGCTTAACCATGAGGGTGAAACTCCACTATTTGCTCACCGGATGGAAAAACACGATTGATTTCAGCCCATCCAGTCGGACCAATTCCGCCTACAGCGCGCCGCCGCGACGACCGGCCATCGCACCAAGCCGCAGCCGCAACGCATTCAGCTTGATGAAACCCTGGGCATCGACCTGGTCATACGCGCCCTGATCGTCCTCGAATGTCACGACCTTCATCGAGTACAGGCTGTTCGGGCTTTCCCGTCCGATGCAGGTTACGTTGCCCTTGTACAGCTTCATGCGCACCCGGCCCGTCACGCTGGCCTGGCTGGTGTCGATCAGGGCCTGCAGCATCCGCCGCTCCGGGCTGAACCAGAAGCCGTTGTAGATCAGCTCGGCATAGCGCGGCATCAGGCTGTCCTTGAGGTGCCCCGCCTCGCGATCCAGCGTGATGCTCTCGATCGCCCGGTGCGCCGCCAGCAGGATCGTGCCGCCGGGGGTTTCATACACCCCGCGCGACTTCATGCCGACGAAGCGGTTCTCCACCAGGTCCAGCCGGCCGATGCCGTTCGCCTTGCCCAGTTCGTTCAGCCGCGTCAGCAGGGAGGCCGGCGACAGCGCCACGCCATCGATCGCCACCGGATCGCCGCTGAGGAAATCCACCGCGATCACCGTCGCCTTGTCCGGCGCATCCTCCGGCCGGATGGTGCGCTGATAAACGATTTCGTCCGCCTCCTCGGCGGGATCCTCCAGGATTTTGCCCTCCGACGAGGAGTGCAGCATGTTGGCATCGACGCTGAACGGCGCCTCGCCCCGCTTGTCCTTGGCGATCGGAATCTGATGCTGCTCGGCGAACTCGATCAGCTTCGTGCGGCTGTTGAGGTCCCATTCCCGCCATGGGGCGATGATCTTGATGTCCGGCTTCAGCGCGTAATAGGACAGTTCGAACCGCACCTGGTCGTTGCCCTTGCCGGTGGCACCATGCGCGACCGCGTCGGCGCCGACTTCTTCGGCAATCTCGATTTGGCGCTGCGCGATCAGCGGCCGGGCGATGGATGTGCCCAGCAGATACTGGCCCTCATAGACCGTGTTGGCGCGGAACATCGGAAAGACGAAGTCCTTCACGAACGGCTCCCGCAGGTCGTCCACGTAGATCTCCTTGATGCCGAACATTTCCGCCTTGCGGCGGGCCGGCTCGAGCTCCTCGCCCTGACCGAGGTCCGCGGTGAAGGTCACGACTTCGCAGCCATAGGTGGTTTGCAGCCATTTCAGGATCACGCTGGTGTCCAGCCCGCCCGAATAGGCGAGAACAACCTTTTTCACATCCTTGACGGCCATAGCGCGGGAAACCTCCAGAAACTCTTTGCCGTTGGGAGTAGCCCCCGGCGCGGGCATCGCGCAAGTCCGCGTATGCGACAGAATCCGCGGGAACAACCGGGCCGTTGACAGCAGCCACCCCGGCGTGCCGGGATCGCCAGGTTGCTCAAGGATCGCGATACGGGACATCGCGATACGCGCGGTTTCCGCGACAGCTCCGATGGCCGGTCAGCGACACGACCGGATGGCCGGTTGAACTGGCCGAAAGACGGGCTGGCCCGGGCGTAAGTCAGTTCAGCCGGCGACGAGGGCGGCGTTGCGACCCCCAAACAGCGCACTGGCGCCTGACACAGCGACCGGATCGCGCCGTCGTGTTCACCACCGATCACGCCCGATCCGCGTCTGGGCCGTCGGGATCGTCCACGTTGCGAAGATCACCGACCGGTATAGACGGCGGTCAGTTGCGGGTCCCAGGCAGGTCCGAGAAACGCGAACGGCGCCGTCAGGGCGCCGGTGCTGACGCCGGTGACCAGCTTGAAGTCGGGCCGCGTGCCGGCCTCTGTCCATCCGGTCAGCAGACCCGCGCCGAACGCCCCGTCAGCGCCGCCGCCCGAAACCGCGAGGAGGTTCGTTTCAGGCGGCGGGCCGTCGTGGCCTTCCCGGGCGAGCGCCGCGATCTCACGGTTGCGGGCGGCAAGGGTCTCCGCCGCCAACAGGTCGATCTGAGTGTCCGGGAAATAGCGGGCGTTCGGGATGCCCGGTATCTGCGCGAGCGTGGTTTCGTCACGCGGCACCGCGGCCAGACGTTTGGGCAACGAGCAGCCACCGACCACCACCAGGACGGTCGCCACCACGGCCAGACCGCGCGCCACCGCCGCTGAGGGCAACCTCATGGCCGCGGAACGAGGGCTGGCGGCGTTGGCCCCTTGATAACGCATACTATCGCACTGATCATGGGACCGGCCTCCGTGGCTCCTCCGTCCCATCGCTCCATCACGCCGGATGGATGTGCGTGATCTTCGACCCCTCCAACCCGAGGCCCGCCATCAGCCCCTTCTGGCCGAACGGGATGGCATAGACATCCTGGGTCAACGTCGTGCTGCTCAGGTTCGCCGCCATGCCCTTATCCACCACGACGACGCTCGGCCCGCTGCCGATGGCCCAGCCGTCGCTCTTGTTGAGGTAGTCCAGGGCCTCGTTCGTCATGAAGAACATCGCGAAACTGTAGGCCTGAGCACCGGCCTGAAGGCCAAAGCTCGCGGCCGTGATGTTGTAATAGCCGGCCGGCCGGCCGCCGACGCGCAGCACGCCGTTGCCGCTCAGACCGCCAACCAGAAAGCCACCCTTGTAGATCTTCGGGAACACCAGCACGCCCTTGGCCCGTTTGGACAGGCCGCGCGCCTTGGGTTGCACCGCATACAGTTGGTTCAGCGCGTTGGCGGCATCAATGTCGATCTGCCGCGCGGAAGGCGCAGCCTCCGCCGGGCCGCCGGAAACAAGCAGGCTGCCTGCCCCCAAAGCTGCTATCCCAAGCAGGGAGCGTCGGGTCGTGTTCATTCGGATCTCCATGGCAATCCGGCGGCGTCGCCGCCGGGGCATCAATGTGGGCTCGGACCTCGCCGTTCCGGGCGCGGTCTCAGGCGAGGCCGCCAACCGGCCCGGTCACGACAGGAGTTTGTGCGTCGGCCGCATTCAAGTCCATTCCGAGACCGAATGCAATCGGCCCGCCACCGTTTTGCGGCGGGGTTCATGTAAGTTACTGTGACGTGCGAGCGGTCTGTTACACCGGTCCGCGTTGACTTTGACCCATCGAGCCGCTCTCCAATGTCATGGCCCGGCGGCTCGTCCGGGCCATGACGTTTTATGGGAAGCGCCGGTCTCATCGCGGACTGGTATTACACGATGCGTGCTACGGGGATGGGGTCGCCGGACGGTCCGGTTTCGCTGCCCGGCAAACCCGCTTTTCGTAACCCCTCCACAACGGTCTGGACCAGATCGGGATGAAGGTGGCGGTTGTTCAGGTCCGAGACGACGTGGTCCCCGTAATGCGGATCAAGCGCGAGGATCGATTTCACCGCGGCTGCGGCCTCCCGCTGAAAGCCGAGTTGCGCGGCGGCGGTCGCGACCGCGACGAACCCATGGACGATGTCAGGCGCCTCGATCCGCCGGGCCTCGGCCAGTGCCTTTTCATAGCGGCCGCCGGCGTAGTGATAGAGGAACAGGCCGACCCGGTAGGAGCTTGGCTGAGCGGGATTGCGCGCGAAGGACTCTTCCAGCAGCGGTACCGCCTTGTCCCATTCGGTCAGCATCGCGTAACGCAACCCCAGATCGGCCATGACCTCCGTATCGTTCGGATTGAGCGCGAGGCTGGCTTCGAGGGCCGTGGTCGCTCCGCGCGTATCGCCGGCAAACCAGCACGCGAGCGACAGCGCGTGTTGCCCACGGCTGGCATTGGGTGCAAGATCAATCGCCCGTCGCGCCAACGCCCGCTGCAGCGGCTCGGCGGTGACAGCGCTGACATCATGCTCGAACCGGAAGGCATTCGAATACGTTTGCGACAGGCAGGCGAAGGCCTCCGCATAATGAGGGTCCTTCAGGATCGTCTGTTCCAGGCCGGCGCGAACCGGTTCAAACAGGGCGCGATCGTAGGTTCGCCAATACTGGTAGAACCGGATGACCCAGTCATAGGAAATGAGGTTGTCCGGCGGCGTTTCGTCAGCCTCCCTGGCGGCGTCGTTGAAGATGACGCCATAGGGCTGCGCCAAAGTGCGGGCGACACTGTTCGCAACTTCGTCACGAACCTTGAAGACCTCTTTCGCCTGCAAGGTCCGCTCGAACGAGTCGGCCCATAGATTGCGCCCGGTCCGCGCATCGACCAGCAATGCCTCCACGCTGAAGCCATCGGTTGAGACCGTCGTTCCGCCCGTCAGAATGTAGTCGATGCCGAGGTCCGTCCTGAGCCGTGCCATGTCGGCGGCCTCGCCGTACTTGTCCGTCGTTTCCGGGCCCAGGACGAACAGATCGGTGAAACGGGTGAGTGCGACGATGATCTGGCGTGTAAAGCCGCGGGTGAAATTCGGGAACGCAGTCTGGTCTCCATCCTCCTCGAACGGCCGCACGAAGATCACGCGGCCGTGTTGGCAAAGGCCGGTTCGCCTGACCGGAGAAGCGGGCGCGGGCGGGTGGGCAGTTGACGCCGCGGGCTGAGCGGCCGCGAATTCCGGCACGTACGAACCCTTCGGAATCGCAATGCGGATTGGCTCCTTTCCGCCTGCGGTGAGGTAGTAGCGTTCGAGCGAACGCCGCAGGCGCCCGGCTTCTATGCGGACGATCGAATCCAGTTGCGGGTCGAATCCGGCGTCGCGGCCGAACACGGATGTTGCGATGCTGTAGGCCTTGATCCGGCCGGCTCGCCCTTCGAGCGTCTCTTCGACGACATATTCAAGAAAAAGCCGATTGCGCCTGGAGGCGTCGAAGCCGGCCGATGCAAGGATCCGATGCAACTGTGCCCGGACTGCATCCGGTCCAAAGTCAGACTTGACCCCATCCATCGCTTCCCCCGGCGAGGCAGGCCGCCCGCTGGCTTTGCTAGCATAGGCCAGCCAGCACCGCATCCGGTCCGCGGCAGGCCAGCCGGATCAGGAGGTCATATCCGGCACCGGCCGCGCCCGGTGCGAACGCCATTAACAGTAACGTACTTCTATTCGCCCGGCCAAGTTGCTCACATTGCGGACATCACATCATGATTGCCGGACCGATGACCGACATACCAGCAGTCGGGTTGAATCTCGCGCATGTTATTGCGCGCTTTCCCGAAAATGCCCCGCTGATCCGGCGGCTGGTCCTGGCGGACCAGGCATTTCGGAGCGTCTGCGAGGACTACGCCTTGGCGCGCGAGACGCTCACGCGGTTCGAGGCGCTGCCCGAGGCTGAGAAAAAGCCGGCCGAAGTCGCCGACTATGTGTCTGTTATCGCCGCCCTCGAGGACGAGATCGCGGCGGACTTGCGCAATGCCAGGCGATTCGCGGGGGAAACCTGATGCGCCGGACTCGCCGGAAACCTGCCGCGCCGGGGCCGCATCCGGCCGCCGATCTCAATCCCCGCCCCGGAAGGACCGTGAAAGTCATCATTATCGGCGGTGTGACAGGCGGAGCGTCCCGCGCCGCACGTCTCCGCAGGCTCGACGAGACTGTGGAAATCCTGCTGGTGGAACGCGGCCCTTACGTCTCGTACGCGAACTGCGGGCTGCCTTACCATGTCGGCGGGGTTATCGAGCGTGAGGCCAGCCTTCTTGTGGCCACCGAACGGACCTTCCGCGAGCAGTTCGCCATCGACGTGCGCACGAACTGCGAGGCGATCGCGATCCTGACGCGGACGAAGACGGTGGAGCTGCGCGACGCCACCACCGGCGAGGTCACCACCGAAGCTTACGACAAGCTCGTGCTTTCTCCCGGAGCTGCCTCGGTGCGGCCGCCGCTGCCGGGGATCGACCTGCCCGGCATTTTTCAGGTGCGAACCGTCCCCGATGCGCGGGCGATCCGGGCGTGGATCGAGCGCGGGACGGCTTTTCTCGCCGGCACGAACTCCTATTCCGGCATCCAGATGGCGCGGCCAACGACCCGCGCCGTCGTGGTGGGCGGCGGCTTCATCGGGCTTGAGGTGGTGGAGAATCTGCGCCACCGCGGCTTCGACGTCACCTTGTTCGAGATGCTCGACGAGGTGCTCGCGCCCCTGGACCGGGAATATGCCCGCCTCGTCGAGGGCCATCTGGAGACGCACGGCGTGCGCCTCGCGCTTGGCGACCGCGTCGCCGGCTTCCGGCAGGGACCGAACGACTCGCTGGAAGTGCTGACCCGGTCCGGCAAGACCTATCCGGCGGACATCGTGATCCTGGCCCTCGGCGTGAAACCCGAAACCGGTCTCGCCCGGACGGCGAACCTTGAGATCGGCGCGCGCGGCGGGATACGCGTCAATGAACAGATGCGCACCAGCGATCCGGACATCTTCGCCGTCGGCGACGCCGTCGAGGTGCGGGACTTCGTGACCGGGGAGTGGAGCCTTATCGCGCTCGCCGGCCCCGCCAACCGCCAGGGACGCAGCGCCGCCGACGTGATCGCGGGCCGCGACTCGCGCTTCCGCGGCACGCAGCGGACCGCTGTGGTCGGGCTGTTCGGCGCGGCGGCCGCCTGGACCGGCGCCAGCGAGAAGACCTTGAAGCGGCTGGGCGACACGGATTACGAGAAAGTCTACCTGTATCCGAACTCGCACGCGGGCTACCATCCCGGCGCCAAAATGATCGGCCTCAAGCTGCTGTTTCGCAAGTCCGACGGGAAGGTTCTCGGCGCGCAGGCGCTCAGCGAAGACGGGCCGGGCGTCGACAAGCGGATCAGCGCGCTCGCCATGGCGATCCAGATGGGCGTCACGATCGATGACCTCGCGGAAGCCGAGCTTTGCTACGCCCCGCAGTTCGGCAGCGCCAAGGACCCGGTGAACTTCGCCGGGATGGTTGCGCGCGACGTTCTCAACGGCGACATGCCGATCGCGCACTGGGATGCCGCACGGAACGGTTTCCTGCTTGATGTGCGGGAACCTGCGGAGCTTGCCCTCGAAAGCGTGCCCGGCGCCACGAACATCCCGCTCGGGCAGTTGCGGGCACGCCTTGGCGAACTGTCGCGAGAGCGCGAAATCGAGGTGACCTGCCGCTCCGGCCAGCGCGCTTATTACGCGACGCGGCTGCTGTTGCAGAACGGCTTCAAGGTCCGCAACCTCTCAGGCGGCATGTTGTCACGGGCGATCCTGTTGGCCGAGGCCCCGGGTTTCGAGAAGGAACTGGTGTGACCCCGTATCCAACCTCCGGCGCAGCGGGCGGCGGTCGCCGTCCCACCGGGCCCGGCCGCCGCCTTGCGGAAAGAATGAAGCACGAGACCAGGAAACTTGCGCTGATCGTGGTCTATCTCTGGCTCCTGTTCGGCTTGTTCGCGCTGCACGATATGCTCATCCGCCGGCGGCTGGGCCTGGACTTTGAGTTTGAAGGCTTCGCCATCATCAACGCACTGGTGCTGGGGAAAGTGATGTTGATCGCCGAAGACTTCAACTTCGGCGCCGGACGCAAAGGCAAGCCGCTTATTTACCCCATTTTGCGGCAGGCGGCTTTGTTCGCTCTGCTGTTCATGGCTTTTCATGCCCTGGAAACAGCGGTGGTCGGGCTGATCCGGGGTTCGGCCCGGGCAAGCGGCGTAACCGACATCGGCGGTGGCGGGATAGCCGACCTGATGACCGTTACCGCAATGCTGTTCGTCGCGCTGGTTCCCTACTTTGCGTTCAGGAACCTCACCCTGGAGCTGGGTTGGCCGGTGATGCGGAGGCTGTTATTCACCGGTGGGGACGGTTCAGAAACAAACATCACGGCGGGAAAAGCCGCCATGGAGGAAAATCCCGAAACAGGGCGGGCCGGTCTTGCTTGACGTGAATCAACGCCGCCGGGTTCCCCGGATGCTATTATAGTTGCATCTGCCCGGTCTCCTCGTGAGGCCGGGACAAGAGGAGAAAGTCAATGCCGGAAACAACATCGGTCAGGCCCCTGTCGGTAGCCGCTCTGTTCGCGGACCGCGAAGCGCGCCGCCGGCGGGACATTGAAGCAGAAAAGCAATTGCAGCAACAACAGCTGGAGGAGCTTGCCGACTTCCGTCGGCGTCTTGACAGTTTTCAAATAACGGATGAGGTGGTCAAATCGACAATCGACAAGATCAGGAAGCTTTTCGAAGCCGGCGAGACCGAGCTGATGCTGACGTCCTTTCCAAGCAGCTTCTGCACCGACAGCGGCCGGGCGATCATCAATGCCGGCGCTCCGCCGATCGTTGAGCTGACCGAGGAGGAACGGGCGGCGCTGCCCGACGAACCCGAATGGCTGGCGACGATGCCGCTGGGGGTCCGCAAGGTCTACGATTACTGGAAGGAAAATCTGAAGCCCGGCGGTTTCGAGTTCTCTGCCCGCATCATCAATTACCCGGATGGTAAGCCGGGCGATGTCGGGCTGTTCTTTGCCTGGCCAAAGAGCGCTTTGGAAGCGTGATTTCAACTGTCCGAACAGGACGGCGGAGACGGGTTGCAGGAGTTAAACATGCAGTATTTGCCGGTTGGTCGCGCGGTGCAGGAGTATTGGCTGGACGCCTGGCAACGCTCCATCCTGTTCCTCGACGTACTGCGTCAGCGCGGGGATATCGCGCGCGAACATAACGCGCGCCTCGCGCCGAACGTCCTGAGCTTCACCCCGGAGCTGATCACCGACGGCCGCACGCTGAAGCGGCCGGTGAACTACGCCCTGGTGCGCATCGTGCCGCCGGCCGGCACGGTCATCGATCCGAACAAGCGGCCCTTCATCGTCGTCGATCCGCGCGCCGGCCACGGCCCGGGCATCGGCGGCATGAAGCACGACAGCGAAATCGGTGTCGCGCTGCAAGCCGGCCATCCTTGCTATTTCGTCGGCTTCCTGCCGAATCCTCAGCCAGGTCAGACGATCGAGGATGTCTGCATGGCGGAGGCGCTTTTCGTCGAGACGGTGGCCGCGCGCCATCCTGAGGCCGAAGGCAAGCCGGTGGTCATCGGCAACTGCCAGGCGGGCTGGCAGATCATGATCATGGCGGCGATGCGGCCGGACCTGTGCGGGCCGATCATGCTGGCCGGATCGCCACTGTCGTACTGGGCGGGCGTGCACGGCAAGAACCCGATGCGCTATCTCGGCGGCCTGCTGGGCGGCACCTGGCTGACCGCGCTGATGGGCGATCTCGGGCACGGCATCTTCGACGGCGCCCATCTCATCGGCAACTTCGAATCCATGAACCCGGCCAACACCTATTGGCAGAAGCCCTACAACGTCTATTCGCACGTCGACACCGAGGCCGAGCGCTTCCTGGAGTTCGAGACCTGGTGGGGCAGCCCGGTGCTGCTGACCGCCGGGGAGATGCAATGGATCGCCGACAACCTGTTCGTCGGCAACCGGCTCGCACCCGGCGGCCTTCGCGCCAGCGATGGAACCCGCATCGACCTGCGCAATATCCGCTCGCCCATCGTAGTGTTCTGCTCGCGCGGCGATGACATCACCCCGCCGCAGCAGGCGCTCGGCTGGATCACCGATCTCTACGACGAAGACAGCGAGATCGTCGCCAACGGCCAGACGATCGTCTACACGATGCATCAAAGCATCGGCCATCTGGGCATCTTCGTCTCCGGCAAAGTGGCGACCAGGGAGCACGCCGAGTTCGCCACCTGCATGGACATGATCGACCTGATGCCGCCGGGTCTGTACGAAGCCGTCATTACCGAGGTGGACGAGAACACCGCCAACCCGGACCTGATCAACGGCCGCTACCTGTTCCGGCTGGAAGCGCGCAGCCTGGCCGACATCCACGCGCTGGGCGGCAATGATGCGGCAGACGATCTCCGCTTCGCTGCTGCCGCCAGGGTGTCCGATATTAACCTTGGCCTCTATCGCACGCTGCTGCAGCCGGCGGTTCGCGCCATGACCACGGAACAGACCGCCGAGGCACTCCGCAAGCTGCACCCCAATCGTGTGCGCTTCGCCATGTTCTCCGACGAGAATCCGTTCATGCGGCCGGTCAAGGCGCTGGCCGAAACCGCGCGCGCGACCCGGCAGCCGGTTTCCGACGATAACCCGCTGCTGACGATGGAACGCGCTGCCTCGGATTGGATCACCACATGGTTGAACGCGGTCGGCAAGGCGCGGGACACGCTGACCGAGAAGGTGTTCCTGACCACCTACGGCTCGCCGCTGGTGCAGGCGCTGCTCGGTCTCGGCACCGACCAGCCGCTCGCCGGCCGTCACATTGAACATGATCTGCTGCGCGAAGTGACGATCGCAAAACGGCGCGCCGAATTGGAGGGGCGTTTTGAGAAGGGTGGGATTGCCGACGCCCTGGCGCGCGCTCTGGTCTATATTCGTATACCGGAACGAAGCGCCGATGAACGCGGCTTTACCGTGTTGCAGGCAATCCGGGATTCCCGTCCTCCCGGTGAGCGCCTCAGCCAGCCGGCGCTGAAGCAAGTGCTCGCAGACCAGTTCCTGCTGATTGAGTTCGATGCCGAGCGCGCCATACAGGCGCTGCCCTTGCTGCTGGCGAACGAGCCGGAGCTGCGCGCCGCCGCGCTGGCGGCGCTGCACCGGATGATCAAGGCGAGCGGGCAGTTGTCGGATGAAGGCAAACGCCGGCTGGCGCGGGTGGAAACATTGTTCGGCAGCCCGAAGGCCAGCAAGCCTCCCGCGGAGACAAGTCATGTCTGACGCCAGCATTGCCGGCGGGGTAAGCAGCAAGGATGCGCCTCGCCATGTGAAGTATCAACGCCTGGTGGATGCGGCATGCAAGCTGCAGCCCACCAAGACGGCGATCGTTCATCCGTGCAACCAGGTTTCGCTTGAAAGCGCGATTGAAGCCACCCGGCTCGGCCTGATCTCACCGATCCTGGTCGGCCCAGAGGCCCGTATCCGCGCCGTCGCTGCAAAGGCAGGACTCGATATCAACGGCATGCAGATCGTCGATGCAGGGCATAGCCATGAGTCGGCGGCAAAGGCGGTCGAACTGGTCAGGCTTGGCCAGGCCGAGGCTCTGATGAAAGGCAGCCTGCACACCGATGAGCTGATGGGCGCCGTTGTGGCGCGCGGGACGGGCATCCGCACGGAGCGGCGGATCAGCCATTGCTTTGTGCTCGACGTGCCCGGTCACCCGGATGCGCTGATCATCACCGATGCCGCGGTGAACATCGCGCCGAATCTGGATGACAAGGCCGATATCATCCGCAACGCCATCGATCTGGCGCACGCCATGCACTTTCCCGAGGTACGGGTGGCTATCCTGAGCGCTTTGGAGACGGTTTCCGCCAGCGTGCCGTCCACGGTGGAGGCGGGCGCGTTGTGCAAAATGGCCGATCGCGGACAGATCACCGGCGCTCTGCTGGATGGGCCGCTGGCGCTGGACAACGCCATCGATCCGGAAGCGGCCGCGATAAAGGGCATCGTCTCGCCGGTCGCAGGGCGGGCAAACGTGCTGGTGGCTCCGGACCTCGAGGCGGGCAACATGCTGGCCAAGAGCCTGTCCTTCCTGGCCGGCGCCGACGCGGCGGGCATCGTTCTGGGCGCGCGCGTGCCGATCATGCTGACGAGCCGTGCCGATTCCCTGCTGACGCGGCTGGCGTCCTGCGCGGTTGCCTCGCTGGTGGCCGAAGCGCGGCGCGCCGGAACGTCCAAACCCATCGCATAGGCGCATCGAAATGACCGATACAATGCGGCCGGTCCTGTCAGGAGAAGGAGGCCCTGGTGGTCGGGGTCGCTGACCGATGCGGCGCAGTGGGCGCCCGCCGGCGAATTGGTGATCGCACTCGAGTGGCTAGGCGTTCGTGCAGCTGACTAACCTCGCCACCCCAGCAGTTCGAGACTGGAGATGATCGAAGGGTGCAACCCTAAGCCATCGCAATTATTGGCGTCCCGTAGGGGATTCGAACCCCTGTTGGTGCCGTGAGAGGGCACTGTCCTGGGCCTCTAGACGAACGGGACATCGGCCGAGGCTCGCCTTCTAACCCGGGACCACCGGAACCTCAAGCACCTGTTTTCTAATGCGCCAGAGAAATCCGGCCCGCCAGGGCGCCGGTCGCCGGGTCGATCAGGATGATCCGGTCCATCCCGCCGCCCTGGACCTGCACCGCCAGACGATCGCGGGTCGCCGCGATGCCGGCGATGCGGGAACCGGCGGGTTCCTCCAACACCGTCGATACAACCGGCGGCGACCCGCCTGACCCGGCCGCCCGCATCGCGACCACGGCGATCAGGGTCGCGGTTCCACCAATGATCAACACGCCCATCACGACGACCGCGATTTTCAGAAAAGCCATAGCCGCTCCTGCCCGATCCAGCGGCGGCGCCATAGCGGCCGCCGCCCGTCGGGACTGATACACGCAACGGAGCGGCACATCCGAATCATCGGCGATAGGTCGC
The DNA here is from genome assembly GCA_903851415.1 of uncultured Rhodopila sp. Taxonomy (GTDB): domain Bacteria; phylum Pseudomonadota; class Alphaproteobacteria; order Acetobacterales; family Acetobacteraceae; genus Rhodopila. The sequence goes on along the minus strand of CAINOE010000116.1, from coordinate 47,588 downwards.
GCGCCGCGGCATCAGGCACGGCCGCGCCGATCGTCCTGGTCGGAAGTCTCGCTTGCTCATAATGCGAATAACTACCCTCTGGCAGGATATCTCCGCGCATCGCCGGCGGTTCGGCTTGCCTGCCGGACCTCGCATCGTGCCCCGCATCAGTTCAGCAAAGTCACCGCGCCGCTGCCGATGTCGTAATACGCCGAAACGACCCTCAGCCGTCCCTGCGCCGTCAGATCCGCCACCACTGGAGACGCCGTGCGCAGAAGATCAGCCTGTATCTGCGCATTGGCTTTGATCGCGGCTTCCAAATCCTTCCCGGCGACCTCGACGGCGCGGCGGATCGGCGCGTACAGGGCGCTGATCTGCCCGGGCACCGGCTTGGCCGTTATCGTCGCCTTCACCGCGCCGCACCCGCTATGCCCCAGCACCACGATCACCGCCGTTCCCAGCACTGCCGCGCCATACTCCAGGCTGGCGATAATTTCCGGGGTGCAGACATTTCCAGCGACCCTGGCGACGAACAGGTGGCCGATGCTCTGGTCGAAAGCCAGCTCCACCGGAACCCTGGAATCAGCGCAGGATAGCAGCGCCGCGAAGGGCTCCTGCTTTGCCACGTTGTTCTGCTTGAGGATATCGAGGTCTTCCTGAAAGGACTGCAAGTTGCCGGCCACGAAGCGGCGGTTGCCTGCCAGCAACTGCTCCAGGGCCGCATCAGGCTTCAGTTTGGTCTGCGCCCGGGCGGCTCGGAGCGGGACAATGTTCGCGAGTCCCGCGACAACCCCTCCCGCCATGCCGCGAGAGAGCAGGCTCCGCCGCGTTATCGCAGCGGCGTCAGCCTGCTGGCAGGATTGGCATCCGCAAACAGGGGCCGATTCCGGCCCCGACCGTTCCAGCATCATCCCAGCCCTCCCTTCTGTGAAGGAAATAGTCTCGGATAATGTCCATTTTCTGTCCAGCCCCCGCCGCCGGCGAATCAGGCCACCTGGACGGCGTCCTGCCTTTGTACGCTACCGACCTCCGGCTTCCTCTCTTGGGAGTACAAGTCCTTGATGTGATCCGCCAGACGCAGCGCGAGCGCGACGATCGTGATCGTCGGCATGTCCGAACCGCAGGTTGGAAATACCGAACTGCCGGCGATGAACAGGTTCTCCATCCCGTGCACGCGGCACTGCGCGTTGACCACCCCGCGCCGCGGATCGTCTGCCATGCGCGCGGTGCCCATGTGGTGCCAGCAACCGCGCAACGTGTCCGGCCAATCCTCATCCTCGCCCGGAGCGTCTACCGTCACGATGCCGCCCCGGGCACGCTGGATGTCCTCCCCAAGGATCTCCTGCGTGCGCCGGATGGTGCGTTTCTCCAGCTCGCCCAACCGCCACTCGACCTTGACTCGCGGCATGCCCAAACGGTCTCGCCCGGTGCCGAGCGTGACGCGGCTATCCGGCAACGGTGTCGGTTCCACCACCGTCTCGAGGGCGAAGCCGCGGGCAAGGAACGGCAGCCGGAGCTTCAGTCCGGCCGCCAGCACCGCCACGCTCGGCAACTGCCTGACCATGTTGAAAAGGTCCGACCGCGACCGATCCAGCAGCGACCCGGCCCCGTGCACCGCCTGCCGGATATGACTGACAGCGGTGTAGGCGGCAGGATCATCGCCGACGTAGCGCGAAACCGCATAGCAACGCGTGTTCCCCAGGCGTTCGGCTCGCTGCGTCTCCGGCGTCAGGCCGAAATAGGCGGCGATCTTCACGCCCTTCGCAGTGACACCGCCCGGCAGCGTGTAGTGCAGATCGTAGATCGAACTGTTGGCCGCCGGGTCGCGGAACTGGATCGTGCCGCTGCGCAAGCGGGGATGATCCATAAAATAGCGTCCGACGAGATCGTGCTGGTTGCCGACGCCGCGCGGCTGGTAGCGGTTCGAGGCGAGCAGAAGCCGCGGCGTTTCGATGCCCCCGGTGGCCAAGACATAGGTCCGCGCGGCGATCTGGAACGTGCCGCCGGCCAGCGTGCGAACCCGCACGGCGGAGACCTGAGCGCCGTTGCCGGGCGCCTCGATCTCCGTGACATTCGCACCGAGGTAGGTCACGATGTTGCTAGATTGCATAATTTCGTCACGATAATGACGTCCGAACCGCGTCGGCGGGCTCAACTGCGAAATGAGATTCAATGTGCGATCACCGGCGAGCGTCAGCAGGCGCGCATCCTTGCGGCCGATCCAGTTTTCCCACGACAGCGGATCGTATTCGAATGGACCAAGTTGGAGTAGCGCATGCGCACGCTCATAATACGGCAGTAAATCGAACTGTTTGATCGGCCATCCGCTGTTCGGTACCCAGTCCCGCGCCTCGAAGTCGTGCGCATCGAGCGGGCGGCAGAACCCGCCCCAGCAGTTCGAACTGCCGCCGAAATAACGCGACCGCGCCTGGTCCAGGTCCTCGTAGTGAAGGCCGATACTTTCGCCCTTGTAGAGCGCCTGTCCTGCGCGGTTGCGCCTCAGCCTGCCGGATTCGAGCAGGATCACGCGGAACGGCTGATTGTCGAATGCCCGCGCCAGGCTGATCCCGGCCGGCCCGGCACCGATAATGCAAATATCGGTTTCCAGCAGGGTGCCACGCGGCACATTATTCGCATCAATGATCAAAGCCGGATGCCCCCGACAAGAATGCTTCGGTGTCGATGGCGTTAGTTAGACCGCCGATCCGGGACGCACAAATAACATTACGTAGACTAGAACATAAGAGCCGCGATGTGCATGCTTCCATCTTCCCGCCAAAGGAAAGAGGCCGGAACCGGTCACATACCCGGGGCTGAAAAGCGCCAGCCAACTCAACCGCTGCGCGGCGCTCAAAGCCGATCGCCGCAAGGCGCGGCGGCAAAGACGCGCCGTCCGGGTGGCCGCCGATCGGCCGGTGCGCGGCGTCGGACAGCGCGGGCCATCCATTGCGGACCTTCATGGAAGATGGTTGGAGTTGGCCATGGACTCGTACATAAGCCTGATGTCCGGCACCTTCTCGCGGATTGCCGCTGTGCTGGTTGCGCCGTTCATCGGCAGCTTCCTGGGCGTCCTGATTCTGAGGTTGCCGGAGGGACGCCCGGTCGTGACGGGCCGATCGGCCTGCGACCATTGCGGCCATCGGCTGGAGGCCCGCGACCTCGTGCCGTTTCTCAGCTATCTGCTGTCCCACGGCCGGTGCCGCTACTGCGGTGAGGCGATCGGATTGTTCCCGGTGGCGGCCGAAGCCGCCGCGGCCGGCGTTGCCGGATGGGCCGCGGCCGTGACCGATGGCCTCGATTTCTGGTTGGCCTGCCTGCTGGGGTGGACGCTGCTGACCGCGGCCTGGATCGACCTGCGGACGATGATCCTGCCCGACGTGCTGACGCTGCCGTTGCTGTTGGCGGGGCTGGGCGCCACCGCCGCGATCAGTCCCGGCGCGCTTGCGGATCATGCCCTCGCCGCGGCGCTCGGCTACCTTGTTCTTTCCGGCACCGCCCGGGCCTATCGGCGCCTGCGCGGGCGCGACGGACTGGGCCTCGGCGATGCGAAACTGCTGGCGGCGCTCGGCGCCTGGCTGGGGCTGAACAGCCTGCCGATTGTCCTGGTGTTGGCGTCCTGTACCGGGCTGGGAGCGGCGGGGGTTGCGATCCTGCTCGGGAAGCGGGTTACGGCCGCAACCGCGATCCCGTTCGGCCCGTGCCTGGCCGCAGCGGGCTGGCTGACGTGGCTTTATGCGGACTGGTTCAACATTTGGCTTGGCAACGATCCGGTGATGATAAATTTCGGCTTCTCCTGACCCGACGGCCGGAGGGCGCCTTTCCGGCCGCGCGCCCGCTCCATCCTGCCGCAACGAAAGCAGAACGGTGTCAGGGAAGTTGCTGAGGCTCGGATACAGCGCAGGAGTTTCGCGGACGCGTGTCAGTAAAGATCGGACATGAATTTCGTCGTTTTGTGGCTATAATATATGAAGTGTTTGCGTGGTCACGCAAGTCTGACAAGACACTGATGAGACTGGCCAATACAGTTGGCCACGCTCGGCAGCGTGAGCAAAATGATCCCGGTTCTGCCACGCATGACGACCTTCGATTCCGGCGGGCAGCCAAAGCCCGAGCGGCCGACGTCCGTTGATCGGCAAATCGGATCGCGCATACGGCGGCGGCGTTGTTTCTCGGGATGTCACGCCTATCGCTCGCTCACCGTCTCGGCGCTCGCGAGGCCGACGTCGAGGCCTATGAACTCGGCCTGGCCCGGGTCCAGGCGGCGCAACTGGCTCAAATCGCAGATGCTCTCGATGTGGGAATCGACTTCTTCTACGGTGAAACACCCTTGCTGGCGCGACCGGAGTTCGCGCGCGCCGCGGACGCCATCGAACCAGGGCCGGGGCCGAGAAGCTGCGGGGCCACATCGCCCGCCATGGCTAGTCGTTACGAAGGGCGTCCGGATCACATGCCGGATTTCATTCACGCCACCGCGTTCGTGCAGGCGTTGGCGGTGATGCGCGCATACTGTCAATCGGCCGACCCGCACGTGCGCCGGAAGGTCGTCGAGACGATCGAGCATATTCTGGCAGCCGATTAATAACCGGCGCTGGCCGGGCCCGCCGATACTCCGGAGAGATCGCATCAGGACGGCGGGTTAACCGCCCCCCAGGTCAGCTCCGGCACCAGCTTGACCGGGTAGTCCACCCCGTGATGCTCCGGCGCGGCCTGCCGCTTCGGCAGCTTCACCGGCTTCGACGGCACGCGCTCGTACGGTATCCGGCTGAGCAGGTGATGGATGATGTTCAGCCTCAACCGCCGCTTATCGTCGGAGCGGGCGACAAACCACGGCGCCCAGGAGGTGTCGGTCGCCAGGAACATGTCGTCGCGTGCGCGGGAGTAATCGTGCCAGCGCTCATAGGAATGCAGGTCCATCGGCGACAGTTTCCACAGTTTCCGGGGATCATTGATCCGCGCGTCCATCCGGCGCGTCTGTTCCTCCTCACTGACCTCAAGCCAGTACTTGATCAGCGTGATACCCGACTCGACGATCATCTTCTCGGCATTCGGCGCGATGTCGAGGAAGCGCTTGACCTGGTCTTCGGTGGCGAAGCCCATCACCCTTTCCACTCCGGCGCGGTTGTACCAGCTTCGGTCGAACACCACGACCTCTCCGGCGGCGGGCAGGTGCGCGGCATAGCGCTGGAAATACATCTGCGACTTTTCCCGCTCGGTGGGGGCGGGCAGCGCGACGGCACGGAAGACGCGGGGGCTGACCCGTTCGGTCAGAGCCTTGATCGTGCCACCTTTGCCGGCTCCATCGCGGCCCTCGAAAATGACGCAGACTTTCTGGCCCTTGTGTACGACCCAGCGCTGAAGGCTGACAAGTTCGCCATGCAGCTTTTCCAGTTCCTGCTCGTAGACGGGACGCTTGAGTTTTCCCGATGCGGGGGCGGGTTCCACCGCGGACGCGTGGCCGTCCCTCTTCGATTTTTTCATTGCTGCGCCCCTCGCGTCCTCTCAGCGCTTACCTGCTACCGCTGAACCCGCTGTTTCGGCAAGCCATTCGGGGACGGTGCGTCAGGAGACAGGCCGGTGGGCATCGCTTCAAGGCTTTTCCGCGAGGAGGAAGCCCGAGGGCCACGGAGGGAGAAAGACTGCCGCCAATCTTCGCCAATACTCACGGCGGCGAAGGGAAGCCCGATATCCCCTGCCGAAGACACGCGGACGCGAGGAACGAGCAATCCGCGGCTGCGTCAGCTCCAGCCGCGGCACACCCGAACGGCAGCAAAACAACGGATATCCGAACACCCTCAGCCCTTGGCGCTCACCTTCGCCCAGGTATCCCGCAGCCCCACGGTCCGGTTGAACACAAGCTGTCCGGGCCGCGAATCCGGGTCGATAGCGAAATACCCGGTGCGCTCGAACTGCACCGCCTCGCCAACCGCGGCATCCGCCAGCACCGGCTCCACCAGCGCGCCGGTCAATACCTCCAGCGAGTCCGGATTGATGTCCGCCAGCACATCCCCGTCCGCCCCCGGATCGGGACGGTTGAACAGATGCGTGTAAAGCCGGATTTCAGCCGGCACGGCATCCGCCGCCGCGACCCAGTGCAGGGTGGCCTGCACCTTCCGTCCATCAGGCGCATTCCCGCCCTTCGAGTCCGGGTCATAGGTGCAGCGCAGAGCCACCACCTGCCCCTCGGCGTCCTTCACCACCTCTCGGCAGGTGACGAAATAGCCGTAGCGCAGCCGCACCTCCTTGCCGGGTGACAGCCGGTAGAATTTCTTGGGCGGGTGCTCAAGGAAATCGTCCTGCTCGACATAGATCTCCCGCCCGAACGTCACCTGACGCGAGCCGGCATCCGGGTTGTCGGGATGGTCGCGCGCCTCGAGCGTTTCGGTCTGGCCCTCGGGGTAGTTGTCGATGATCAGCTTCAACGGCCGCAGCACCGCCATGCGCCGGGGAGCGCTCGGGTTCAACGTGTCGCGGATGGCGGATTCGAACATCGCCACGTCCACCGTGCTGTAGGCCCGGGCGACACCGACGCGGCTGACGAACTCCCGCAGCGCCGCCGCCGGCACGCCGCGCCGCCTGATCCCGGCGATCGTCGGCATGCGCGGATCGTCCCAGCCGGTAACATGGCCGTCGGTCACCAGCCTGGTCAGGTGCCGCTTCGACAGGATGGTATAGGTGACGTTCAGCCGGGCAAACTCATACTGCCGCGGGCGTGACGGCACCGGCAGGTGCTCGATCAGCCAGTCGTACAGCGGCCGGTGGTCCTCAAACTCCAGGGTGCACACCGAGTGCGTGATATGCTCGATCGCATCCGACTGGCCGTGCGCGAAATCGTAGGTCGGGTAGATGCACCAGGCGTCGCCGGTGCGCGGATGCGCGGCGTGCAGGATGCGGTACAGGACCGGATCGCGCAGGTTCATGTTGCCCGCCGCCATGTCGATCCTGGCGCGCAGCACCCGGGTGCCGTTGGGGAACTCGCCCGCGCGCATGCGGCGGAACAGGTCCAGGTTCTCCTCGACCGGGCGATAGCGGAACGGGCTGTTCTGCCCCGGCTCGGTCAGCGTGCCGCGCTGGGCGCGCATCGCCTCGGGCGGCGTGTCGTCGACATAGGCACTGCCGGTACGCACCAGATGCTCCGCCCATTCATAGAGCTGCTCGAAATAATCCGAGGCGTAATACAGGTGCTCGCCCCAATCGAAGCCGAGCCAGCGGACATCCTGCTGGATCGAGTCGATGAAAAGCTGCTCCTCCTTCACCGGGTTGGTGTCGTCGAAGCGCAGATGGCAGCGTCCGCCGAACTCGCGGGCGATGCCGAAGTTCAGGCAGATCGACTTGGCGTGACCGAGATGCAGGAACCCGTTCGGCTCCGGCGGGAACCGGGTCACGACGCCGCGGGCACGCCCCGCCTCCAGATCATCCTGCACGATGTCGCGGATGAAATTGCGGGGGGCTTCCGTTATCGCGGTCGTCTCGGTATCCACCATGCCTCCGGCTCCAGAATTCGATCATCCATATGTGATGCCGCGGGCCGCTGAACACAGGGGCGGCAGGCGACCCGGATCGGATCGCGCGCATTCCCTACACGCCCGGGCGGGGTTTGGCGACTGATCCGGTGCGAGGGCTGCGGATTCTCTCGCGCTGTGCCGTGTAAAGCCCGCTCGCGATGATGATCCCGGCGCCCATCAGCGTCCACCGGTCGGGCAGGTTGCCGAACACCAGGAAGCCGAGGATGCTGACCCAGATCAACTGGGTGTAGAAGAACGGCGCCAACAGGGAGGCGGGTGCCAGGCGGTGGGCCAGGATGACAACCCACTGCCCGCGGGACGCGAGCATCCCCAGCAGCACGGCCAACCCGAATTGCCACCAGGTTGGCCAGGCCGCCTCGAACGGCAACAGTACCGTCAGAACGGCGGCGCCGATGGCAGCGGACCACAGCACGGTGGTCTCCGGCGCGTCCGAGAGGGTGATCTTGCGGGTGATGATCAGCGCCAGCGCCCAGCAGAACGCGCCGCCGACGCCGAACAGCGATGCCGGCTGGAAGCCGCCGAGGCCGGGGCGCACCACGACGAGCATGCCCACCAACCCGCCGCCGATGGCGGCCCAGCGGCGGAGACTGACGGTTTCGCCCAGCAGCGGGACCGACAGGATGGTGATCAGGATGGGCGACAGGCCCGGGGTTGCGCGGATGCACCGGTTGGCGGGCCACGCGGCGGCCGAGGACCATGGCCATCGCCAGGAACAGCGCGTAGCGGATCCACAGGAATTCGGTGATGGGCAGGCTGGCGCTGAGGTATTTCGCGATGGTGTCGGAGGAGCCGAACAGGACGATCGCGCCGACCGCCAGCACGATGCCCCGAATCGGATCGTCTGAAGACATGGGGGTTTATAGAGGAGTGGCGGCGCTGGAGCGACGGGATTGAGACGGCGGAAAGCCGGCCGTCACTTCCCGCCATGTCTGCCAGGCCGGCGCCGCTTGCCATGAAATTCCGATGACGCGGCGACCGGCGGCCGTCCCAGCCGTTGGCACGCGATGTTTGCAGCCATCGCTCCGTCCTCGACGATCGCGCTCGCGGTCCTGGTCTTCTGCTTTGTTCTGGTGCTGGCGTTCGAATTCTCGAACGGCTTCCACGACACCGCCAACGCGGTCGCGACCGTGATCTACACCCACAGCCTGAAGCCGGTGCCGGCAGTGATCCTGTCCGGCACGCTGAATTTCCTGGGGGTTGTATTGGGCGGCATCGCGGTCGCCTTCACCCTTGTGGAGCTGCTGCCGCCCGACGTGTTGACGCCACCCAACGGCAATCCGGCGATCGCCATGCTGTTGGCGCTGTTCCTATCGTCGCTGATCTGGAACGTCGCGACGTGGTGGATGGGCATACCATGCTCCAGCTCCCATGCGATCATCGGTTCGTTGATGGGTGTCGCGATTGTCAACTCGATCACGGCATCGCGCGGCCTTGGCGAGGGCGTGGACTGGTCGCAGGTCTGGTCGGTTCTGCGGGCGTTGTTCATTTCGCCGCTGCTGGGATTCTTCCTGGCCGGGCTGCTTTTCCGGGTGCTGAACGCAGTGATCCGCGACCGCACCCTATTCGAACCTACGACAGCCGATCGGCGGCCGGCATGGTGGGTGCGGGGGTTGCTGATCCTGACATGCTCGGGGGTCAGCTTCGCGCATGGATCGAACGACGGGCAGAAGAGCATCGGGCTGATCATGCTGACGATCATCGGCATCATGCCGGCTGCGTTTTCGTTGAACCCCGAGGCGGGTTCAGTCAGCCTGCCGGCACTCGTGCAGGCGGCGCAACAGGCGCAGCCGCTGATCCAGCGATACGGCGACGATGAAAAGCGGATTGCCGTCAGCGACGCGCAGCGCCTGGCCGCGCAACTCGGCGGGGTGAAGGCGTTAAGCGGCATTCCTGACCAGGAACGGCCGGGATTGCGGGACGCAGTGTATCACGTGAGCGCAGAGCTGAAGACGGTTTCCGAAAGCAGGGAAGCGACGGCGGAGGATAAGGCGACGGCCAAAAAGCTGCACGATACGCTGCATGGCGCGGTCGAGTATGCGCCGATATGGGTCCGATTGCTGAGCGCCGTCTGCCTGGGGCTGGGTACAATGATCGGCTATAAGCGCATTGTCACGACGATCGGGGAGCGTATCGGCAACCGGCACCTCACGCCGGCTCAGGGTGCCTCCGCCGAACTGGTGGGCGGGGCGCTGATCGGGACGGCGGGTTTCTCCGGGCTTCCGGTCAGCACGACCCACATCATCTCGTCGGGAGTGGCGGGGACGATGGCAGGGTCGGGTGCCGGCGTGCAGTCGCGCGTGGTTTGGCAGATTGCCATCGCCTGGGTGGCGACGCTGCCCGCGACGGTCGTGTTGTCGGGCGGGTTGTTCTGGCTGTTTTCGGCGGGATGAGCCGGTGCGATTGCGTGGACCGCGGCGCCGGCTACTGACCGCTACGCCACAATCGGTCCCGGCGGTTCGCTCGACGGCGCCGGGTCGGGGATTTCCGGCGGCAGGCCGGGAGTCGGGTCCTCGGCCGGACCGCCCGGCGCCTGCTCCGGCGGTGGGGCGGGAGGCGGCGACTCCGGCGGCCTGTTCGGTGGGATTGGCATGGGCACTCCTCCTGCGTTCCGCGATAGAACGCGCGCCGCCGCCGCGGGATGCAGGCAAAGCTTCCCCGCCTCCCGGGAAAGGCGCAGATTGGAGCCTGACCGAAACAGCACCGAGGGCCGCATGAGCAGCGCTTCACCCGTCCATGATTTCGTGCTGCCCCGGTTGACGGCGCTCGTGGACGAGGCAGTGGCGGCGGGTGCCTCGCGGGAGGTCGCGGTGGCAGTCATTATCGACCTGATCACGTCCCCCCGCTTCGATACCGCCGCGCCCGATCCGGAAACCGATTCGGCGCCGCATGCGGACTGGGACCGAAGCGCAAATGCACCCTTGATGGCGGGTGGCGTTATTCCCATCGGCGCTCCGGCCATTGGCGCGCAGGATGAGGCGGATTTCGTCAGACCGTTCAACCCGTTCCGGGAATAGGATCGCGGCGCCGATCAGGTGATGACGTCGGCGTCGGGGCGGTCGGTGCCCTCCGACATTTCCGTATGCCACTTCCCGTGTTCGTCCTGATACTCGATCTGTGTCGCGTCGCCCGGCACGTGCTGCTCCGCGGCGACCCGCCTCGCCGCGGCCAGCGCTGCTGCCCGTGTGCGGAACGGTTCCGAAAACACATTCTCCAGCTTATAGGCCCAACCGCCATCGTGCTGGACAACCTGGTAGTGAATTTTCGCCATGGCCGCCTCCTTCACTCGCAGGCTTTCTACTGCGTTTGACCAGCTCGCTCCAAGACCCGGCCAAGGCCGCCGGCGGATGTTGCAGAACAGCGGCGCACGCCATGACGCGGTGACGTGCCGGTGCCCGCCGCGCAAAGGCCGACAAGCTCCGGCACGAGAGCCAAAACAAAAGACCTGAACAGTGGCGCGGGTCACAGCGGCGCCTCAGGCCCGCGGCCTAATGTCCGGCCGCAATCAACGAGCCGAGGGCATCATGAACACGGTGAAGGGTTTATCGTTTCGCATCGCCGACTTGCTGCTGGTCGGAGGATGGTCGGAGGCACAGTCGATGCGGATGGCCGTCCACCTGGATTACGGCACGGACACCGAGGACTACGAGGAAGTCCTGGCTATCCTCGCCGCCGACACGGGCTTCTGCCGCTGGGTCATGTGGCGCGAGGCCGATTGCGTGGTCATACAGCCATTGATCGGCCGCAGCCTGCGTTTTTCTTCGGTCGTCGACGCGCTTGAGGCGTTGGAGGCGCTGGAGCCGTCCCGGCGGGTTGCCCAGACGCACATCCGGGCAACACGCTGGCCGAGTTCGTGCAGCGGCCTGACCTGAACCTCAGGACGTCAGCGGGCGGCCCGCCGTGGTTCCTTCTCCGACATCGGCGGCTGCGTTCAGCCGGTAGCCGCCGGGCACGGTCAGCAGAATGCTGAAGTCGCTCGGGTCCACTTCGATCTTCTGGCGCAGGCGGTAGATGTGGGTTTCCAGCGTGTGGGTCGTCACCCCGGCGTTGTAGCCCCAGACTTCGTTCAGCAGCACCTGACGCGAGGTCACGCGATCGCCTGCGCGGTAAAGGTATTTGAGGATCGCAACCTCCTTCCCGGTCAGGCGGATTTTCTGATTTTTGTCGGTTCGCACCAGAAGCTTCGCCGCCGGACGGAAGGTGTACGGTCCGATCGTGAAGACCGCATCCTCGCTGCTGTCGAAGGTACGTAGCTGGGCATTCAACCGGGCGAGCAACTCGCTGGCGCGGAACGGCTTGGCGACGTAGTCGTTGGCGCCCGAATCCAGCCCGAGGACCACATCTTCCTCATTCGCCGCGCCGGTCAGCATGATGATCGGCATCCGGTGGCCCTGGCGGCGCATCTTGGCGCAGAAATCGCGCCCGTCGCCGTCCGGCAGGTTGATGTCCAAAATAATGGAATCGAACCGCGATTCGGCCGCGTCGAGGTGCCGGCTGGCCTCGCTGAGGGTCGATGCTTCTACAGAATGGAATAAGCCGGTTGCCGCAACGTGCTCGACCAGCATCTGCCGAACGGCATCGTCGTCTTCCACAATAAGGATAGGTCGAACGGCAGACATATGTGGGTTCCCTTCGGTACGTCAGCAATGTTGTAAAGCGTCTTATACGCGTATCGCACTAAGTAATTATATGCAAAGAAAATCGTCTCGATAAAGACATTTCGAAACAATTTGTTGTGATCTCTCTTGTTCGGCGATCAGTCTAACAAAATCGTTAACAGGTGGTTAACGCATCGCGGAATTCTTCATCGTAAAGTAGTTGGTGCCGCGCCTGCACACTCGTGAAAGCAACCCGAGCCGCTTATCGATACAATCGCACGCAACGACAGGGAGAAGCAGATGAGCATTTTTGGTTCGATTTTGGAAAAAGTATTTCATCCGGCGGCTGCGGCTCAGGCAGCCGACGGGACCGTTGCGGCGCCCGGCGCTGCCGCGGCGACCGGCAGCCCGACCGCGCCGCCCGCCGGATCGGTTGATGTCGAGCAGGTGCTCACCCAGTTGGCATCGCAGAAGGGTGGCGGCGGCAACTGGACGACGTCCATCGTCGACCTGCTGAAACTGCTCGATCTGGATTCCAGCCTCGCCGCGCGGAAGGAGCTCGCCAACGAGCTGAACATTCACGTCGGCGCCGACGGCACTGCCGAGGAGAACATCGCCCTGCATGCCGGCGTGATGCAAAAGCTGGCCGAAAACGGCGGAAAAGTGCCCGATAGCCTGAAGCGGCACGCTTAGCCCGCAACCTGTGGACAGCGCAGCCGGGGTGCTGGCTGCGCTGTTTGCTGCTTCGGTCATCGCTACGCCGCCAGGGGAAGCAAAGCGAGGTAGGTTCCCAGCAGCGTGACGATCAGGACAGCCGCTTTCAGATAAGCGCGCATGGCAAGCCTCCGTTTCCAGATCGCGACCATGCCTTCACAGGGGCGGCGTTTACTGTGCCCCCGGGCACATCCAGACGCTATTTTCGCGCAGTGGCCGATCAAGGGAAACGCCGGGGCATCATTGTGGCACAGGGGGATCGGGCGCCCCCTTTTCGAAACAATACCCGATGATGACGCGCCGCCGCGGCAGGCTCAGATCAGCCCCTGTCCGGAATGGGCCATCCCGCTCGCCGGCAATCAGGGCTCCTGAACCGCGAATGTGTCGCACGACTTCAGGCTGCCGCCGCGCAAACCGATGGTCAGCCACCGCACCCGCTGTGCCGAGGAGCCATGGGTGAAGCTGTCGGGGACCGCCATCCCGCGCGACTGCCTCTGGAGGCGATCATCGCCGATGGCGGCAGCCGTGTTTATCGCCTGGCGGACGTCGGAGTCGTCGATGTTGGCGTGCCGCTGGTTCATCCGGTTCGCCCACAGCCCGGCGAAGCAGTCGGCCATCAGCTCGGTCCGCACGGAGATCGCGTTCGCCGTGGCGTCGTCGCGCGCGCTGTTCTGCATCGCCTGCACCTTGGGCAGGATGCCCAGCAGGTTCTGCACGTGATGCCCGATCTCGTGCGCGATGACATAGGCGTAGGCGAAGTCTCCGCCGCCGCCCATGCGGCGCTGCATGTCCTGGAAGAACAACGTGTCGAGATAGACCTTGCGGTCGTTGGGACAGTAGAACGGCCCCATGGCCGAACGCGCCGTCCCGCACGCCGAACCCGTGGCTCCGGAAAACAGGACAAGAATCGGCTTCTGATAGGCGATGTTGGCCTGCTGCGGAAGCATCTGCGACCAGACGTCCTCGGTCTCGCCGAGCACCTTGGCGACGAAAATTCCCTGCTTGTCGTCCGGAGCGCCGCTCTGTCCGGTGCCCTGGCTGACCGATGGGCCTCCACCGCCGGTCACCAGTTGCGCCCCGTTGATCAGCACGGCGGGATTGATCCCGAAAAGCCAGCCAAGCAAAGTCAGGATGACGATGGTGCCGAGACCCAGGCCGCCGCGGCCGCCCGGGAAGCCGCCCCCGCCCTGGCCGCGGCGATCGTCGATATTGCTGGAAGCCCTGAGATCGTCGTCCCGCATCACCGTTCCCCCGTGCCGCGCGCCATGCTTGCCCGGTTTGGTTCGGTTTGATGAGTAACGACCGCGTGGGACCTACTATGCGCGGCGCGGATGCTCCAGGAAGAAGCGCAGCATCTCCTTCGTCGCATCCGGCCCTTTGGGATCGGTGAACGACCCGGCCGGATGGCCGCCGGACCAGGCATGGCCGGCGCCGTGCACCGTCCATTGCTCGATCGCGGTGTGCCCCGGAGCATCGGTCATGACCGTGCGGGTGTAGCGGTATCCGCCGGGGGCGTGGCCTTCCCGGGTATGGGTCCTCAGCGACTCGCCCCGCGCCGCCTGGGCGGCCACGGCGTCTCCGTTGCGCGGGTTGACCGTAGTGTCGCGGTCGCCATGGAACACGATCACCGGGACGTGCCGGGCCGCCGGAGCCCCCGCGCTGCCGTGCTGCATCGCCGCGAAGGCTGTTTTCATATCGCGCGCCGCGCCGCAGGCCAGCCCCGAGTGCACGCCGACGGCTGCATACAGGTCGGGATAGGTGTTGCCCATTACCGAAGCTGCCGCTCCTCCGGCGGAAAGGCCGGCGATGTAGACCCGCCGCGGATCGACGGCGTAGTCATGCATGATCTCCCGGGTGATTCCGGCGATCAGCGACGGCTCACCCGCGTCACGCTGCTGGTCCGCGGCGCTGAACCAGTTCCAGCACTTCTGCATATTGGCTTTGCGCGTCTGGCCCGGATAAGCGACGAGGCAGACCGCTCCGTCGGCCGCCGCGTTCATGCCGGTGCCGGCGGCGAAGTCGTCAGGCGATTGGGTGCAGCCATGCAGCATGACAATCAAGGGCACCTTCTGCCCGTGGTAGCCGCGCGGGATGTACAGTTTGTAAGGGCGGGTGCCGAAATGGTTGCTGAAGGATTTGGTCAGGAACTGCCCGGCCTCCGATCGGGTGTGTTCCGGCGCCGGGGCCGGTTCGTCGTGGATGTGCCGCTTCAGCCAATCGCCGACGCGGGACAGAACCCCCGGCGCCTCGGCGCTTTCTGCCGCAGGCGTGGGGCGCCGGTTGAGCAGTTGCTGCAGCAACGCGGTCGCCTCCTTCAACTGCCCGGCTTTGGTCAGCCGGGCGGCTTCGAGCATCTCCGGCGGCAGGATCTTGTTCATCGCATTCGCTTTCAGTTGTCTCAATGCAGCCGATCGGCCAGTGCCGCGCGGACTTCGGGGGTGGCATGCAGGGCGCCGAGCACCGTGACGGAGGCAATCGCCGCGCGCGCCAGTTCAGGGGTTACATCGCTGGCGACGCTGGCCAAGCCGAGCACCTTGATCTCCAGCCTGTGCCCGGCGTCCAGTGCCGCCTCGAGGTCTGCGCGGCTGAAATGGCGCAGCCCGAGGTCGAGCACCTTCCGCGTCACCGACTGGCTGACGACGTCGGCGTGACGGTCGAGCTGGTTGCGGATTGCCGTGCGGATGAAGTCCGTGCGGTTGGAGTAAAAGCCGTCCTGCACCATCAGGTCGATGCGGCCGAGATCGACGAAGCCAAGGTTGATCGTGATCTTCTCGCTGTCGGCGATACGCTGACGGGAGTCGGGGAGAGCGTTGTTCGGGTTTGCCATCGAGCTACCATCCATGGGGATGGTATATGGATGGCACAGCTGTGCTTACAAGGAGGTGCGGGCGGGGGCCCTTTATTCCATCGTCATGGCCACGCGGGTGATGATTGGCCGAAACCACCCGCCCTCCCGGTTGCGTGTACCACCAGGAGTTTTGTTGCAAATTCCGCCACACCGGCGTTGGTCCGCTTCGCCATGCGTTTTCTATTGGCAGGAGATACAATGAAAGTCAGAGATTGCCTCGTGCGGATGCTCAGCAGCATGCCCGTGCTCGCTTGCGTTGCCGTGGCGCTACCCGCTTCGGCCAATGCGGCCCCGCTGCCGCTGCCGACGCTCCTGCCCTCCGGTCCTCTCAGCACCAAAGGCAATCAGATCGTCGATCGGCATGGCCGGAACGTGCGGCTCGCCTGCGTCGGCTGGAACGAGGTCAACTCGCATATCCTGCTTGAAATCCAGACCCGCCTGATGGCCTCGCACGGCTTCAACTGCATCCGGTTCTCCTGGGTGAACGCCACCATGGAGGAGAACCTGAAGCAGATCGATTTCATCGCCCGGGCGGCGGCCGATGCCGGCCTGCGGATGATCCTCGACAACCACACCAACGAGCCGGGGCACAGCGACCGCGACAACTGGGGCGCGCAGCAGCGGAACGGACTGTGGTACGACCTGGGCGGCGCGTCCGACGGCACCGACGGCGGCGGCAATCGCGGCACCACCACCGACGCCAAATTCATCAGGGACTGGGAGGCGGTTGCCCGGCACTTCGCTGGCAACCAGACGATCATCGGCTACGACCTGCGCAATGAGCCGCTGGAATGGCCGGGCATGAGCGTCTGGGGCGGCGGCTCCGACCGGGACATCCGCTCGATGTATCTGCGCGCCGGGAACGCGATCCTGGCAATCGATCCGGACAAGCTGATCATCGTGGAGCCGCCGAATAGCGACTGCCGCGGTGTGCGGAATGACCCGCTGACGCTGAACGTGCCGGGCAAGCTGGTTTATTCGGTGCACGAATATCCCGGCGAGATCAGCGGCCAGAAGATCGACTCCGGACCGGGCCTGATCAGGCGGATGAACGAGTTCTGGGGCTGGATCGTCAACGAGAACCTCGCGCCGGTGTTTATCGGCGAAATGGGAGCATCGATGTCCAGCCCGGGCAGCAAAGCCTGGGCCGCCACGGTGGTTCCGTATTTCAACGGCACCGGCCCGGACGGCCTGAGACTCGGCGAGGGCGGCCAGGGACTCTCGACCGATTGGTGGGCCTGGGGCAATCTGGCTGGACAGAATCCGAACGGTACCCTGGAGCCCGATTGGAAGACTCCGCGGCCGGAGCAAGAGGCGGTGTATGCGAAGCTTCGGCAAAAGCCGCTGGAGGAATAGGACGATCCCCAAGGCTGCCGGGGCAGAGGCTTGCGCGGAGCACGGCATTTTCCACATTCGTCATGGCCCGGCGCAACCCGGCGGAGCCGATTGGCCGGTTAGTGGCGGCCGCGCTGGAGCATGCTCCGGGGCGGCAACGGAAGGATTGCCTTCATGCCATACGTCGCCCTACGCACGATTCTCTCGAGCACAGCGCTGCGAACCGAGCCTTGCAATGGCGTGACCTTCACGGGGGGCGCCGATCCGGTGTTGCCGACGCCATTCCGCGTCGGACAGGCTGGCGCGGCTTCCCTGGCCGCCACCGGGCTGGCGGCAGCGGAGCTATGGCGAACCCGCACCGGCCTGCAGCAGCAGATCTCGGTGAATCTGCGCCAGGCCGCGGCATCGTTGCGAAGCGGCCATTACCTGACGGTGGGGGACGCTGGCGTCCCGACGTCACGCAACGCGATCATGGGCGCCTATCCCGCCCGGAACGGACGCTGGAGCTACATCCATGCGAACTTCCCGAACCACCGCGCCGCTGCACTGAATGTGCTCGGCGTGGCTGAAGAGCGCGATGCCGTCGCCCGGGCGGTATCGCAGTGGGATGCGGCCGAACTGGAGGAGGCGATCATCGAAGCCGGCGGGGCCGGCGGCATGGTCAGGACGCAAGAGGAATGGGCGGCGCACCCGCAGGCCGCCGCCGTTGCTGCCCTGCCGCTGCTCGAGATCCTGCGCATGGGCGACAGTCCGCCGGAGCCGTTACCGCCGGGCAACCGTCCGCTGTCGGGCATCCGCGTGCTCGACCTGACGCGGGTCCTGGCCGGCCCAACCTGCGCGCGAACATTGGCAGAGCACGGCGCGGACGTCATGAAGATCACCGCGCCGCATCTGCCGAACCTCGGGCACCAGGAGTTCGACACCGGCCACGGCAAGCTGTCCACGCATCTCGATCTGCGCGATGAGCGCGATGTTGAGACGCTGCGCGGGCTGGTGCGGTGGGCCGACGTGTTTTCCCAGGGCTACCGGCCCGGCACGCTGGCCGCGCGCGGCTTGTCGCCCGAGGCGCTGAGGGCGATTCGGCCAGGGTTGATCTATGTGTCGCTGTCCGCGTTCGGCCATACCGGGCCGTGGGCGGCGCGACGCGGTTTCGACACGGTCGTGCAAAGCGTCAGCGGCATCACCTTGCGCCAGGCTGAGCTTGTCCCCGGCAAGGCGCCGGGGCCGCAATTCTATCCGGTTTCCGCGATCGACTACTGCACCGGCTATCTGATGGCGTTCGGCGCGATGGTGGCGCTGCACCGGCGCGTGACCGAGGGCGGGAGCTGGCTGGTGCGGATCTCCCTGGCTCAGGTCGGCAAATGGCTTGTCGATATGGGGGAGGTCCCGGCCGCCAGCCTGTCGGGTGTCGCGACGGAGTTCACGGCGGATGAACTGGATCGCTGGTCGATGGTGAGCGATACCCCGCACGGGCGGCTTAAGCATCTCAAGCCGGTCGTGCAAATGACTGAGACACCACCTTATTGGGCGCGTCCGGCCGCGGCACCCGGGTTTCACCCTCCGGTCTGGCCGGCGGGTTGATCGGCACGATCGATCTCTTGGATTCGGCCGATTGCCGTCTTGTGATGGCCGGGATCGTCGCGGCCCTGACATCCCGCTCGGCGGCCGTTGACCCGGACAACAGTCCGGCCATGAAGATCTACCGCTAGCGCCGCCCGGGTGCCGCGGTCGCAGCCTTTGCGACGGGACGGGGCGCCGGAAGATCCTCCTCCAGCACGGTCAGATGGATCGAATACGACGTCTCCCCGTCGTCAACGTCCTTGTGCACGGTGCCGATCGTCTCGTCATTGACGGAGAACTCGATGGACAGGCCCTTGCGCGGCGGTAAGACGACCTTGATCCGCTCGCTGCCGAACAACTTGCGCAGATAGGTTTGCAGACGGTCGACTTCGATCGGTGTCATCAGGGTCTCGTGCGAAAGTGGCTCAGACATTTAGCCGCGGAAACGGCCCCGGTCCAGGATAAGCAGGACGCCCCATACATCAGCCTTCTAGTCAAGCATGTGACCGAAGCGGGACGCCTTGGTGGCAAGATATTCGTCATTAACGCCGTTGGCGGCAAACAGATGCGGCTCGCGCCCGGCCACTTCGATGCCGCAGGCCTCCATCGCCTCCAGCTTGTCGGGATTATTGGTCAGCAGCCGCACGCGCCTTATGCCCATGTTCTGCAACATCGCCGCGCCGACGAGAAAATTCCGCTCATCCGCGCCCCAGCCGAGTACCCTGTTCGCGTCCATCGTATCCAGCCCGCGATCCTGCAGCTCATAGGCGCGCAACTTGTTGATAAGACCGATTCCCCGCCCCTCCTGCGCCAGGTAAAGCAGAACGCCGGCACCGTCCTCGGCCATGCGTGCGATGGCGCCCCGGAGTTGTTCGCCGCAGTCGCAGCGAAGGCTGCCCAGCAAGTCTCCGGTGAAGCATTCCGAATGGACTCGGACCAGCGGCGCCGCGCGATCCTGCGGGCGCCCGATCACAATCGCTAGATGTTCAATCGCCGAACCCTCGGTGCGAAATGCAACCACGCGGCTGTCGGGAGCGCCGTTCAAGGGCACGTGCGCCGAGACGATTTGTCTCAGGCCGGCGACCTCGTCGCTGGCATAGTCCAGCACCTCGGAGGCCGGGACCTCGATGATTCCATGCCCGGCCAGGCGGGTCGCCGACCCTTCGGGCAGCGCCGCGGCAACCACCGCCGGCAGCAGCCGGCCGATCTTGGCGAGGCGCAGGGCGGCGGCGGCGGCGGGTTCAGCGGCGAGCTTCATCGTCTCCCGCACCGGAAGCTGCGCCGCGGTCGGGTCTACAAGGGTTTGGAAAACATCGATTTTACGCAGCGACGACGGCAGGGTGACAGCGACCGCGTCCGCATGCGCCGGCATTGGAGCACGCAGGATGGCGGCTGCCCGGGCGGGTGCGAGGATCAACACGATTTCGCTGCCCGAAACGCTTTCGAGTTCCTCCAGACCGCCGGTGCCAGCGGTCTCCGCCGCCATGATCAGTAACGGCGACGGTCCGCTCAGGATGACGGGCACGCCCCGGCGCAGGTCCGATGCCCCGCGATGGATCTGCCGGAGGCTCGACCGAACTCGTTCGGCGGTAGCATGGTCAGCGGACATTGCAGGCCGGAGGTTGTATTGCGACGCGCAAATCCGGTCGCGGACGCTGCAATATCGTGTAACATTGGGGCCAGATTGCCGTCACTACCAACCTTCAAGCTGAAAATCGCTGCGCCAAGCGATGATTGCACGTCACGAGCTCCTATATAGGTGATATGATCGGATTCGGAGAGATTTTTGACTCGGCGTTGTGCCGGGCAGGCGCGCTATCTTGTGATTAACCAGGACTTGATATCGAGGACGTATACGATTTTGTCCTCTTTCGGAAACGTATAGAGTGATGTCGCCTTCCAGGAGCCAATCAGAACGCGGGCAGAAACCCGGCCACGTTCAAAACTGACAAAGAGGAACTAGCGTATGTCGGCAGAACGCCCCGTCCTGATCGTTGATGACGACGATGCTCTGCGCGAAACCCTGGTCGACCAGTTGGCGGTCGATGGGGAATTCGTGGCGACCGAGGCCGCATCGGTGCAAGAGGCGGAGTCGCGGCTGGCGTCCAAGGATGCCCGTTTCGACGCCGTGATCCTGGACGTCGGCCTGCCGGATGGCGACGGCCGCGACCTCTGCGCAAAGCTGCGCAAGCAGGGTCAGCGCATGCCCATCATCATGCTGACCGGCCTCGACGGCGAGAACGACGTGGTCAAGGGGCTGGATTGCGGCGCGAACGACTACATCGCCAAGCCGTTCAAGCTGGCCGTGCTGCTGGCGCGTCTGCGTGCGCAGTTGCGGATCTTCGAAAACAGCGAGGACGCGGTCTTCACCATCGGGCCATACACTTTCCGCCCGGCCGCCAAGCTTTTGCAGGAACCCGCGAAGAACCGCCGCATCCGCCTGACGGAAAAAGAGGCGGCGATCCTGAAGTTCCTCTACCGCGCCGGCACCCGGTCCGTGGCTCGGCAGGTTCTGCTGAACGAGGTGTGGGGCTATAACGCCGCGGTCACCACGCACACGCTGGAAACACATATCTACCGCTTGCGCCAGAAGATTGAGCCGGATCCGGCGAACGCCCGGCTGCTGGTTACGGAAGGCGGCGGTTATCGGCTGGACCCGGAGGGCATACCTGCGGCGCGGGTTCCCACAGCGGTTCACGCCTGAAAGCTACGACTCGGAATCGCCCTCCCCGGGCTTGTCCGGCCACCTGTTTCAGCATGTTCGGCGATAGGTGGCCCGGACGAGCCCGGCCACGACGACAATCAACGCCGCGGATTATCCGATAGCCACGCTCAGCCCCTGATCGCGGCTGATTTCACGCCGCTCGCCGCGAATGGTCACCATCATCGGCTCGCCTTCCTCCAGCGTTGCCTCGACAATCCGGCGCCGCCGATGAGCGCTGAGGTGAAGGCATCGGCCGCGCCATTGAACCCTGAATGCGATGGTGTCCCAGCTTTCCGGCAACCGAGGGTCCAGCGCGATGCCATCCTCGCGCACCGATAACCCGGCGAAGCCGAACACCACCAGCATCCAGATCCCGCCGAGCGCCGCAATGTGGACGCCCTCATCCACCGGACCAGGCCTGTCGCCGAGATCGATCGCCGCGGTCTGCCTGAAGAAGCGCATCGCCATGTCGGCATCGCCGAACCGGGAGGCGACAAGCCCGTGCATGGCCGGGCTCAGCGAGCTGCGGTGGCTGCACCGCGGCTCATAATACCGGAAGTTCCGCAGACCCGAATCTCCCGGAAACTCCTCCGGCAAAAGCGCCAGCAGCGCCACGACATCGGCCTGCTTGGCAACTTGCGCGTTCTGTGTCCGCTCCTGCCCCAGCAGAACTTCCACCGGCGCCGTTCGATCCGCAAAGGGCGCCAGATCGATGTCCTCAAGATCGAAAAAGCCGGCGAATTGCTCATACATCCCGGTCTTGGCGTCGAACCCGGTCACAATCCTTTCGGTCACGCCGGCCCATTGCCGCAGTTCCGCGTCATCGATGCCGAGCCGCCGGGACAAGCCGACCCAATGCTGCGGCCAACGTTGCCGCAGCATCTCCGCCACATCCAGCGCGCGGCGGATGTTCCAGCGCGCCATGACATTGGTGAAGGCGTTGTCGTCGATATGCTCGTGGTTTTCGTCCGGTCCGATAACTCCCCGGATGTGGCAAAACCCGTCCGCCTCCGGCACCGCACGGTTGGCCCAGAAGCGCGCGGTCTCCAGCAAAATCTCCGCCCCGGCCTCCAGCAGGAACCGGTCGTCTCCCGTAGTGTGCCAATACTGCCAGACCGCGTAGGCGACGTCCGCGCTGATGTGCTGCTCCTGCGTGCCGCACAGCACGTCGACCCAGTTGCCGTTCTGGTCCTTCAGCCGCTCCGGGGTCATCTCCGCGCCGGTCAGCGCCGATTCCCAGGCATACAGCGCGCCGCGCCAGCCCATCCGGGCGGCCTTGGCGCGGGCGCCGTCGAGAGTATGGAAGCGATACATCAGCAGGGAGCGGGCCGCCTCGGGCCAGGTCAGGATATAAAATGGCAGCAGGAATATCTCGGTGTCCCAGAAGACATGGCCGTGATAGCCCTCCCCGGTCAGCGCCCGCGCCCCGATCGAGACCCGCTCATCGGCGGGGTTGGCCGCGCTGTTCAGATGATAGGCGGCGAACCGCACCGCCCGCTGCGCCGCAGCGTCGCCCGCGATCTGCACATCGCTGCTGTGCCAGCGGCTCGCCCAGGCAGCCTCATGCGCCTGCACCACGGAGCGCCAACCGATGCGCCGGACATGATTGAGCGTATCGTGCGCCTTGACGCCGGCATCGAAAGGCGCGGCATCGCTGCGCACGAAGGCGGCGCAGCGCCGGAAATGGACGATCTGACCGGCGCGCGACGTCCAACTCCAGGCCCATGTCAGCGGCGCGGGCGTGGCGGCGGCAAGATCGCTGCCATCGATCTCGAGCGCCGCCGCAACCGCGATGGCCAACGCCTGGCCCGAATGCCGCGTGCCCCACACACCGAGGTCGTGTTCGATCCGCTGCGGAATCAGGTCGAGCGCCGATGCGTCGACCGAGGCTTCCAGAGTGACCTCCAGGCCAGCCTCCTCGATCCCCAGTTCGATCAGCTGCAAGCCGATCGAAGGATCATGCAGCGACACCAGCCTGAGGCCGCGCTCCAGCAGCGACCCGGCCCGCATTTCCGTCATCAGCACACCCCGGCTGACGTCGAGCACGGTGCGCTGAAAGGGCTGCCGGACCAGCGGGGTGCCGGCGATAGAAAGATGCACCCGCAGCCAGTCGGCCGCGGGGATCAGCGCCGCCATCGTGCCGTCCGCGCCGACGCTGTCGAACAATCCGGCGACATAGGTTCGGGTTGGCACTGCGACGGGGTCGCCGGCCTGCGCCACCGCCGCGTCGAACGTGCCGAGGAAGCCGTTGCTGATCGCGAAGCGCGACCCCGAGACATGTCCCCCCGACGAATCCATCCCGAAAAGCCAGGTGTCGTCGGCCGTCGGTTTGAGTATGCGCTCCATCAGTCTGGTCCCCGCAGGCAAAGCCGTCCATCGGCCAGCGCGTCTATTGCGATTTCATCGAAGCTTGTCACCACCGGATCCGCCCCGGCGGCCTGCAGAGAGGCCGCATCGTCGTTCCGCGCGATGCCGAGCGCGGCCATTTTGCCGGCCCGGGCGGCTGCGATGCCGACGGGTGCGTCCTCCGCAACGAAGCAATGCTCCGGCGGAATGCCGAGGTCCTGGGCCGCCAGCAGGAAGATCGCCGGGTCGGGTTTGCCGCGCGGCAGGTCGCGTCCGCACACATTGGCGCTGAAGACGTCGAACAGGGTCTGGCCGCTGTCCACGCGGACCGACTGCATCATTTCGTTGGCGTTCCTGGACGACGACGCCGCGGCGATGCGCCATCCGAGGCCCAGCAGCGCCTGCACGAAGCGCAGCGCGTCGGGGAAGGCCGGAACGCCCTCTTGCCTGATGAGGTCCTCCAGCAGTTTTTGCTTGCGCTCGGCATAGGCCACCGCCTGATGCGCGGCATCCGGCACGCCGAGCGCCTCCAGCGCGGCGCGGGCGCCGCTCATGCGCGGTTTGCCCGCGACCACAGCCTGGTACATGGCGGTAGTGAAGCGATCCGGATCGGCGAATCCGCGCAACGAATCGCGCCAGGCCCGCTCGTGCGGTGAGGCGAGCAGAACGCCGTCGACGTCGAAGATGCAGGCTTGCAAGGGGCCGTGAACAGTCATGGCTGAATGCTTGCACGAAATTTATCAAAGCGCCATTTTTTTCGACGGGGCGGTGGCAGGCCGGGCAGGCCATCGGGAAATTTTGATCTTTCGCAACCCGACCCCGCGCTTCTCATAACAGACCCGCGCCGGTCACGAATGACCTGGTGTCTCGGCCGGGTGGCTCGAAAGGGGGAATGCATGCCAGGTCCGCTCGACCGCAACGCGATTATGGACCAGATCGCGTCGGACCTGAAGTCAAACGCCGTGGCGAGTGGAAAGCAACTCCGCCCCCGCGACCGCTGGAGACGGACCGGGACTACACCGCTATTGTCATCAACAACTCCGGTCACAGTCATCTGGACGACATGCAGAAGATCCAGGAATTCCACTTTAGTCATCGGAACCGGGACGATATTGCCTATCACTATGGCATAATGCCGGAGGCGCTCAGCCGGCGGCCAACGAAGACTTTTGCCACTGTTGCCTACTTCGGCGGACACATCGAGTACGGCGATACCAATGACTGCGCGGGAAGTAACCTGATTCGCTGTATGGACAGGCTGCCCAAAGCGCTTGGCCTCAAGAAATCCGTCAAGCGGTCGCGGCTTCAATGACTTTCATTCGCCACGCACTGCTGCTTTCGCGGCACTCCTGGTGGCCGCGCGACGGTCAACCGGCATCGTTAACGAATATGATGACCCAACGACCTACCTGGTTCTGAAGCATTGGCCTTCCCCCGCGGTTGTTCGAGAGAATATGGCCGAAATACCTTTGCGGCAGCGCTTCAGCGTGATCGACGGCGCTGAGAATGAGCGGGCCTATCAGCCAGCCGCTAAGCGATACCGGCCCTATTCAACGATGGTTGACCGCCTTTGTACAAAGAACTATAGACGATAGGAGATATCGCGATAATACAACCACGTAAGAGCGTTGAATGCCGAACCTGAACCGACCGACCACATCCCCCGGATCGCCCGCGGCCCCGTCTCGCAACCAGGCGGTGCTACCGTGAGCAGCCGGACGACCGACGCACCTCTGTCAACCGCCGGTCTCGGCTGGACCGAACTCTGGCGCAAGGAGGACTGGTGGGCGGTATGGATCGGCCTCGCCACCGCCCTGATCGCCTACGCGCTGTTCGCCAGCGGCTCGTCGATCGCCTGGCTGGCGGTCGCCCCAGCGAAATGGTCTGCCTTCCCCCAGCTTCTCGCCCATTTCCAAACCAACGCCACCCGCTACCTCGCCCAGTTCGCCATCCTGCTCGGACTGTTCAGCATCGCAGCCTCCGCAATCGGCTACTCCGTCAGGCAATTCGTGGCGGGCTTCGTCCTGGTCTACCTGCTTTCGCTTATCGTGTTCGCCGCCGGCGCCTGGGAAACAGCGCTATACTACAACGTCGAGCCGCCGCTGATCGCCCTGCTCGGCGGACTGCTGATCGCCAACCTCATCGGCTTGCCGCGCTGGCTCGACGCGGGCTTTCGTGTCGAATTCTACATCAAGACCGGCATCGTGCTGCTCGGCGCGACCCTTCCCTTCACCCTGATCATCTGGGCCGGACCCGTCGCCATCCTCCAGGCCTCGATCGTTTCCGTCGTGACCTTCCTGACCATCTTCTTTACCGGCCGCTATCTCGGGCTGGATCGCCGGCTCGCCGCGACCCTCGGCGCCGGCGGCGCGGTCTGCGGCGTTTCCGCCGCGATTGCCATCGCCGGAGCGGTGCGGGCGAGAAAGGAGTACCCGCCGATCGCCATTACGTTGGTGGTCCTATGGGCGATCGTGATGATATTCGCGCTGCCCCTGGCGTCCCGCGCCCTCTCCCTCCCCGCCGGCGTAGGCGGCGCCTGGATCGGCACCTCGGAGTTCGCCGACGCCGCCGGTTTCGCTGCCGCACAGACCTATGGCGGCTTCGCGGCAGCCGGAACAATCTCCGGTACCCCTGACCAGGCCGTCTGGACCTATACCCTGATCAAGGTTGTAGGACGCGATGTATGGATCGGCGTATGGGCACTGATCCTGTCGATCATTGCCGTAACGCGCTGGGAAGTCGCCGAAACCGGCGGCGGCGCCAACATCGGCGAGATCTGGTGGCGCTTCCCGAAATTCGTCGTCGGCTTCCTGCTGGCCTCGCTGCTGATCACCTTCGCCGTGCGCAACGCCAGCTTCGCCGACTACAACACCGTGGTGCGCCCCGGACTGGTGCTGCCGATCACCACGCTGCGCACATGGGCCTTCACGTTCAGCTTCCTGAGCATCGGCCTGACCACCCGGTTCCGCGATTTCGCACCGGCCGGCGGCAGGCCGTTCATCGCCTTCACCGCCGGCGTGGTGGTGAACGTCGCTCTCGGGTTCGTTCTGTCCGTACTGGTCTTCGGCGACTATTGGGCCAGCCTGACCCGATGAGCTTCCGGCAGCGTCTGATGGCCTCGCAGGACGTTCCCGGACGGTGTGGCGCGTGCCGCCATTTCGACAATGAAGGCGCTACCCTGGAAGCCAATTTCGCGGCGCTGGTGACGATGGGCTCGGGCTTCGCCTCGGTCCGCGCGCGCGATGGCTTCTGCGGGTTGCGCGGGGTGTATTTGTCGGATCGCGCCGGATGCGCCAGCTTTGCGGAGCGTCCCGGACAGCAAGGATAACTCCGATTGTCGGTCTGGAGCGGTTGGTATCCGGCCTCGGCGGGAAGGCTGCACTCGGAGGGTCCTGGCGGGCCGCGCCATCTTCGCCCAAACCCGCGCGCCGTGTCGCGGCGACAAGGGGTAGGGTTTGCTGTCAGACCGTCTGGTCGGCGGTTTCGGCACGCTGACGGACGGCAATCCCGTCCGGACCGTCGGCAGTTACTGGCCTTATGCAACTACACTGTTCGATTATATCCGCCGGGCCATGCCTTTCAACGCGCCGGGGTTGCTGACCGGCGATCAGGTTTACGCCGTCTCCCCCTATGTGCTGTCGATGAACGGCATCCTGCCGGATGATGCGGTTCTGAACGCGGCGAACCTGCCGAAGCTCGCGATGCCCAACCGGGACGGCTTCATCAGCCCGGATCCGAGGCCGGACGTGCCCTGACGATCAATCCTCCAGCGACTGGGCGTTGAAGTTCTTGATACGTCCGGTGCGGACCATCTGCTCGGCCGCCTGACGCACATCCGCGGCTTTCGGCCACAGCGTCTGGTCCATCTCGGCAACGCGGATGTCGGTCGCGATGAACCGCACACCGTTGGACTGCGGGATCGCCGCGCCGACAAGGCTTCCGTCAACCTGGATCGAAACCGGCTGCCACATTTTGGAACCTCCCCTGGCGTGTAATATACGTGTTATAAAGGACAGAGAAAATCAACCCACGATAATGCATGGTGAAAGCGCCGCCCGGGCGATCGCTCTTGCAGGAACCCCGCCGGGCGCCATAAGCGGAGGGGCGCGGGCATCCCGCGGCAGAAGGAGGGGTTGATGTCACGCAACAGGGCGCCGCAGACCATCGCGGCTGCGAACGGTATCGGCGCAGACACGGCGTTCGGGGCGGTGGCGCCTCCCGTCTACCTGACCAGCACCTTCACCTTCGACGGCTTCAATCGTCCCCGGGCGTACGACTACACCCGCTCGGGCAATCCGACACGCGACATGCTGGCGGATACGCTGACGCGGCTGGAGGGCGGCGCCGGGGCAGTGGTCACGTCCACCGGGACGGCGGCGGTCGATTTGGCGCTGGCGGCACTGGAGCCGGGGGACCTGATCCTGGCGCCGCATGACTGCTACGCCGGGACGTGGCGGCTGTTGACGGCGCGCCACGCGAGGCGGCAGTTCGAGGTCGCGTTCATCGACTTCGACGACAGGGCCGTGCTGGAGGTGGCTTTGGCGCGCGCGCCAAAGCTGGTGCTGATCGAAAGCCCGAGCAATCCGCTGATGCGCATCGTGGACATCCGCGGCGTCTCGGCGCTGGCCAAGGCGGCGGGGGCGAAGGTCATTGTCGACAACACCTTCCTCTCCCCCGCGCTGCAGCAGCCCATCCCGCTGGGCGCGGACCTGGTGGTTCATTCGACGACCAAGTTCCTGAACGGGCATTCGGACGTCGTCGGCGGCGCGGTCGTCGCGGCGGCGCAGAAGGACGTCGAGGACCTGATCGCGTGGGCGAACATCACCGGCGTGACGGGCGCGCCGTTCGATGCGTACCTGACCTTGCGCGGCGTCCGCACGCTGTTCGTCCGCGTCGAGCAGCAGCAGAAAACGGCGGCGGCGATTGCCGCTTTCCTCTCCGGACATCCGGCGGTGTCGGCAGTGCATTACGCCGGGCTGCCGGATCATCCCGGACACGCGCTGGCCCGGAGTCAGCAAAGCGGCTTCGGCGCCATGCTGAGCTTCGAGCTTGCCGGCGGCGTCGAGGCGGTGCGCCGCTTCGTCGAAACGACCGGGTTGTTCACGCTGGCGGAATCGCTGGGCGGCATCGAAAGCCTGGTCGCTCACCCCGCGACGATGACGCATGCCGCCATGAGCGTGGAGGCAAGGCTCGCCGCCGGGATCAACGACAGCCTGCTGCGGCTGTCGATTGGGCTGGAGAACGAGGCCGATTTGCTGGCGGATATCGATGGCGGGTTGCAAGCCGGGTAGCGCATCACGGCGGGTTAGTTAGCGGTCCGGACAAGTGACTGCGCACCGAAACCGGGGTCGGTTCGCAGTCCTATTTTTGGTTCTGCTACGGCTTTATGCGCAGAGATTCGGAGATTTTGAGATCGCCGAGAATTCTTTGCACCTTCGGTGGCGGGACATTATCAACGCACGGATGTTGGCATCGTCTCGCTGCAACTTAGTATGATCGACGCCAGGTCTTGCCGAAGGCGCAAGAATGCTTCTCTGCGATCTCAGAATCTCTGCGCATAAAGCGGTGGTTCGACCACTACGTGCGGCGCCAGCGGTCGCAAAACTCTCGAAACGACCATATTCGGTCAAAGGCCACGCTACGCCGCCAGCAGATCCGGAGTCGTCCCGAACAGGAAGTCGATGTCGTCGGCATCCATCGCCGGAATCGCCATCCCGTCATCGCTCAGCGCCAAAGTCGCCAGCGCCGCCTTGCGCTCCTGCAGCTCGACGATCCGCTCCTCTACCGTGTCCGCGGCGATCAGCTTGTAGACGAACACCGATTTCGTCTGCCCGATGCGGTGGGCGCGGTCCGATGCCTGGTCCTCCACCGCCGGGTTCCACCAGGGATCGTAATGGATCACCGTATCCGCCGAGGTCAGGTTCAATCCGCGGCCGCCCGCCTTCAGGCTGATCAGGAACAGCGGCACCTCTCCCGCCTCGAACCGCCGCACCGGTTCCCCTCGGTCCGCCGTATCGCCGCGCAGTTCGACGAACGGAATTCCCGCCTCAACCAGCGGCGGCTTCATCAGGTCCAGCATCGAGGTGAACTGCGAGAACAGCAGCACCCGCCGCCCCTCCGCGATCATCTCCCCCACCATCTCCAGCAGATCGTCCAGCTTGCTCGATGTCCCGGTCAGCCGCGCCGACGGCAGCTTGACCAGGCGCGGATCGCAGCACACCTGCCGCAGCTTCAGCAGCGCATCCAGCACCAGGATTCGGCTCTGCGCCACGCCGCGCGCGGCAATCCCCTCCGTCACCTTCTCATGCATCGTCGCCCGGATCGTCTCGTACAGCTCCCGCTGATCCGCCGCCAGCGTGATCCGGCGCAGGATCGTGTGCTTCGGCGGCAGTTCCGTCGCCACCGCGGATTTGGTCCGGCGCAGGATGAACGGCCGGATGCGGGTTGAAAGCTGCTGCCGCCGCACCGGGTCGCCGTCCTTCTCTATCGGCACGCGGAAGCGGCGGTTGAAGCTTTTGCGCTGGCCGAGCAACCCGGGCATCAGGAAGGCGAACTGCGACCACAGCTCGCCCAGGTTGTTTTCTATCGGCGTGCCGGACAGGCAAAGCCGGTGCGCCGTCTGCAGCCGGCACACCGCGTGCGTCGCCTTGGAGGTCGAGCTCTTGATCGCCTGCGCCTCGTCCAGCACCACCATGTGCCAGCCCAGCGCCGCCATCTCCTCGATATCCCGGGTCAGGACCGTATAGGTCGTGATCACCACATGCACCCCGGTCAGGTCGCGCCGCCGCTCATGCCGATCGAGGCCGTGCAGCACGGCGACGCGGAGGGAGGGGGCGAAATGGGCGAGTTCGGCGGTCCAGTTCGGCACCAGGCTTGTCGGCACCACCACCAGCACCGGCTGGTCCAGCCGCCCGGCGGCGTGCTCGATGACGATATGGGCGATGGTCTGCGCCGTCTTGCCCAGCCCCATGTCGTCGGCGAGCAGCCCGCCCAGCCCGTTCTCGCGCAGGTGCTGCAACCAGTTCACGCCCTGCTGCTGATACGGCCGCAGGGTGGCGGTGAAGGAAGCGGGCACCGGCGCCTCCGGGATATCGGCCATCGCGCGAAAGCGCGCGACATGGGCGGCGATGGCGGAGCCGTCGTGCCAGCGCGTGGTGACCAGATCCTCCAGATCGAGCACGTTCGGCGCCGCGGCGGCTTCCATCTCCATCTTGTCGCCAGTGGCGCGGCCGGCGGCCTCGATCATGTCGTCCATCACCGCCAGCAGGCGGGCGATCCGCTCGGCCGGCAGCCGCAGGATGCGGCCGTCATCAAGGCTGGTGACGACCTCGCCGTCCACCACCCGGGCCGCCGCGATCCCACCCCTTTCCCGCAACCGCATCAGGATGGGCAGCAGCGGATGGCGCGAACCTTCGATCTCGATGCCGAAATCGAGCGAGAATCCGCCGCGCGGCATGTCGGCCACCTTCATGTCGCAGACGCCGACGGACTCGACCAGGCGGGGGCCGAAATCCTTGTCGATCAGGCTGCGCCAGCCCAGCGCCTGCAACGCCGGCAGCCGTTCGGCGACGAAACCCTGCCAGGCTTCCGCGGCATCCCGGCCGCGAAAGGCGAACACCATGCGGCCCTTGGCCGACTTGCCGGTCGCCATCCGCATCTGCACCAGCCCGTCCTGCCGGATCGCGTCCAATGCCGCGGTCTCCGCCTTGCGGTCGCGCCGCACGAAGACCGGGCCGCCCGGCTCCTCGACACGCACGAACTGGCGTTCGTCGTCGGAGGGTATGACCGCGCCGTCGTAGTCGAACTCCACCAGCAGGGCGTCGAGCGTCTGCATCCTGCCGTATTCATCCGGGCACGGAAACCGCGTCAGCCGCACCACCGGCGTCATCGGCCGATCGGCTATGACCTGCTCGGTGCTGGCGGGGACGGCGGGGCGGCGGCGGGACGGTTCGAAAGAACCTCGCGCGGGCGGCGATGCGATCGGCGCCGGCCGGGGCGGCGCGGCGGCAGCCTGGATGCGGATGCGGCCGACGGCGCCGGAGAGGGCATCGATGTACCAGGGGCCGGAGTCGGCGACGATGACGCCGGACCGGGGCGGTAGCGTGGCGGCGGCGGCCGAGGGGAAAAAGCGCGTTTCACCCTTGACCAGCCGCTTTCCTCCGCCATGCCAGCGGGCCTGTCCGGTCTCGATCAGCGCGTCGAGGACATCCACCACCAGCGCCGCCGGGATGCCGGTGCGGGCCTCGTTCCCCTCGCCCAGCAGATAGGCCAGATCGCGCAGCCTGGCGTCGGCATTGTCATCCGCGGCGATCCGGTGCGGCGTCGTCGGCGTGGCGGCGCCGCTGCGTTCCCCGATCAGGACGGTGGTGACGATACAGGCGTAAGGCGGTTCGGCGGGTGCGAGTTCGAACACCACCCGCTGCCGCTCCTTTTCCGGAGCCGGGGTGGTCAGCGTGTCGAGGAACGTCTGCTGTTCCGGCTTGCGCAGCACCGGGAAGCGATCGAGCGCGGCGAACGCCGCCGCGGCCAGGTGCGCGCACCCGGGGGCGCCGCAATCGCAGCGATGGTCGAACATCACCCGGCGTCCGAGCAAAGCCGGGGTGATGCGCACGGTGCGAACGGCATCCCGGTCCTGCACGCTGCCGGCGATGGTGTCGCCTTCGAGCCGAACCTCAACCGCCCCGGCCAGCCCCAGGCTGCGGCCACGGGTCAACGCACGGGCGTCAAAGATGCGACCGAGATCCTGGGACGAGAACGGCGTCGGCATGGAGACTGGGCGACCTCGGGTGGCTGGGGGGAAGCGGTGGCGACTCGGGGTGACGGCGGGGCCGGGAGTATAAGACACGCCTGAATCGGCGATGAATGCAAGCGTCTCGGGCCCGCCCGCAGCGCGGAACGCCGGCCGGTGTGACCAGCACACGGGATTGCTATTCAGCGCCAGCGGGATCAACGCACGGTTCCGATGCGTTAAAGGTGCTTCATGCCGCCGGGGTGCAAGCGATCCCGTCTACAGCCCGAGGGCGCTCAGTCCGGGATGATCCGCCGGCCGCGGACCGCCGCGGTCCCAATGAAACAGCCGTGCACCGGGGCCGATCGGCAGGTCGTTGATGCTGGCGTGGCGGACCCGCATCAAGCCGTGCGGGTCGAATTCCCAGTTTTCGTTCCCATAGGCACGGAACCAGTTTCCCGAATCATCGCGGTATTCATAGGCAAAGCGAACCGCGATCCGGTCTCCCGCGAAGGCCCAAAGCTCCTTGATCAGGCGGTATTCGAGCTCGCGGTTCCACTTGCGCGTCAGAAAGGCCACGATCTCGGCGCGGCCGGATAGGAACTCGGAGCGATTCCGCCATTTGCTGTCCTCGGTATAGGCCAGCGAGACTCGTTCCGAATTGCAGGAGTTCCAGCCATCCTCGGCGGCACGGACCTTCGCGATGGCGGTTTCCCGGGTGAACGGGGGCACCGGCGGGCGGGTTTCCGTCATCGGAAGGTCCTCCGGTCCGCCTATTCCGCCGCGCGCGCTGCCTGGTGCCGGATGATCGAATGTCCGGTCATCTCCGCCGGCTTCGGGATCCCCATCAGGTCCAGCAAAGTCGGCGCGATGTCGGCCAAACGCCCGTCCTCGATCGAGGAAACCCCGCCGCCCATCAGCAGCACCGGCACCGGGTTGGTGGTGTGCGCGGTGTGCGGGCCGCCGGTTTCCGGATCCTTCATCAGCTCGCAATTGCCATGGTCCGCCGTGACCAGCATCGCGCCACCCTGCGCCTTGACCGCCGCGGCGATGCGCCCGAGGCTGGTATCGACCGTCTCCACCGCCTTGACCGCGGCGGACAGCACGCCGGTATGGCCGACCATGTCGGGATTGGCAAAGTTGAGGACGATCAGGTCGTATTTGCCGCTGTCGATCGCCGCCACTGCCTTGTCGGTCAGTTCAGGGGCCGACATTTCCGGCTGGAGGTCATATGTGGCGACCTTCGGCGAGGGCACCATGATGCGGTCCTCACCGGCGTAAGGCTCCTCATGCCCGCCGTTGAGGAAATATGTGACGTGCGGGTATTTTTCCGTCTCCGCCATGCGGATTTGCGTCCGGCCGGTGTTGGCGACGACTTCGCCGAGGATGTTGTGCAGCGTCTCAGGGGCGAACAGCACGCCGAGGAAAGGCGCCAGCGCATCGGAATAATGCGTCATGCCGGCTGCCGCGGCGATTTTCAGCACATGCCGGCGGGGGAAGCCGTCGAACGCCGGATCCAGCAGCGCGGCCAGGATCTCGCGCACCCGATCGGCGCGGAAGTTGAAGCACAGGATGCCGTCGCCGTCTTTTATCCCGGCATAGTCGCCGATGACCGAGGGCGGCACGAACTCGTCGTATTTCTCCTCGGCATAGGCAGCCTCGATCGCGGCGGCGGGGGAGGCGAAACGGGCACCGTCGGCTTCCACCAGGGCGGCGTAGGCGCGGGAGACGCGGTCCCAGCGCTTGTCGCGGTCCATGACCCAGTAGCGGCCGATGACGGTGCCGACCGTAACGCCAGCCGGCAGAGCGGCGGCGAGGCGCTTGAGGTCTTCGCCGGCCGATTGCGGCGGGGTGTCGCGTCCGTCGGTGAAGGCATGCACCACCGTCTTGACGCCGGCTTCGTGCAGATAGCGCGCCAGCGCGGCGGCATGGTCCTGGTGTGAGTGCACGCCGCCCGGCGACATCAGGCCCATCAGGTGGCAGGTCCCGCCGGATTGCTTCAGCGCCGCTACCAGTTCGATGAAGGCCGGCGCCTCGGCGATGCTGCCATCTTCGACGGCATCGCCGATGCGCACCAGTTCCTGCTTCACTATCCGGCCGGCGCCGATGTTGAGATGCCCGACCTCGGAGTTGCCCATCTGCCCGTCCGGCAGGCCGACATCGCGGCCGGAGGTGTGCAGGAAGGCATGCGCGCCGGACTTCCAGAG
This sequence comes from uncultured Rhodopila sp., assembly GCA_903851415.1. Taxonomy (GTDB): domain Bacteria; phylum Pseudomonadota; class Alphaproteobacteria; order Acetobacterales; family Acetobacteraceae; genus Rhodopila. The sequence goes on along the minus strand of CAINOE010000116.1, from coordinate 13,049 downwards.
GCCGCTGAAGTTGGGGGTCTTCGCCTGACGCACGGCGTTATCGGCGGAGTCCTCGCGCCAGCCGAAGCCGTCGAGGATCACCAGCATTACCGGTCGGGTTGCCATGGGTGCGTGTTCCTTATCTGCCTGAGGCTCTGGCTTCTGCCTAGCGTCGCAGGGCGTAGCAGACAAGCTAAGAAGTATCTATTTTACCGTTATCGCATCGAGTCCGGCCTTCGCCGTCACGGCATCCTGGCTGGAGAGTCCGCCGCTGGCGGCGATGGCTCCAATCAGCTTGCCGTCCACCACGATCGGGAACCCGCCCTCGCTGGCCACTCCGCCGCCGACCGCCACAAGGCTAAGCTGCGCCGGCGTGCCGCCGCTGTTGACGCCGTTCTGGAACACGCTGGTCTGCCGCCGGAACAGCGCGGAGGTGCGGGCCTTGACCTGCGAAATCTCGATCGAGGCGTATTGCGTCCCGTCCATGGTCGCATGCGCCACCAGATACCCTGCCGGACCGACCACCGAGATCGACATCTTCCAGTTGTGTTTCTTGGCTTCCACCTCCGCTGCCGCAATCGCCTTGTTCGCCAGGTCCAGGCCGATGGGCTGACCATAGGAGATGTCGAAGGGCATGACCTCGGGGACCGGAGGCGGCGCAGCAGGCGCCTGGGCGTGGGCCGCCGGAGCAGCGAGAATGGCGACGATCGCGGCGGCGGCAATGCGCATGGACGGGTCTCCGTTGGGCGGTCCGCCGCTCCGATCGCGGCGAGTCAGTCGTATCTCTGCAACGGTTGAACCGCAATGGCACCCCGCTGGTGCACACCCCCGGCGGTTGCGCTATGGTCCGGGTCCGCTAGCGTCATCTTTTGGAACCACGGGGTTGAAGATGGAAAAGCGCAGACTCGGCCGATCATCGCTGGAAATCCCGCCGATAACCTTTGGCTGCAATGTCTTCGGCTGGACGGTGGATGAGGCGACCTCCTTCGCCCTTCTGGATGCCTGGCTGGATGCCGGGTTCAATTTCCTGGACACGGCCGACGTCTACTCCCGCTGGCACCAAGGCAACAGCGGCGGCGAGTCGGAGACGATCATCGGCAACTGGCTGAAAGCGCGCGGCAACCGGGACAAGGTGGTGCTGGCTACCAAACTCGGGTTGGAAATGGGGCCGGACAGGAAGGGGCTTTCCCGGGCCTATATCCAAACCGCCGTGGAGGAGTCGCTGCGGCGCTTGCAGACCGATCATATCGACCTGTACCAGTCCCATCGGGACGATCCCGAAACACCGGTGGAGGAAACTTTATCGGCGTTTGCCGACCTTATCGAACAGGGCAAGGTTCGCGAGATCGGCGCTTCGAACTTCTCAGCCGATCGGCTGGGCGAGTCGTTAAGGATAAGCAGCGAAAACGGGCTGCCGCGATATGAAAGTCTGCAGCCGCTGTACAGCCTGGTGGAGCGGGCGGAATTCGAAGGTCCGCTGGAAGACCTGTGCCTGGCGGAGACGGTTGGCGTCATCGGGTATTACTCGCTCGCCAGTGGGTTCCTGACCGGAAAGTATCGCGCGAAAGCGGATGTCGCGGGGCGCACGCGCGGGCCACGGGTTGAGAAATACCTGAACGATTACGGGTTCGGCGTGCTGAAGGCGCTGGATGAAGTGGCGGAACGGTATGAAGCCAGGCCGGGCCAGATCGCGCTGGCCTGGCTGATCGCCCGGCCGGGCGTTACGGCGCCGATAGCAAGCGCCACCAACCTGGATCAGCTCGCGGACCTGATCGAGGCTGCCGAGATCGAGCTTGATGAGGATTCGATCCGGAAGCTGGATGAGGTCAGCAAGCCGCGTTGAGGGTTCACTGATTTGTCATGGCCCAGCTTGCCGGGCCATGACGAAAGGAGGGAGACGGTTTCCGCCGCCGCAATCCGATGCCCTTTATGCCGCTCCAGCTCCATGTTCCCGTCGCGGCAGCGCCAGCAATACGCCGCTGGCCAACGCGGCGGCCGCAGCAATCAGATAGCTCGTGCGATATCCGCCCGACGCGGTAACCGCCACGGCGAACAGCGGTGGCGCCGCCATGCCCCCGGCAAACAGGATCGCCGTGCCCAGACCGGTTGCCTCGGTCCGCCGCGCCCCGCCGAGCGCGGCATACTCGGCATAGGCGACGCCGGTGTATCCGCCGGCTGTGCATCCCGCCAGCATTGCGTTCGCCAGCACCGCCCACGCTGGCCACGCGCTGCTATAGAACCCGGTCAGGCAGGCGCTCGCCGCCATCCCCACTCCGTGCACCGCCAGCGTCCGCGCCGGCGACAGCAGCCGATCGGCGATCCAGCCCCAGACCGGGCGGCTGATCGAGCCGGCGATTTGATACGCGGCGAGGATTTGTCCCGCCTGCACCAGCGGCAGCCCGGCTACCGTCGTGAGTTGCACCGTCATGAAAGCGGTCAGGCACAGGGCCAGTCCGGCATAAACGAACGCGGCGACCGACAGACGCCGGAAGCGCGAGTCTGCCAGCAGGGCGAAGGGTTGCAGCAGCGCCGAACCAAACACGCGGCGTCCGGGTTCGCGCTCGCTGTCCCACCGGCGGCGGGGAAACTCCATCAGGACGGCCAGCAGCAGGACGGGGCCGACCTCCAACATCAGGGCCGGGCGCCAGCCGAGCGCCAGCGCTAACGGCGGCAGGATCAGCGCGGCCAGCACGCCACCGAGAGGCACGCCAATCTGGCGCAGCGACATGACAAGGTTGAACACCGGCCGGGGAGTCCGGGGCACGAGCAAATGGGTGCTGGCCGGCGCCGCCGCGCCGTAGCCAATCCCGAGGACGGCGGCGGACAATGCGAGGCCGGTGACGCCGTTGCCTCGCGCGGCGAGCAGCAGCATGCAAGCGGCGGCCAAAAGGACAGCCTGCGTCGCCCGCGCGCCGCCATATCTCAATACCAGTCCAGGCGACACCAGCGCGGACAGGATGCCGACGCCGTACGCCGTGGCGACGAAGCCGCCCACCAGAGTGCCGCTGACATTCAGGTCCCGCGCCACCTCCGGGGCCACGGCGGGGACGGAATAAAGCGCCATCGTTGCCAGGGTTTGAACCGCCAGCGTGGCGGCCAGCGGCCAGAACGGCATCGATCGGAGCAGGCTGCCGGTGGTTTCGCCGCTTGCGCGGCGGTGAATGGCCATCTTCTCGGGACGCCTCCGATCTGGCCGGGATCGCAAGCGGGCACTCAGTCACTGTGCCGGTAGCCCCGGTCGCGGTACTGCCGTATCTCCGGTATTGTCTCGACCAATACGGCCGGCAAAGACTAAGATAAAACGGAAGCGTACGTGAAGTCCCGATACGTCTTCATTGTGTCATACTAACGTCATAAGGTGGGAACACTGGCATGAGCGACCTGGTTTTTATTGCCTTCCCCAATGAGCAGAAAGCCGAAGAGGTCCGCGAACGGATCCTTGGCCTGCAGAAGGAGTATCTGATCGAACTCGGCGACGCCGTGATCGCCGTGAAGGACGAGAAGGGGCGCGTCAAGCTGAACCAGATGGTCAACCTCACCGCCACCGGCGCTTTGTCCGGCGCCTTCTGGGGCACCCTGATCGGCTTCATCTTCCTGATGCCGCTGGTCGGCACGGCCATCGGCGCGGCATCCGGAGCCGCCGGCGGAGCGTTCGCCGATGCCGGCATCGACGACAATTTCATGAAGGATGCCGCCCGGGCGCTGCCGCCCGGCGGAGCCGGACTGTTTCTGCTGATCCGCAAGATGACCGACGACAAGGTGCTGGCCGATCTCCAGGGCGTCGGCGGTACCGTGATGCGGACGTCATTCGACCACACGAAAGAGGAAGCGCTGCGGGAGGCTCTGGCGGGCCATGCCCGAGCGGTTACCGCCGCGCCGGATGCGGCAACGTCGTAAACGAACTTCCCGGCGGGCCGGAGAATGGGCTTTCAGCCTGTTTTCCGGCCTACCGCGTCGCGACGATGAACAACCTCGGAAACGGCAACAGGACAGATCCGTCCGGCAGCGCGGGATAAGCCAGCGCGATCCCGGCGCGATAGTCAGCCAAGTACGCAGCAGTTTCGTCCGCATCGAGAGGTGCGAGGAACGGCCGCAAGCCGCTGCCCTTGAACCACTCCACCACAGCGTCCGGGCCGCCCGCCAGGACATGGAAGTACGTGGTTCGCCACACATCCACCCTCGCCGCATGCGGCTTCAGCAGCGTGTAATAGTATTCGGCCCCGCCCCGCGCCGTGCGAGCGCCCGCCGCGCCGGAGAGCTTTTCCGCCCACGGTCCGCGCGCCGCGATGTCCCGCATGAGCCGGTGCGCCGGCTCGTCCAGATTGTCCGGCATCTGCACCGCCAGACTGCCGCCGGGCGCCAGCTTGCCGATAAGCCGCGGCATCAGGGTCGCGTGGTCCGGCACCCATTGCAGGACGGCGTTCGCCAGAATCACGCCGAACGGAACGGCCTCGTCCCAGGTGCTGAGGTCAGCCAGCTCGAACCGCACGTCCGGCATCCGCTTCCGCGCCGCTGCGATCATGTCCGGGGAGCTGTCCACCCCGCTGATGACTGCGCCGGGATAAAGCGAGGCCAGCACCTCGGTCGAATTACCCGGACCGCAACCGAGATCGACTGCCCGCCGAACCTCCGACGGCGGCACGGCACTTAGCAGATCGCGAACCGGCCGGGTGCGCTCTGCCTCGAAGCTGCTGTATTGCCGGGCGGACCAACTCATGAAGGGGATTGTAGCGGAACACGCAGGCAGGAGCCAGCCATGCTGTCCCATGTCCCTATCGGGATCCCGCCGCGTACCTGCGCGATCGGGATGGCGACAAACACTGCGCCTGCCGCCAGAACCCGGTTCCCGCGGACTAACCCGGCTGCTTGTCCTTGCCGCCGCTCTTGGACAGCGACAGGGGCACGTATTGCACGCCGCCCTCGCGCTGGATCAGCATAAGCACGTTCTTCCGATCCGCCTTGCGGGCGGCATCGATCTGCTTCTGGATATCGGCTGGCGCGCCAACCTCGTTCTGCTGCACTTCCATGATCACGTCGCCCGGTTTCAGGCCGCGGTCCGCCGCGGCCGAATTGGGCGCCACATCGGTGATCACCACCCCCTTCTGATCGGCGTTGAGCTGGAACTTGTCCTTCAGGTCCTGGCTGAGCGGCGCCACCTTCAGGCCCACCCCGGCGATATCCGTCGGCTGCGTGGCATCCGCCTTGGCGCCGGAATCGACCGCCGCGAGCTGCGCATCAGCCGGACGCTCCGCCAGCGTCGTGTCCAGCGTGACCTCCTTGCCGTCGCGCCACAGCACCACCGGCACCTGCTTGCCGACTTCGGCATCGGCGACGATGCGCGGCAGGTTATGCATCTCCTTCACGTCCTGGCCGTCGAACTTCAGGATGATGTCGCCGGCGCGGATCTTCGCCTTGTCGGCCGGCCCGCCGTCGGTGATGCCGGCGACCATCGCGCCGGAGGCATCCTTCAGCCCCAGGCTCTCGGCGATATCCGGCGTCACCTGCTGAATCTTCACCCCGAGCCAGCCGCGCCGCGGGTGACCGTATTCCTTCAACTGGGCGACGATGTTCTTCGCCATGTTGGACGGAATCGAGAAGCCGATGCCGATGGACCCGCCGGAGGGCGAGAAAATCGCCGTGTTGATGCCGATGACCTGCCCGTCCATGTTGAACAGCGGGCCGCCCGAGTTGCCGCGGTTGATCGCCGCATCGGTCTGGATGAAGTCGTCGTACTGACCCTGATGGATGTCGCGGCCGCGCGCAGAGACGATGCCGGCGGTCACCGTGCCGCCCAGGCCGAACGGATTGCCGATGGCCAGCACCCAGTCGCCCACGCGGGACTGCGTCGAGTCACCAAAATCCACCGTCGCCAGCGGCTTGTCGGACTTCACCTTCAGCAGCGCGATATCGCCGCTTTCGTCCCGGCCGATGATCTCGGCCTTCAGAGTGGTATTGTCCTGAAGCGTGACGGAGACCTCATCGGCGCCCTCAATCACGTGGTTGTTGGTCACCACATAGCCTGATGCATCAATGATGAAGCCCGACCCGAGGCTTTGCGCCCGCCGCTCCGGCCTCGGCTGGTTGTCGGGACCGCCCTGGCCCTGCTTGTTGCGGTTCAGGAAGTCCTTGAAGAACTGCTCGAACGGGGAGCCGGGCGGGAACATCGGGATTTCCGGCCCGGCGCCGGGACCGCCGTTCTTCGCCGTGACGGTCTGCGTCGACGACACGTTCACAACCGCCGGCAGCAGCCTGGCGGCAAGATCGGCGAAACTGTCGGGCGCCGATCGGGCCGCGGCCGGGTGAACCAGCGGCGCCACCGGCAATGGCGTTATCATCGCGAAAGAGACGCCCAGCAGAGCGGCACGGGCAACGGTCGAACGTAGCAGGCGCATGATCAGGTTTCCTGGCGTGTGATACGCATATGGTCCGGAGGCATCAGGGTAGCAACTTCTCTCGCAAAAGACATCGCCGACAAATCAGCCGGTCACTTTTCCCGAGGCCGGGTGCCGGACCGGCCGCGCGTCAGGCCCCCCTTTTACGTCATGGCCCGGACGAGCCGGGCCATGACGCTCTTGAGCACACCGCCCCATAAATGCCCTCCCCTCATCCAGTTAGTCCCTCGCGCCGGCGCGCGAACGGCGCGCCGGTTTGCGGATCGGAGCGCAAGGCGCAGATCTGACCTCATGGTACCAGGACAGCGGCGCCCTCAAAACGCCCGGCGCGCAAATCGGCCAGGGCGCGGTTGGCCTCCTTCAGGGGATAGGGCGTGGTCCGGGTGACAATGCCGATTTGCGGCACGAGCCCCAAAAAATCGACCGCGTCGCGGCGGGTGAGGTTCGCGACGGAAACAAGCTGCCGCTCTTCCCACAGGAGGCGATATGGAAACCCGGGAATGTCGCTCATGTGGATGCCGGCGCAGACGACACGGCCGCCCTTGCGAACCGCCTGCAATGCCAACGGCACGAGATCGCCGACAGCCGCAAAGATGATTGCGCAATCCAGGGGCACCGGGGATCTTTCGTCGGATGCGCCGGCCCAGACGGCGCCGAGCTGCCGCGCGAAATGCTGGCCGGCGATGTCGCCCGGGCGCGTAAAGGCGAAAACCTGCCGGCCCTGCCATTTCGCGACCTGGGCAAGGATATGGGCGGCTGCGCCAAAGCCGTAGAAACCCAGGTTTGTCCCCTGGCCTGCCATGACCAGCGACCGCCAGCCGATGAGCCCGGCGCACAGAAGCGGCGCCAGTTCGATGTCGCTGCCGGATTCGCCAAGCGGGAACGCGAACCGTGCATCGGCTATCACGTCCGTCGCGAAGCCACCGTCGAGCGTGTACCCGGTGAATAGCGGCTGATCGCACAGATTTTCGTGGCCGGCAGCGCAATAGGGGCAGACGCCACAGGTATGCCCGAGCCACGGCACGCCGACGCGCTGGCCCAAGTGCAGCGATTGAACGCCGGCTCCGATGGAGGCGACGCGGCCGACAATCTCATGACCCGGAATAATCGGCATTTTTCCTGCGGGCAGATCGCCGTCCACGACGTGCAGATCCGTCCGGCAGACGCCGCATGCCGCGACCTTCACCCGGATCTGTCCCGCTCCCGGTTGGCGGTCCGGCAGTTCAGTCCATTCCAGCGGAGCGCCGATTTCGGTTAGCACCATAGACTGCATGACTGTCACTTCGACAATGATGTGACCGCCCGCGCAAGCCGCGTTCGGAATACCGCGGGCGGAGTCACAATGTTAAGTCGCCAGGTCCGGCCGTTCGGCCGCTGTCACGGTAGAGGCCCGGCCGGTCAATTATCCCGGGCGCTGCATCAGAGGCCAAACGGATAGGTCTCGTCCTCGCCCGCTGTCACCTGCGTGGGCAACGGTATCACGGCCCGTGTCTCATCGAACCATACGAAGGCGTCGTATTGGTCGGGCAGGGTAGCGTAGCTGTAATGGCTCCAGCGCTCCGTATCGGGCCTGTAGACGACGCCAATATATCGTTCCAACCGGGGTTGCGCCAGGACATGGCGCAGATCGTCTCGCGCACCGGCTCGCAGGTCCAGCAGGAAACGTTCGTAGCCGATTTCGTGGCACAGGGCCTCGTAACTGTCCGGCCGGGACGGCCGCACGGCCTTGATTTCCATCGGGGCATCCCAATCCGACGCGGCGGCGACCGTGCCGGTATGCGTGCCGAAGCCGATCAGGGCGGCATCACGCCCGTAGGTCTGGCGGCACAACTGTCCGATGTTCAGCTCACCGCGCTCCATGCCCATGTCGGTGTATCGGGCATCTCCGATATGAGAGTTGTGCGCCCAAACGACGGCCTTCGCGCCGGCACCGGCCCGGGCCAAAATGTTTTGCAGCGTCTCGAACATATGGCGGTCACGCAGATTCCAGGATTCGCGGGAGCCGTAGTACATCATCCGGTAATAGCGCTCCGCGTCCGCCACCAGGCGTGCGTTCTGCGCCGCGTCAAAGAACTGCTCACCGTCCTGTTGCGCATACCGAAGCTCTTTTTGCAGCAGATCGACGAGAATGCGGGTCACCGGCTGTTCGCAGAGCGCGTAGCCTTCGGTGAGCGAGGCCCGCCCATAGGCCGCCGGTTCCCGTGACCACGGCGACAGGCAGGCATACCGTTTGCGCGCCACCTCCGCCGCCCCGGGATCCACGCGGTCGAGGTAGGTCAGCACGGCCGCGATCGAAGCAGTCATGCTGTACAGATCCAGGCCGTAGAACCCCGCTCGTTCGGCGGGCGCCTTGGTGGAGTTGTGTTGCCGCAGGAAACCAATGAACGCATCCACATCCTGATTGCGCCACATCCAGGCCGGGAAGCGGGTGAAAGGCGATGCATTCAGCGGCTGATGCGGGCTTCGCCGCACATAGCGGTCGATAGCAGCGGCATCCGGCCAATCAGCCTCCACCGCGACGATCGTAAAGCCGTGGCGCTCGATCAGCCGGCGCGTGATCGCGGCGCGGGCGCGATAGAACTCCGACGTGCCGTGCGAGGCCTCGCCCAGCAGGACGACACGCGACTGGCCAAACCGGTCGAAGGCGGCGGCGAAGCCCGGATCGTCCAACGGCGGCAATGATTCGGCCGCGGCGCGCAGAACCTCGGCGGCCGATGCCGCCTGCGCCGCGGCTGGCACCGCTGCGCGGCGTCTCACCGGCGGCGACAGGTAGTGCTGGAACCAGGCGCCTGCCGTCTCGGTGACCGCCTCAAGCGCCCCCGGTTCCTCGAACAGGTGGCCCGCACCGGGAACGATCTTCAGCAGCTTTTCGCATCTGAGCGCGGCCAGCGCCTGCCGGTTCAACGCCAGGACGTGGCCATCCTCACCGCCGACAATCAGCAGCGTTGGCGCTGTGACCTCGGCTAATCGCGATCCGGCCAGATCGGGGCGGCCGCCACGCGAAACCACCGCCCCCACCCGGCCCTTCAGTTCCGCCGCGGCCAGCATGGCCGCCCCGGCGCCCGTGCTCGCGCCGAACAGACCCAGCGGAAGATCGGCGATATCGGGTTCGGCGCTGATCCAGACCGCGGCCTCGAGCAGGCGCTCCGCCAGCAACGGAATATTGAAGACGTTGCGCCGGTCCTTCGCCTCGTCCGCCGTCAGCAGATCCAGCAGCAGCGTGGCAAAGCCCTGCTGGTTGAGCGCACCGGCAACCGCGGCGTTGCGCGGACTCAACCGGCTCGACCCGCTCCCGTGGGCGAACAGGATGATGCCGCGCGGGTCCGCCGGGACACGAAGATCGCCAACGAGGCCGAGCGGGGGCACGGCGATCTGGCGGTGGCCGGAGGCATCGTCCGATCCGGAAAGGTCTTCACGGAACTCCGCCCGGGCACGACGCAGCAGGCCGATCGTCTCTTCATCGGTGAGCTGGTGGAAATCGCTGTAGAACGCGCCAACCCCGGCGAAACGCCTGGCGGGCTGCAGGCACACGACGACATCGGCATGTTCGCGCATGCCGGCCAGCGTTCGTTCCGGCGCTGCGGGGATGGCCAGCACAATCCTCGCCGCACCCAGCCGCTTCAGAGCGATGAGGGCAGCCTTCGCCGTGGCCCCGGTGGCAAGACCGTCGTCGCAGACGATCGCTGTGCATCCCGCCGGGTCCGGGCGCGGGCGGTCACCCAGATAGAGCGCGCGGCGGCGCTGCAGTTCCACCAGTTCGCGCCCGCGGGCGCGCTGAAGATAGATGTCATCCGCGCCGGTCTCGCGCTGGACATCTTCGTTGATAACCGTCTGCGGGGGTTCGCCTTCGACAACGGCGCCGAGTGCCAGCTCCGGCTGGCCCGGCGCGCCGATCTTACGCACCAGCACAAGGTCGAGCGGTGCATGCAGGGCGCGCGCGATTTCCACGCCCACGGGCACGCCGCCACGCGGCAGGGCGTACACAACCGGGCGATCAAGCCCCATTGCCGCCAACCTGGCCGCAAGTTGCCGACCGGCATCCGCTCGGTCAACAAACCTGAAATGCGAACTGGCCATAACACCTCCACCGGCAGAATGGCTCGATTCCAACGCCGTGCCGGCGCTGTCAGCGCATGGGTTGCGGCGTCGCTCCGCCGGCGCTCTTGTCGTGCAACACGGGATCAATCGACGGCAGCGCACTATGGCGGGAACGCAAATCGCGCCGGCACTGGCGGCGAACAGCCGCAGCATGAGAGCGAACCGCGAAGAAGATATTTCCCGCGCCTACGAAACATGCTCCGCGCGGAAGATCAATGATCCGGATCAGTTATTCCTTCGCCGCACGGACCTCGGTTCGCCACCCCCCGGCATCGACTCCCGTTGGCTATCGGCGCCGATGCCGGCGACCGGAGGCCGTCATTGACCCGGCATCGCCGGCGGGGCTTGCAGATAGCGCAGGTAATCGTTGTTCGGCGACACCACGAGCCGCGCCGAGCCGGTCGCGAAGATGTCGTGATACCCTTGCAAGGTCCGCCAGATCGAGAAGAACGCCGGATCCTGGCCGAACGACTGGGCGTAGATGTGGGTCGCCTCGGCCTCGCCCTCGCCGCGCAGGTTGTCGGCGGTGGCGCGGGCATCCGCCACCAGTACGGTGCGGTCCCGCTCGGCATCCGCTTTGATGCGCTGCGACGCCTCGGCGCCCTCGGCGCGGGCCTGGGCCGCGATCCGCTGCCGTTCGGACTGCATCCGCGACAGGATCGCCTGGGTGTTCTCCTGCGGCAGGTCCGCCCGCCGGATGCGCACGTCGACGATGGTGACGCCGAAGTTCTGCATCTCGGTATTCACCTGGCCGCGGATCGCCGTCATGATCCGCTCCCGGTCCGCCGACAGCACGTCCAGCAGCTTGTTGGTGCCCATCACACGCCGCAGACTGCCGGTCACCACGGAGTTCAGCCGCCCGCGGATGTTTTCGGAGATCGGGCCGATCGCCTGATAGAAGCGCAGCGGGTCGGTTATGCGGAATACCGTCACGGTGTCGACGATCAGGCGGCGCTGGTCGCCCAGGATCACTTCCTCCCCCGGCAGCTCGACAGCCAGCAGACGCTTGTCGAGGCTGATGATGTTCTGGATGACCGGCAGCTTGGCATGCAGGCCGGGATCCTCGATGGGACGCACGACCTCACCGAACTGCACCACCAGAACCTGCTCGATCTGCGACACGGTAAACAGGCTGGCCCCGGCGACAATCAGCAAGACGACCAGAAGCGCGCCGCCCGCGATCAGGATGCGGTTCATCGGTTGGCTCCTCCGCTGGCGGATGAAGCCGGCGGCACCGCGGCCGGCGGCGCGGGTGGAGGCACGTTCAGCGGCAGGAACGGCACCAGGCCCTTCAGCTTGTCATCCACCACCAGCGGCTGCGAATGACTCATCACGTCCTGCATCGTGTCGAGATACATCCGCCTCAGCGTCACGTCCTTGGCCGCCTGGTACGCCTTGAGCACGTTGTTGAACCGGTTGGTTTCACCGGTCGCCAGCGCCACCGAGGCGGCTTTGGCGCCCTGGCCCTCCGCCACGATCCGGGCGGCATCGCCGCGGGCGCGAGGGACGATGTCGTTGCGGTAGGACTCGGCCTCGTTCCGCATCCGCTCGGCGTCGGTGTTGGCGCGCTGCACGTCGCGGAAGCTTTCGATCACCGCGGCGGGCGGATCGACCTTCTGGAGCTGAACCTGGGTGACTTCCACACCGGCCTGGTAGCGGTCGAGGATTTCCTGCGTCTGCTTGAACACATCGGATTCTATCTGCGCACGCAACTGGGTCAGGGCCGGTTGGATGGGCGTGCGGCCGATGACCTCGCGCATCGAGCTTTCGGCCACCACGCGGACGAGCGCTTCCGGGTTGGCGGTGTTGAACAGGAAGGCCGAGGCGTCGCTGATGCGCCAGAACACGGTGAAATCGATATCGATGATGTTCTCGTCACCGGTCAGCATAAGGCTTTCCGCCAGCACGTCGCGGCCGGAGGCATCCTGCCCGGCCTCGATCGCTCCGCCGGGAGCCGAGCGGAAGCCGATTTCGGTGCGGTTGATGCGGGTGACGGAGGGAAGTTCCACGGATTCGACCGGCCAGGGCAGATGCCAGTGCAGTCCGGGTGGGGTCCAGTAACTGTAGGCGCCGAAGCGCAGCACCACGCCCTGCTCGTCGGGCTGCACCCGGTAAAAACCGCTGACGATCCAGAGGGCGAGTATGGCGACCAGGATGAGGGCAAGGCCACGGCCGCCGGTGAATCGGTTGAACCACTTGCCGCCCGTGCCGCGCCCCTGGGGGCCGCCAGGGCCGCCACCCATCAGGCCGCGGATGAACTCCTGCGCCTGCGCGATCAGCTTGTCGATGTCCGGGCCCGCGCCGCTGCCGCTGCCACCGCCGCCAAAGGGACCGCTGCCGAACGGGCCGCCGCCGAAGGGTCCGCCGCCACCGGGGCGCTGGTCGCGTGCGTCGTTCCGGTCCTCGCTGCCTTTGTTCGGGTCGCCCCACGGACCCTGCACGGGCTTGTTGGGGGGCTTCTTGTCGCCGTCGCCGCCTGAAGAACCTGGCGGGTTGCCCCATGGACCGGAGCCGCCGTTATTCCAAGGCATGTTCGAGGGTGGCTCCTGTAAGACCGCCCGGTGCGCGAGCCGTTGGCGG
>CAINOE010000115.1 GCA_903851415.1 uncultured Rhodopila sp. | reverse complement strand
GGCCGGCGCGGGATGCGGCGCGGCGGCGGGTTCCGCCGCGCGCGAGGGCTCCGCGACCCGGGCGGGTTGCGCGGACCGGGCCGTTGCGGCCGGACGGTGGTTCGGCGGTGGCTTGGGCGGTGCCACGGGTTTGGCCTCGGCGCGCGGCGGGGCCGGCGGGGGCGGCTCGGGTGGCTGTGCGATTGCGGGTGGCGGCGTTTCCCGGGGCGCAGCTTCCGTGGCCGGCGGCTCCGGCGGGAGAGATGTCGCCTCCGGCCGCACTGATGCGTCCGGCGGTGTGGCCGGCTCAGCGGCGGGAGGCGGAAGCGCTTCGGGGGCCGCAAACACCAGCGTGACCGTCTGATCGTCCGGCGGCGACGGCGCCGGAGGCTCCCTGATGAACGCCAGCGTCAGCGCGCACGCCGTCACATGCAGCATCATCGCGGCCGCGATCGCGCGCAACGGTCGACGCGTGCCGCGCGCCGCACCCGGCCAGCGCACCGCCCCCGCCGCCGTCAGCGGCAGCCGATCGGCCTGGAGTGGTTCGGTAAACAGGATTTTGCTGACCAGCATGTCGGTTTTTTGCTTTTTGCGCCTCTGGCGGTAAGGGAAGCCGGCGCAGCGCCGCCTTCGTCCCTCGGCCGTATTCATCCCCTTGGTCTATCTATACGGGGTTGCCGCGGCGGCGTCAGCCCTTGTTAAGGAAAAACGGCGAGGGCGGCGGCGGCCGCATCAGGGCCACCAGCAACAGACAGAGGAACGCCCCGCCCGCCGCCGCCAGGAATCCGTCGATATAGGACAGCACCGCGGCCTGCTGCGCCACTGTCGTCGCCAGCAGTTTCGCGGCGCGCCCCGCCGCCTCCGCCGCATCCGCCGTATGCGCCGCCACCGCCCCCTGATACTCCGCCAGCCGATCGGCGGTTTGCGTGGCAAGGCTGTCGATGTGCAGGCCGACGAGGTTGGAGTGGATCTGCTCGCGCACCCGCACGAAGGTCTGCATGAACGCGGTGCCGAGCTCGCCGCCGAACAGGCGGCTGATTTGCAGCAAGCTGCCTATGGCGAGCGCATCGGCCGGGTTGAAGCTGCGGATGATCAGCGACAGCAGGGCGGTCAGCGCGAAGGACTGGCCGATGGCTTGCAAGATTTGCGAGGGCAGGAAGTCCGCGGTGGCCCAGTCGCTGGTCAGCCCGGTCGCCATCCAGCAAGCGACGCCGATAAGCACGCTGCCGAGGGCCAGGATCCAGCGGCCGTCGATCCGGCGCAGCAGCGCCGCCAGCGGCAGCGCGATCGCCAGTTGCGGCAAAGCGATCCAGAGCAGGACGTCGCCCACCTGCAGCTCGCGGAAATTCTGCACGGTCTGGAGATAGGTGGGGATGATGTAGGCGGTGGAGAGGATGATGAAGCGGAAGCCGGCCAGCAGCAGGACCAGCAGCAGCAGGTTGCCGCGCAGCAGCTTCGTCAGGTTGAGAAACGGGCGCGGCGTGGCGATCTCGCGGCCGATGAACGCCAGGGTGACCAGGCCGCCGGAGAGCAGGAGGCCGACGATCAATCCGCTGCCGATCCAATCGAGCCGGTTGCCCTGGTCGAGGCCGGCGTAGAGCAGGGCGAAGCCGATGGTGGCGTAGGCGAGGCCGGGCCAGTCCAGGTCGCGGGCCAGCCCCATGTTGATGGTTTCCTTCGGCACCCCGAACCAGATGCAGGCGAACATCACCGGCAACGCGGCGCAGTATTGCCAGTCGATCCAATGCCATGATCCGGTCTCGGTGTACCAGCCCTCCAGCGAGGCGGCCACGTTCTGCGACAGCTCGGAGTTCATGGCGTAGAGCGCGATGCCGTACATCACCAGACGCGCCGGCAGGTTGCGCACGACGAAGCTGATGGTCAGCGGGATGAAGGTGCCGGAGCCTATGCCGCCCATCACCTGCATCGCCAGGAAGGCGTTGAGGTTGGGCGACAGCGGCGCGAGCAGGCTGGAAGTGAACATCAGCGCCATGCCGAGCAGCAGCACGCGGCGCACGCCCAGGATGGCACCGGCATAAGGCGAGGCCACGCCCGCGATCATTTGGCCGATGCCGAAGCTGGTGGTGATCCAGGCGCCCTCGTCGAAGCCGGCGTGCAGGCCGCCGCGCAGGTCCAGCAGCCCGAAGGTGGTCACGCGGCTGGACAGCGTCCCTATGATCGAGCCGATCAGCACGCCGAGGATGCCTGCATAGGGACGCAGCGAGTCGGCGGTCAGGCGCGGGTGGCTGCCGGCGAAGCCGTGCAGTGCTTTTCCGGCTGCGGTGAGCGGGGCGAGGTGCTGGCTCATGGGCTTGGGACGGTTGCGCCCTCACCGTCATGGCCGGGCGTGTCCCCATCGCTATCAGGGTATGCGATGCGGGGAGAAGGATGTTGCCGGACGGCCACTGCCCCATCGTCACGGCCGGGCGTGTCCCGGCCATCTACGCACCACCGTTGAAGCGAGGATGGCCGGGACACGCCCGGCCATGACGGTGAACGGAAAGACCGTCCGGCCAAGTCTTTCTCCCCCGGTATTCCTTAATGCCAAATGCCTTAATGCCGAGGCGGTCGGCAGTTCAGGAAAACAACGTGGCGATGCGCCTCGCTCCGCGTCAATCTCCGGTGCCGCCCGGTCACGCGGTCGTCAGACCGCCCGGGCCCGCCCCGCCGTGCTGCCTGCGGAGTTCCCGCTTCAACAGTTTGCCCGCGGTGTTACGCGGCAGGCTGTGCACGAACACAATCTTCTTCGGCAGCTTGTACGGCGCAAGATGCTCCCGGGCCAGCGCCAGCAGCCCCGATTCATCCAACTCATGATCCGGGCGCACTACCACGAACGCCGTCACCGCCTCGATCCATTTCTCGTCAGGCAGCCCGACCACCGCCACCTCCGATACGGCGGGATGGGTGAAGAGGACTTCCTCGACCTCCCGGCTGGCGACCAACACCCCGCCGGTGTTGATCACGTCGCGGATGCGGTCGACGATATACAGATACCCGTCCGCATCGAAGTATCCGACATCGCCCGAGTGGAACCAGCCGCCCGCGAACGCCTCCGCGGTTTCCTTCGGCTTGTCCCAGTATCCGGTCAGCAGGTGCGGCGAGCGGTGCACGATCTCCCCGTGCGTGCCCGGCGGCACGTCGTTCATGTCCAGATCCACGACCCGGGTTTCCACGTTCAGGCAGGGGCGCCCGCAGGAGGCCGGCCGCGCGTCGTGCTCCTCCGGCCGCAGGTACGTGGCCAGCGGCGCGATCTCGGTCTGGCCATAACAGTTGTAGGGACGCGCCGCCGGCAGACGCCGCCGCAGTTCGTGCAGCACCGGAACCGGCATGATGGAGGCGCCGTAGTAGATTTTCTCCAGGGAGGACAGGTCGCGCGCGGCAAAGTCCGGGTGGCGCAGCAGGCTGATCCACACCGTCGGCGGGGCGAAGAACGAGGTGATCCGCTCCTGCTCGATCAGCCGCAGCACCAGCTCCGGCACCGGCGATTCAATCAGGATGGTGCGGGCGCCCACCAGAAGCTGCGGCATGGTGAAGGCGTGGGTCTGCGCGGTGTGATACAGCGGCAGCGCGGCCAGGGCGCGGTCGTATTCGGTGAAATCCATCGCCGGGATGACGGAATAATACTGCGACATCATCGCCTTGTGCGTCATCATCGCACCCTTCGGCGCCGCTGTCGTGCCGGATGTATAGACGATCTGCCCCAGGCTGTCGTCTTCCAGGTCCGGTTCCACCAGGGCGGGCGCCTCAGGGTCCAGGGCGATCGGGATGACGTCCTCCAGCCGCATGGAGGCGGCGCCGATCCCGGCCAGGTTGGCTTCCAGCGCGGCGTCCGCCAGGACGAGGCGGGAGCCGGACTGGCTGACGATGTAGGACAGCTCCTCGCCGGTCAGCGCGTAGTTCACCGGCACATGCACGAAGCCGCCGCGCACGCAGGCCAGCCAGGCGATGAAATAGGCGTCGGAGTTGCGGCCATAGGCGGCAATCCGGTCGCCCGGCCTGATCCCGCGATCCGCAAAATGCCGGGACAGCCCATCGGCGGCGCGGTCGAGGGCGTTGAAGGACCAGTCGCGGTCGCCGAACAGCAGGGCGGAGCGGTCGCGGAACCGGCGTGCCGTGCGCCGCAGCGCGTCTCCGACCGTGTTGCGGCGCAGCGGATCCATTTACGCCACCGCTTCGGCCTCGATTTCCACCACGAACCGGGGATCGGCCAGCCCGGCGACAAACAGCAGCGTGGAGGCGGGGGCATGCTCGCCAAACACCGCGGCACGGGAGGAGCGGAATGAGTCGAGCAGCCCGCGGTCGGTCAGGAAGACCGTCGTCTTGACGATGTTCTCGATCCCCATGCCGTTGGCGGCCAGCACGGCGCGGAGATTGGCGAAGGCCTGGGCGATCTGGCCTTCGCCGCTGGACGGTATCGTGCCGTCCAGCGCCATGCCGACCTGGCCGGATACGATGAGGCGGCGGGCGTCGCCGCTGATGCGGATGGCATGGGTGTAGCCGGTAGGTTCCCGCACGGCGGGCGGATTGCTTCGGGTGATAAGGGCAGCCATCTGGGTCTCCCTGTTCTGCTGCGGGTCGCACCCCGCGCTTTGTTCCTGATGAACAGCATATTCGCGGGATTGACAACGGGTTTGCCGGTGCGAACGGACCAAATGCTCGGGATCGGTTGCCGCCCGGATGGGCGCGGAGATTTTTTCCTTGCGTTTGCTCAACGCGTTGGCGTAGAAGGACGGCGAACAAACAAAGAACGCCCTCCCAAGACGGACCCTGCCCATGAGCCAGATCGCTGAACCCTCGCCTCGCCTGCGTGAACAGACCGCCGCTGCGCTTGCGCCATTCTTCATGGACGGGGCGGGCAGCGATGCCGATATCGCCAGCGCGACCGCCGCGGCAGCGCAGATGCTCGACGACTACCATCCGAAGACGCCGAAGGAATTGCAGCTTGCGGCGCAGATCGTGGCGTTCGACTTCGCAACGCTGGCATGCCTGGGCGCGGCCGCGACGGTGCGCAGCCAGGATCTCGACGTGATGCTGGACCTGCAGGACAGCGCCATCGCGCTGGACAAGCTGTCGGAGAAAAGCACCAGGGCGCTGGAGGCGCGGCGGCGGGAGCGGGAGCGCACGCCGGAGCGGATGACCGCCGCGAGCACGGCATGGGACAACGCCGCATTCCAGAGCGCCATCGGCCGGGCGTTGGAGAAGTTCCTTTACGCGAACAGCAAGGTTCCGGTGGTGCGTGAGATGCCGCCGGTCGCGGCGAAGCCGGCGAAATTGCCGATTTTGTCGGCCGAACCGATGACGGTGTCGGTCCTGGCGCGGCGGGCGGCGGGCGCCGAGGGCAGAGGCGGACGGCGGGCGGCACCGCGGACGCGGCAGTAGGGGCCACGGTCTGCGCGTGACTTCGCGGCGGGTTCGCCCGGCGGCGACCGTCACGGTCCGGCGTAACGCCGCCGCATCGGGCCCGGAGGACGAGGTATGATCGATCCTGTCCACAACGAGCGGATCAAGCTGAGCGTGGCTTTGTTCAACACGATGGCCGGCTCCAGCTTTACCGTTGGAGTCGCCGCACCGGTTGCCGCCGCGGTCTTCTACCAGCCTCCCGGTCTGCACCCTTTGAAAGTGCTGCTCGGCGGTATCATCTGGACACTCGTCGGCGGGCTGTTGCATCTTTTCGCCCAGGCCATTTTAGGAAGGCTTCGAGCATGACCGAGTTCGACTGGCTATATCTGGTGATCATGCCGCTCTTCGTCGTCGGAGTTGGCGGTATCGGCGCGTGGGCAGCCCGCCGGTTCATACGGTAACCCCAGAATCAAGCTTTCCGGTTTCGCTCGGCTCCGGTCATGGCCATCCGGGGGGCCATGACGGGACTATGGCTCAACTGCTGCCGATAAGAATCCCGACGCCGAACACCAGCGCCCCACCGAACGCGACCTGAAGCGTGGCTGAAAGCGGCGGGGTGTCCATGTATTTCCAGCGCACCCAGGAAATCACCGCCAGCTCAACGATGACGACGCCGATGGCCACCGCCATCGCGGTCCAGAAATGCGGGATCAGGAACGGCAGCGTGTGGCCGATGCCGCCCGCGGTGGTCATCCGGCCGCCCATGCCGCCGCGGATCAGCGGCGCGCCGCGGCCGGTCAGGCTGCCGTTGTCCGACAGCGCTTCCGCAAAGCCCATCGAGATTCCCGCGCCGACGGATGCGGCCAAACCCACCAGGAACGTCTGCCAGGTGTTGTTCGACGCGAACGCCGCCGCGAACACCGGCGCCAGGGTGGAAACCGACCCGTCCATCAGCCCGGCGAGGCCCGGCTGGATGAACCGCAGCACGAAGGCCTGGCGGGCATGCGCATCTTCCTTGCGGCGCACATTCTCCGGCAGGTTCTCCTCGCGCAACTGATCGGCGCGGTGCTCGTGCTCGACTTCCGCATCGGCGAGGTCGCCCAGCAGCTTGCGGATCGTCACGTCCTCGCTGCGCGAGGCGGCCCGGCGGTAGAACCCCTGGGTTTCGTTCTCCATGTCCTCGGCGAGGTTGCGCACCGCATCGAGGTTCAGCGGCAGCATCTGCCAGACCGGCTTGTGCTGGACGAACCCGCGGACGTCCTGGCGGCGGATCAGCGGGATGTGCTCGCCGAACTTCTTGCGGTAGACGTCGAGCAGCCGGTGGCGGTGGCCGGATTCTTCGGCCGCCATCTTGGTGAACACCGCGGCGCTGCCGGGATACTCGGTGCGGAGGCCTTCGGCGATGTCGAGGTAGATGCGGCCGTCCTCCTCCTCGTTGGCGATCGCCAACGCGAGGATTTCACGTTCGGTCAGGTCGGAGAAATTGCGCATGGCCCGGAATGTGGCGGAACCGGCCGGGTCGTCAAGTGACCACCGTAATGATGAGAATGCTTCTCAAATAGCGTTCCGCCATCAGGACGCCCGCCCCTTCACCGGCCTCGTGTCGTTTGCAGCCACCGGGCTGATCACGCTGGCGATCGTCTCGCGCAGCACGGTCACCTTCAGGTTCGGCGCGATCTCGACCTCGATCTCGGTCGCGGGGATCTGCTTGCCGTCCTTGTCCTGCACCATCGGCACACGCTGCACCGTGCCGATGATGCCGCCGCCGGTGACCACCTTGTCGCCGCGCTTCAGCGCCAGCAGCATCGCCCGCATCTCCTTCTGCTTCTGCTGCTGCGGCCGGATCAGCAGGAAATAGAACACGCTGAAGATCAGCACCAGCGGCGCGAACTGGACGACGCTCCCCAGCGCCCCCGTCATATCTTGCGCGTAGGCGGGCGAAATCAGGGCGAACGGGTTCATGGGTACACAAGTCCTTGCGGTGAGTCGGGGCGGACCATAGTTTCCGCCCCTCTTTCGTCAAGCTGTCTGGATGAAGCCCGCATGGAACAACGCCTGATCGACCTGGTGACCCGCATCGCCGACGCGCTGGAGCGTCTGGCGCCGCCGCCAGCCGCACCGCTCGACCTGGCGCAGGCGGATGCGTTCGTCTGGCACCCGTCGCCGGCCCACCTCGCCCCGGTCCGCAAGATCTCGCGCGTCGACATCGCCCTGCTGAAGGGCGTCGATCGGCAGAAGACCAT
The DNA here is from genome assembly GCA_903851415.1 of uncultured Rhodopila sp. Classification (GTDB taxonomy): domain Bacteria; phylum Pseudomonadota; class Alphaproteobacteria; order Acetobacterales; family Acetobacteraceae; genus Rhodopila. Next base: position 3,043 of record CAINOE010000115.1, on the reverse strand, counting down.
CCTGGTGGAGAACACGCTGCGCTTCGCCCGCGGCCTGCCGGCCAACAACGCCATGCTGTGGGGCGCGCGCGGCATGGGCAAATCCTCGCTGGTCAAGGCGACGCACGCGGTGGCGAACCGGGAGAACCCCGGCTGCCTGGTGCTGGTGGAAATCCATCGCGAGGACATCCGCACGCTGCCGGACCTGCTGAACCTGCTGCGGGCGGAAGACCGCCGCTGCCTGATCCTGTGCGACGACCTGTCGTTCGAGAAGGAGGACGCCGACTACAAGGCGCTGAAGTCGGTGCTGGATGGCGGCATCGAGGGCCGCCCGCACAACGTGCTGTTCTACGCCACCTCGAACCGCAGGCATTTGATGCCGCGGGACATGATCGAAAACGAACGCTCCACCGCGATCAACCCGAACGAGTCGATCGAGGAAAAGGTGTCGCTGTCGGACCGGTTCGGCCTGTGGCTCGGGTTCCATAACTGCGACCAGCCGACATTCCTGGCGATGATCGACGGCTATGCGGCGGATATCGGCCTGCCGATCACGCAGGAGGATCTGCATGCTGAAGCGGTGGAATGGTCGGTCACCCGCGGCGCCCGGTCCGGCCGGGTGGCGTGGCAGTTCATCCAGGAGATGGCGGGGCGGCTGGGTGTCGCGGGGACTGCGTAGACGTCCTAGCGGATCACAAATCAGCACACGTTAATAAAAAATTTACCCCGGCCTCATACCGATAGTCTGGCAGAGACGGGACCGGGGTTTCCATGTCGGCATCTAATGTAAAGCAGTCCACGCGGCAAGTCCTTTTGTCGCGAGGTGCCGCATGAGCGGCCCGGGATCGCTGGTAGACGCGCTGTCGCACGAACGGTTCGGCCGCAATCTGGCGTGGGCGGCCGGCGACCGCGACCGCGCGCTCGAGCTGTACGCCCTGAACATCCGCGTGTCCGAGGCCCTTTATCCGCCGCTGCAAATGCTCGAAGTGGTGCTGCGCAAACCTGTCGGAAGCCCTCCGGCCCGCCTGGTTCGCCAAGGAGCGCTTTCTACGAGATGGTTGTCAAACCAAAAGAGTTGCCCTATAAGACATCTTTCGCCTTTTCGGGACCATAGCGATGGACTCAACGACGCCCCCAAAGCTGGACGTGCAGAACGAGGTCCTGCGAGAGGCTTCGAACCCGCCTAACTCGCGAGGAGATCTGCTCACGCGGATCATAGAATCATCGGGTGCAAAATACCTCAATCTGGCCCACACCCGAACCTTCTCCCTAAATATTTTTCGGATGAATGCCCTCGACCTAATGGAGGCTACGCGCCGCGTGCGTGATCCCGAACAGGGCCTCTCTCTGATGTCAGACAAAAATCGGGCAGCAGGACTACAAGCGCACCGAGAACTAAGCCGACATATTCACAACTTCGTAGCATCAGCTATGATGCTGGTCGATCATAGCCGTGTTTTCATGAAGGAACATTACGGCGGGACTAACTTAATGAGTTTATACAGGGATCAGATCAGGTTTCACGCGATTTCGCCTCCGATCCGGTCTCCAAGTTTGTGCAGGACCTCCGCAATTACATGCTCCACAAGGGGCTCCCGAATTCTAAAATGTTTCTAACGCTGCAGCGCGATCCAGATGACCCAGGCGGTGGCACCCGATTGAGGACTGGTATCCATTTCGATACGTCGTCGCTCCTGGAGTGGTCAGGTTGGACCAGCCCTGCGCGGCTCTACCTGAGCACGGCAGGTGAGAACCTGGACATTCACCAGTTTGTTGAAGACTATCTGGTTCGCGTTAATGGTTTTCACGCTTGGCTGGAAACGGCGCTCGAAAATCATCATCGGGACGATCTTCAACAGTTGGCGGAACTACAGGCGCGATTTTCGGCCGAGGAGCAGCGGCTACCTGCGGATCAACCTATCGTAGAGAAGGAGGAACTGGGTCATCAGGCCAAGTTCCCGGAGTTCCCTCCGGACCGGGCCGAAGAAATCAACGAGACGGCCTCGGCTTTGCTTCAAAAGATAAGGGAAGTTGTTTTCAAAGCGAGTCCGCCCGACGAGTTCCCGACTCAGAGGGAAATATCGGCCACACTAATGGACCGAGATATGGTAAAGACCCCAGTGTTCAGGGGAATCGACGTAAACGGCGAACGAGTCGTCACCTTTATCGCTAGAGATCAGAAGTATTTTGGCCTCTACGACGATGACTACCGAAGCTTGGATAACCTCTCGGCCGCAATTTTCGCCATCCCTTGGACGAGAGACAAGCTGAGCCGGATGTTCATCGAAAACGAGTTCTTCGCCTGGGCTCAGGGTCGTTTCCAGACAGATGGAGTCACCTTCACGGATGCTCTGCAAACGCGGGCGACTAAAGCGGTCCGCGCAGTCGAAATCTGGGCGCCTGTCGCGCACCTCGAAATCCAGGAAACGTTTGATTTTGGTCCCGTCAAGCTTTGCCCGATCACATCGGACAAAATCGACGAGTTTGCAAATATGGGAGCCGAGATTTCGCCAGATCAGCGTGAGTCAGCGGCGGCATTTTTCGAAAAACTGAGGGCGGATGTCCAAGGCTTTGCAGCCGTCGTGGTACCGGTCGAAGCCGAGCCGATCTTAGCCGAGGAAAGAGGCAAAATTATCGCCCGGGACGTCGTTAGCCTGCTGCGATTCTTCTCGCCTGCGGCCGGGGTCTCCGGAGTACTCTGCCCGACGGCACTCATGGGCGCCGCTCTTGTTCCGACGACAAAGATTTTGATGCTGTCCGAAGCGTCCTTTTCTATGTCGGAAGCGATGACCGCTAGCCATGTGGCGTTTTGGCGTCTTTCCGCTTGTCAACTCGAACAACTCAAGGCCAATGGCCTCAGGCAAGCTGGCAGGCTTGTATTAACGGACGGCTTAAGCGACTTTGCCGCCACGGTTCGCTCTAGTCCGAGCTTCTTACTTGACTTCTACATAACCCATTGACGAAATTGTATAAAATGCCGTTTCAGCGACCCGCTACTGGCTACACCGCGACGCCCAGCAGCTCGAACGCCTTCCGCTGCACCGGCGTCGGCCGCGTCACCACG
>CAINOE010000114.1 GCA_903851415.1 uncultured Rhodopila sp. | reverse complement strand
GCAGAGCCGTGGCTACATCACGCCGTTTGCCTGGCATTCGCCGGCCCGCTCCCGGTCGGTGCCTGAAGGCTTGAGCCGGTAGGCGAGTTTGGCGTGTTCCACGCAGTACGGCTTTCCGGCGAGCGCCCGATCATCGCAGAACCGAAAGGTTCGTGTGCCCGGCTCGCCGATCGGCCAGCAGCACGAAGCGGTCCCGATTCTGAGCGGCCGGCTTGGCTCCCATGGTCGTTCCGGCGGCGCGAGCCGCTGCACCGCTGCGGCTCCCGCTGCGGCGGGTTTCGTTTCTTGCGGATGCGCCGGCGCGCATGTCGCGACGGACGCCGCCGCCGGCCGTCTGATCTCGGGCGCTTTCGCGACCGGTGGCAAAGAAGGATCAGGGCGCGGTTTAGTGCGCCCGCTGCGTCTGATCGGGTCCGGCCGGGCCGGCAGGTCGAGACGGTGCGCCTTGCCGACGATGGCGTTCTTCGAGACCCGGAGCCGGCGGCCGATTTCGGCCGTCGCATGCCCCTCGTCCCAGAGCCGCCGCAGCGCGCCGACCTTCTCCTCGTTCCACGGCGTTCGTTCCTGGTTGCTGCCCATCTCGGCCTCCTGCTTCGCTGTTTCGCTGCAATCGCCTCCCCGCGGGCGGCCGGTGACGCGCCGCGCAAGGGCGCCGCTTGGCGCCCGGCCCGACCCTTGCGCGGCGCGTCACCGGCCGGCACCGGTTCTTGGGATCAATGGCTGTTTCTTGCGCGTTCCGGAGCGGTCGCGTCAGCTTCGCACCGCTCACCGCTCGTGCTGTCAGGGCGCGGCGTGCGCGTTGTCGTCTTCACCATCTTCGGCCGTGTCCCTGTCAATCCAGGCAATGCCGTCGAATGCGGTGTCAACCAGATCGCGATCGACTTCGGCGTCTTCCAGTCCGGCCCATATTTTGTCCCCGAAGCCGGGAACGTCGGCGCGCGGATTCTCCGGATCATCGCTGTCGATGACCAAAATCTCCGCGCCTGTCGTCGAGAACGCACCGTTGAACACACCGCCCGTCATATCGATGATGATCCGGGCCGGCCGCTCCGGAGCGAGGCCGGCGAGCCATTCTCGGCCGGCCTCGATGGCGGCGTTGGTCTCATCCAGTTCCGCCTGATATGCGTCGTGGCTCTCTCTTGTGTCGTCGTCCGACGACTCTTTGCACAGTTCATGCAGGGTGTCGGCGTGCTTGTCGGCCGCCTCGATCAGCGTGCCGATCAGGGTTCGCGGGTCCATCGCTCAGCTTCCTTTGTTGCTATATCAGAGCGTCACCTCGACGATGGTGCCGAACGGGATCGCCCGGCCGCGCGACGGCGTGAGCCAGATGACCGGTACGCCGGGATCCTCCGGCGTTTCGCAGCAGACCAGGTCCGTGGCGTAGACGATGACGCTCGGCCCGAAGCCGGATGCGGCGAGCCAGTCGAAGGCCGGCTGGAACCGCGTTCCGCCGCGGCCGACGACCTCGATCCTGTCGAACGTCTCGCCCGGCTGGAGATAAGTGACGCGGCGCACCTCGGTGTCGCACTGGATCAGGGCGACCTGCTCCGGGCCGGTCTCCTCCAGAATGCCGAGCACGCCGGCGGTGTAGACCGCCAGTTCGCGGGCCGAGATCGAACCGGAGGTGTCCAGAACGAAGGCCACCCGCCCTGCCCCGCTGCGCCGCCAGCCGGGCAGGTAAAGCCCGTGCTGGATGAAGCGCCGGTTCGGCCGCGCCCAGGTGACCTCGCCGCGCAGCGTGCCGTCGAAGCTCATGCGGAACTTGTCCCGCCAGTCGACCCGGTCGGCTGCGGCCTCGATCGTCTCGCCCAGCCCGGCGGGGAACTTTCCAACGCGCCTGGCCGCCGCCGCGGCCTGGCGGATGCGCACATCCAGGTCGTGTTCGGCCTGAACGCGCTCGGCCGGACTCAGCTTCCGGCCGGCATCCGTGGTCAGGTCGCGCACCTCTCCCCAGATGTCGGCCGGGCGGACGCCGTCGCCGTCTCCCGCCTCGCCATCGTCATCCCCGTGGTCTGATGATTCGTCCGGATGCGTGTCGCCACGCCGGTCCGGGCCATCCCCGGAATCCTGCCCGTTTTCCTGCCGGTTCTGCTCAACCTCTTCGAGCAGACGCGCATAGATCGTCTCCGTCGCCAGACCGGCAAACCGGCCCTCGCGATCGAACATAAGCCCGGGCGGTAGAACATAGCCGTCGCCCTCCAGCACCCGGTTGATCATCAGGTCGGCGGCGAGGTTCCAAAGCCGGGGATCGCGCGTGCCGCGCCGCAAATGGTGCTTGTTCACCACATGCAGTACTTCGTGCGCGATCACTCCCATGATCCGTTCGACGCCGTGCTTGTCGCACCAGGCCGGGTTGAACCAGATGCGGCGCCCGTCGGTGGCCATGGTGCGCACCTCCGGCGCGTTCACCCAGACCAGGCCGAGCGCGATCGATCCGAAGAACGGCGCCCGCACCAGCAGGCGGGCACGGGCCTTGGTGATGGTGTCGGGGAGCTGTGTCATGGCGCCCCTCATGCGAACGCGCCCTGCATCCGGCGCAGGATGGCATCCGCCTCGTCGGCCACGCTTTCGCGCAGCCGCGCCGAGTTGCGGAGTTGCTCGGGATCGTGCGCCGTCAGGTGCTGTTCGATGTCGGCGCACAGTTCGCCGATGCGTGGATCGTCCAGCAGGTTCAGCGTCGGCGCCAGCCGGACGATCGCCCGCACGTTCTCGATCAGGCTGTCGCGGAACGGGTGCTGCACCTTGCCGTTCGACGCCCGCCGAAACAGCCGCAGCCGGGTGGACAGCCGTGCCACCGGTTCTTGCAAGCGATCAAGCAGCGCCCGCACGGCGTCGTTGACCGTGCCGCGCAGCGCCTCCTCGGCGTTGCGCCGCACCGCGGCGATCTCCTCGTCGGAGAGGTTGACGCGGAAGTCCGCGGTGCTTGGCACCGGCAGGTAGGTCAGCTTGACGCCGAACCGCTCCCTGAGCCGGGGCTGCGACGGGAAATCGCTCTCGAGGTAGGCGTCGCCCAGCCGTCTGCGCGCTTCATATTTGATCTCCGGATAGCCGTCGATGAAGGTCTCTACCGCGCTGTCGAAGACGCGGATCGGATCGGCCATGGTCTCGGTGAACGCCATGAACGCCGCGCCTTTGAGAATCCGCGTGCCGTCATCCATCCACGGCAGGGTGCGCTCGTTGACGGCCTGGCGGACGGCGCGCTCGGCGGTCTGCACGCCGTGGATGTGC
>CAINOE010000113.1 GCA_903851415.1 uncultured Rhodopila sp. | reverse complement strand
CGCGGCCGGCGCCGCGGCAACCGGACCCGGCGGTGCGGACGGTACGGCGGGGCCGTGCCGCCCGCCCAGTTCGGGCGACGCCGTCATCGTCGCTTGCGGCGGGGCCGCCTGCGGCCCGGGATGCTCCGGCGCGCGCTTCGCCGCCGCCTCGCGGCTCTTCGGCGGTGCCGCCGCGGCCCGGCCGGGGTCGAGGACGTCGATCACGAAGCGTTCGCCGATGCGGTCCGGCCGGATGACGCTTCCGGCCTTGACCGATAGTTCAATCGTCCCGCCGTCGAGCCGTATCGATTCCACGTTGCGCGGCGGCGGCGGCGGGTCTCCCAGCGTCACCGGCGAGAGGAACCGGATGACGACATGATCGCCGGCGTGGTCCACCTGGTAGGCCGCCCGCGCGCTGGTATCGACCACGATGCGGCCGAATCCCGGATGGTCGCCGGAGCGGATTGCCGCCGTGCCGTCCGGCGGTGCGGCGGCCGCGGCCAAGCCGGCGGCAACCAGCCCGCCCAGCAGCGTCGCGCCGCCCGAAGTCCAGCGGCCGATCATTCGAAACTTGCCATGAGCTTGTCGATGTCGGATTGGTCCATGGCGTGGGCGGGGAGTTGCGGACCGTTCAGCAAATGCGCGTCCGCCGCGGCGTCCTGCTCCTTGTTGCGCGCCGCTTCGATGGCTGAGGCTCCGAAAGTGCTGATGATCTGGGCGACTTTCGTTTCGATCGTTTTCAGCGTCGTCACCACCTTGGTGATCCGTTGGCCGGTGATGTCCTGGAAGCTGCACGCTTCATAAATGCGGGTCGTCGCCGCCTGCAGCTTCGCCGCCGGCTCGCCGCTGACGGTCCCGGAGACGTCGTCCAGCATCTCGCAGCTTTCCAGGATCGCGTGCGTCGCCTGCGCGGTGTGCTCGACGATCGCATCGAGCTCGTCGGTGGCGAAGGGGATGTCGTGGCCGGTTATGTCATCCACCCGCAGGGTCGCGATCTCGGCTTTCGCGGTCGCAATGGTGCGGCCGAGCTCCTCCACCTCGCGCAGCAGCGTCGTTTCTTTCGCCGTGAGGTCGTCACTGATTGTCTGCAACACGGCGCGCACCACCTCCGTTACGATTTCCGGTTCGGCATCCGGCTGCCTCGCCCGGATCGCCGACAGTCTTGACTTGAGCGCATCGATGCCGCGCTGGCCGATGCCGTCCGCGGGATCAAGCATGGCCGAGCACTTTCTCGATCTTGTCCTTCAATGTTTCGGCATTGAACGGCTTGACGATGTAGTTCGACACGCCGGCCGCCTTGGCGGCAACCACGTTCTCGGTCTTGCTTTCGGCGGTGATCATGATGAACGGCATGGACTTGAGCCGGTTGTCGGCGCGGACTTCCTGAAGAAGCTGCAGTCCGGTCATCGGCGCCATGTTCCAGTCGCTGATCACCAGCCCGAAATTGCCGCCGCGCAGCTTGGACAGCGCATCGGCGCCGTCGGTGGCCTCCTCGACGTTGTTGAACTCGATCTGCTTGAGCAGATTGCGGATGATCCGCAGCATCGTTTTATAGTCGTCCACAATCAATACGTTCATCGACTTGTCGATCGGCATTTCCGGTACTCCTTTCGTTTCAACTGTGTGCAGGCTTGTCGGGGGTCGGCGCGGCGGCGGGCGGGTCGTGATTGAGGCGCATCTGCACCAGCTCCGCCGTCACATCGCGCGCCTTGTCGGGAGACATCGCGGACAGCACCGCCGCCGCTTTGGCGTCCTTCATCCGGTCGAGCACGGGCAGCAGAACCGGCAGGGCGAGGTCGTTGAAGATCGCCGCCGCATCGCGCGGCTTCATGGCTTCGTACATTTTCACCAGTCCCTGCCAGCCGGCGTCCTCCTTCTGCTTCTGCGCCGCATCCAGGGCCTCCAGTTTCTTCTGCAACGACTGCAGTTCGGCGACCCTGGCCGCGACCTTCTGCTCGGCCGCGGCGAGCAGGGATTCACGGGCGGCGAGGGACTCGCCCGACGCGTCGAGCTGCCGGCGCCTTTGGCGCAGGTCCTGGAGGATGGATTTTTCGCTGTCGCTGATCTGCGGCGGACACTCCGCGGCTTTCGCTTCGGGCGGCGGCGCCGGCGGCTTCGCATGTTCCGCCGCCGGCTCGGTTCCGGCCGCGCGGGCGGTGGCGACCATGCCGCCGCCGGGCTTGCGGCCCTCGCTCAGCGCCGCCTCCAGGAATACGCCTGATTTCACCGCGAGCAGCGCCGCGAGGGTCGCGATCGTCATCGGCAGCAGGCGCGGGGCGGGGATTTTCAGGGTCATCTTGCCATCCGCAGCGCCTGGAGGATGTCGCGTTCGGCCTGGCTGGAACCGGGCGGCGGCGGCTTGACCGCGGCGGCCCGCGGCTCATGCTCCCGCGCCAACGGGCGCGCCTCCCGCACCAGCGCGTCCAGCCGATCGGCCAGCCGATCGGCGCGCTCGGTGAGGAAGGCGAGGTCGTCCTTGATCGAGGCGGATTTGGCGAGTTGCGCCTCAATCTGCCGCCCGGCGCCGTCGGCGGCGGCACGCAGCCGCTGGATTCCGGTTTCCGCAAGGTGGGTGCTGGCGTTGAACTCCGCCACCAACTGTTCAAGCGCGGCCCGGTCGCGGCGCAGAACGCCGAGGGCGCGCTCCAGCCGGATCGCGTGGAACAGCATCGCAAGCAGCAGAACGACAAGGACGAGTTCGAGGGTCCATTCCATGCCGCGCATGGTGGCAGGCAAATATTAACAAATGATTGAACGAGGGGGGTGCCGGCGATTTTATTTGCGGGTCGTTGTTGCAAACCTACGATTGTGGCCGGGCGCGCGGGAAAGCGGATGGCGGTTGCTGCGTCCATCGGTGCGCCGCTGTCCCCGCAGGTCCGGACATTCCGGCCAGCAGCCCGTATGCGCCACGGTTCCCCCCCGGCCTACACCCGATCCAGCCCGTGCGTGCGCGACAGCTCGGTTTCGATCTTGACCGCGACATGGTTGTTCTTTTGCCCGACGCGGCCCTCGAACAGCGCGATCGAGCCGCAGCGCACCGTCACCACGCCGCCGGCAACCGTATTGAGCAGAAGCTGCTGGCCGGGGCGCAGCGCGATGACCTCGGACAGCCGCATGGTGTGCTCGTCCAGCACGACGGACAATTCGACTTCGGTATTCCAGAGCTGTTCGGCCAGGTGCGTCTCCCAGATCGAATCGCGGCCGAATTTTTCGCCCATGAATTGCTGCAGCAGCAATTCCCGCACCGGCTCCAGCGTCGCATACGGCAGCAGCAGTTCCACCCTGCCGCCGCGGTCCTCCATGTCGATGCGCAGCCGCGCCAGGATCGCCGCGTTGGACAGCCGGCTGATCGTGGCGAAGCGCGGATTCACTTCCAGCCGCTCGAACCGGAACGTCACGGGACACAGCGGGTCGAAGCTGGTGGACAGATCGGACAGCACCACCTGGATCAGGCGCTCGACCAGGGTGCGCTCGATCGTGGTGTACGGCCGCCCCTCGATGCGCATCGCCGCGGTGCCGCGCCGGCCGCCGAGCAGCACGTCGACGATCGAATAGATCATCGCCGAATCGATCACCATCAGACCCTGGTTGTCCCATTCCTCCGCCTTGAACACCGCCAGCATCGCCGGCAGCGGGATCGAGTTCAGGTAGTCGCCGAAGCGCAGGGAAATGATGTTGTCGATGCCGACTTCGACGTTGTCGGAGGTGAAGTTGCGCAGGCTGGTGGACATGATGCGGACGAGGCGGTCGAAGACGATCTCCAGCATCGGCAGGCGCTCGTACGATACGAGGCCGGAGCTGATGATCTTCTGCATGCCGGTGCGGG
>CAINOE010000112.1 GCA_903851415.1 uncultured Rhodopila sp. | reverse complement strand
CCGAACTTGACCAGGGCGACGTTGAAATTGATCAGCAGCCCGAGGCGGTGACCTGACAGCTTCAGGTAGGTCATGAGCTGGGCCTCATGCACCGGCAGGATCTTTTCGATCGCCTTGATTTCCACGACGACCAGGCCACCGACGATCAGGTCCAGCCGGTAGCCGGCATCGATCCGCTTGTCCCGATAGCGGACCGGCAACGCGACCTGCCGCCGGAATGGAATTCCGCGGGTCTCCAGTTCGTAGACCAGGCATTGCTCGTACACGGACTCCAGCAGCCCCGGCCCAAGTGCCGTATGGACAGCAAAGGCCGCATCAACGATCTGAGCCGCAAAGAGATCGTGCTCGGCAGAGGGTTCAACCATCTTGGCGTCTTGGCATCTTGGCGGTGAACTGGAACCGGGCAGCAACACCCGGCGGTTGCAGCTTAACCCCGAACCGCCCAGCAGCAAAGGATTACCGCCTGATTCCAACCCGCCCCCCGTGTCGCACGGCGGGTTTTTTCATGCCAGGTGGTCGGCTGCCACCGTGTCATCGTCGGATTTGTAGCCCCCGGGTCACCGCGGCCCAATGCCGTCGTGTTCGGGTGGTGATGGTTGGGCGTGGCTGGCTTCGGCTGTTCCGGTGTGCGGCCTCTGACGTTGAAACGCCAAGACGCCAAGTCGCCAAGACGCCAAGACCTTTGGACATTCGGTCAGGTTGTGTTGGCCCGCCGTTTGATGCCGAACTTGACCAGGGCGACGTTGAAATTGATCAGCAGCCCGAGGCGGTGACCTGACAGCTTCAGGTAGGTCATGAGCTGGGCCTCATGCACCGGCAGGGTTTTTTCGATTGCCTTGATTTCCACGACGACCAGGCCACCGACGATCAGGTCGAGCCGATACCCGGCCTCGATCCGCTTGTCCCGATAACGGATCGGCACCGCGACCTGCCGCTGGAATGGAATTCCGCGGGTCTCCAGTTCATTGACCAGGCATTGCTCGTACACGGACTCCAGCAGCCCCGGCCCGAGTGCCGTATGGACGGCGAATGCGGCATCAACGATCTGGCTCGCCAACAAAACCTGCTCGGGATAGGGTTCAACCATCTTGGCGTCTTTACATCTTGGCGTCTTGGCGTTGAACTGGAACCGAGCAACAGCACCCGGCGGTTGCAGCTTAACCAGGGAATCCTGCACAAAGAAAGAATTCCCGCCCGATCCGAGCCAACCCCCGGGGCCGCGACGGCGCCAAATGGCTTTCCGGTAGGGCATCTACTGGTTTCTCTGTCAACGAATACAGTAACCTGACAGGGCAACTGCCGATTAAATGTGCATCATCCTCCGTCGGGACCCTGAGGCGAACACCGAATCCGCTTCCAGGCGCCGGAAAGGCCGGTTGGCACGATTGTTGATAGAGTGCATGGCACGTCTGCCGTTGCTGATCGTGGCGGCGCGACGGAACGGCAAGACAGGATTTCGCGCATGCACCCCTACCCCAACAACACTGTGAAACCGGAGGACCGGGCGAGATGAAACTCATCATGGCCATTATCAAGCCCTTCAAGCTGGACGACGTCCGCGAAGCCCTGACCCCGCTCGGCGTGCAGGGCCTGACGGTATCTGAAGTGAAAGGCTTTGGCCGTCAGAAGGGACAGACGGAGATCTATCGCGGGGCGGAATACCACGTCAGCTTCCTGCCGAAGATCAAGATCGAGGTCGTCGTGCCCGACGATCTGACCGATCAGGTCATCGAAGCCATCACCAAGGCCGCGCATACCGGCAAGATCGGCGACGGCAAGATTTTCGTTCTCGATATCGAACGCGCCCAGCGGATTCGCACCGGCGAACTCGATGGCGAAGCACTGTAAACAAGAAGCATAGGGAAACTGGACTATGAAGAAGCCCCTCAATGTGTGGGGACTGAGCGCGCTCTTGCTGCCCGCTCTGTTGCTCGCGCTCCCCGCCTTCGCCGACGACGCCGCGGCACCCGCCGCCGCAGCGGCCGCGGCGGCGGCTCCGGCCGGCCCGCCGAAGCTCGATTCCGGCGATACAGCCTGGATGCTGAGCAGCACCGCGCTCGTGTTGTTGATGACCATTCCGGGCCTGGCCCTGTTCTATGGCGGCATGGTCCGCAAGAAGAACGTGCTGGCAACGCTGATGCAGTCGTTCGCGATCACCTGCATCGTGACGATCGTCTGGACGGTCGCCGGATACAGTATCGCCTTCACCACCGGTAACGCCTACTTCGGCGACTTCTCCCGCATTCTGCTGAACGGCATCGCCGGCTTCATCGTCAAAGGTAACGATACCCAGGCCTTCGTTCTGGCCTCGGGCATCAAGGACGTCGCGGACATGTCCACGACGATCCCCGAGACCGTCTACATGATGTTCCAGATGACCTTCGCGATCATCACGCCAGCGCTGATTTTCGGTGCGGTCGCCGATCGAATGAAATTCTCCGCCGTGGTCATCTTCGTGACGCTGTGGTCGTTGCTGGTCTACTCGCCGATAGCGCACTGGGTCTGGGCGCCGTCGGGCTGGGCGAACCAGATGGGAATCCTTGACTTCGCGGGCGGCACCGTCGTGCACATCAACGCCGGTATCGCCGGCCTGGTTTGCTGTCTGGTGCTTGGCAAGCGCGTCGGCTACGGCAGCGACAACATGGCGCCGTACAATCTGGCTTACGCCGTCATCGGCGCATCGCTGCTGTGGGTAGGCTGGTTCGGGTTCAACGCGGGTTCCGCCACTGCCGCCAACGGCCGTGCGGGCATGGCGATGTCGGTTACGCAGATCGCCACGGCCGCGGCGGCCCTGGGCTGGATGTTCGCGGAGTGGATCACCAAGGGCAAACCCTCGGTGCTCGGCGCGATTTCCGGTGCGGTTGCCGGTCTCGTTGCGATTACCCCGGCTTCGGGTTTCGTGCTCCCGGGCGGTTCGATCGTCATCGGCGTAGCCGCCGGCGTCATCTGCTTCTGGTCCGCGACCAGCCTGAAGCACCTGCTTGGGTATGACGACAGTCTGGACGTGTTTGGTGTGCACTGCATCGGCGGTATCGTCGGTGCGTTGCTGACGGGCGTGTTCTCCTACGGGGCTCTGTCGGCAACCGATGCCAGCCCGGATGGCAGCCCGGGGAGCTTTGACCAGCTCAAGATCCAGGCGATTGGTGTCGCCTCGACACTCGTCTACAGCGGTGTGATGACATTCATCCTGCTGATGGTGACCAAGGCGCTGGTTGGACTGCGGGTCGACGCGGAAGAAGAGCGCGAAGGCCTCGACATCGTTCTTCACGGCGAGCAGGTGTTGTAAGGAGGCAAACCCGGGGGCGCTCCACACAGGTGGAGCGCCCTTTTTTTGTCTGTGTTGCAAGAACAACACCCCGTTGTAACCAAAAAGCCATATGGTAGCGCTCAGGGCAACGCGGGCCTTATCCGCTCACTAAGGATGAAGACAGATGAGTTCTAGAACGCTCTGGCAAGGCGCCTGCTTTGCTGCGACAGCAACGATGGCGGCATTGGGCACGGCCTACGCCCAGACGCCCGCGCCGGCTGATCAAACCCCTGCTCCTGCCGCCACGACCACCGCCCCCGCCGCGGCACCGGCCGCCCCCGCTGCTCCGCCGCCCGGCTTCTGGATCGATGGCATCCATCTGTCGGCACAATTGGATGGCGGCGTGATCTTCAACCCGTTCCGTCCGAGCACCGGGCTGAACTGGGGCCAGGCTTTCACCGACCACGGCAACCAGGCGCAGCTCAACCAGCTTCTCTTGACGGCCGAAAAGCCGCTGGATCCGAAAGATCCGGATTATCAGTGGGGCTTCAAGGTCCAGTTCATGTACGGCTCGGACGCCCGCTTCACCCAGTATCTGGGTCAGTTCAACAACGCTTTGCCGGGTGACCGCTATCAGTTCGACCTCGTCGAGGCGAACGTGCAGGCCCACCTGCCCTTCCCCACCTCGGGCGGCATGGACGTCAAGGTCGGCCAGTATGCGACGCCTCTCGGGTATGAAACGATCAACCCGGTCACCAATCCGTTCTACTCGCATTCCTACATCTTCCAGTATGGCCTGCCGTATGAGCATACCGGCGCGCTGACGGTTACGCATCTCACGCCGGTAATCGACCTTTATGCGGGCGTCGATACAGGCACAAACACCACCTGGGGACCGTTGGGTGACAATAACGGTGCCGTCGGCGGCATCGGTGGTTTCAACCTGACGCTGTATGACGGTAACCTGACGATCCTGGCGCTGAGCCATCTCGGTCCGGAGCAGTCCACCCGGGTGCTGTCAACCAATGCCGCCGCCGCCGGGTTACCCACTTTCAACGCCAACGGCACCTGGCGGGCTTTCAACGACGCGGTGATCACCTACAAGTACAGCGACACGCTGACCCTGACCACCGAGTTCAACTGGGCGCGCGATTCCTACGGCTTCGACAACAAGCCTGTGAATGCCTTCGGCGCGGCGCAGTACGCCTCCTACACGCTGACCGATACACTGACGCTGAACGGCCGGCTGGAGGTCTGGCGCGACGACAACAACTTCTTTGTTGCCGCATACTCGGGCAACAATGATCCGGTCCGGGTTCAGCAGGGCCTGACTCCGATTTCCAACGTTTATGCCGCGCCAGGGGGAAACACCACGTATGGTGCTTTGACCCTCGGCGTGACCTACAAGCCGGCGTTGCCGGTCATCACCAGCCTGCTGATCCGGCCGGAAATACGGTGGGATCATGCGTTCACGACGAACAATCCGTTCAACCAGAACTACCAGGCATCACCTGGCGACAAGGGCGGTGCCAACAGCTTCACCTTCGGCGCGGACGCCGTGGTGACGTTCTAAAGCACGCGGACCAGGGGCCACCGGCTCCTGGTCCGTTGCTTCGTTGCCGCCGGCTTATCCGCGTGATGGAGTCGCCCATCGTGCTGGCCGGGCGGAAGGGCACGACATTTCATGGCTGGGGCTGGATCAGCTCATTCTGCGGGCCGGTATCGAGATGGTTCCGCAGGACGAGCTATTGGTCGATATTGCCAGGAATGCGTTCCAGCGTTACGGCAAGGGCCGGCATCCAGCGTCGTTGAACATGGGCGACTGCGCGGCTTACGCCCTGGCGAGGGCACGGGGATCGCCGCTGCTGCTCAAGGGCGCCGACGTCAGCCAGACCGACCTGATCCCGGCGGTCAATCCAGCCCGGTCTCGCTGACCGGCATTATCCAGACGACAGAGTGGCCACGGCCCATCGCAGGATGGTTGGATCGTCTGGGATCCCTTCCTTCTCAGGCTCCGCCGGCAACGCGGCTCGGGCAGACCGACCGTCGCGGCACATTCTCCCTTCAGGTTAACCCGGATAGATCTGGACGCTGCTGGCGACGGTGTCCGCAACATGCTCCTTGGTGATGACGCCGAGCACCCGCTCCGTCCCGCCCTCCTCGGTGACCACAATCGCCATGGCGGCCTCGCGGTTCCACATTGCCCTGATGACGTCGAAGGCGACCTCGTTTTGCCGCACGATGATGAATTTCGGGTCCGCGAGGTCACCCAGCCGCACGTCTCCCGCGGCGACACCCAGTGTCCGGCGCAGGTCGGTGTTCACCCGCAACCCGCCGATGACGGTGCCGTCCCGCGTCACCACGACGTGCCGCAGGCCGCCCTGCACCATCGCCAGCTTCAGGAAGGTGGCAAACAGGGTGCCTTCGTCGAGCACCAGCACGTCGCGGTCCATGATCTCGCCCGCGCTGCGGACCAGGAACATGTTGGCGTGCAACGCCTTGGGGATCGGGTGACCGCGGCGGGTCAGCTTCATCGTGTAGATGTTCTCGATCGACAGCATCCGCCGCACGCCGAGCGCCACGGCGACCGCCAGGATCATCGGCAGGACGATGTTGTAGTCGAGCGTCATCTCGAAGATCATCGTCACCGCGGTCATCGCCGCGCCGGTGCCGCTGCCGACCATTGCGCCCATGCCGACCATGGCGAAGGCGGGGGCGCTGACGGGGGCGCCCGGATAGATGGCTTGCACGCCCGCGGCAAATGCCGCTCCCAACGCGGCGCCCATGAACAGCGAGGGCGAGAAGATGCCTCCCGAAGACCCCGACCCCAGGCTGACCGATGTCGCCAGCAGCTTCGAGCCGAACAGGATCAGCAGGAACAGCGGCATGGTGAGCTGGCCTTGCAGGATCGACTGGATCGCGTCATAGCCGACACCGTCGATATAGTAGTGGCCGGTGGTCAGCCAGAACCCGTACATCCCGGCGCCGACGAGCGACATCCCGAGCATGTGGCGGGGATAGCGCCAGGGGATGCGGTCGAACCCGTCCTCCAGCCAGTTCAGCCCGTAGATGAACAAGGCGGCGGCGACGCCGGCCAGCGCGCCCAGGCCGCCGTAGAGCAGGAAGGTGATCAGCGCGGCCGGATCGTTCGGTAGCGGCGCCAGATTCGCCGGCACGTTGAACGCCGGCTGCGAGCCGAAGAACAGGCGCCCAATGAAGGTCGCCGTGCCGGTCGCAAGTGCCACGGGCAGGAACGTGTTGACGCTGATTTCCGGCAACATCAGCTCGGTCGCGAACAGCACGCCGCCGATGGGGGTGTTGAAGGTGGCGGCGATCCCTGCCCCTGCCCCGGCCGCGACGAGGGTGATGCGCTGGCCCGCCTGCATGCTGATCACCTGCCCCAGTGTCGACCCCAGCGCCGAACCGATCTGGATGATCGGCCCTTCCCGCCCGACGGCGGCGCCGGTGCCAATGGCGATGGCGGAGGCAAGGGACTTCACGACTGCCACCACAGGGCGGATGAGCCCCTGCTTGTAGTAGATCGCGTCCATCACTTCCGGCACGCCGTGCCCTTTCGCCTCCGGGGCGAAGGTCGAGACCAGCCAGGTGACCACGATGCCGCCAAGCACCGGCACCAGGATGACGTAGGGTCCCCATGGGTTAAACGGGGTGAACAGACTGGAATCGTAGACCCATGAATACTGGCGGAGGAACACGGCGTTGTGCACCAGGCCGATGAGGTCGCGGAATGCCACCGCGCCGAAGCCGGTAATGACGCCGACGGCCACGGCGAGCAGCGACAGCGTCAGCAAATGCAGCCGACGGGCGACCGGCTCGGGCGCTTCGACCGGGGCTTTCGGCGCCCGCGTGGCGGTTTCGACGGTCGGATTATCGTCGGCTACGGACGGCGTGTCGTTGGGCATTCTCGGCGCGCCTTCGATGGGGGCTTTTATCAACTCTCGGCAACGCGTCGGGTTGCCCGGATCGGCGTTGCTATCGGGCCGCAAGCTTTGTACCCGGACTCGGCCCGGACTGATATGATAGTCGGATGTCCCATGCCGATTTCATCCACCTTCGCACCCATTCCGCCTACTCGTTGAGCGAGGGCGCCATCCGGCCCGACAAGATCGCCGGCCTGGCCAAGGCGGACAAAATGCCGGCCGCGGCGATTACCGACACCGGCAACCTGTTCGGAGCGCTGGAGTTTTCCCAGTACTGCAGCGGCAAAGGCGTTCAGCCGATCATCGGCTGTCAGGTGTCGCTGGCGCGGACGGACAACCCCCGCCTGCCGCCCGACCCGATGGTGCTGCTGGCGCAGGACGCCACCGGCATGGCCAACCTCCAACGGCTGTCGTCGTTCGGCTTCCTGGAAACCGATCCCACCCTGAAGCCGCAACTGCCGCTCCAGCGCATCGCCGAAAACGCGGCGGGCCTGTTGCTGCTGACCGGCGGCACCACCGGCCCCATCGGCCGCCTGCTGGCGGAGGGCCAGAAGCCGGAGGCCGAACGCCTGCTGGACGCTCTGTCCGAAGCCTTCGCCGGCCGCACGATTCAGGAACTGCACCGGCACGGCTTGCCCGTCGAGGTCGCCATCGAGCCGGGGCTGATCGGTTTGGCCGACGCGCGCGGCATCCCTCTGGTCGCCACCAACGACTGCTACTTCGCCACGCCCGACATGCACGAGGCGCACGACGCCCTGCTGTGCATCGCCGAGGGCCGCACCCTGTCCGAACAGGACCGCCGCCGCGTGACGCCGGAGCACTGGTTCAAGCCCGCGGCGATGATGCGGACCCTGTTCGCCGACTTGCCGGAGGCCTGCGACAACACGCTGGCGATCGCCCGCCGCTGCGCCGCGATGGCGGAGACCCGCAAGCCGCTGCTGCCGGTCTGTCCCAAGGTCCGCCCCGGCGCCTCGGAAGAGGAAACCGTGCGTGCGATGGCGGTCGAGGGGCTGGAACGCCGGATGGACGCCGTGGGGGCCGATGCCGCGATGCGGGCGGTGTATGCTCAGCGGTTGGAATACGAGTTGTCGGTCATCGCCTCGATGGGGTTTTCCGGCTACTTCCTGATCGTCGCGGATTTTATCCAATGGTCCAAGGGACAGGGCATCCCCGTCGGTCCCGGCCGCGGCTCGGGCGCGGGATCGGTTGCCGCCTGGGCGCTGACGATCACCGATTTGGACCCGTTGCGCTTCAACCTGCTGTTCGAACGGTTCCTGAACCCGGAACGCGTGTCGATGCCCGACTTCGATATCGACTTCTGCCAGGAAGGCCGCGATAGGGTCATCGACTATGTACGAAACGAGTACGGCGGCGACCGGGTGGCGCAGATCATTACGTTCGGAAAGTTGCAGGCGCGCGCCGCGGTGCGCGACGTTGGGCGCGTGCTGGGAATGTCGTTCGGGCATGTCAATCGCGTCGCGGAACTGATCCCGAACAATCCGGCCAAGCCGGTTACCTTGCAGCAGGCCGTCGATGGGGAACCGAAGCTGCAGGCCATGCGGGTCGAGGACGAGGCCATCGGCCGCCTGATGGAAATCGCGCTGCGGGTGGAGGGGCTGTATCGCCACGCCTCCACCCACGCCGCCGGCGTCGTCATCGGCGATCGTCCGCTGGTGGAACTGGTGCCGCTGTATCGCGATCCGAAATCCGATTTCCTGGTCACACAATACTCGATGAAGTATGTCGAACAGGCGGGACTGGTAAAGTTCGACTTCCTCGGGCTGACCACGCTGACGATCCTGCGGCGCGCGGAGAATTTCCTGACGGGGCTGAAGATTCCATTCGATCTGGAACGCCTGCCGCTGGATGATGCGCGGACGTATGAGATGCTGCAGAAGGGCGACGCCGGCGGGGTGTTCCAGTTGGAAGGCCAGGGCATGCGCGATTGCCTGCGGCAGATGAAGCCCGATCGTTTCGAGGACCTGATCGCCGCGGTGGCGTTGTACCGCCCCGGGCCGATGGCGAACATTCCCGATTACTGCCGGCGCAAGCACGGCGAGAAGTGGGAGCCGCCGCATCCCGAACTGGCTGAAATCCTCGGTGAGACCTACGGCATCATGGTCTACCAGGAACAGGTGATGCAGATTGCCCAGAAGATGGCGGGTTACAGCCTCGGGGGCGCCGATTTGCTGCGGCGCGCGATGGGCAAGAAGATCGCCGCGGAGATGGAAGCGCAACGGGCGGTGTTCACCGAGGGCGCGATCAAGCGCGGCATCGATCCGGCGAAGGCAACTGAAGTCTTCGACCTGATGGCCAAGTTTGCAGACTACGGCTTCAACAAATCGCACGCGGCGGCCTACGCGCTGATTGCGTATCAAACCGCGTGGCTGAAGGCAAACCATCCCGAGGTGTTCCTCGCCGCCTGCATGAGCCTTGCGATCAACAACACCGACCGTCTCGCGGCACTGAAGCAGGACGCCGAGCGTGGATCGATCAAGATTCTGCCGCCGGACATCAATCGGTCGGACGCGGATTTCTCGGTCGAGCGCATGGAGAACGGCGCGCTGGCGATCCGTTACGCTTTGGCGGCAGTGAAGAAAGTCGGCTTCGCAGCCATGGAATCCGTTGCCGCGGCGCGCGGCGGCGAACCTTTCGCGGACCTCGCGGATTTCGCCAGCCGGGTCGATCCCCGCCAGCTCAACCGCATGCAGCTTGAAAACCTGGTTCGCTCCGGCGCCTTCGATCGGCTTGATAACAATCGCGCCCGGTTGTTTGCCGGTGCAGAAACAATTCTTCGCAGGTCCCAGGCCGATCAGGAAGAGAAAGAAAGCGGGCAGATTGGCTTGTTCGGGGGGGCGGCGAGCAAGCCGGAACCGTTGCGCCTGCCCGACGTTCCCGACTGGCCGCCGCTGGAGCGGCTGGCGTTCGAGGCCGAAGCCGTCGGCTTCCATCTCACCGCGCATCCGCTGGATGCCTACGCGCAGGCGCTGCGGCGCATCGGTGTGACGTCGTCCGCGCAAGTGGAGGCGCGCGCCGCCGCGGGGGTCGGCCGGGTCAAGCTGGCCGGCACGGTCGTCGCGACCAAGGAACGAATCACCCGCACCGGCGGCCGCATGGCCTGGGTGCGGATTTCCGACGCCGCCGGGTCCGTGGAGGTCACCTGCTTCAGCGAAGTTCTGGCACGCTGCCGCGAGGTGCTGGCATCGGGATCGAACGTGCTGGTGACGGCGGAACTGAAAACCGAAGGCGAAGCGGTACGGATCACGGCGATGGACGTGACCTCGCTGGACCAGGCCGCCGCCTCGGCCGGCGCGTCCATACGCGTGTGGTTACGCGAAACGTCCGCGGTGCCGCATATCCGCGACGTGCTGGCACGCGAAAGCGGCGGCCGCGGCCGGGTCACGCTGGTGCCCCGCATCGGCGCGGAACAGGATGTGGAGATCGCGCTGCCGGGCGGGTATAATGTGACGCCCCGGCTGGCGCAGGCGCTGAAATCGTTGCCGGGCGTGGATCAGGTGGAGGAAGTGTAGGGCCGGATGGACGCGATGCCGGCCTCGATCGCACGGAAGAAGGTGCAGCTTGATGAGCTGAGGCCGCTGTCTCCCGGCGCCCTGCGGCACCTGCAGGGCCGGAAAGATCGCAACGCCGGCTCATGCTTTAAACATAACACTTGCGCAATCCATAGCCCGCGACCACACTGAAAAATGAGGAAACAATTTATCCGCGCACAGGGATCGGCGACCCATGAACATCGAACCGACACTGATGGAGACTGGCGATTCAAGCGTTCAGAGCGTCACCGAAGCCGTCACCGGCCTGGCAGTTTTCATGCTGGACGTGGACGGAAACGTCGCAAGCTGGACCTCGGGCGCGCAAGCGATAAAGGGCTACACGGCCGACGAAGTGATCGGACGCCACTTCTCATTGTTTTTTACCGAGGAAGACCAGCGCGCCGGGAAACCGCAGGAGGCGCTGGACAGCGCGCGGACGAACGGTCGAATCGAATGGCACGGCTGGCGAGTCCGGAAAGATCAAAGCCGCTTCTTCGCCCGGATCGTTGTCGATATCATCCGAAATCAAGCCGGTGACATCGTCGGCTTTGCCAAGGTTACGCGTGACATTTCGGAGCAGAGACGGCTGGAGGAGCGGGCACGGCGGGTTATTGAGTTCTCGCCCTGTGCCATGCTGATGGTCAGGGCGTCGGGCGCCATAGAAATGGTCAACATCCAGGCCGAGCAGGTCTTCGGCTATCCCCGTGAGGCTCTGATCGGCCAGCCGATCGAAAGGCTCCTGCCGGCGCGGTACCATGGCCAGCATCCCGGGCTGAGAACGGCGTTTCTCACCTCGCCGCAGTCTCGCCCGATGGGCGTGGGACGCGATCTCTACGCGGTCAGGCAAGACGGCAGCGAATTCCCCGTCGAGATCGCCCTGAATCCGATCGAAACCGAGGACGGCACCATGGTGCTGGCGGCGATCGCCGATATCTCGGACCGGAAACAGAAGGAAGAGCGCATCAAGGCCGCGCTGAAAGAAAAGGAACTCATGCTCGGTGAGATCCACCATCGGGTCAAAAACAACCTGCAAATCGTTTACAGTCTGCTCGATCTACAATCCTCCGGCATCGAGGATGCGGTCGCACAGGGTCTGCTGCGGGAGAGCCGGAACCGCGTCAAATCCATGGCCCTGATTCATCAGATGCTATACGAATCCAACGATTTCACGCAGGTGGATTTCGCCGGTTTCCTCGACAACCTGGTTCCGACCCTGATATCCGCGTACGGCATCGACCCCGGCCGGATCACGCTGTTCGTCAATGCCGCCCATGTGCGCCTGCCGATCAATGCGGCGATTCCCTGCGGGCTCGTGGTCAACGAACTGATCGTCAATGCTCTCAAACACGCCTTTCCAGATAACCGGCCGGGCGCCATCCGGGTTGACATCTTCTCCGAGCCCGGTGACAGAGTGGTGCTTTCCGTCAGCGATGATGGCGCCGGCATGCCGGACGATCTTGATATCGCCGAAAGCACGACTTTGGGCCTGCAGTTGGTGACGCTGCTGGCGGAACAACTCAAGGCAGAGATGACCATCAACCGCACCAAACCGACGCGGATCGAGTTGCGCTTTCGCGTTTCGGACCTGGAGTAGCCGGACCATGAACGCTTCGCGCGTGCTGTTGGTCGAAGACGAGCGCATCGTCGCACTCAATCTCCGGCGGCAACTGGCAAAGCTTGGATACAGCGTCGCGGCGGTCGCCGCATCCGGCGAAGAAGCCTTGCGGCAGATCGAAGCGCAGCGGCCGGATGTGGTCCTGATGGACATCCGGATCGAAGGCCCGTTCGACGGAATCGAAACGGCAACGCGCATCTCGCCGGAGCTTCTGGTGCCGGTGATCTATCTGACCGCCCACGCCGACGATGCCGCGCTGGAACGCGCCCGCGCAACGAAACCGTCCGGGTATCTGGTGAAGCCGTTTTCCGAGCGCGAGTTGCACGCCACCATCCAGATGGCGCTCGCCCGCCGCGCCGTGGATATGATGGCACGCGAGAACGAGCAGCGGCTGGACCAACTCGTCGCAGCGCGCACCGCGGAGCTGAAGGTGCAGATCGAGCGGCGCCAGAAGACGGAGGTGACGCTGGACCGGGCACAGCGGCTGAAAGCGATCGGGCAGCTCACCAGCGGTGTCGCCCATGATTTCAACAATCTGCTGACGGTTATCGTCGGCAGCCTGTCGCTGCTGGAGATCCGGATCAACGACGACGGCCATGCCAGGCTGATAACGGCGGCCCTTGCGGCGGCGGCCCGAGGCGCGGAGCTGACGCGGCAATTGCTGACATTCGGCGGCCGCCAGATGGTGCGTCCGGAACATCTCAATGCGAACGACGTGCTTAAGGAGTGCGGCCAAATCATCCGTACTGCTGTCGGCCCTATACTGCTGTCGGCCCTATGATCGGCGTGGATTTCCGGCTTCAGGCGCAGCGCGCGATCTGTTTCATCGACCGGGAGGAGATTCTGCGGGTGATGCTCAATCTTGCCCTCAACGCGCGCAAAGCGATGCAAGGCGGCGGAATGCTTTCGGTTGAAACCAGCACCGTCCGCGTCGATCAGGATGCGGACGAAAACCTTGCTGCAGGCGACTACATTCGGATCGCGGTCAGCGACACCGGACACGGCATGACGGAAGAAGTTCTGGCCCGGGCGTTCGAGCCGTTTTTCACCACCAAGACGTTGGGCGAAGGCGGCGGCCCGGGGTTCAGCCAGGCTTGCGGTTTCGCCCGGCAGGCCGGCGGACATGCAACGATTGAGAGTATCGTGGGCAAGGGAACCAGCGTCATCCTGTTTCTGCCGCTCGCGGTCGCAAGCGCCGAAGCGGTTGAAACGGCGCCCGGGACCCCCGTTCCGGGTGCTTCACGAGCCAACCACGATAGAATGGCTTGTTAGCACCCGGCGTCCGGCCAAACGGGCTCCGCGGAGCGGACGCACGATCGATAAAGCGCCGCCGCATCTACTCCGCCGCCGTCTCCGGCATCCGGTCGGGCCCGATATACAGGTTCGGCCAGCGCCGTTTCACCAGCGGGCCATTTGCGTCATAGGCCAAGCAGGTATTCAGGATCTTCTCGACGCCGCCCCATTTCTCGGTAATGCGCTTGTCGAGCGCGTCGCTGCCGTGCTTTTCGTCGGGCCTGCCCTCGGCCGCCAGTTCCCGCCGCGCCCTGGACGGGTTGATCGTCTGGTATGCCGTGGTCGCCATCTGCTGCAGCAGCTCCCGCAGATGTGTGCAGCCCACCGTTCCGCTGACGAGGCGGGTCGCTTCCCGCAGGAAGCCGCCCTTGATCTGCAAACCGGCCAGCCGGGCAAAACTCGGCGCCGCCGCCGGGCAAACCTTGTAGGGGGTTTGATCGCTCGCCGCCTCCACCGCGGTGATGTTCAAGTGCTCATCCAGCGTCAGCCGCAGCCAAAGGTCATGCAGCGGCTCGCCAGCCTCGATATAGCCGCGATCGACATTGGCCATGCCGTAGCTTTTGCAGTCGGTCAGATGAGCCTCGATGTCATACAGGCCGTCAGCCCGGCGGTATCCGTTAATCTCAATCGCCCGCGTATGCAGGCGCTCGCGCTCGGCGGGCTGGCTCAATGGCATTGGGTTTCCTCAATAACATGGTGCGATGCAACATTCTCCTATCGCAGGAGCCGCGCCGTTTGCCAAGCGCCGCGGCGATCCGGGCTTTCGTTTCTGCGCTTGATCCAGATCATGGGTTCCCGATCGGCGATGGGGGGAAGAAGGGGTACTATGACGGAGACCATTGTTTGATGAACGGTTTTGATCACCGCTGCCGCCGTTCGCCTGACTCCATGCGGGACCAGGGACGTTACAGGAATTTCACTTCGCCGCAGAAGAGGGCGGATTGTTTCCTTTATTACCTTTGCCGCGAAGGCTCCCGGGCGCTGGTCCGGTCTTCGAATGACGACTTCACCATGGGCGACCATCCGGCTGCGTGCGCAGGCGGCGACGGCGATGCCGCGATGGTGGATTACATCTGCTCCACCTTGACCGGATTCATCTTTGCCGCGCCGATTCCGCCGATGACCGCCGCCGCTGCTCTTGCCAGCGTGCTGCATGTGCGGCAGGACCAACGCCCGCAGGGCTGCGCTGTTCGGGCGCGCCGCGGCACTGACGGCTCGGTTCGCCCGGGCCGGGCTGCCACGGATCGGTTCGATCAGCCATATCGTGCCGCTGCATATCGGGGAGGCCGCGCTTTGCACGGAAGTGAGCCAGCGTCTGCTGAACGAGTTCGGCATATACGCGACGCCGATAGACTACCCCACCGTGCCCCGCGGCGAGGAACGCCTGCGCTTCGCCCCCGGGCCGCTGCATACCGGCGCAACGATAGACGCTCTGGTCAGGATCATGCCGCAGAAGCGGCGTTGCGCGGCATGACGGCGTTGATGTGCGCGGTAAGGACGCGGCATCGGCCAGCGTACCATGTGGCATGGCCGGGCCTGGCCCGGCCATCCACGACTTTGTCGCAACCGGCACCGCAAGTCGTGGATGGCCGGGCCAGGCCCGGCCATAACGCGGGGGAAACAAGGAAGGCCCCTCGCGCATGATCACGGAACTCGGACATTTCGCGCTGATCCTGGCGCTGTTCGTCGCCATCATCCAGTCCACCATCCCGCTTATCGGCGCGGCGCGGCGCCACATCGGCTGGATGGCGGTCGGACGATCCTGCGCGCTTATCGGGTTCGGGCTGACGGCGCTGGCGATGCTGTCGCTGATGCATGCCTACGTCACCTCCGACTTCACCGTCATCAACGTCATCCAGAACAGCCACACCGACAAGCCGCTGCTGTATAAGATCACCGGAGTCTGGGGGAACCACGAGGGCTCGATGCTCCTGTGGGTCTTCATGCTGTCGCTGTGCGCCGCCGCGGTGGCGCTGTTTTCCAACAATCTCCCGCCCGCCCTGAGGGCACGCGTGCTGGCGGTGCAGGGCATGATCGCCACCGGCTTCCTGCTGTTCATCCTGATGACCTCCAACCCGTTCCTGCGCACCTTCCCGCCGGCGCCGAACGGCCAGGGGCTGAACCCGGTGCTGCAAGACCCCGGCCTGGCGTTCCATCCGCCGTTCCTCTACCTCGGCTATGTCGGCTTCTCAGTCGCCTTCGCCTTCGCCGTCGCCGCGCTGATCGAGGGCCGCGTCGATGCCGCCTGGGCGCGCTGGGTGCGGCCCTGGACGCTGGCATCCTGGTGCGCGCTGACCATCGGCATCGCGATGGGGTCCTGGTGGGCGTACTACACGCTGGGCTGGGGCGGCTGGTGGTTCTGGGACCCGGTCGAAAATGCCTCCTTCATGCCCTGGCTGGCGGGCACGGCGCTGCTGCACTCGCTCGCGGTCACGGAAAAGCGCGGCGTGTTCAAGGCCTGGACGGTGATG
>CAINOE010000111.1 GCA_903851415.1 uncultured Rhodopila sp. | reverse complement strand
ATCTACCCGAAGGGCATCCAGGTCACCAAAGAGGAGATGGCAACCCTCAATATCACGGGCGACGCATTCCATCCGGAATGGAACTACACCGTCTCACCGAGGGTGCCGCCTTGAAGCGATAGTTTTTGGGCGTCGCCTTAGTAAATATCCCCCGGCAAAGCCGGGGGCTTTAGGACTTTGGCCGCTCAAAGCGGCCGGGCTGGGCCGCTGACGCGGCCCAGGAATTGTGAGCCGCCAAAGCGGCTGTCGGGTGCGCTGACGCGCGCCCGGGTTCAAGTGGCCACTGAAGTGGCCGTCACCGCCAGAGGTTCATTTGCTCCAAGCGCTGGTCCTCCCGCTCCTGATTGCGAATGTAGTTCCGGATCACCTCTTCGTCGCGGCCGACCGTCGACACGAAATACCCACGCGCCCAAAAACTCTGCCCAACGAAATTCCGCCGGTGTTCACCGTAATTGCGCGCCAGGTGGATGGCGCTCTTTCCCTTGATGAAGCCGACCACTTGCGACACGGCGTATTTCGGCGGGATCGAGATCATCATGTGGACATGATCGGGCATCAAGTGCCCTTCCTCGATCCGGCTCTCTTTTTGTTCCGCCAGCCTGCGGAACACCTCGCCAAGATACTGGCGCAACTGCACATAAAGCGTCTTCCGGCGGCACTTGGGAATGAAAACAACGTGGTATTTGCACTCCCACCTGCTGTGATTTAGGCTCTCCAACTCGTCCATCGATGCGACTCCAAGATCGTGTGCTTTGGCGGCTCACGAGGCGGAGTTTCGTCGATGGACAGCCGGGGACCACCCCCGCAAACGTCAAACTCCGACTGCCTCCCCGGCAGAGCCGGGGGAACTCCCATAGGATTAGGTAACGTCATCGCTCAGGTACGGTCCCATGGACATCACCAAAGACATCCAGCCGATGACCACCTTCCGCAACCACTCGGCGGAAATCATGCAGCACCTCAAGGACACCGGGCGCCCGGTGATCCTGACCGTGAACGGCAGGGCGGCGGCGGTCATCCAGGATGCGCAAGCCTATCAGCACCTGCTCGACCTCGCAGCGGAGGCCAGCGCCGCCGAAGGCATCCGGCAGGGGCTTGAGGATCTCAGGATCGGCCGGGTGCGGCCGGCCGGCGCGGTGTTCGACGATATCCGGGCCGATGATGGCATACCGCGTTGACCTGACGGAGCGGGCAGCCCAGGATCTCAGACGCATCTTCCTGACTATCAATGGCCGAGGATTCCACGCAGGCCCGCGCGTGGTTCAACGGGCTTGAGACGACGATTTTGAGCCTCGACCAACTTCCGGCCAGAGGCGCGGCCATTCCCGAAGGCGGCGATCTTCGCCAACTGCTCTACGGGCGCAAGGGAGATCGCTACCGAATTATCTACGCGATTGACGAGGGCAACCGTGTCGTGACGGTGCTGCATATCCGTTACGGCTCGAGCGATGCGTTTGAGCCGGACGAAGAGGCGTAGTGGGGGAGATCGCCTCGTCCCGGGCCAGTCGAACTTTCGGGTTTGCAGCAAGGCGCGGGGAGGGGTCGGGCAAGGTGGTTGGAGGCCCGGTTTGGAATCGTAGAGGCGTAGGTGTGCGGCTTGGGCGACGTTGGACCTTCCCTTGTCTGCGCTGTTAGCGTAGTGTCTTCGCATGCGCTTCGACTGGGACCCGGCAAAGGACGAATGGAACCGCCAGGAGCGCGGTTTTGGTTTCGACTTCGCCGCCCTGATCTTCGAGGGCGATACGATCGAGTGGCCGGACCATCGGCGCGACTACGGCGAGACGCGCGTGCGGGCCATCGGCGAAGCGGACGGCCTTGTGCTGCATGTCGTCTTCACTGACCGGGGGGATGTGCGCAGGATCATCTCGGCCCGGATAGCAAACAGAAAGGAGCGGACCCAATGGCTCGCGAACCGGTGACGCTGGAGGATATCAGGGCAAGCCGCCCGGCTGTGGACCGGGCCAAGATCGCGGCCACGACAGAGGACGACATCAGGCGGCAGCAAATCGAGGACGGCGAGGACCCGGACGCGCCGCTTCCTCCCTTTCGCCCGGTGCCGAATGTGCGGGCGATCCGGACTCGGCTTCAGATGACGCAGGAGGCGTTCGCCAACGCGATCGGCGTGCCGGTGGCGACGGTGCGGAATTGGGAGCAGTCCCGCACCGGCATGGACCCGGCGGTCCGGTCGTTGCTGCGGGTGGTGGAGCGGGAGCCGGAGGCGGCGTTGCGGGCGTTGGCGGGATGAGGTGAGCACCGCGGACGGCGGCTCGGACCCGCACTCCGTCGGCGCGCCCCAAATGGCCGACTCAAAAGCAGGGGCGAAATGCTGTTCGGACTAACCCAGCCACCTCTTAGCAGATCGTGACGCGTACAACCGTTTTCAAACAGCCCGCGAACTATCGGCCCATGACGCCGAAAAATTGACATGGAGTGATTAGTGGTAGGTTATTGTATCTTCCGTTCCAGAGCGGAGAGCCGGTCTTCGATGGTCAGCGTGCGCCGGCTCGTCACGATAGAGTCCTCGAGCAGGAAGCCCTTGGTGTTCTGGAAGTCTGTTTTGAGCGTGCTGATCTCGTTGAGCACGCGCTCGAACCCGTCGTTCATACGGGCCATCATTTCGGCGAACGCCGCCTTGGTTTCGTCATCCATGTTGGAACCTCTACGTCGAGTATAACAGCGGATGGGCCGGGAGGGATACAGTCAGGTCTCAAAAGCCATGCTCCGCCGGGATTCGATGTGTTCACGGATATGGTCCGCGTAGGCGTGCGCGCCGCTGTCAAAGCACCAGCGCATGGCGACCGAGTGATCGAGAACGAAGCTGCTCACGCGCGCCCGTGAACCATCAGCTCGCGGATGCTGACAGCTTCCAGCAGGGGGTTGTGCGGGCGCGCCGCGCGGAGGCGAGCCGCTGCTTCCTGCGGCGAAGGGTTGGAAACATGATCGGGAACGGCGCGCTCGCCGTCCTCGGCGGCGCGTAACACCACTTCCAGGGCCGTTCGCTCCAGACGTGCGGGATCGGCTGCGCGCACGGTCGGCAAGCTCATCGGGAATGCGCACGGTCAGGTTCATAGGATTGTCCCACATCGCGCCGGGCGATGGTGGCAAGTGAATGTGTGATAACGCACATCGTCACGCGCACAACCGTTTTCAAACGGGAACCAGCCGGGAGACGCCAAAAGGCCACTGTGTCAGTCCAGTGGGCAACGGCTATCGAGGGTGACTCGATTGTGATCGGGCAGGGCAAGCCGCCCGTTTATGAATCGAGCCAAAATCGCGGTGACGTCCGAGGACGACATCAGGCGGCAGCAAATCGAGGACGGCGAGGACCCGGATGCTCCGTTTCCTCCCTTTCGGCCGGTGCCGAATGTGCGGGCGATCCGGACCCGGCTTCAGATGAGGCAGGAGGCGTTCGCCAAGGCGATCGGCGTGCCGGTGGCGACGGTGCGGAATTGGGAGCAGTCCCGCACCGGCATGGACCCGGCGGTCCGGTCGTTGCGCCGGATGGTGGAGCGGGAGCGGGAGCCGGA
Source organism: uncultured Rhodopila sp. (assembly GCA_903851415.1). GTDB lineage: Bacteria > Pseudomonadota > Alphaproteobacteria > Acetobacterales > Acetobacteraceae > Rhodopila. The sequence continues at coordinate 25,145 of CAINOE010000111.1, read as the reverse complement.
GGTGGCGTTGCGGGCGTTGGCGGGGTGAAACGAGGATTTAGAAGGCCTGACGGCTGACCGGTAGTGGGCCATGTGCCCGGATTCTACACTGCCGCGGGCCAAACGTCGGAGATTCATCACGAAAACGGTAGGCGGCATTCGAATGTCCACCGGCGATGAGGAAAACTTCGGTATAATAGAGCTTGCGGGGTCCGCCGCAGTCGGGCAATGATACTTCATTGCCAACGTGCTGGAGCGGGTGCGGTGATTTTCGTGAAACAGTTAGCCAACGTACTTGGTGGATTGGCTATTGTCGCCGGTCTGCTCCTTGGAAGTAACGCTGCGAACGCCTACGGGATAACGGCGATCCTGATCGCTAGCCCGGTCAAAGCAAGCGGCAAAGACCCCGTTCCGACGGGCGCCGAGCGAAGTGCGGGCGAGTTCGATGGTTTCCTGCGGGAGGTAGCGCGAAGAGTCGGTGCCGATTACAAGAGCATTACCGTGAAGGGGCAGGACTTCGACTGGAATAAAATCAAGGCGAGGATTGAGGCGATCGATGTTGCCTCAGACGACGTTGTATTCGTTTATTACGCTGGTCACGGAGCGCACCCAACGGGCGACCCAACCGAATTTCCGAGCATGACCCTTCCGGACAACGGTTACATATCGGAAAGTTATATCGCAAACCTTGGAACGCTCAAAAAGGCTAGGCTGTCTGTAGTTGTGTTCGATACCTGCAATATTCTTGTAAGGGCCGCGGCTGGAAGCCCTAGAGAGTCATCTTTAGAAGGCATCAACGAGCGAAACTACAACGTTGTGGTAGTGAAGTCGCTGAAGCGAATGTTTTCTTCTGGTCCAAAGCAAATATTGCTCGCCGGGCAGCGAGAGGGAGACTTCTCGTATTTTGACGAGAACGGTGGGTGGTATACAGATCATCTTATTAACGCTTTTCTGGATCCATTTGCGGACAAAGTGTACGGTTGGGATGTAGTGCTGGCGCGGGCAGATAAGGAATTCGAGGTCCCAAACGTGACTGCCACACAGCGGCCTGTATCATCGCCGCGGGCACTCGCACAATGATCCAGACGGTGTTCGTGGACATGGCCATCTTGCGGAGGTACGCACTCTTGCTGGGCTGTGCTCTAAGCGCCGAGATTCTATGCACGGTGCCCGCTGGACATGCAGAGGGCGGCAATGCCGATTTCCAGCCTGATGGACGATATCCGCTCGTCTCCGAATATGGCCCGACTTCGCCATTCAAAATAGCGGCGATGAGCGTGGGCCGGTTGTCCTATGTTCTCAGACACGACTCGGTACCACACGTCGTGTGCGCGGCTACGGTTGTTGCTCCTGATCTCCTGCTTACCGCCAGACACTGTTTCCGGGACAAGGACGACAACCCTCGTCCGCTAGAGTCTGCCGAAATTTTGCTCGGCCACCTCAGCAAAGGCTCCGGTATTGCCATCCAGGTCGAGACGACGCCCGTTCAGGAGGGACAGACCCTGGACGACGACTATATGCTACTTCGGACCAGCCAGGACATACCGCCGGAGTTTCCTATAGCACCCCTGTCAGCCTCAACAGTCAGCTCGGGCGAGGATCTTTTTGTCGTCCATGCACCGCAAGGATCGATAGGCCTCCTGTCGATCAGCGGCCAATGCCGTGCCGCCCGAGATCCCGAGCGAGGTTGGTTCCTAAGGCATACATGCGTTACTGAGCGTGGCAGTTCCGGAGCGCCGGTGTTTTTATTGAACGGCAAAATGGTCGGGGTTCATACCAATGGAAATCCCTCTACGGCCCCGGACAGCGCGGAACAAGCCGTTTCGGTGCGGCATATCCTCAGCGTGAGCCCCTTTTTGCAGAAAGCCTTTTCGGAGCAGACGCATGCGCGTCCAAGTGTGACCCCTGGCGCGGGCGGCAATGCACAGTTCAAGATGGGCAGCGGTGACGGCGGCCTTTCACTGGAGCAATACAATGATTTCTGGATTCTACGATCCCAAAGAGATGGCGAAATGCGGACGAAGCGTCTGATTTTGCAGTGCGGCGGCGGTGAGATGTTTGTACTCTGGGACACGGTCGGAGACACTCTTTACCGCGTTCCTAGGTCTGGTGGCAGACTTCAGTACTCAGAGAGCGCAACCGGAATGTGGAAGGATTTTGGAAATGCCGACCTTCGCCCGTTGGACTAGCGGCATCGTGAGGTCCGGTAGCCAAGGCCAGGATGTGGGCGGACCGGTCGCTAGACGTGCCATCCTTGCAGCCGCTTTGGCTATGTCCCTGACCGCGCCATCAATGGCGCAGCAGGCTTCTTCGCCATTACCATGGCGGTCGACAGGGGCGCAGCAAACATTCGACGACCTACCTGAGACCGCGCGGCGACGATTGCCGTCGAGCCTGGGCAATGATGAATATGTCAATGCGCTCCGGAATGCGCCGACGTTAACGATCGACGGGACGACGATCAGCCTTATACGCAATAGGGGGTTCCAGACATACACGATCACAGCCAGCCGAATCGAATTCGCTCACGGCGGCCGTATCGAGACAAATGGACTCGACCTAGTGGTCCAGGCGCTTGAGATTGCGTCAGACGGCGGCGAGATCATTTCGTTCAGTCAGGGCGGGGCAAACAGTACGTCGGCACCTCCGGGCCAGGCGGGTATGCCCGGTTCGGGCGGCGGAACCGTGATTCTTGACTCGTCTCTCAACAAAAATGACATCTTGCGGGTTGTTCTGGCGGGGGAAGATGGCCAAGCGGGCGGTTCGGGTCTTCCGGGGGCGCCCGGGGCCAAGGGGACCCGGGGAGACAACGGATCGGACCACCTCTTCGATTGCTCGCGTGGAGGCGGCAACGGCGGTCAGGGCAGCCCTGGAGGTCCTGGGGGAAACGGCGGAAATGGCGGGCAGGGTGGTAATGGCGGCCGCTTGATCCTTAAGGGCAGGCTGGCTGCCCAGAGGGCACAGATCGAGTTCAGCGCGCCGGGCGGGCATGGGGGTAACGGCGGAGGTCCCGGCGCATTTGGCCAGGGCGGCCCAGGTGGCGATGGTGGCAATGGCTCGACTTACTGCCGGGGCGGAGGGCCTGGACCGAACGGGCCGCCTGGTCAGCCCGGTCAGGCGGGCCACAGTGGCGCCGAGGGTCTGGCGGGCCAGATATTCGCGGACGTTCCATAGCGTCGGCATGGGCCGACGAAAGCAGGCGGAATGACTTGACGCGAAGGGCACGGTGAAAAGGGCCACCTGAAGGTATGTGTGAGAGGTCCGCCGTCGGATATGCAGCCCGGAAACGGACTGTCAGAATTTCTGTGTCCGCGTCATGATTATATCGCCCTCAGCGGGTAAGGCGACTCTATCGACGGTAATCGGTTTCTAAGGGTGAGGTTGTGCCCCGCCGGGTTCCTCCTCTCGTCCGACACTCAATTTGCTGCGCGATCCATCAGGTTTTCTCGCTAACCCCCCGACCTCACCGCCGGAACCGCCACAAACCCCGCCGCCGCCTCAATCGCCCCCGCCACAGCGAACAGCGTTTCCTCATCTAACGGCCTGCCAATCACCTGCAACCCCAGCGGCAGCCCGTTCGCGTCCAACCCCGCCGGCACCGACACCGCCGGCACCCCCGCCAAATTCGCCGGCACGGTGAACACGTCGTTCAGATACATCTTAATCGGATCATCCATATTCTCGCCCTGAGCGAACGCCGCACTGGGCGCCGTCGGAGTCAGCAGCGCATCCACCTTCCCGAACGCCTCGGTGAAATCCTTCAAAATCAGCGCCCGTATCTTCTGCGCCCGCAGGTAATACGCATCGTAATACCCGGCCGAAAGCACATACGTGCCGATCAGCACTCGCCGCCGGACCTCGGCGCCGAAACCCTCCGCCCGGGTGCGTTCATACAAATCCCGCAAATCCTCGCCATCGTGCCGCAACCCGAACCGCACGCCGTCGTACCGGGCCAAATTCGACGACGCCTCCGCCGGAGCCACAATATAATACGTCGCCAACCCGTACCGCGTATGCGGCAGCGACACATCCACCACCTCCGCCCCCGCCGCGCGCAGCCAGTCCAGCCCCTGCTGCCACAGCGCCTCGATCTCCGACGGCATCCCCTCCGCCCGATACTCCCGAGGCACGCCGATCCGCAGGCCGGCAACACCGCGCGCGCAGGCCGCCTCGAAATCCGGCACCGGCACACAAGCCGAGGTCGAATCCTTCGGATCATGCCCCGCCATCGACCCCAGCAGGATCGCCGTATCCCGCACCGTACGCGCGAACGGCCCCGGGTGATCCAGCGACGACGCGAACGCCACCACCCCCCAGCGCGAGCAACGCCCATAAGTCGGCTTCATCCCCACCAGCCCGCAATACGATGCCGGCTGCCGGATCGATCCGCCGGTATCCGTCCCGGTCGCCCCCATCGCCAGCCGCGCCGACACCGCCGCGGCGGACCCGCCGGAGGACCCGCCCGGCACCAGCACCGCCGCCTGATCCTGCCGCCGCTTCCACGGGCTTTCCACCGGACCGAACGCGGAGGTCATGTTCGACGACCCCATGGCGAACTCGTCCAAATTCGCCTTGCCGAGGAACACCGCGCCGTCCCGGAGCAATTGCGCGGTCACCGTGCTTTCATACGGCGGCACGAACGGCCCGAGGATCTTGCTGCCGGCGGTGGTGCGCACGCCCTCGGTGCAGAACAGGTCCTTGATGGCCAGCGGGATGCCGGTCAGCGCCCGCGGCGTCCCGGCGGCCAGCGCTGTATCGGCCGCCCGCGCCTGCTCCAGCGCCGCGGCATGGCTGACGGTGATGTAGGCGTTCAGCCGCGGGTTCAGCGCGTCGATCGCGTCCAGATGCGCCGTCGTCAGCTCGACGGCGGAGAAATCCTTCGCCCGCAGCGCCTCGCGGGCTTCGGCGATCGTCAGACCGGTTAGCATCACTCGACCACCTTCGGCACGGCGTAGAAATCGCCGATACGCTCCGGCGCGTTGGCGAGGATTTTCTCGACATACCCGCCGTCGGTCACGACATCCGCCCGCATCGCCAGCGCCATGTTGGCCGCGCCAGTTAGGGGGGCGATGCCGGTGATATCGACCTCGTTCAACTGCTCGATCCAGCCCAGGATGCTGTTGAGTTCGGTGCGCAGCGTCTCGACCTCGTGCTCCTCCACCCGGATGCGGGCGAGCGAGGCGATGCGGCGGACGGTCGCGTGATCGAGCGACATGGGAATTCCTTGGCTGGATGCGAGGCCGGGACCATAACGAGGGGCATGGCGGTATTCAACATAAGGGATTTGCTGGCCTCGCTCGGCCCCGGGCAGCGGGTGCTGGGGATCGACCCCGGCAGCAAGACCATCGGCCTCGCGCTGTCCGACGTGGATCGGCGGCTGGCAACGCCGTACGGCAGCCTGAAGCGGGGCAAGCTGAAGGCGAACGCCACCGGGATCGCGGCGGTCGCGCTAAAGGAGGGCGCCTACGGCCTGGTCGTCGGCCTGCCGCTGTCGATGGATGGCAGCGCCGGCCCGGCGGCCCAGGCGGCGCGCGACTGGACGCACGCGCTGTCCGCCGCCATCGGCCTGCCGGCGGCGCTGTGGGATGAACGGCTATCCAGCGCCGCGGTGAACCGTTTCCTGATCAACGAAGCCGATTTGACGCGAGCGAAGCGGGCGGAGGCGGTGGACCGGGCGGCAGCGGCCTGGATGCTGCAAGCAGCGCTGGATGCGGGTTCTATTTGATACCCGGCACGCAACTGCTCGCTCGCCCTTACGACGAAACGCGTCCCATAGCCGGTAACCTCAGGGGCCGGCACTTGCCGCTCCTATTGTGTCATGGCCGGGACAAGCCCGGCCATGACACCGGGGCGAAGCGGCCTGTCCGACTGGGCGGACGACCCCCGGCCCTAATCGTCCAGGAAGCTCCGCAGCTTCCGGCTCCGGCTCGGGTGCTTCAGCTTCCGCAGCGCCTTCGCCTCGATCTGCCTGATCCGTTCGCGGGTCACGTTGAACTGCTGGCCGACCTCCTCCAGCGTGTGGTCGGTGTTCATGCCGATGCCGAAGCGCATGCGCAGCACCCGCTCCTCGCGGGGCGTCAGCGAGGACAGCACCCGAGTCGTCGCCTCGCGCAAATTCGCCTGGATCGCCGCATCCAGCGGGATCACCGCCGCCTTGTCCTCGATGAAGTCCCCCAGATGCGAGTCTTCCTCGTCCCCGATCGGCGTTTCCAGGCTGATCGGCTCCTTGGCGATCTTCAGGACCTTGCGGACTTTCTCCAGCGGCATCCCCAGCTTGTCGGCCAGTTCCTCCGGAGCCGGCTCGCGGCCGATCTCGTGCAGCATTTGGCGGGAGGTGCGGACCAGCTTGTTGATCGTCTCGATCATATGCACCGGAATCCGGATCGTCCGCGCCTGATCTGCTATCGAGCGCGTGATCGCCTGCCGGATCCACCACGTCGCATAGGTGCTGAACTTGTATCCGCGGCGATACTCGAACTTATCCACCGCCTTCATCAGGCCGATATTGCCCTCCTGGATCAAATCCAGGAACTGCAGCCCGCGGTTGGTGTATTTCTTCGCGATGGAGATCACCAGGCGTAGGTTCGCCTCGATCATCTCCTTCTTCGCCCGGGCACTGTCCCGCTCCCCGCGCGACACCGTCATATACACCCGGCGGAACTCGGCTATCGGCAAACTGGCATCGTTGGCGACGGCGGCGATCTGCGCGCGCACCTTGCCGATATCGGTCGGGTGCTTGGCGACGAACAGCTTCCAGCCCTTGCCGGTCAACTGCCCGACACGCTCCAGCCAGTTCGGATCCAGCTCCGCGCCGCGGTAGTATTTCAGGAACTCCTCGCGGTTGACCTTGCAGCCCTCGGCCATCCGCATGAGCTGGCCCTCCAGCGTGGTCAGCCGCTGATTAAGCAGCTTGAGCTGGGTCACCAGCTCCTCGATGCGGTTGTTGTGCAGCCGCACCTGGCCGACTTTCTCGACCAGCTCCTCGCGCGTCTTTTCGTAGCCCTTTTCCGAGCGCTGGCTCATTTCCTCGCCACTGGTGATCGTCTCCAGCCGGCGGTGCTGCATCTTGTGCAGCTTCTTGTACAGGTTCTCGATCTCCTCGAAGGTCGCCAGAACCTCGGGCTTCAGCTTCTCTTCCAGGGCGGACAGCGACATGCTGGGGCCGCCGTCGTCATCGTCGCCGTCCATGTCGTCGTTCGCCGCGAACCCGCCCGCCGGCGGTTCGGAGCCGCCTTCAACCGGCTCGGTCGCATCCGGCACAGGCGCGCCCGCGCCATCGGTGGCTTCCAGGTCAACGATGTCGCGCAGCAGCATCCGCCCGGCCTTGAGCTGCTCATGCCAGGTGATGATCGCCTTGAAGGTCAGCGGGCTTTCGCACAGCCCGTTGATCATCATGTCGCGGCCGGCTTCGATCCGCTTGGCGATGGCGATTTCGCCTTCGCGCGAGAGCAGCTCGACGCTGCCCATCTCGCGCAGGTACATGCGCACCGGATCGTCGGTCCGGCCGAGGCTGGACTCGTCGACGTTGCCGCTCTGCTCCTCGTCCTCGGCCTCGTCAGCCTTTTCCGCCTTGGCGACCGGGGCTTCGCCTTCCTCGGATTCCTCGCTCTCGACGACCTGGATGCCCATTTCCGAGAAATTGGCCATCACGTCCTCGATCTGTTCGGAGCTGTTCTGCTCCGGCGGCAGGATGGCGTTCAGCTCGTCGAAGGTGATATAGCCGCGCTCCTTGCCCTTGGCGATCAGCCGCTTGACGGCGACCGTCGTGACGTCCAGCAAGGTCGTCTCGACTTCCTGTTCGACCGTGGCGGTATCGCCGGCAGCCATGGGCTTCGTCGCCATCAGGGCACTCCTTCGTCGGAGGGGTCGCGGCTGGCAATCACCGGGACCCCGCTATAATTACGCATCCACCAGACCCACACCGTCGGGCTCGCCGCTGCGAACCTTATTGAACGCCTCGACCAGCGCGCGCAGACGGCGCTCGGTTTCGGCGGTCAGGTTCCTGTCGGCATCGGCCCGGGCCAAAACCACTTCTTCGCGCAAATGCTCCACATTCAGAAAACCAAATATGTGCCACCATCCCGCCTCCGCTTCGGCTGGCATAGCGTCCGAGCCTGCGCACGCCGGTAGAGGCATCGTGGCCTCCGCCAGGACGTGCTGAATTTCAGATTCTAATCCAGATTTCGTGAGGTGGTCCATCAGACCAGCAGAGTCAAGGGTTTCAGCGTTTTGAGACCATATATCCATTGCGCTGCGGATACGCGCCAGGGGCGTATCGAGCGGCAGGGCGCTGTAGGCCTGGAAGACCTCGTTCAACAAAAACGGATGCCGCAGCAGGATGGCGGTAAGGATACGTGTGCGTTCCGATGCGGTGCCGTCCTGGTGCAGCTGGGCGCGCGGCGCCCGCGGGGCGGACGCAGGGGCCGCGCCGCGCCGTCCGGGCCGCGCGCGGCTGGCGAAGAACCGGTCCAGCAGCGCGCTGCGGTATTCCCCCGCCAGCGACCTGTCGGTGATCCTCGCGCAGGCATCGATCAGGCGCGCACGAAAAGCGGCGCGCTGCTCGGGCGTCGCCTCACCGGCCTCGCCACGTACCATGTCATATAGCGCATCGGCCGGTGGACGGGCGATATCCAGCACCGCCTGGAACGCTGGCGCGCCGCCCTTGCGCACGAGGCTGTCCGGGTCCTCCCCGGCGGGCAGGGTGCAGAATTTCAGCGACCGCTCCGGCGTCAGCATCGGCAGCGCCAGTTCCATCGCCCGTGCCGCGGCTTTCGCTCCCGCCGCGTCGCCGTCGAAGCACAGCACCGGGCAGGGCGAGACGCGCCAGAGTTCGTCCAACTGATCCTGCGTCAGCGCGGTGCCGAGCGGGGCGACGGCGCCGGCAAATCGGGCCTGGGAGGCGGCAATGACGTCCATGTACCCTTCAACCACAATCAGCGCCGCGCCGTTGCGAACGCCCTCGCGCGCCAAATTCAGGCCATAGAGATTGCGGCGCTTGGAAAACACCGCGGTTTCCGGGCCGTTGACGTATTTCGGCTGCCCGGAACCCATGATCCGGCCGCCGAAGCTGATGATCACACCCCTGCGATCGTGGATCGGGAACATCACCCGCTGCGAAAACAGTTCGAACGTGCGACCGGTTTCCTCATCACGACGAATTAATCCCGCTTCCGCCAGTGGATCGATTTCGATCCCCTGCCGCGCCAGATCGGCGGTCAGTCCGCCGCGATCGCCAGCCCAACCGAGTCCGAAGCGGCCGATGGTTTCATCCGAAAGTCCGCGCCCGGCGAGATAATCTCGCGCCGCCCGGCCCTCCGGCATCGCCAGCCGGCGCTGGTAGTGCGCCTGCGCGGCCTGCAGCACGCCAACGATATCCAGCCGCCGCCGCTCCGCCTCGGCCGCTTCCGGGGTCGGCTTCGGCACCTCCAGCCCCGCCTCCGCCGCCAACTGGGTGACCGCCTCCATGAATTCGAGGCCCTGGCTCTGCATGACGAAGGTGATCGCGTCGCCGTGCGCGCCGCAGCCGAAGCAATGGTAGTGGTCGTCGTAGACGTAGAAGCTGGGCGTTTTCTCGCCGTGGAACGGGCAGCAGCCCAACCATTGCTTGCCGGAGCGGGCCAGCCGCACCCGCCGGCCGATAACCGCGGACAGCGGCGTGCGGGCGCGAAGTTCTTCGAGGAAGCCGGCGGGCAGAGCCATCGAGGATACGTGCGATCAGGCCGACAGCCGCGCTTTGACCAGCGGACCGGCCTTGGCCATGTCCAGCGACGCAGCATGCTTTGCCTTCAGCGCGGCCATGACCTTGCCCATGTCCTTGATGCTGGCCGCCCCGGTTTCCGCCACGGCGTCGGCGACCGCCTGTTCCATCGCCGCCGCGTCCATCTGCGAAGGCAGGAAGCTTTCGATCACGGCGATCTCGGCTTCCTCCTTCGCCGCCAGTTCGGGGCGATGGCCCTGGTTGTACATCTCCACGGATTCGCGGCGCGACTTCACCATGCCGCGCAGCATCGCCACGACCTCCTCGTCCGGCACCTTGTCGATGCCCTTGGGGCGGGAGGCGATGTCGGTATCCTTCAGTTTGGCGAGGACCATACGCAGGGTGGAGGTGCGCGGCGCGTCACCGGCTTTCATCGACGCCTTCAACTGCTCGGTGAACTGGTCTCTCAGGCTCATCGTGGTCCAGGCTCCTGCGCGAAGGCGGGCTTATAATACCGGCCCGCCGTGACAGCGACTCTCCGGCTGGGCCACATCGTCATGCCGACGGCGGTCGGCATCCACGCCTCTTGCTTATGCAAACGAGGCGTGGATGGCGAGCCTACGCCCGCCATGACGGCGGCGGCTGCCCGAGCGTCAACTGCGCAGATATAATATAGCGATGACGGACCGGGATACCGAATCGTTAAGCCGGAGACACCCAATCCGCAGTTTCGTGATCGGGGTGCTGGCGGCTGACGATCTCCCGGCTTTCGTCCGGCGGGGTTTCCGGCAGCTCGCCGGGTGCCACCAGGCCGATCCAGGACAGCCGGGAGGCGGTGCCAAAGACCTTGGTGGCCGGCGCCAACGCGGGGGTATCGAGGCTGCCGGTGGTGACCTCGATCGCCTCGCCGTCCAGGAAATGGAAGGTCAGCGGGGTGCCGCAGGCGGCGCAGAAATGCCGCTCGGCGGCGTTGGAGCTGCGGAAGACCGCCGGTTCGCCGCGGGTCCAGGCGAAGCGCGACAAGGGCACTTTCGACAGCGCGGCGAACGGCCCGCCGACGGCTTTCTGGCACATCCGGCAGTGACAGATCGTTGACTCCGGCGTCTCGAACAGGGCGTAGCGCACGGCACCGCACTGGCAGCCGCCGGTCATCGTGGGGTGGGTCTTGTACATTCCGGTTCCTCCTGCTGCGGAAGAAACTTCCCATTCACGTCGGGATCGGTTGCCGCGGGAAGTTTTTTCCCATATTCAGGTCGCCATGCCGATCCCGATCGATCATATCATAGAACGCCTGGGGGGTGCGGAGGCTGCTGCGCGCCTGACCGGCGTTGGCACCGAGGCGGTGCGCAAATGGCGCCAGAACGGCGCGATCCCGTCCCGCCACTGGCCCGCGGTGATCGCGGCCACCGGCCTCGGCATGGCCGATTTGCAAACTCAAACCGAGCAGGCGAGTGCACCCATGTCCGATGCGACCGAGACCGTGCCCGCCGGGGCGACGGCATGTCTTGTGCTGGCCGATGGCGCCGTGTTCTGGGGCCGCGGTATCGGCGCTTTTTCCGGCGGGACCGCGCCGATTGGCGAGGTGTGCTTCAGCACCGGCATGACCGGGTATCAGGAGACGCTGACCGACCCGTCCTTCGCCGGCCAGATCATCACGTTCACCTTCCCGCATATCGGCAATGTCGGCACCAATATCGAGGACATCGAGAACCCGGTGATCGCGGCGCGGGGGCTGGTGATCAAGCAGGACATCACCGAGCCGTCCAATTGGCGGTCAACCCGGGGCCTGGATGAGTGGCTGCGGTCGCAGGGTGTGACCGGCATCGCCGGGGTGGACACCCGCGCACTGACCGTCCGCATCCGTGACGGCGGCGCGCCGACTGGTGTGCTGGCGTTTCCGGCGGACGGTCGGTTCGACCTGGCGGCGCTGCGCGCTCAGGCGGCGGCCTGGCCGGGGCTGGAGGGGATGGACCTGGCGAAGGACGTCACCTGCCTTCAGTCCTATGGCTGGGACGAAACCACATGGGCCTGGCCGGCGGGAACCGGGCGGCAGGTTGCGCCGAAGCATCATGTCGTGGCGGTGGATTACGGGGCGAAGCGCAACATCCTGCGGTGTTTGGCCTCGGCCGGGTGCCGCGTGACGGTGGTGCCGGCGACCGCGACGGCCGAGGACATCCTGCGCCACAAGCCGGACGGGGTGTTCCTGTCGAATGGGCCGGGCGATCCCGCGGCGACCGGGGAGTATGCGGTGCCGGCGATCCGCGGCGTGCTGGAGGCTTCGGTGCCGGTGTTCGGGATCTGCCTCGGCCACCAGTTGCTGGCGCTGGCTCTGGGGGCGAAGACCTACAAGATGGAGCGCGGCCACCGCGGCGCGAACCAGCCGGTGCAGGATCTGGCCACCGGGAAGGTGGAGATCACCAGCCAGAACCATGGGTTTGCGGTGGACTCTGCAACGCTGCCGCAGGGCGTGAAGGTGACGCACGTTTCGCTGTTCGATGGGTCGAACGAGGGCATTGCGGCGACCGACCGGGCGGCATTCTCGGTGCAGTACCATCCGGAGGCCAGCCCGGGGCCGAGCGATAGTCACTATCTGTTCGGGCGGTTCGTGGGGTTGATGGAAGCGCGGGCCTGACATGGACGCTCGCATATTCCAGGAAGCCATTCGCAGCGCGACGGCGACATACCCCATCCCATTTATTTTCGCGACACTTTTGCTGTTCGCGGTACTCTGCCTTGGTGGCAGTCTCCTTGCCCAAGGCGGCCTTCTGATACTGCTGGCCGTTCTCGGTACTGCCAGTTTCGCCGCCGCGATCGGCCTTGTAGGCTACGCTGTCGGTTGCAAACCGGAGTTGTTGCGCTCGGAACGGCACATCCTAAGTATGACAATGGCACAAATCATCGGTGACAAGGAAATGGACGCCGGAACGCGCGAGCGTATCAGCCACGTGGTGTTCGACCCGGGCGAACGGCTACGCTCGAAGGGCGAGGACCCGGGCACACGCGGCCAGCCAAAACTGAACGATGGTGAGAGCGATGGCTAGACGAACTTTTCTGATCACGTTTGATCTTCTGGATTCGACGCTGGATCTCGATGGCCTGAAGGAGTTTGTGAAAACGACTCCCATTTTCGAGAATTGGTGGAACCATATCCCCGGCGTGTTCCTCGTCGTGAGCGACAGGGATTCCGGGGCTATCAGTCAGGCCATAAGGCCCTTCACCAAAGATGCCCGGCTCCTCGTCGTCGAAACCAACGTTGCCGAGTCCGAAGGGTTCCTTCCTGAAAAAAGCTGGCAATGGATACGCCGGCGGTCGGACACGCGACTGACCGCGTAGGCTGCCCGGCTAAGATCAACGCGTCCTTTGTTACCGGTATGACGGTTATCAGCCCGGTGAATTGTCGTGGCGGAAGCCAACGGCGTGCATAACTGGAAGTAGAGAACGCTGATGCCCAAGCGCACCGACATAAAATCCATCATGATCATCGGCGCCGGGCCGATCGTCATCGGCCAGGCCTGCGAGTTCGACTACTCGGGCGCGCAGGCGTGCAAGGCCCTCCGCGCCGAGGGCTACCGCGTCATCCTGGTCAACTCCAACCCCGCCACCATCATGACCGACCCCGGCCTGGCCGACGCCACATACGTGGAACCGATCACCCCGGAGATGGTGGAGAAGATCATCGCCCGGGAAAAGCCCGACGCCCTGCTGCCGACCATGGGCGGCCAGACGGCGCTGAACACCGCGATGAAGCTTTACGAAAACGGCGCCCTCGCCCGCCACGGCGTCGAGCTTATCGGCGCCAAGGCCGAGGTCATCGACCGCGCCGAAGACCGCCTCAAATTCCGCGACGCCATGTCGGAGATCGGCATTGAATCCCCCCGCTCCGCCATCGCCCACACGATGGAGGAGGCCCGCGCCGCGCTGCTCATGACCGGCCTGCCCGCCGTCATCCGCCCCAGCTTCACCCTCGGCGGCACCGGCGGCGGCATCGCCTATAATAAGGAGGAATTCGAGCAGATCGTCTCCGGCGGCCTGGAAGCCTCCCCCACCACCGAGGTGCTGATCGAGGAATCCGTGCTCGGCTGGAAAGAGTACGAGATGGAGGTCGTGCGCGACAGCGCCGACAACTGCATCATCATCTGCTCCATCGAGAACGTCGATCCGATGGGCATCCACACGGGCGACTCCGTCACCGTCGCACCCGCCCTGACGCTGACCGACAAAGAATACCAGCGTATGCGCGACGCCTCGATCGCCTGCCTGCGCAGGATCGGCGTCGATACCGGCGGCTCGAACGTGCAGTTCGGGCTGAATCCCGCCGACGGCCGCATGGTCATCATCGAGATGAACCCGCGCGTGTCGCGCTCCTCCGCGCTGGCGTCGAAGGCCACCGGCTTTCCCATCGCGAAGATCGCCGCCAAGCTGGCCGTCGGCTACACGCTGGACGAACTCAAGAACGACATCACCATGGTCACGCCGGCCAGTTTCGAGCCGACGATCGACTACGTGGTGGTGAAAATCCCCCGCTTCACCTTCGAGAAATTCCCTGGCACCCCCGCCCTGCTGACCACCTCGATGAAATCCGTCGGCGAGGCGATGGCCATCGGCCGCTGCTTCGCCGAAGCCCTGCAAAAGGGCCTGCGCAGCATGGAAACCGGCCTGAACGGCCTCGATGCCATCGATCCGCCCGGCGACGGCGGCCCCGACGCCTTCCGCGCCGCCCTGTCCACGCCTCGCCCCGACCGCCTGCTGATGGCCGCGCAGGCTTTGCGCGCCGGTCTGACGGTCGAGGACATCCACGGCACGACAAAATTCGATCCCTGGTTCCTGCGCGAACTCGAACGCATCATTGGCGCCGAACGCGATGTCGCGGCGAACGGCCTGCCGCGCGAGGCCGGGGCGTTGCGCCGCCTCAAAGCGCTCGGCTTCTCCGACAAGCGCCTGGCGGAACTGACCGGTTCGGCTGAAGCGGACATCCTGCACGCGCGTGCCGCCCTGGGCGTCACGCCCGTCTATAAGCGCATCGACACCTGCGCCGCCGAGTTCGCCTCCAAGACCCCGTACATGTATTCGACCTTCGAAGGCGGCTACGGCACGCCGGTCTGCGAGGCCGAACCGACTGACCGGACGAAGGTGATCATCCTCGGCGGCGGGCCGAACCGCATCGGCCAGGGCATCGAGTTCGACTACTGCTGCGTCCATGCCGCCTACGCGCTGCGGGACGCCGGGTTCGAAACCATCATGGTCAACTGCAACCCGGAAACCGTCAGCACCGACTACGACACCTCCGACCGCCTCTATTTCGAGCCGCTGACGGAAGAGGACGTCGTCGCGCTGATCCGCCGCGAGCAGCAGAACGGCACCGTCCTCGGCTGCATCGTCCAGTATGGCGGCCAGACACCTTTGAAGTTGTCGCAGGCGCTGGCGCGGGAAGGAATACCGATCCTCGGCACCTCCGCGGACGCGATCGATCTCGCGGAGGACCGCGAGCGGTTCCAGCATTTGCTTCAGCGGCTCGGCCTGCTCCAGCCCGACAACGGCATCGCCCGGTCCGCCGAGGAAGCCGAGGCCATTGCGGAAAAAATCGGCTACCCGGTGGTGATCCGCCCCAGCTACGTGCTCGGCGGCCGGGCGATGGAAATCGTCTACGACCGCACCGGCCTGCACCGCTACATGCGCGAAGCAGTCCGCGTCTCCGGCGACAATCCGGTGCTGATCGACCGCTATCTGAACGACGCGATCGAGGTCGATGTCGACTGCATCGCCGACGGCGAAAGCGTCTACGTCGCCGGGGTGATGGAGCACATTGAGGAAGCCGGCATCCATTCCGGCGACTCCGCCTGCTCGCTGCCGCCGTATTCGCTGTCTCCCGCCATGATCACCGAACTGAAGTCGGAGACCGAGGCGCTGGCCAAGGCGCTGGGTGTCGTCGGGCTGATGAACGTGCAGTACGCCATCAAGGACGACACGATCTACGTGCTGGAGGTGAACCCGCGCGCCTCCCGCACGGTGCCCTTCGTCGCCAAGGCCACCGGCGTCGCCATCGCCAAGGTCGGCGCCCGCGTCATGGCCGGCGCGAAGCTGGCCACCGACTTCAAGCTGGACGACGACTCGATCGCGCCGCACGTCGCGGTCAAGGAAGCCGTGTTCCCGTTCGCGCGCTTCCCCAACGTGGACACCATCCTCGGGCCGGAGATGAAATCGACCGGCGAGGTGATGGGCCTCGACTCCAGCTTCGAGCGCGCCTTCGCCAAGGCGCAGCTTGGCGCCGGGGTGATCCTGCCGCTGGCCGGCACCGTGTTGCTGTCGATCAAGGATGCCGACAAGAAAGGCCTGCCCGCGCTCGCCCGCCGCCTGCACGACATGGGCTTCTCCATCCTGGCGACGCGCGGCACCGCAACCCGTATAAGGGACGCCGGACTGCCCGTCACGGTGGTAAACAAGGTTCTCGAAGGGCGGCCGCATTGCGTCGATGCGATCCGTTCCGGCGAGTTGCAGCTCGTCATCAACACCGCCTCGACCCCGCAATCCGTGGCCGACAGCTTCGCGATTCGCCGCAGTTCGCTGACTCATGGCGTGCCGCACTATACAACCCTGGCGGGTGCCCGGGCGGCCGTGCATGCCATCGCGGCCCTCAAAGCGGGAACGCTTGAAGTTGCGCCGCTACAGTCCTACTTTCGCGGTTCGTTTTGAGGCAGGCGTCGCGGCCGGATTCCTTCGGCCGCGGATTTCCGCCATGATCTACCGAGGATTGAGGACGCGCCGTGCAGAAGTTTCCGATGACGGCCCAGGGGCTGGTACGGTTGGAGGAGGAGCTACGGACCCTGCGCTCGCAGGAGCGCCCGGCCATCATTCGCGCCATCGCGGAAGCCCGCTCGCACGGGGACCTGTCCGAAAACGCCGAGTACCACGCCGCTCGGGAACGCCAGTCCTTCATCGAGGGCCGCATCCAGGAGCTGGAGGAAATCGTCGGCGCGGTCGAGGTGATCGATCCGTCCTCCCTGTCGGGGTCGAACATCAAGTTCGGCGCCCACGTCAAGCTGGTGGACGAGGAAACCGACAAGGAAGCGACCTACCAGATCGTCGGCGTGTATGAGGCCGACATCAAGGCCGCCCGCCTCTCCATCTCCTCGCCGCTCGCCAAGGCCCTGATCGGCAAGAAGGTTGGCGACACCGTGTCGGTCCCCGCACCCGGCGGCGACCGTTCCTACGAAATCCTCGAAGTCCGGTTCGGCTGAGAGCGGGCGCAAGGCGACTCACCTTATGATCACGCTCGCGGACGTCGAGACGGCAGCCGGGCGCATTGCCGGGCGGGTGATCCGTACGCCAATGCTGCCCTGCCAGGCGATTTCGCGCGTCACCGGCGCGGAAGTCCTTCTCAAGCTCGACAACATGCAGGTGACCGGCGCGTTCAAGGAGCGCGGTGCGGCCAATCGTCTGGCAATGCTGTCGGACGATGAACGCGCCAGGGGCGTGATCGCGATGTCGGCCGGCAACCACGCCCAGGCGGTGGCGCGGCATGCCAGCCTGCTCGGCATCGCCGCCACCATCGTGATGCCGAAATTCACCCCGGCCACCAAGGTCAGCCGCACCAGCGCCTGGGGCGCGACCGTGCTGCTGGTGGGCGACACGCTGGCCGAGGCGGCCGCGCACGCCCATCAACTGGCGGCCGAGCAGTCGCTGGTGTTCATTCATCCCTACGACGATCCAGGGATCATCGCCGGCCAGGGCACCCTGGCGCTGGAGATGCTGCGGGATGTGCCGGACCTGGATGCCCTGATCATCCCCGTCGGCGGCGGCGGCCTGCTGGCCGGTTCCCTGGTCGCGGCGACCGCGCTGAACCCCGGCATCGCGGTGTTCGGCGCCGAAGTCGAGACCTATGCGCCGATGGCGCAGCGCCTGGCCGGCAGATCAGTGTCCGTCGGCGGGGCAACGATCGCCGAGGGCATCGCCGTGCGCGATATCGGCGAAATCCCGTTCGAAATGGTCCGCCGCCGTATCGCGGGCATCCTAGTGACTCCCGAACGCGCCATCGAGGAGGCTATCGGCCTGCTGGTGGAAGGCGCCAAGACCGTGGCCGAGGGCGCCGGGGCCGCCGGTCTCGCGGCTCTTTTGGCCTATCCGGAGCGGTTCCGCGGCAAGAAAGTCGGCATTCCCGTCACCGGCGGCAATATCGACGCCCGCATCCTGTCCAACGTTCTGCTCCGCGACCTGCTTCGCGACGGGCGGCTGCTGCGGCTCCATCTGCAAATCCCCGACCGTCCCGGCGTTCTCGCCGATATCGCCGGCAAGATCGGCGATTCCGGCGGCAATATCATCGAGGTCTCGCACCAGCGCCTGTTTGCCGCCGCCTCCGTCCAGGCCGCGGAGCTTGAGGTGATGGTGGAGGCGCGCGATCCGATCCACGCCAACACCATCGTCGAAGCGCTGGAGCGGAGCTACATCGTTCGGCGGGTGTGAAGATCCCGCTGTCTTGAGAGGGTGGGGAAGCGTCTGATGCCAGGCTCGGATGTGCGGATCATGGTCTGCGGCGACGACGGGGACCATGGTGCGTCCTGGTTCGGCCCCATGCTGCGCTCGCCCGGGGAGGCCGAGTCGCGCCCCATCTCCACCGCGGAGACGGATGATCCGCAGAACTTCGCCGATCGGCTGATCACCGAGTCGTTCGTTTACGACGTCGTTCTACTGCTGGTTGACGCACGCGCGGGGATTCTTCCCGACACAAGACGTTTCGCGGCCATCGCGTCGTTGACGGGCATTCCGCAGGCGATCGTGGCGGTGCTCGGCGGTGATCGGGCCGACTTTGAGTCGATATCGCGTGGGTTCAGTGCGCTGGCCCCGAAGCTGGCGTTTCGGCGGATCACGCCGATCCCGCTTGGCCTGTCCAAGGACGGCGCGGAGGCCGAAGTGCCGTGGTACTCGGGACCAGGCCTGCGCCAGATTCTACTGGAGTCGGAAGAGAAACCGGTGCGGAGCGGGGACGTCGAACCCGCGCTGGCGGACGGAGTCGATGCGCTGGTCGTTTGGACCCACCAGACGCCATTGTTCCGCGGCCGTGCCTACCTGGTGATGCTCGGCGGCCGGACGGTGACGGCGACGGTGATCGATATCTCCACGCGGCTGGATCCGGAGACGCTGGACGAGGTCAGCGCGCGGGAACTCGCGCGAGGCGATATCGGCCGGGTCTCGCTCTCCCTCACGCATCCGCTGGAGTGCCAGACTTATGCGGCCAACCCCGAACAGGGCGGATTCCCGCTGATCGATCGCCTCACCCGAGAAGGTGTCGGCTCCGGATTCGTGACGGCGGTGCGCGTCCGCAATGCTGACATCGTCTGGCACCGGCTGGACGTGGACAAGGCCGCGCGGTCGAAGCTGAAAGGCCAAAAGCCGGCGGTGCTGTGGTTTACCGGGCTGTCAGGCGCCGGGAAGTCCACCATCGCCAACGTCGTGGAGAAGCGGCTGCACGCGCTGGGCCACCACACGATGATCCTGGATGGCGACAATGTCCGGCATGGGCTGAACCGCGATCTGGGATTCTCCGAAGCAGACCGCGTGGAGAATATCCGGCGCATCGCGGAAGTGTCGCGCCTGTTCGTGGAGGCAGGACTGATCGTCCTGGTCTCCTTCATCTCGCCGTACAGGGCCGAGCGGATGCTGGCGCGAGACCGCGTCGGCGAAAGCGAGTTTCTGGAGATCTTTGTCGATACCCCCATCGGCGAATGCCGCCGCCGCGATCCGAAGGGGTTGTACGAGAAGGCCGATAGCGGGCTGATCCGCAATTTCACCGGAGTCGATGCCCCATACGAGGAGCCGGAGGACCCGGAGATCCGGTTGCGCACACTGGAAGGTTCCGCCGAAGCGCTGGCGGACGAGGTCGTGTCGGTGCTCCATGCGCGCGGTATCATCGCCTGACCCCGCCTATATCGGAGGCGATGTCCGATGCGTCCGCCGACACCCTGGAAGCTGCCATCGCCGAAGCCGCCGCGTGCCGTCTGTGCGAGGCTTCCCTGCCGCTCGGCCCGCGGCCGGTATTCCGGGTTTCCGCCACTGCCAGGGTGCTGATCATCGGCCAGGCGCCCGGCACCAAAGTCCACATGACCGGCCTCCCCTGGAACGACCCCTCCGGCGATCGGCTGCGTGGCTGGCTGGAGATGGATCGCGAGGCCTTCTACGACAGCTCCAGAATCGCCATTGTGCCGATGGGGCTGTGCTACCCGGGACGTCTGCCGCGCGGCGGGGATGCGCCGCCGCGGCCGGAATGCGCGCCGCTGTGGCTGGACCGGTTCATCCGGCTGATGCCGGAGGTGCGGCTGACGTTGCTGGTAGGGTCGTATGCCTTGCGGCGCCGGCTGGGGAAGGGGGCGATGACCGATCGGGTGCGGCGGTTCCGCGACCTCGAGGCCGCCATCATCCCGCTGCCGCATCCGTCGTGGCGGACGACGGGGTGGGAGCGGCGCAATCCCTGGTTCGGCGAGGATCTGCTGCCGGTTCTGCGACAGGCGGTGCGGATCGCGTTGGAGTAGCGGGAGCCTGCCAAGCGCCTGTCCCGGTTGCCGGGGCCGATGGGCTTTGCCATACCGGCGGCGAATGGATCGATAGGAATCGTCATGAGACGCCTCATCCTGGCGGCTTCCGCCCTGCTGTTTGCCGCCCCGGCCGTTCAGGCCGCGGAACCGGTCCGCATCGGCATCACCACCATCCTGAGCGGTCCGACCGCCGATCGCGGGCAGTCCGAGCAGTATGGGGCGCAACTGGCGCTCGACCGGATCAATCAGGCCGGCGGCGTGCTCGGGCGGCCGGTCGAGGCGTTCTATGCCGATAACGCGTGCAAGCCGGACGTCGGCGTGCCGGCGGCGAAGCGCCTGCTGGAGCAGGAGCATGTGCCCGTGATCATCGGCGCGCTGTGCACGCCGGTGACCCACGCGATCATGCCGCTGATGCAGGAGGCCAAGGTGCCGCTGGTCATCGCGACATCCGCGGGGCAGGATTTCGTCGATGCCTCGGGCGCGGGCGGCAATGACTATGCGTTCAAGACCATCCCGTCCGAGGTCGATATCGCCCGCGGGCTGATCCGTTATCTGGCGAAACCGGGGACCATCCGGTCGGTTGCCGTGGTGGCCGAGACGGGCCGGTTCCCGGAGGCGAACGCGGTGGCGTTTGCGAAGGCGGCGCAGGATGCCGGGATAAAGGTTACCGTCAGTGAGATCCTGGCGCCGGGCACCACCGATTTTGCCGCGGTACTGGAGAAGCTGAAGGCCGGTGCGCCGGATGTCCTGCTGGCGATGCCGGGCTCGCTGACCCCGGGGTTCTTCCGCGCGTATGAAGCCTCCGGCTGGAAGGTGCCGATAAGCGGCCGGGTCGATCTCGGCGCCGCTCTGGCAGCGGTTTCCCCCGGGTTCCGTGAGGCGGGAGGACTGTCCGGTTTGACCAGCATCGTGGTGTTCTCGCCGCTGCTGGACCTGCCGGGGGTGAAGGATTTCGTGTCCGCGTACAAGGCGCGTTACGGGCTGGTGCCGACGCAGCGGTCGTTCTTCGTGTATGAGGCGACGTATCTTGTGGTCGATGCCATCCGGCGCGCGGGTTCCGACCAGCCGGCGGCGATCGAGCAGGCGCTGAAGACGACGGCGATGCCGTCATTGCTCGGCGGGACATACGCGCCGGATGACCATAATCATGCCCACACGCCGCTGTTCGTTATTGGGGTGAAGGACGGGAAGCCGGCAGTGTTGGCAACGGAGTAGGACCGCGGGTCAATTCCCATTCGTCATGGCCCGCTTGTCCGGGCCATGACGGTTTATGGGACGAGTCGCCTTCAAAGCGGACTGGTATCAGGCCAGGTTGTCGCTGGACCAGGTCGATCTGTCGATCGAGGTCAGTTCCGAAGGCCAGGTCGGCATCCCCGGCACCGGCGGCAAGCTGGAGGGCAAGGCGGGATCAAGCTGAGTTTCAAACGGAGCCCCGCGAAGGCCTGATCCGGAGATGGTGGTGGAGCTGAGGGGAATCGAACCCCTGACCTCCTCATTGCGAACGAGGCGCTCTCCCAACTGAGCTACAGCCCCATCGCCGGTTTCGCGGCGCCGATAACGACGCCTGTCGCGAGGCGCCCCTAATGATCGGATGGCCCGCTCAAGTCAAGCGCCTCGTCACGCCAATTTGCCGCTACCTCGCCGACAGCGTCTCGAACACGTCGCCCGCCGGCTGCAGCCCCTGGATATGCCGCCGGTGCCACAGCGCATAGAACAGCAGCTTCCAGCAGGCGAAGCCGTGCCGCCAGCGGCGAATGTTGCGGAACAGCGCCTCCACCTTCTCCGGATGCGCGATCTCCGCCACGCCTGGCTGCGCCGCCACCAGCGGCCCCAGCCGTGTGCCCTGGTTCTTGATCCAGGCGCCGACGGGCACCGTGAACCCGGTCTTCGGCGCGAAGGGCTGCGCCGCCGGCAGGTTCGCCTCCAGCCACTTCCGCAGGATCCACTTCCCCATCTTGCCCTGCAGCTTCAATCCGTCCGGCAGCCGGTAGGCCGCCGCCATGACGCCGGGGTCGATAAAAGGAGTCCGCCCCTCCACCCCATGCGCCATCATGCAGCGGTCCAGCTTCAGCAGCAGGTCGTGCGGCAGCCAGTCCGTCATATCCAGCGCCTGAGCCGCCGCGAGGACCGACCGGCCACCCTCGGCCGCCCGCACTTCCGCCGCCGCCATGCCATCCCGCCACGTCGTTGGCCGCTCCCGCAGCACCGGCACGCGGTCGAAGCTGCCGCCCGCCCACATCGTCTTGCCGCCGCGCCACCAGGGCAGAGTCGCCTGACGATACCGCTTGTAGCCGCCGAAGATCTCGTCGCCGCCCTCGCCGGTCAGCACCACCTTCACATCCTGCCGCGCCCGCCGGGCGAGGAACCAGGACGGGATGATCGCATAGTCCATGGCCGGATCGTCCATCGCCGCGACGATCTCAGGCAGGTGCCGCCAGACCATCGCCTCGGTTACCTCTACCGACTCGTGCTTTGCGCCCACGGCTTTCGCAATCGCGGCGGCCTGGTCGCGCTCATCCACCGATCCCGGGGCGTCGAAGCCGGCGGTGAAGGCCAGCACCGGCTGATCGTTCAGCCGAGCCATCAGCGTGATCAGCACCGAACTGTCGATGCCGCCGGACAGGAACATCCCGTACGGCACGTCGCTGCGCTGATGCAGATCCACGCTTTCCAGCAGCGCCGCATCCAGCCGCCGCATCGCGGTGTCCTCATCGATTTCCTCCGGCGGCAGCGCGGGAACCGGATTGATGCGGTGGCGGTCGATGATGTGGCCGTCCGAGCAGGTGATGGTCTCGCCCGGCAGCACCCGCTGGATGCCATCGAAAATCGTGTCCGCGCCAGTGGTGAACTGCAATTGCAGCAGCTCCTCCACCGCGGCCGGGCGCACCGCGCGCCGCACCAGCCCGGCCTCCAGCAGCGCCTGCGGTTCCGAGGCGAAGCCCAGCCCGCCGGTCACCTGAGCGATATAAAGCGGCTTGATGCCGAACGGATCGCGGCTCAGCGTCACGGTGCGGCGGACACGCTCGTGTATCGCGATCGCGTACATGCCGCGAAGCTGATTGGCGTATTCCGCCCCGTCGCGCAGCCACAGATGCAGCGGCGGCTCGCAATCGCTGTTGGTGGCGAAGCTCACCCCCGGCATCGCCGCGCGCAGTTCGCGATAGTTATAGATCTCCCCGTTCGCCACCAGCGTCGCCGGGCCGGCGAACAACGGCTGATCGCCGCTGACGAGGTCGATGATCGAAAGCCGGTTGTGCACCAGGGCGACTCGCCCCATCACCGCATGGCCGGAGCCGTCCGGGCCGCGATGGTGCAGGGCGTTGATCAGCTTCGTCAGCACGGCAGGGTCCGGAGGCGCGGCAGCAGACGACAGAATCAACCCAGCGATACCGCACATACAGTCTCTCCAGAATCCGAACCGGCCCCGCGGCGGACGGCGCAGCGATACCGCCAAAACCGTCGTCTGTCGCGAGAAACGACGCTGACACCGCGCACACGACCCTGTTTGCACGATTCGCTGATTGTGACGCTTGACTCGCTGCATACGGGCTTCTAGGTATCGCGCCCTCGGCCGACCCTGGGTTACCAGATGGGGCGGTTGTTGGTTCGCAGGCAAAAGACGCATGCGGCGCCGCCCATTTCCGAATGGGCTTAGGCCGCCTGCCTCCGTAACCCCGCTGGATGGGATCGCTCCCGTGCCGGCGGGCTTGTTCTGTTAGCCGGCAGCCAACCGCAACCCCGGCAAAGCGCGAACGGAGAAGAGAAAGAGGTCCATGCCGACCATCAACCAGCTTATCGCCCATGGGCGCGAGCGGCCGAAGGCCCGGAACGCGGTTCCGGCCCTTCAGGGGTGCCCGCAGAAGCGCGGCGTCTGCACGCGCGTCTACACCACGACTCCGAAGAAGCCGAACTCGGCGCTTCGCAAGGTCGCCAAGGTGCGCCTGACCAATGGGTATGAGGTCGTGAGCTATATCCCCGGCGAGGGCCATAACCTTCAGGAGCACTCAGTGGTGCTGATCCGCGGCGGACGCGTGAAGGATCTTCCCGGCGTGCGCTATCACATCCTGCGTGGCGTGCTGGACACCCAGGGCCTTCCGAAGCGTCGTCAGCGCCGGTCGCTGTATGGCGCGAAGCGCCCGAAGTAAGAGGTCGATCGTATGTCTCGTCGTCACCGCGCCGATAAGCGCGAGATCCTGCCGGACGCCAAGTTCGGCGACGTCGTCATCAGCCGTTTCATGAACGCGCTTATGTATGACGGCAAGAAATCCGCGGCCGAGGGCATCGTCTACAATGCTCTCGACGTGCTGAAGCGCCGTGGCGGCAACGCCGCCGATCCGGTGCGGATGTTCCATGAGGCGCTGGATAACGTGAAGCCGGCCGTCGAAGTGCGGTCACGCCGCGTCGGTGGCGCCACCTACCAGGTGCCGGTCGAAGTCCGCGCGGAGCGCCGCCAGGCTCTGGCGATCCGCTGGATCATCGATGCCGCCCGCAAGCGCGGCGAGCATACGATGCAGGACCGCCTGTCGAACGAACTGCACGACGCGGTCAACAACCGCGGCTCCGCGGTGAAGAAGCGTGAAGATACCCATCGGATGGCCGAGGCAAACAAAGCCTTCAGCCACTACCGCTGGTAGGCAACGGTTTAACTTTAAAGATCTGCTGCTGGATCTACGGAGAGCACGATGGCTAAGAGCAAATTCGAGCGGAACAAGCCGCACTGCAACATCGGCACGATCGGCCACGTCGATCATGGCAAGACGTCGCTGACGGCTGCGATCACGAAGGTTCTGGCGGAGACCGGCGGCGCGACGTTCACGGCATACGACCAGATCGACAAGGCGCCGGAAGAGAAGGCTCGCGGCATCACGATCTCCACCGCCCACGTGGAATATCAGACCGCCGCCCGCCACTATGCTCACGTCGATTGCCCCGGCCACGCCGACTAT
>CAINOE010000110.1 GCA_903851415.1 uncultured Rhodopila sp. | reverse complement strand
GCGGCGGCCGGCTTCGCGGCAGGCGCCGGAGCGGCCGGTTTGGCAGCCGGGATGGTTGCATGGCCCCAGGCGGCGCGGGCGATGCGGAACTGATCCTGCACTTCGGCTTTGATCGTTGCCGTCTCGCTTTGCACGCCGGCGATGAACTTGTTGAGCGAGTCCGACAGCACGGCGGCGGCGGCGGCCCGGTCAGTGCGGGCGCCGGCACGGAACGCGATCGATTCGTTGCGCGTGTCCGCGGCAAACTTGCCGAGCGACTCTTTCTGCGCCGCGGCGGTGGCGGCCTGGTCGGCGCGAACTTCGGTGCGGAACGCCGTCAGCGCCGCCGATGCCTTGCGCCGCGACGCGTCGAGGTTGGCGCGCAGCGTCCGGGCATTGTCCGCTATCGTCTGGCGCTTTGCGGCGAGATCCTGGCGGGCAGCCGTCAGCGTGGTCTGCACGGCGGCCTCAAGCGCGGCATCGCCGGCCACGAGACGCTGGCGCAGATCCGCGGCGGTGGCGGCGAGTTCCCGCGCCACGCCGGCACGATGGCGGGTGTTGTCAGACAGGGTCTGTTGTGTTTCGGCATTCAATGCCGCGAGGGAAGTGGCTCGGGCGACGGCAATTTCGTTCCGCGCGCCATACCCGGCAGCGATATCATTCGCCAGCCTTGCCAGGGATTTACCAAACTGCATACCGTCCTCCAAAGTCACGTGTCCTGAGTAGGTCCGGGGTGGCGAACCACCCCGGACCTCAAAGTGCAAACCTGATCGGAAGCCGAGACTACGCCGGAGCAGCCGCGGAAGCGGTCAGGCCAATGGCTTCGGCATACTTCAGGTAGGTCTCAA
This sequence comes from uncultured Rhodopila sp., assembly GCA_903851415.1. GTDB lineage: Bacteria > Pseudomonadota > Alphaproteobacteria > Acetobacterales > Acetobacteraceae > Rhodopila. The sequence continues at coordinate 88,229 of CAINOE010000110.1, read as the reverse complement.
CGGACGCGATCACGATGCGGGCTTCGATCGAGATCAGTTCGATGCCGACCAGCGACACCTTGACGAACGCGTCGATCACGATGCCCTTGTCGAGCACCCGGTCAACGACTTCCGCCAGGCTGGAGGAGTCAGTGGATTTCTGGATTTGTGCCATGACAGCATTCCTTAGAGATAGGGAGGTTGCGGACGGTTCGTTCCGCAAATTGTTAATAACGATTTAGTAACCGGAACGCTAGCGTTTTTCTCGCAAATTACTGTGCTATCTTATTTTGCTCTGGTGTCCGATAAAGAGTGAGGTTATGCAAATATCGGAATGATAACGCCGGACATTCCTGATTTTTAGATTTGCGCCGTCATTCCATCACGGCTTTCCGGCGAGCCGGAAAACGCGCTGCGGGCCATCTCGCACCTGCGAAAGCCACGACATTCTCCGTAGCGTTGCGGATATAGCTGATTCATTCAGCAGCATGGTAACAATTCAGCATGCCCGCACCGCCGCAGCAGTCAAGCTGAAATGATGATTGGTAAATCCTGAGCAGCCGGCACGCCCGAACCGGCGAGGCTCAATAATAACGAATTTGATGAATTTCGATATATTACCGTATATGTCGCACGTTACGGCGCGTATTGCGCTAAAGCAAATCCGACGCCCGCCAGCGGCAGGAAACGCCCGGGACCATCGCCAAAGCGCGACCGTCTCGCCAACGCCCGGCCTGGCCGGGACGCTCGGAAGAAGGACAAGGCTATTGCCCTATTGTCACGGTCAGTCAACCGCGGCCGCGATCCGGGCCATAACAATTACGTCATGGCCTCGCACCGCCGCTCTCCCTGTTCAACCATGCGCGGCGGACGTGTCGCAGGCGCGAAGCCGGGCAGCCAGGCGCGGGAATCCCGTCTGTTGCAGAGATGCGGGACGCAAAAGCGCCGGTGGAAGCCCACGGGGGCGGTCCGGCAGCGACCGGTATCCAGGGCGGCCCGCCACCTCGGCTAATATATAAGTGCATGCCGAGACGGGCGGGACGGCTTGCGGCGGCGGCGTGGCAGCGCGCCGGTCTCCGCGGCATGACCCCGGCTGCGCGGACCGCAATACCCGCTCTTGCCCCCACCCCCCCAGTGCGTGTTAAGCAACTCTCGGGAGATCGGCGGTGGACGGGCGCCTCGCCAACCCGGTCAGGTCCGGAAGGAAGCAGCCGCAACGGGTCACCGCTCGGGTCGTTTGTCGGTCTCCCACCCCCTCCATGCCAAGCCTGTCCCGACAGGGCACGGCGGCCAGATGATTGCGGTATATGTCCGGCCTGTTTCAGGACGACCCCACGGATGAAGCTGACTCCGTCCCGGCGCCCGAAGGCCCGGGCCTTTTTGGAGACGCCTTGCCGGTGGCGTTGCCGGAGCCTGTGCACACCACACCGTATCGCGTTCTGGCGCGGAAATACCGGCCGGCGACCTTCGACGACCTGATTGGGCAGGAGACGATGGTGCGCACCCTGCGCAACGCCTTCGCCGTCGGGCGGGTCGCGCATGCCTTCATGCTGACCGGCGTGCGCGGCGTCGGCAAGACCACCACCGCCCGGATCATCGCCCGCGCGCTGAACTGCGTCGGGCCGGACGGCACCGGCGGGCCGACGGCGGACCCCTGCGGCGTCTGCGGCAACTGCGTCGCCATCCTGGCCGAACGCGAGCCTGATGTGTTCGAGATGGACGCCGCGTCGCGCACCGGCGTGGATGACGTGCGGGAAATCATCGAGGTCAGCCGCTCGCGTCCGATGAAGATCCGCACCAAGGTCTTCATCATCGACGAGGTCCACATGCTGTCCAAGGCGGCGTTCAACGCGCTGCTGAAGACGCTGGAGGAGCCGCCGCCGCACGTGAAGTTCGTGTTCGCGACGACGGAACTGCGCAAGGTGCCGATCACGGTGCTGTCGCGGTGCCAGAGTTTTGCGCTGCGGCGGGTAAGGATTTCCGAGCTGCAGCAGCATTTCGGCCGCATCGCGCAGAAGGAACAGGTGACCATCGAAACCGCGGCGCTGGAGCAGATCGCGCGCGCTGCCGATGGCTCCGTGCGTGACGGCCTGTCCATCCTCGACCAGGCGATGGCCCGGGCGGAAGGCACGATCACCGGCGCCCAGGTTGCCGACATGCTGGGTCTGTCGGACCGCGTTATGGTGTTTGACCTGCTCGATGCTGTGATGGCCGGAATTCCACGGCAAGCGCTACAAATCTCCGACCGGGCTTATGAGCGCGGCGCGGATCACGGCACGCTGCTGCAGGATCTGCTTGAGCTGCTGCACATGGTGACGCGGCTGAAATCGATTCCCGGGCTGCGCCACAGCCAGGACCTCCCCGAAGCCGAGCGCACCCGTGGCGCCGAGCTGGCCGATCGGCTGTCGGTTCCGGTGATCGCGCGGGCCTGGCAGATGCTGCTGAAGGGGGTTGGCGAGGTCGAAACCGCTCCGGATCGGCGGGCGGCGGCGGAGATGGTTCTTATTCGGCTCTGCCACGTCGCGGATATGCCGACTCCGGGGGACCTGATCCGGCGGTTAACCTCGGGCAATCCGGGCGGGGCGCCGCCTTCGCTGCCCTCCGGTGGGGGCGGCGGCGTGCGGGCGGTGGCCAACGGCGCGGCGGTCGCGGCAGCGGCGGCCGAACCGGGGCCCCGGCTGGGCACGTTCCGCGATGTCGTGGCGTTTGTCGGCGAGCGGAAGGAGGCGATGCTGCATGCGCATCTGCTGCATTCCGTGCATCTGGTTCGCTTCGCCCCGCCGGTGATCGAACTGCGGCCGGAGACCGATGCGCCGCGCGATCTCGCGTCCCGCCTGGCGGCGCTGCTGAGCGAGGCGACCGGCAGCCGCTGGACGATCGCGATGTCGGCGGCGGCCGGCGAGGCGACCATCGCCGAGCAGGGCAACGCCGCCGACAGCGCGCGGAAAACCGCCGCGGCGGATCATCCGCTGGTGCGGGCGATCCTGGCCGCGTTTCCGGGGGCGCGGATCGACACGGTCCATGATAAGACCACGGATGCATACGGTTTGCCGGCGGCGGCGCTGCCGCCTGCTCCGGATATGCCCGAGTTTGCGCCGCCCGACGCCGAGTATTTCGACGAAGACCCGATGGAGATCGACCTATGAAGAATTTGGCCGGCCTGATGAAGCAGGCGCAGCAGATGCAGTCCAAAGTGCAGGAGATGCAGGCCAAGCTGGAGGCGCTGGAGGTCACCGGCGAAGCCGGCGCCGGGCTGGTCACCGTGACCCTGACCGGCAAGAGCGAGCTGCGCTCGGTCCGGATCGACCCGAAGCTGATCGATCCCGCCGACGCGGAGATGTTGCAGGACCTGATCGTCGCGGCGCATCGGGACGCCAAGGCGAAGATCGAAGTGGTCTCGGCGGAGGAGATGCAGAAGGTGACCGGCGGGATGCAGCTTCCGGCCGGGATGAAGCTGCCGTTCTGACATTCCGGGCGCAATGGGCGGGCCTGAAATCGATCACCTCATCGGTTTGCTGGCGAAGTTGCCGGGTATGGGTCCGCGCAGCGCCCGCCGGGCTGCGCTGAAGATGTTGCAGCAGCCGGAGGCGCGGATGCTGCCTCTGGCTGCCGCGCTTGCGGAGGCCGCCCGCGCCGTCCGGCCGTGCGCGGATTGCGGCAACCTCGACACCCGGGACCCCTGCACGATCTGCGCTGATCCGAACCGGGACCGCTCGGTGATCTGCGTAGTGGAAGGTGTCGGCGATCTATGGGCGCTCGAGCGGGCGATGGTGCATCGCGGGCTGTATCATGTGCTTGGGGGCACGTTGTCCGCGCTGTCCGGGATCGGGCCGGAGGATCTCAATACCACCGGCCTGCTGTCGCGCATCGCCGAGGGCGACGTGACCGAGGTGATCCTCGCACTCGGCGCCACGGTCGATGGCGCCACCACGGCGCACTGGCTGACGGATCAGTTGCGCCGCACCGGCGTGACAATCAGCCGGGTCGGGCAAGGTGTGCCGATGGGCGGCGCGCTGGACGTGCTGGACGACGGCACGCTGGCGGCCGCTTTGCGGACACGCCGATCGGCTTGACGCCTACCGCAGGCGGCTGGGCAGCAGGTCGCCTTTGCTCTCCAGGACCGGATACGCGGCCGCACCCACCAGATGGGCGTTGACGCGCTTGAGGTCCCTCAGGGCATCCAGGTGCAGCGTGCCGGTTTCCGCGTGCTTCGGCTGGCCGTCGCGCAGCCCGGCAAAGTGCGCCGCCGTCGCCTCCGATTCGAACGTGCGGAAGACTTCCTTTTCGGCCACGAGCAGTTTGGCGGCGCGTTCATCACCCGTCACCAGCAACGCCGCCGCAGACCGCAAATTGGCCATCAGCCGATCGGCGATGCGGCGGAGCTCTTCGGCTTCGTCGCGGGAGAAGACAAGGCCGCGTTTGGCCTGCCTGGCGATGATCCCGAACAGCCCCTTGTCCACGATGTCGCCCGCGTGCTCCAGATTGGTGGCGAAGGCCAGGATCTCGACGACCCGCCGATGGTCCGCATCGGTCATCGATTCGCCGGGCAGCGCGGTCATGTAGGACTTGATCGCCGTATTCAGCTTGTCCAGCACGTCGTCGAGCCGCCGCAGTTCGCTGAGTTGCCGCCGGTCGGGACGTTGCAGCGCGTCGCGAAAGCCCTGGAGCATGCTTTCCAGCGCATCGGCCATGCGCAGCGCTTCACGTGTTGCCGCACCGAGAGCGACCATCGGCACCTCGATCGCCGCCGCATCGAGATACAAAGGCTGGCCGGGATCCGCGGCGGCGACCCGCGCCGGCATAAAGCGGCACAACAGCGCGGCGTACGGGCCGAGCAGAGGGAAGAACACCAGCGCGAGCACCAGGTTGAACCCGGTGTGGAAGTCGGCGACGACCCGGGCATCGTCGGGGTCTACGGTTACCAGCCACGGACCGAGCACCGGCAGCAGAGCCAGCGCGGCGGCGACGCCGATGATGCGGTTGACCAGGTTGCCCATCGGCAGGCGGCGCGCGGCGGGATCGTCGCCGGCTCCGCCTTCCAGCACCGGATTGATCGCGGTGCCCAAATTGGCGCCCAGCACAAGGGCGAAGGCCGCATGAGGCGGAACCACGCCTTTGGCCGCGAAGGACATCGCCAGCAGCACAATGGCGACGCTGGAGTGCGCCGCCCAGGTCAGTCCGGCGGCCAGTATCACATCCAGTATCGGCTGGGTCGCCACCGCGCCGAGCAGCAGGCGCAGGCTTGGCGCGTCCTCGAACGGGTCGAGCAGGCCGATGAACTGGCGCAGCGCCATCAGCAGCAAGCCGAGGCCGATGAGCACGCGGCCGAAATCACGCGGCGCCGCGCTTGCGCGGCGAAACATCAGCACGCCGAGCAGGATCAGGGCCGGGGCAATCTCCGCCACATCGAACGAAAGAAGCTGGACGATCAGCGTGGTGCCGACATTCGCCCCGAGCATCACGGCGAGCGCGGGCACGAGGTCCACGAGACCGCCGGCGGCAAAGCCGGTGACCATAAGGCCGGTGGCGGTGCTGCTTTGCAGGATGGCAGTGACGCCTATCCCGGCCAGGAATGCCTGGAAGCGGTTGCGCAGGGCGATGCCGAGCAGGCTGCGAAGCCTGGCGCCGAGGGCGCGTTGCACCCCCGATTGCACCATGTGCACCCCCCACAACAGCAGGGCAACCGATCCGGCGAGGTTCACCAGGGTGATCGAAAAGTCCATGCCGAGCCCCCGAGGCAGACGCTGGAAAACGGCCCTTGTATCAGATGTTCCAGGCGGATCGAGGGACCAGGCTGAGCGGCGGTTGCCGCGGATAGGCGACAGGCCGGCTCGCCCGGAACCAACCGGCCATGACGCGTTGCAATGATGCCGCGTTGCACGCTGGCACCTCGCCGATCAAATCCTTATAAAGCGGGCCGTCGGGGCCATGACTGCGCAGGCGTTCGGTGGCTCAAACCCGACGCGGGCTGGTCTGTAACCACCCGGCCTGAAACCTGAAGGCTCGACCGCGATGGCCGGCACACCGACCTATTCCATTCCGCCGAGCTTCCTGGGCATCGCCCGCAGCGGCCCGGACGCGGGTTTCGTGATCGCCGGCATCCCGATGGATATCGGCACCACGAACCGCTCCGGCACCCGCGACGGCCCCGCCGCGATCCGCCGCGCCAGCCGCATGCTGACCGACGGCGACCATCCGGAGCACCGCGTCGAACCGGCGCGCATGAACGTCTCCGACATCGGCGACTTACGCCTGGCGCTGGGAGACATCCAGGCCAGCCTGGGCGCGATACAGACGCAAGCCGAGCCCATCGGCCATCTGATCGCGCTCGGCGGCGAGCACAGCATCACCCTGCCGCTGCTGCGTGCGCTGACGCGGCGGCTCGGGCATCCGGCCGCGCTGCTGCATTTCGACGCCCATGTGGACACCTGGCCGGACAATTTCGGCCAGGCCTACGCGCACGGCTCACCATTCTACCACGCCATCAACGAGGGCCTCGTCGATCCCCATCGCATGATCCAGATCGGCATACGCTCGCCCGTCCAGACGGATGTCATGGACTGGACCCTGTCGCGCGGCGTGACCGTGGTGTCCGCGCAGGATGTCCACGCCTCGACCCCGGCCACCGTCGCCGCCCGGATCATGGAGGTCATCGGCGACAGCCCGGCCTATCTCAGCTTCGACATCGATGCGCTCGACCCGGCCTTCGCCCCCGGCACCGGCACGCCGGAAATCGGCGGGCTGGCGTCCTGGCAGGCGCAGGCGATCCTGCGGCGGCTGAAGCCGATCCGTTTCGTTGGGATGGACATGGTGGAGGTTTCCCCCGCCTTCGACGTCTCGGAGATCACCGCGCTCGCCGCCGCGACAATGGTTTGGGAGTATCTCGCGCTGCAAGGCATGCGCTGAACGCGGGGCGCGGACCTAAAAACGCATACCATATCCCGGATCATGGACCCTATATCGCGGTCCTCGCCTCTTAACCGGGGCGGTGACGCATCCGCACGTGCCGCGAGCCCTGGCCGGTGAGAACGCCGGCCCTGAGCACAGCAACGACGTAAACGCGTCCTTTTCGATAGTCCCGGCCAACCGTGGGCCGGGGTCGTTTAGGAACACGCCTATGTCCGACCGCACCAGCGCGATGCGAAGTACCACCAGCATCGTCTGACCCGAGCCGCGGCGCTGTTGCGCGAGGTTCCGGCTGCATCCCCGTTTCATCCCGGGCGCGTTTGCGCGCGTCCGTCTGTCCGCGAGGATTCCCGCGATGTCTGTTGTTGCCCGCACCCCGGGCGCGCGCCCGCGCGCCGCCGTGTCTCCCCTCCGCCGTCAGGTTTCCGCGTACCCCGTCCGCCGCCCTACCGTCGATCAGGTGATCGCGGCTGCGCGTCCGGAGGAGCCTGTGCACTGCCTGCGTCCCGGCCTGATCGCCGGGACCGCGCGCGATTTTGTCGAGGCGTTCCCCGGCGACGTGCTGTACGCCGTGAAGTGCAACCCCGATCCGGCGGTGCTGCGTGCGCTGCACGACGGCGGGGTGCGGCATTTCGATTGCGCTTCCCTGCCGGAGATCCGCCTCGTCCGCGACATGTTCCCGCAGGCGGCGATCCATTTCATGCACCCGGTCAAGGCGCGCGGCGCCATCCGCGAGGCGTGGGAGCGGCACGGCGTGCGCGACTTCGTGCTCGACAGCGCCGGGGAGCTGGCGAAGATTCGTGCGGAAATTGCCGCCACCGGCGTGCCCGGGGCGCTCGGCCTGATCGTGCGCATCGCGCTGCCGCGCGGCGAGGCGAAGCTGGATCTGTCCGGCAAGTTTGGCGCCGCGGCGGATGTTGCGGCCGATCTGCTGCGCGCGGCGCGGGGATGCGCGAAGACGCTGGGGGTGAGCTTCCATGTCGGTTCGCAGTGCCTCGATCCGCTGGCCTGGCGCGATGCGCTGGAGCTGGCCGGGCAGGTGATCCGCGCGGCCGATGTGGCGATCGACGTGGTCGATGTCGGCGGCGGTTTCCCGGTGGCGTATCCGGACCAGGAGCCTCCGGCTTTGGGCGCTTTCTTCGCGGAGATCGAGGATGGGTTCGATCGTCTCGGACTGCCGCGGGCGCGCCTGTGGGCGGAGCCGGGCCGTGCGCTGGTGGCGGCGGGCGCCTCGGTGGTGGTGCAGGTGCAGGCGCGGCGCGGCGAGATGCTGTATGTGAATGACGGCGTGTATGGCAGCCTGTCGGACGCGGGCGTGCTCGGGTTCCGGTATCCGGTGCGGATGGTGCGGCCTGAGGGCGGCGCGGCGGAGCAGATGGAGGCCTTCTCGCTGTTCGGACCGACTTGCGACAGCGCAGACGTGATGCGCGGGCCGTTCGTGCTGCCGGCCGACATCGCGGAGGGCGATTGGATCGAAATCGGCCAGCTCGGCGCATACGGCGCTTGCCTCCGCACCGCATTTAATGGCTTTGACAGGGCAAAGATCGTTGAAGTGGCTGATAAGCCAATGGCCGCCACCCCGGATCTCGGGGCAGAGTCGCTTCGCATCGCCGCCTGACTACTCTTGGAATAAGGAAAATCGACCGATGAAACACGTCGCTTTCGGCGGCCGTCTGGTCATGCTCGGCTTTGGCAGCATCGGGCAGGGAGTCCTGCCGCTGATCCTGCGTCATATCGACATCCCGCGCGACCGGATTTCCATCCTGTCGGGCGACACCCGCGGGCGGGACATTGCCGCGGAGTATGGCGTGCCGTTCACCATCCTGCCGCTGACGCGGAGCAATTTCCGGGACGTGCTGACGCCGCTGGTCGGGGCCGGCGACTTCCTGCTGAACCTCAGCGTCGACGTCTCCTCAGTCGCGTTGATCGGCTTTGCCCGGGAGCGGGGCGCGCTGTATCTCGACACCTGCATCGAGCCCTGGGCGGGCGGCTACACCGATCCGTCGCTGACGCCGTCGCAGCGGTCCAACTATGCGCTGCGGGAGAGCGCTTTGGCGCTCGGCGGCGGCGAGGGCCCGACCGCGGTGCTGACGCACGGCGCAAACCCGGGGCTTGTGTCGCATTTCGTCAAGGCCGCACTGCTGAATGTGGCGCGCGATACGGGCGTCGAGACGGACGTGCCGGCGACCCGCGCTGATTGGGCGGCGCTGTCGCGGGCGCTGGGCGTGAAGGTGATCCATATCGCCGAGCGCGACACCCAGCTTGCGTCGTTCCCGAAGCAGCCGGGCGAGTTCGTCAACACCTGGTCGATCGACGGTTTCGTGGGCGAGGGCTGCCAGCCGGCCGAACTCGGCTGGGGCACGCATGAGAAGGCGCTGCCGGCCGACGGGCGGCGGCACGATTTCGGCTGCGACGCGGCGATCTATCTGATGCGGCCGGGCGCCTCCACGCGGGTGCGGACCTGGACGCCGCTGGCGGGACCGCTGCACGGGTTTCTGATTACGCATAACGAGGCGATTTCGATTGCCGACTACTACTCGGTGGCCGAGGGCGGTGCGGTTTCGTATCGGCCGACGGTGCATTATGCGTATCACCCGTGCGACGACGCGGTGCTGTCGGTGCACGAACTGGCGGGGCGGAACTGGCAGCAGCAGGCGACGCAGCGGCTGATGATGCAGGAGATCACGTCGGGCATCGATGAGCTGGGCGTGCTGCTGATGGGGCATGCCCGGGGCGCGTATTGGTACGGATCGCGGCTGTCGATCGAGCAGGCGCGGGCGCTGGCGCCGCACAACAACGCGACGTCGTTGCAGGTGACGGCCGCGGTGCTGGGCGGGCTGGTCTGGGCGATCGAGAACCCTCGGGCGGGGATTCTGGAGGCGGACCATCTGGACCACGCCCGGGTTTTGGCGGTGGCGGAGCCGTATCTGGGCGAGATGGCGGGGGCGTACAGCGACTGGACGCCGCTGCTGGATCGCGGGCGGCTGTTTCCGGAGGACGTGGACACGGCGGATGCGTGGCAGTTCCGGAATTTCCGGGTGGTGTGACTGGCGGGATCGGCCCTAAGGACTGGCGGCACGGATGCATCCCACTGTGTGATGGCCGGGCTTGGCCCGGCCATCCACGACTTGCGGTGCGTTTGGCGGCAAAGCCATGGATGGCCGGCACAAGGCCGGCAATGGCACGTGGGTTCGTCCACCCCGATCTTACAACGGTCGGATGCCATTGATCTACCGCCGCACCTGCGCCCCAATTCCGTTACGGGACGGTAATGGCGCGGTTGGATATTCCGATGAAAGGGTTCATCTCCTATGCGCACGCCGACTCCACCGTGAGCGGTAGCGCAGCCGGCCCACCCGTCACGGTGAGCGAAAGGCCGACACCATGCCTGCCGAGACGGCAACCCTTGTCTCAGTCAGCATAAATCCTTACTCTTACCTGTAAGAGTAAGGAGGCCTGCATGCGCATCACATCCAAAGGTCAGGTCACGATCCCCGCCGACATTCGGGAGCAGGCCGGGTTGCTGCCTCACACGGACGTCGAATTTCACTTCGACGGCACGGACGTAAGACTCGTCCGGACGGCCGCCAGCAGGGCGGACGGCAGAGGCGCCCGCGTGGTTGCGCACCTGCGAGCGCACCCCGGCGATATTCCCATGAGCACGGAAGAGATCATGGCCCTGACCCGCGGCGAGTAAATGTCCGCTGTGTTGGTGGACAGCAATGTCCTGCTCGACCTGACCGCCAAAGACAGCGATTGGACGGAATGGTCGGCCAGGGCGCTTGAAGCCGCCTCCAATCGGTTCCGGCTCGTCATAAACGCAGTGATCTATGGCGAAGTTTCGGTGCGCTATTCGCGCATTGAGGAGCTCGACCTGGCGTTGCCGGAAGCGTTGTTTGAACGGGAAGAACTCCCTTACAAAGCGGCGTTCCTGGCCGGAAAGGCGTTTCGCACCTATCGGCAACGCGGCGGCACGCGGCGATCGCCGCTGCCGGATTTCCTCATCGGCGCCCATGCGGCCATTGCGGGATATCAACTTCTGACCCGGGATGTCCCGCGGTATCAGACGTATTTCCCGCACCTGCGCCTGATCGCCCCGGACTGACAGTGCCATGGGCGCGGCGAAGAGGACGGCGGTGCGCGTAGCCAATGGCATACCGGTGACAGAGGTAGATTTTCAGCCTGATCTGCCTGAACAGTCGTGCGGCTGCTTCTCTTGTTGAGTCCGGCCTCCGCGACATTAGAATGAATGACCGGATCAGGAATGCTTAGCTGATGACCGTGGCGGCGCGCCGGATCGACCCGGAGGCATGGACCAAGGAGCGGTTCCTGGCCCGGGCCGAATCGCGGTCCGACGACCGCGGCTATGAGTTCGACGGCTTCCGCCCGGTGGCGACGGCCCCGGCGACGCTCCGGCATAACGACATCGTATGGAACCTCCGCGCCGCTCTGAGCGACAAGCTGCCAGCGGGCACCGGTTGCAGGGCCAAGACGGGAAGATCAGATAGCTCGTTCCATGTCAGCGACACAAACACCCCTGCCCGCGTCAACGGCCGCCAGCGACGGCGACGGTCTTCGGATCGTCCTGACACCGCTCCAGCTGAGCGCGCTGATGCGGGGCGAGACGATCACGCAACCCGAGACGGCCAGCAACCACCTCTTCACCCGCCTCATCGGCGGTGCGGAGCTCATCGGCGGCGCGCTGGAACTGGCCGGGGCGGCCGGCCTGTTCCTGACGCCCGAACCGACAATGCTGACCAAGGGCGGCGGCGTGATCCTCGGTGCGAACGGGCTGGATAACGCCGGCACGGGTTTCTACCAGTTATGGACCGGACGCGCCCGCACCACCCTGACCCAGCAGGGAGCCGCCGCGGCGGCGCGCCTGATGGGCGCCAGTCCCGGCACTGCCAGCACCGTCGGCATTGTCCTTGACATCGCGGTACCCCTGGTCGTCGCGGGCGGAATCGGCGCTGTGCGCGCGCTCAGCATCCGGGGCGGACTGATCGACCTTGCGGCGGAAGAGGCGGCCGGCGGCCACACCATCGCCAGGCACGTGGCGAAGGACGACGCCTTTCTGCTCAACCGCCTGGCGACCGAATCCGCAATTCCCGCGGCCGGCACGTTTGCCAGCTTGCGTGAGGCGGAGCAGGTCGTCAGCGACGCGCTGCGAGCCAATCAGGTCGCGATCACGCAATGGGCGGCATCCGGCGTCCAGAAGACTCTGCCGCTGACCTACCAGGCCGGGCGCGACATCGGCACTGTCATTATGCGCGGCACCACGGCACCTCGCGCAGCGCAGGCGGTTCGCATCGTGCTGCGGCGCACGACCATCGCCCAAAAGGTCTATTTCGTCCTTACCGCCTATCCCATGCCGTAAGGAGACGCCAATGCCGTCAGGTCCGCCGCCGCACCTGGACTCATATCCGTATCTGGAACATCTCCTCGGCGCCTATCTCAATTCCGACTACACGATCTATGGGCCAGAGCCGAAGGATGCCGTCGCGGCCTATGCGCGGGACGAGGACTGGCTGGATGCGGCCGCGGCCCGCGCCGACATCCGGCGTTTCTTGGCGTTTCATCACAACGATCTGGACGCTGAACTTGTCCGGCGTTTTCCCGATCATGCCCGGGATGCCAAGACCGGCGCCCTGGATTTCCTCAACTGGCTGGATGCGACGCTGGCCTCGTGTCACAGCGGCCCGCAGTCCTGACCTGATCGGTTGTGGATAACACCGGTCGCCCGGTCGCCCGGACCAACCGCCTGACAACGCGTTTCCCGTCCTGGCCCGGCGAAAAGCCGATCTCCTGTTGCGCTGCGCAGCGGCAAGCGGCACGGTCGCAGGGCGGCCGCGTATCCCGCCCGCGTTGACGCCCCACCACCCCGCGCCTAGCGTTCTGCTCTCAGCAAAATCCGGGAGGGACCTTCGCATGTCCAACAAACTCAAGGCGCGCATCGCCGCGGGCAAGGCCGCCGTCAATGGCTGGCTGGCGATCCCCTCCGGCTTCTCCGCCGAGGTGATGGCGCAATGCGGCTGGGACAGCGTGACCGTCGATCTGCAGCACGGCGTGCAGGACTACCAGTCGATGGTGCAATGCTTCCAGGCGATGCAGGCGCACCCGATCACGCCTCTGGTCCGGGTGCCGTGGAACGAACCCGGGATCATCGGCAAGTGCCTCGACGGCGGGGCGATGGGCATCATCTGCCCGATGGTCAACAACGCGGCCGAGGCCAAGGCGCTGGCCGATGCCAGCCTGTATCCGCCGGCCGGCAAACGCAGCAACGGGCCGATCAGGGCGGCGATGTACGGGGAGGCGAGCAGCTACCAGGCGACGGCGAATACCGAAGTGCTGGTCGTCGCGATGATCGAAACACAGGCCGGCATCGACAATATTGACGAAATCCTCAGCGTGCCGGGGGTCAGCGGCATCTATATCGGCCCGTCGGACATGGGCCTCGCGCTGGGCCTGATCCCGATCCTCGACCGGGAGGAGCCGGCGATCCTGGAAATCTACGACAAGCTGCTGGCGTCCTGCAAAAGGCACGGCAAGTTCGCCGGCGTGCACAACGGGACGGCGTCCTATGCCGCGCGGATGGTCCAGAAGGGCTTCCGGTTCGTCACGATTGCCAATGACAGCGGCCTGATGGCGCGCGCCGCCCGGGAAGCGGTGCTCGCGACGCGCAAGGCCGCGGGGGACGTGGCGAACTGAGGGTCCGGCGTCCGCGTCGCGGCGGGCGGAGACACGGTCGTTGTCACGGGGTCATGGCCGGACCTGGTCCGGCCATCCACGACTTAAGGGGTTTGAGGCGGCAAAGACGTGGATGGCCGGCACAGGGCCGGCCATGACACGATAGCAGGCGGCCATGACACGAAAACAGCGGCTTGTGCCGCCGCTCCGTATCAGCTTCGATGCGCCTCGTGCAGGGCTCAGCGCCTATGCGCCTCGTCCGGGGCATGACCCCTAACCGTCCCTCTGATACGCCCGCAGGAACACATCCGTCCCCCGCACCGCCCGTTGCCGGATTTCCTCCGGCGCGGCCGGTTCGGTCAGGCCGAACGTGGTCATCGCCGGCCGGTTGCCTTCCCACAGACTCACCAGATCCTCGGCAGCAAGCCGCGGATCGTCTACAATAAGGTCCCCTCGCCCTGCCGCCTCCGCGATGATCGCGGCCAGAGCCGCCCTCACCCGCCCCGGGCCAGCGTTGTAAAAACGCAGCGCCAGCGTGCGGTTAGTACGAAGCGTCCCCGGCAGAGTATGCGCCATCTCGCAGACGCCGGGGCCGAGCAGCACGCCCAGCAGGTCGCAACCCACCGCTTCCAGCCGCCCGCGCAAGCTGGCGTCCTGGTGCTCGGGGCCTGACAGCGCGGCGATCATCTGATCGGCGACCGCGCTGACAAGAGTCTCGAACAGCGTTTCCTTGTCGTGGAAGTGGCTGTAGACGGTCATCTTCGAGACGGAAGCCTGCGCTGCCACCGCCTCCATCGTCACCAGGTCGAAGGGTTGGCGGGCGAACAGCGTCCGCGCGGCCTCCAGGATAGCCGCATGTTTGGCGGCGTCCTTCGGGCGGCCGGGCCGGGGACTATCGGAAGGGGGCGTCACACGACTATCTTTCAGAATCATACTAGACTTATCGGTCCAGGATATCACATACTGGACGCGTCGGTATAGGATTCTGACCCCGCTCATGTCTTTTGTCGTCACCCGCCCGCCGAACCGGCGCCACGCGAAGGCGCTGATCCTGGCAGCCACCCTCGGCGGCTGCACCGTCGGGCCGGATTTCCATCCCCCGGCCGGTCCCGCGGATGCGCGCTTTACCGAAACGCCGGCGCCGGTGCAGACCGTCTCCGCCACCACCGCCGGCGGCGCGGCGCAGCGTCTGGTCGATGGCCGCGACATCCCCGGGGAGTGGTGGGAGCTGTTCCATTCCCCGCAGATCACCGCGCTGGTGAGGCAGGCGCTGAAGGCAAACCCCGATGTCGCCGCCGCCCAGGCGACGTTGCGGGAGGCGCGCGCGAACACCCGCGCCGAACAGGGCGCCTGGTTCCCGCAGGCCAGCTTCAACCTCCAGGCAGAACGCCAGGCCGTGTCGCTGGCCGCGCTCGGGTTGCCCGCCGGCGGATCGGAGACCTTCGGGCTGCGCAGCGGCGCCGTGAACGTGTCCTATACGCTGGACGCGTTCGGCGGAATCAGGCGGCAGGTCGAGCAACTCAATGCCCAGGCCGAGTATCAGCAGTTCGAAATCGAGGCGACCGACCTGACGCTGGCCGCCAATGTCATCAATACCGCGATCAACGAAGCCTCCCTGCAGGCGCAGATCGACACCACGCACGACATCATCAAGGCCGATACCGATGCGCTGAACCTGGTGCGGCAGCGCTTCGAACTCGGCGGCGTCAGCCAGGTTGACGTGCTGCAACAGCAATCGCTGCGGGACACCCAGGTCGCCACCTTGCCCGGGTTGGAGAAGCAGTTGCAGCAGCAGCGCAACCAGCTTGCGGTTTATCTCGGCGAACGTCCTGCGCAATACGCGACGCCGACGTTGAACCTGGACGACCTGACCCTGCCGGAGGAACTGCCGGTGTCGCTGCCGTCGAAACTGGTGGAGCAGCGGCCGGACATCCGGGCGTATGGCGCGCTGTTGCATTCGGCCTTCGCGAATGTCGGCGTGGCCACCGCGAACATGCTGCCGCAAATCTCGCTGACGGGCAGTATCGGCCGCGAAGGCACCAATTATTCGCAGGTGTTCACGCCCGGAGGGCTGGTCTGGAGCATCGCCGCCAGCCTGACGCAGCCGATTTTCGAAGGCGGCACGCTGCTCGCCCGCAAGCATGCGGCTCAGGCGGCGCTGGACGTCGCGGCGGCGCAATACAGCAGCACGGTGAACACCGCGTTCGAGAACGTCGCCAACGCGCTGGTGGCGATCGAGCGGGATGCCGAAACCCTGCAGGCTGCGCTCGCCGCCCAGAAGACCTCGGCCGCCAGCCTCGCCGTTGCGCGGTCGCAATACGCGGCCGGAGCGGGCACCTACCTGAACGTGCTTACCGCGGAACAGAGCGACTATTCCGCGCGTTTGACCCTGATCACGGCGCGCGCCGCGCGCTTCACCGACACGGTCGCCCTGTTCCAGGCGCTGGGCGGCGGCTGGTGGAACCGGACCGACGTTGAGCCGAAAGTCGCCCAATGCTGCGGAGTGCTCCATCCATGAACGACGCCACGACGCTTGAACGGACCACGACGCGGCCTCCGCGGACCTGGCTGCGCATGGCGCTGATGCTGCTGGTCGTCGGCCTGCTGGCAGCCGGGCTGATCGGCTTTGCGCAATTCAAGGCGGGCATCCTGAAAAAGGTCTCGGCGACGATCCGCTCGGGGATGCCGACGGTCGCGGTCGCCCCGGTGACGGTGCAGCCCTGGCAGCCGCGGCTGACCGCCACCGGCTCCGCCCGGGCCGTCAACGGCGCCGATCTGGCGGCGGAGATCGGCGGGGTGGTGGACCAGATCACGTTCGAGTCCGGGCAGACGGTGCCGGCGGGCACCGTGCTGGTGCGGCTGCGGCCGAATGACGACGATGCCAAGCTGGCGCAGCTTCAGGCGTCGGCGGATCTGGCGGCGGTGACGCTGACCCGCGATCAGAAGCAGTTGGCGGCGCATGGCGTGGCGCAGGCGACGGTGGACAGCGATGCGGCGAACCTGAAGGTGGCCCGGGCGCAGGTCGCCGCACAGCAGGCGGTGATGGCGGAGAAGGTCATCCGCGCCCCGTTCGCCGGGCGGCTGGGGGTACGGCAGGTGGATATCGGCCAGTATATCGCCCCCGGCACGACGGTGGTGACGTTGCAGCAGCTCGATCCGATGCTGGTGGATTTCTATCTCCCGCAGCAGGCGCTGGGCGAGGTGAAGCCGGGCGAAAAGGTGGAGGTGACCACCGACGCCTGGCCAGGCCGGATTTTCGCCGGGACGGTCTCGTCGTTCAATTCGAAGGTGGATTCGAGCAGCCGCATGTTGCAGGTGCGGGCGACCATTCCGAACGCGGACGGGGCGCTGTTGCCGGGGATGTTCGTGAACGTCTCCGCAGTTTCGGGGGCGTCACAGGATCTGGTGACGATCCCGCTCGCGGCGGTGGCGTTCAATCCCTATGGCTCGCTGGTTTACGTGCTGCATGACGAGAAGGACGACCAGGGGCATGAGCAGCATGTCGTGGTGCAGCAGTTCATCACGACCGGCGATGCGCGTGGCGACCAGATCAGCGTGTTGAAGGGTGTCGGGCCGACCGATGTGGTGGTGACCGCCGGGCAGTTGAAGCTGCACAACAAGGCGGTGGTGAACATCGATAACGCGGTGCAGCCGACGACGGATGCGGCGCCCGTGCCGGCGGATTATTAGCGCCATGGCAATACTGTGGGTTGGCGGAGGCCACCGGCCCCTCCGCGTCATGGTCCGCGCAGGCGGACCATCCACGCCTTGCGATGCGGATACGAGCAAAGGCGTGGATGGCGGGCCTCCGCCCGCCATGACGGGTTGGAGCGTCATTGCGCGGCAGGATAAACCATGAAATTTACCGATATCTTCATCCGCCGCCCGGTGCTGGCGTGCGTGGTCAGCCTGATGCTTCTGGTTGTCGGCCTGAAATCGTTCTATTCGCTGCCGATTCTGGAGTATCCGAAGACCGAGAACGCCGTTGTTACGATCACGACGGTCTATTACGGCGCTGATCCGGAAACCGTGGCCGGGTTCGTGACCACGCCGTTGGAGAACGCCATCGCCCAGGCCAACGGCATCGATACGCTGGCATCGGCAAGCCGATCCGGAGTCAGCACGATCACCGCGAACCTGATCCTGAACTTCGATCCGGATAAGGCGCTGACGGAAATCTCCACCAAGATCAATTCGGTGATCAACCAGTTGCCCGCCGGCGTGCAGCAGCCGACGCTGTCGGTGGCCATCGGCCAGTCGCTGGACGCGATGATCATCGGGTTCGCCAGCAACGATCTGTCGCCGAACCAGGTCACCGACTACCTGATACGCAACGTGCAGCCGAGGTTGCAGGCGGTGCCGGGTGTGCAGACGGCGGAGCTGCTGGGCGGGCAGAACTTCGCCATGCGGGCCTGGCTGGACCCGGCGAAGCTGGCGGCCTACGGGCTGACCGCGACGGACGTTGCCACGGCGCTGGCCAGCAACAACGTCATCGCCGGCATCGGCACCACCAAGGGGCAGATGGTGCAGTTCAACCTGACCGCCTCGACCACCTTGCACTCGGTGCAGGAATTCCGCGACCTCGTGGTCAGGCAGGTCAATGGCGGCATCATCCGGTTGAGCGACATCGCCAACGTCACGCTTGGATCGGACGACTACGACTCCGCCGTTTCCTACAACGGCCGCAAGGGCGTCTATATCGGCATCCAGACGGTGCCCTCGGCCAGCCTGCTGGCAGTGATCGCCGGGGTGAAGGCGGTGCTGCCGTCGATCAAGCAGCAGCTTCCGGCTGGCATCCAGGGCGATGTGATCTACGACTCCACGGTATTCGTGAACAGCTCCATCCGTGAGGTGGAACGGTCCCTGGGCGAGACGGTGCTGATCGTCACGCTGGTGATCTTCGCCTTCCTCGGCTCCCCCCGCTCCGTCATCATCCCCGTCATTACCATTCCATTGTCCTTGATCGGCACCTTCGCAGCGATGCTGGTGTTCGGCTTCTCGATCAACCTGCTGTCGCTGCTGGCGCTGGTGCTGGCCATCGGCCTCGTGGTGGACGACGCCATCATCGTGGTGGAGAGCGTCAACCGCCACATGGAGGAAGGGCTGCGCCCGCGCCAGGCCGCAATCCAGGCGGCGCGGGAACTGGCCAACCCGATCATTGCGATGACCGTGGTGCTGATCGCCGTCTATGTGCCCATCGGCTTCCAGGGCGGATTGACCGGCGCGCTGTTCACCGAGTTCGCGTTCACGGTCGTCGGCGCCGTAACCATGTCGGCGATCATCGCGCTGACCTTGTCGCCGATGATGTGCGGCTATCTGCTGCGACCGCATCCGCAGGGCAAGGTCCACGGCGTGCAGGACTGGATCACCGCGGTCATCGACCGCGCGTTCAGCCGGCTGCAGCGCGGCTATGAGCGCATGCTGCGCGGCAGCCTGCGCACGGCGTCGGTCACGCTGACCTTCGCGGTCCTGGTCATCGGCGGCATCTACTTCCTGTATGGCAGCGCCAGCAGCGAGCTGGCGCCGGAGGAGGACCAGGGCGTCGTCATCCTGCTGCCGAACTCCGCACCTGATGCGACTCTGCAACAGAAAGAGTTGTTCGGCGATCAGGTCGAAAGCATCATGTCGAAGATCCCCGAGGCGGATCAGACCTTCCAGGTCGAAAGCACGGTCATGTCGATCGCCGGCGTAACGCTGAAGCCATGGGATGAGCGCAAGCGCGACGCCATGACCATCCAGCGTCAGCTTCAGGGCGAACTGAAGAATGTGGCCGGCCAGAACATCGCCGTGTTCCTGCCCCCCGCTCTGCCGGGATCGCAGGGCCTGCCGATTCAATACGTGCTGAAATCGACCCAGCCGCTGTCAACGCTGTATCCCCGGGCGCGGAAATTCCTGGCGGACGCCGCGGCCACCGGCCTGTTCCTGTTTATCGACACGGACCTCAAGTTCGATGCGCCACAGCAGGTCCTCGAAGTTGACCGCGACAAAGCCGCCCAGCTGGGCCTGTCGATGAGTCAAATCGGCGAGGCCCTGGGCGGTCTGCTCGGCGGCGCCTACACCAATTACTTCAGCCTGGGATCGCGGTCCTACAAGGTCATTTCGCAAGTGCAGCAGCGATCGCGGCTGACCATCGACCAGGTGATGAAGTATCAGATCGCAACGATCAACGGCACGCCGATACCGATTTCCGCGGTGGCCAAGGTGCGGCAGGAAACGGTGCCGCAGCAGATCAATCATTTCCAGCAGGTCAACTCGGCGACGATCCAGGGGGTGCCGGCGCTGGGCGTGTCGCAGGCGGAGGCGCTGCAGGCGCTGCAGGACATCGCGGCGCGCACGCTGCCAAGCGACACGCTGATCGACTATGCCGGTCCGCTGCGTCAGTTCGTGCAGGAAAGCAGCGGCTTCGTCGGCACGTTCCTGCTGGCGCTGATCATCATCTTTCTCTCGCTCGCGGCGTTGTTCGAAAGCTTCCGCGATCCGCTGGTCATTCTGGTGTCGATCCCGATGTCCGTGGCCGGGGCGCTGGTGTTTCTCAGCATCGGCATCGGCGGCGCGACATTGAACATCTACACCGAAGTCGGGCTCGTTACCCTGATGGGTCTGATCAGCAAGCACGGCATCCTGATCGTCGAGGTCGCCAACGAAGCGCAGCGCGCCGGCCGGACGAAGCTGGAGGCGATCATTTACGCGGCGGGGATCAGGTTGCGGCCGATCCTGATGACCACGGCGGCGATGGTGCTGGGTGTGGTGCCGCTGATTTTCGCCTCCGGCGCGGGTGCGGCGTCGCGCTTCAATATGGGTCTGGTGATCGCCAGCGGCCTGTCCATCGGGACTCTCTTCACCCTGTTCGTTCTGCCGGCGGTTTATATGGCGATCGCGGCGCGGCACAGGACGCAGGAGGTTGGCGACAGCGTCGCGGCCCTGACTTCGGTCTAGCGGCCTCACGCCGATGTGCTTCGGATCGCGGCGCTGCAATCCGGCTGTCATATTGGCGTCATCCGAGTGACCGGAGCGCGGCCATATGGTTTCCCCGTTTTTAACGACGGGGAAACAAATTCGGATGCGCTCACTTCGTAACTATCTGCTTTCGTCTGCAACGGCTTTGGCCCTGGCGTCGCTGCACGCCGCCCCGGCCATTGCCGGCGGACAGGCCGTCAGGTCCGGCTATGAGCATGTGCTGCTGATCAGTGTTGACGGCTTGCACGCCATCGACCTGGCCAACTGGGTCCAGAACCATCCCGACAGCAATTTCGCCAGGCTGGCCGGCAGCGGCATCATCTACCCGAACGCCTTCACCACCGCGCCGTCCGACAGCTATCCGGGCATGATCGCGCAGGTGACCGGCGCCTCCCCGAAGACCGCCGGGCTGTTCTACGACGACAGCTACGACCGCACTGAATATCCGTCGAAAGCGTCCTACACGAGCGCAGGGCAAGCCGATCCCGGCTGCACCGGAACTGTCGGCACTGAAGTGACCAACTTCGAGGAACTGGACAAGAGCTACGACTTCACGAGCGGTTTGGTGGCGGACATCACCGGCGGCGGCACCCTTGGCCAGGTGCTGACGCAGTTGGACCCGGACAACATGCAGCGCAAACTGGTCAACGGAGTTTGTAAGCCGGTCTATCCGCATGAATATCTCCGCACCAACACGATCTTCGAGATCATCAAGGGCGCGGGCGGGATCACCGCCTGGTCAGATAAGCACCCGGCCTATGAAGTCCTCAGCGGGCCGTCGGGCAAGGGCATCGACGATCTGTTCGCGCCGGAGATCAACTCGCAGATACCCGGCGGACCCGCGGGCGACGACTACACCACGAGCTATTCCGCGGTGCGGACCTATGACACGGTGAAGGTAAACGCCGTCCTGAACTGGATCGACGGCTACAACAGCACCAGGACCGCGGCGCCGGGCGTGCCGGCGATATTCGGCATGAACTTCCAGGCGGTCAGCGTCGGACAGAAGCTGGCGAAAGCGGGCTATGGCGATGATCCGAGCCTGACCGGCGGTTATCTCGACAGCAACGCGACACCGGGCAACGCGCTGACGTTGCAGTTCCAGTTTGTCGATGCCGCGCTCGGACAGTTCGTGCAGGAACTGAAGGCCAAGGGACTGGACGGCTCGACGCTGATCATCGTCAGCGCCAAGCATGGTCAGTCGCCGATCGACGTGAAGGACCGGGTGATCCAGTCGGACGCACCGTTCCAGCAGACGCCGGGTTACGGCACCAGCGGGTTCGAGATCTGCGACGACGAAGCGCTGATCTGGCTGCAGCCGGATTTGCAGCAGGCTGAGTACGACGCCGCCAAGGCCTATCTGCTGGCCAACGCCGCGACGCTGCATATTCAGGAGCTGCTGGACCGGACCTCGCTGACGCCGCAGTATGGCGACCCGTTCGAAAACAGCCGCGTGCCGGATTTCATTGCGGTGACAAACCATGGGGTGATCTGCACCGGCGGCAGCAAGCTGGCGGAGCACGGCGGCTTTTCCGATGATGACCGGAATGTTGCGCTGCTGGTTTCAGCGCCGGATATCAAGGCGCAGATCGTCGAAACGCTCAGCTACACGACGCAGATTGCGCCCACGATCCTGGCGGCGCTTGGACTTGATCCGAACAAGCTGAAAGGCGTTCGGGCGGAAGGGACCGCGGTTCTGGGCAAGTAGAGACAAACCCGAAACGTCATGGCCCGGCCCTCCGGGCCATGACGACGGTCCGAGAACCTCACGGACCTACCGCTGATTCGCAGCGTCCAGCAGACGCTGCCTTACCTGCGGGTTGGTCTGCGCCATGCGCACGACGCTCGAATATTCCTGCATCGACAGGCCATGCGACTGGATGGCCTGAACAGCCTCGGCATTGGCCTGAGCGGACAACCCTTCCTTTTCCTTCGGCGTGGCCGAATCCATCTTCGGCTGATACTTTTCCTGTAAATCCGCCACGTCTCTCAGCGCCGCACCGGCCTTGCTGATGGTTGCATCCGGCACCGGGACGCCCTGCGCCGCCGCGCCGGACTGACCTTGCGGTAAAGTATCGGCGGCCGCGAGCGCCAGGCCCGGCGCCACGAACAGCGCCACCCCGGTCATCCAATTCAGATATCCACGCATATCAAATCACCTCCCGCGCGGCTTCCAGCAAACGCTGCTCAAGCGCCGCGTCCGTTTCGGCAGCAGTCAAAACGGCGTTGTAATCCGCAACCGACAGCCCCTGCTCATCGAGCACGCGCTCGGCATCCGCCCGCGCCCGGCGGGCCAGCGCATCGCGCTCGTCCGGCTCCGGTTCCGCCTGAGACTGCAACGTAAATTCCTGCTGGATCCTGGCGACCCTGCCCGCGGCGGCGCCAACACGGGTGACAATGCCGTCGTCCGGCTGTGCGCCCGATGGAGTGGCCTGAAACAAAGCCATCCTTGCCTCCATTGTTGTGTTCGAGTGCGATCCTCACGAATCGCTCCGAGCCAACGGGACAGGGACGATTCGGTTCAACGCAAAATCATGGCGGGACACCGGTTTTGCAGATGAAGCCGCGTTGGGCATAGAGTGTTGGGAACTCATACCCGGGGAAACCGCCATGACATCTCCCTCCGTCATCCGCCTGCATCCAGAGGACAACGTGGTGATCGCGCGCGCGACCCTGCTGCCGGGCGTATCGCTGGGGGAGAATGTCGCGACGGTCGATCGTGTGCCCGCCGGCCACAAGGTCGCGGTGCGCGCGATCGCACCGGCCGAGGCGGTGCGCCGCTACGGCCAGATCATCGGCTTCGCCTCCGCCCCGATCGTGCCCGGTCAGCACGTTCACGTCCACAACCTGGAAATGGGCGATTTCGCCAAGGACTACGCCTACGGGGTCGATGCGCGCCCGACGGACTTCGTTGCCACCCCGGCCAGCTTCGAAGGCATCCGCCGCCCGGACGGGAAGGTAGCCACCCGCAACTACATCGGCATCCTGACCAGCGTGAACTGCTCCGCCCATGTCGCCGGGGTCGTCGCCGACATGTTCCGCCGCAATCCGTTCACCGGCGACGATCCGCTGGCGGACTATCCCAACGTCGATGGCGTCGTCGCGCTGACCCACAAGACCGGCTGCGGCATGACGCAGGATGAACCGCTGCGGCTGCTGCGCCGCACCCTCGCCGGCTATGCGCGGCACCCCAACTTTTCCCACGTCATCGTTCTCGGCCTCGGCTGCGAGGTCAACCAGATCGGCGGCCTGATGGAAGAACAGCGGCTGGCGGGGCGGCTGAAGGCGATGGACATCCAGACAATGGGCGGCAGCCGCAAGACGGTCGCCGCCGGAGTCGAGTTCGTGAAGGACATCCTGGCGGAGTCCAACCAGGTCACCCGCACGGCCGTGCCCATCGGCGAACTGACGGTGGCGCTGCAATGCGGCGGGTCGGACGGCTACTCAGGCGTATCGGCCAACCCGGCTCTGGGCGCGGCGAGCGATCTGATCGTGCGGCATGGCGGCACGGTGATCCTGTCGGAAACGCCGGAGACCTACGGCGCCGAACACCTGCTGACCCGTCGCGCGGTATCCCGCGAGGTCGGCGAGAAGCTGGTCGATCTGATGCGCTGGTGGGAGGAGTATACGCGGCAGGAAAAGGCGGAGATGAACGCCAATCCGTCCCCCGGCAACAAGGCCGGCGGCCTGACGACGATCCTGGAGAAGTCGCTGGGCGCGATGGCGAAGGCGGGCAGCACCAACCTTGTCGATGTCGTCCGCTACGCCGAGGAGGTGAAGGCGCGCGGTTTCGTGTTCATGGACACGCCGGGCTACGACCCGGTGGCGGCGACGGGACAGGTGGCGGGCGGCGCCAACCTGGTATGCTTCACCACCGGCCGCGGGAGCGTGTTCGGCTGCAAGCCGGCGCCGTCGATCAAGCTGGCGACCAACACGCCGATGTTCAAACACATCGAGGATGATATGGACATCAACTGCGGCACCATCCTGGACGGCGACGAAACCGTGCAGCAGGCCGGGCAGCGGATTTTCGACCACATCCTGCGGGTTGCCTCGGGGGAGCGGACCAAGAGCGAGCAGTTCGATTTCGGCGCCGCGGAGTTCGCGCCATGGGTTATCGGCGCGACGATGTAGTAGGCAGCGGCCAGTCCACCGCTTCCCCCTCCGTCATGGCCCGGCTTGTCCGGGCCAGCTTTACCGGCACCCTGCCGCGAGATTTGGCCCGGACAAGCCGGGCCATGACGAGGGGGATGGAACGAGTGCCCCCTGACCCTCACTTCGAGCGCCTGTACCCCGCCGGGACCACGAACAGATCGGCCGGTTGTTTTTCAACCGAGATATCGGTCAGGTATTCCACATGATGCACATCCCTGCCGAAAACCCCGTCATTGTACTCGCGCCGAACCATGATCCCGGTATCCGTAATCCAGTAATGCCCGGCCGCTTCCAGCGCTCCGTCGTCGCCGAATGCGTATTTCGTCGTCTCCAGCCCCTGCACGCGTGCCCGGCCCATCTTGCGCGCGCCGCTCATGGCCGGAGTCCGTGCGATGAACCGGCGGAACAACTCGTCGTCCATCGGCAGCACGAGATAGGTGTGATTCGCCATCAGCAGGCACTGCGTCTGCGTCGACAGATCCAGGATCGTACTGCTGAAACCCTTGCCCGGGTCGATCCGCAGCTTCCCCGGGATGTAGTGGATGGTCTCCGTCTGCCGGTAAGCCCCCGTCTCATGCACCGCCGTCGCGGTGAATGCCACCGTCGGCTCGACCAGGTCACCAGCGCGGGCCGGCCCGCAAACCAATATGACAAGCAGCACGAGCATGTACCGCATGAAAACATCGCCCTTATCGTGAGATGCAGCAACCTCGCGCCGTTCCTGTCGTAGTGTCAACGTTCTCGACATTTTTTGATCGCCCCCGATCAGGCCGCCGATCATGGACTTTTCACCTGCCGCCGGCCATTTTCCGCCGCCCCGCCCTAATCCCCCCGCCCGCCCGAAGCCCGAGGAACCGATACCATGCCAGCCGTAACCGTCGAAGACCGAGGCGCCATCTCCATCATCCGCATCAACCGGCCAGAGCGCCTGAACGCGATCAACCAGGCCGTCGCGGTGGAGATGCAACAGGCGTTCAGGTCGTTCGACGCCGATCCGGACAAGCGCGCCGCGGTCCTCAGTTCGGCCGGCAACCGCGCATTCACATCGGGCGCTGACATCAACGACCTGCCGGAACTGTGGCGCGCCATCCCCAATGTCGGTTTCCAGACCGAAAAGCCGATCATCGCTGCGACCACGGGCTGGGTCGTCGGCGGCGGAGTCGTCCTGGTCATGATGTGCGACCTGATGGTGTCCACCGAGGACACGCAATTTTACTACCCCGAAGCGAAGCTCGGCACCACGGCGGGCGGCATCAGCTCCCTCGTGGCCCGCATACCGCACAAACTGGCGATGGAGATCATGCTGCTCGGCTCGAAAATCCCCGCCCGGCGCGCCTACGATGCCGGCTTCGTCAACCGCGTCGTGCCGAACGGAGAACACGAAACCGAAGCGCTTGCGATGGCGCAACAGCTCGTCGAGTCCGCCCCCCTGGTGATTGGCGCTCTGAAACGGCTGGTAAATGAAATCATGCCTTCGGGCCCGATAGAGCGTATGGTTGCGGTCAGCCAAACCATCGCCCGCGTCCGGCAATCGGACGATCTGCAGGAGGGTATTCGTGCCCACAAGGAAAAGCGCAAGCCGCATTTCACCGGCCGCTGACGCAGCATGAGCCTGCAGGATCGGCTGCACTGCCCCGGGTGCCAGGGCCGCCTCGCGCCGGTGCCCCCCGGGGAACTGCGGTGCACCGCCTGCGGCCGGACGATCCCGGCAGCCGACGGTGTCGCCGACTTCCTTGCCGGTGCGGCGCCCCTCGCCAACGATCCAAATCGATACGATGCCGATCCGTCCATCGGCGCGGCGCCGATCGGCGGTCTTCCGGGGCTTGTCCGTGGCGCGGCCGGGAACCGTTGGCCGGGCTACCTCGGGGACGTTCTGGAGCTCGGCTGCGGCGTTGGCCGAATGACGGAGGCGCTGGTTGCCGCGGAGCCGATGCGCGGGCTGCTCGCGGTCGATACCGCAATAGACAAGGTCCGGTCATGCCGCCAGCGGCTGCTCTCCTGCGGCCTTCCAGGCGACCTGAGGCCGGAGTTTGCCGCAGTGAGCGGCAGCCAGAACGCCATCCGCGACGGCATCGCCGACACTGTGCTGGGCGTCGACATCATGGCACGCACCGGCGATCTGCGCGGCTTTCTGGCCACTGTGCACAGGGTGCTCCGGCCCGGCGGCCGGGCATGGTTCGTCGTTTCGAACCGCCGCTACCGCCAGGCGCTCTGCCACGCCATGGCGGAAGCCGTCGTGCAGACCTTCGCACGCGACAGGGTCTGGCATGACGATACGCGTGCCGCGACAGCAGTCCTCGCCCGGTCGAGGCTGCTGCTCGTGCATCGGGGGGATTCGCAATTCCTGGCGGGTCTGGACCGGAAGCATCTGTTCGACAGCGAAGTGCTGGAGGACCTGGCGAAAGAGGCCGGTTTCGCGACGGCGGAGATGATCCCGCTGTCGCCTGATCCGTTCGGCGCGAATTCGGCGCTGGAGTTTTGCGTTGCAGAGGGTCTTTCAGAAACCGTCGCGCGCGCTTTCGCACCCCTGGTTGCTTCCGCCGGACAGCCATTTTTCGGCCTCCTCGGACTTCAGGATTCGTCGGATGCCATGTTGCTCTGGCTGACGAAGGGCACCGGTCCCGCCGTGCAGACCTTCTCCGCGAGGCCGAAACCGGCGCTCCCGGTATTCACCGATGCCTGCACCGCCGCGGGCGGACCGGGCGCGCGATGGTCCATCGAACTGTTGGCCCGCGAGACGCCGTCCGGCGTCGAGGTGCAGGTCGGCGGATGGTGTCTGGCGAACGCGGATGTGCAATGGGTGCGCCTGATACTGGATAACGTCGGCGCCAACGCGCCGGTGTGGCGTCCGCGTCCGGACGTGCATGAGATCCTGAACGCCGCCGGCCTCTACCGCCCGCTGAACGCGCTGTGCAGCGGACTGAACGCCCTGCTGCGGTTCGAAGGCGTGCAGCCGGCCAACGGCTGGTGCGCGTTCCGCCTTGAGGTCGTGCTGACGAACGGCATCGTGCTGTCAGGGCCGGCACCCGAGGCGCTGGCCATGGATGAGCCGTGCGTGATCAACCAGTGACGCCGCATATTCCTGTTGAAGCCCGATCCCGATAACTGATTAGAATCGCCACGCATGGGCGGGAGAGCGGCGATTCGGCGCATCGGTTCCGACACGATACGGATGCTGGCCGTGCTGTCGGTGCTTGTCCCTTTGGCCGCCGTCGTGGCAGCCCCCCGGGAGGATGAGACGCGGCGCGCGTTGCGCGAGGCAGAGCACCTCAACGCCGAGCAGCTCGCCGCGCGGAAGGAGGCAGCCGACAGGGCGGCGCAGGCCGCGGCCGAAGTGCTCAGACTGGCGTATGAGCGGGCGGACGCCGCGGCGAAGCTGAGGCTGGCCGAAGCCGCCACCGCGGACGCAGCCGCTCGGATCGATGCCCTGGCGGCACGCCGGCGCGACGCCGAACAGCGGCTCAGGCTGCGCGCCGAGGCGATGCAGCCGCTGCTGCCGCTGATCGAGCGGCTGTCGCTGTACCCGGCGGAGACGCTGCTGGCGGTGCCAGCGCCCCCCGAGTCGGCGTTGCGCGGAGTCCTGGTGCTGCAAAGCCTGTCGCGGCAACTGGAAGCCGAGGCCGAAGCCCTGCGGCGCGATCAGGCGGAGGTCGATGCGGCGGCCGAGGCGCTGCAACAGGAAGCGCCGCGACTGGCCGAGGCCGAGGCGGCGCAAAAGCGCGAAGGCGATGCGCTGGACAGGGCGATCGCCGGCGCGCATGCCGCGCAGGCGGCGGCCGAAGGGCAGGCGGAGCAGGCCGCCAGCCAGGCCGAAGCCGCCGCGGCGCGCATGGACTCGCTGCGTTCGGCTTTGGCGGCCCTCGAGGCTCAGCGCCGTGCCGACGAGGCAAAGGCCCGCGAGGACGCGGCCCGGGCCGAGCGGCAGAAGCGCGCGGCGGAGGCTCAGGCGGAGCGGGAACGCTCGGCGGAGGCGGCGCAGACGGCGCGGGAGCGCGCGGCGGAGGCGCAGGCCGCGCGGGAGCGGGAAGCGGTGGCGGCGCACCCGGCGGCGGCCGGATCGATCGCCGCCGGTGCCGGACCGAGCGGGCAGTTGCAGCCGCCGGTCATCGGGGTGGTGGTGAAGGGCTTTGGCGAGGAGACGGATGGCGGCCCGGCGACCGGGGTATCCTATCACGCGCCACCAGGGGCGCACGTGATCTCCCCCTGCGGCGGACGGGTGGTGTTCGCCAATACGTTCCGCAGCTACGGCCTGCTGCTGATCGTCGATTGCGGCGGCGGCTACCATGTCGTGCTGTCCGGCTTCGACCGTCTGGACGTAAAGCTCGGCCAGAGCATCGTGTCCGGGGAGCCGGTGGGCGTGATGGCGAACTGGGAACCCGGGACGACCACGCACCGTCCGGCCCTGTATGTCGAATTGCGCCATGACGGACAGCCGATCAACCCGGCGCCATGGTTGCGGGGCAGCAGTTGACGGTGCGCAAGCGGCCATGAGCCGTGCCGCCATCGGCTTCGCCGGCGGCTTGCCCGGCCCCCCAAACGGGTCATGATCGCCTTCACATGCGCCGGACAATCGGCGCCTGGCAAACAGGGAGGCAACCATGGCTGGCGGCAAAGGCGAGCATCATTACGTGGTCGAGGTCGCGTGGACCGGCAACCGGGGCAGCGGCACATCCGAGTACCGGGCCTATGGCCGCGATCATACGATCTCGGCCGGCGGCAAGCCGGCGATCCCCGGCTCGGCCGACGCCGCCTTTCGCGGCGACGGCGGACGCTGGAACCCGGAGGAGCTGCTGGTCGCGGCGCTGTCGTCCTGCCACCAGCTTGCGTATCTGCACCTGTGCGCGACGGCCGGCATCGGCGTGGTGGCTTATCGCGACGACGCATCCGGAACGATGGCGGAGGAGGGCGGCACGGGACGCTTCATCGGCGTCATGCTGCGGCCGCATGTGACGATACGGGCCGGCGACGACCTGGAGCTGGCCCGGAAGCTTCACCATGAGGCGCATGCGAAGTGCTTCATTGCCAACTCGGTCAACTTTCCGGTCCTGCACGAGGCGGTGATCCGGCGGGAATGACCGTGGGACTGGCCCGGCGCGGCGGAGCGCGGAGCTGACATTTCCCGGGCTTGCCGGCCGTCATCAAGGCCGCTGCCGCTGGCAAGATGCGGGCCGCCGATGCGTTTTGTCAGACGACGCCGCCGGAATCGGGCCAGCCGGGCCATCGCGGTCACGGCGAAACAGCCGCTGCTGAGCCACTTGCAGGACTCCGCCACATAGGCGCGGGGTTTTTCCCGGGACATACGACCTGAGATCGAATGCGGCGGTTTCGCCCGCGGCTTGCATGATCCGGAACCGGACCGAGCCGGCCGAGCCGGCGCCCGGCTGAAGCGGGCGCGTATCATTACGTATAAGAATCCATGAGCGCCGGCAAGCCGAGCAACCGGGCAAGCGCCCGGGTTCGCCGCCGGATTTTCCGCGATTCCGTTCCGGTCATATTCTGAATCATTATGTAGTTTTGCCGAAATAATTGATTTGTAGACATTGGTTCTTTCCAGGCCTTATTGACAGTCACGTTATCGTGATATCTTTAAGGACCAGAACATGTCAGGCAGTATTACGCAAGTTGGAACGATGACGACTGCGTCATTCATCAGCAGTCTTGGTGTGAACACGCATATCAACACCGGAGTGGCAGATTACGAAAGCGCATCGACAGACCTCGCCGACTTGCAGTATCTCGGCATATCCTACGTACGGGACGGCTACAACACGGCAAATGAGAGCGTCTACACGGCGTTGGGGCAGGCGGGAATAAAATTCGACTTCGAGACCTATGACGGCGGATCGATTACAACGGCGGATCTCCAGTCCGAAATCGCGGCATACAATCAGCTGAACGCGACGGCACCCGGTATGGTTGCTGAACTGGAAGGTCCGAACGAGATCAACCAATGGCCGATTACGTATAACGGCCAGACCAGCCTCGATAGCGCGGTCGCCTTCCAGCAGGACCTCTACTCGCTCGCGCACGGCGACAGTTCGCTGCCGGGGGTGCAGGTTTACTATTTCACCGGCTACGGCATGGGCGGCAACGCCCAGGGACCGAACCCCGCTACCACCCCGGGCCTTGCCGATTTTGACACCGCCCATCCCTATCCGCAGAACGGACTGCCGCCGCTGGAGGGCGTGGCAAACACGTCAAGCGCGCTGAACCCGCTGCGGTCGGATGCGCTGACCAACGAAACCCCTCCGACCGGTCCGGCGGTGTACACCGAAACCGGCTACAACATGAATTCGGACGCTTCCGGCGCTACCGGCGCCGCTATCGGCGACGTGGAGATCCTGCTGGACGACGCGCAGCAGGGCATCGCCAAGACCTACCTCTATGAACTGGAGGAAGAGGCCGCCGGCTCAGGCGACGGCACCAGCGGCGGCCTGGGTCTGTTCAACGGCACCGCTCCCACCGCGGCCGCGACGGCGATCCACGATCTGACAACAATTCTTGGAAGCAGCGGCACCTCTTCGTCCACGGCATCCGGAATCAGCTATTCGGTCAGTAATCTGCCGTCTTCCACCGGGCATGCAATGGAGTTTACCGGCGCCAACGGCACGTCATACATCGCGATCTGGAACGAAACCTCGCCATTGGGACAGGCCCCCACCCCAACCAACATCACCGTCAATCTGGGCGCCTCGGCATCCGTCTCGGTCTACGACCCGATACAATCGACAAACGCCATACAGACATTGAGCAGCGTCAGCAGTATCGCCCTGAGCCTCAGCGACGATCCTCTGATCCTGCAGGTCAAAGGACCAACCACGGTCTCGAATGCGCCACCGTCACCCAACGATACGGTTGTCAAGGCCGGTTCCACCGCCGCGATCACCGACGCGAGCGGAAACGTTTGGACGATCACGGGCGGAGCACAGGTTGCGGTCAATGGCGTAACGGACGCGCTCACCTCCAACGTCACCGAAATCGCCTATGTCAACGGTGCGATCTGGCAGGAAAACACGGCATCGAACTGGTATAGCGAGACGCAGCCGAATGACTCCTGGACCGGACCAACAACGGTCAGTCCGTTGTCGGTCAAGGCATCCGCCAACGATACGGTTGTCAAGGCCGGTTCCACCGCGGCGATCACCGATGCCAGCGGCAACGCCTGGACGATCACCAGCGGCGGACAGGTGGCGGTGAATGGCGTAACGGACGCGGTTACCTCCAATGTCATCGAACTTGCCTACGTCAACGGTGCGATCTGGCAGGAAAACACGGCATCGAACTGGTATAGCGAGACGCAGCCGAATGACTCCTGGACCGGGCCAACAACGGTCAGTCCGTTGCCGGTCAAGGCATCCGCCAACGATACGGTTGTCAAGGCCGGTTCCACCGCGGCGATCACCGATGCCAGCGGCAACGCCTGGACGATCACCAGCGGCGGACAGGTTGCGGTCAATGGCGTAACGGACGCGCTCACCTCCAACGTCACCGAACTCGCCTACGTCAACGGCGCGATCTGGCAGGAAAACACGTCGTCGAACTGGTACAGCGAGACGCAGCCGAACGACTCCTGGAGCGGGCCAACAACGGTCAGCCCGCTTCCGGCCAATGCTTCGGCCAATGACACCGAGATCCTGGCGGGATCGACCGCCGCGATCACCGATGCCAGCGGCAATGCCTGGACGATCACCAGCGGCGGACAGGTCGCGGTCAACGGCGTCACCGACTCGCTCACCTCCAACGTAACGACACTCGCCTATGTGAACGGCACGATCTGGCAGGAAAACACCAGCAAAAACTGGTATGGCGAAACCAAGCCGAACGACTCATGGAGCGCGGCCACAACCACCAGCCCGCTTGTAGTCGCCGTTGCGGCCAGCCAGAGCAGTGTCACGGTCACGCTGTCAAGCGCCACGATCAATGCGGCCAGCGGCAATCATCTATTCTTCATCTCCGGTCACGCAGACAGCTTCAACCTGGCCGGCGGCGTAGAGACGATTACCGACAGCGGCACCGGCGGCAACACGTTCAAGCTTCCGGCGGCCGGGAGCGGCAGCGCGGTGTTCAATGCCGCGGTCCTTACCGATGCGGATGTTTTCGACCTGACCGCTGCCTTGAAGGGCACGTCCTGGACCGGTTCCGCCAGTACCCTCAGCTCGTATCTGCATTCCGCCGAGGTCTCAGGCAATGCCGAACTCCTGGTTTCTGCAACCGCAACGACCAAGGCGACCGGAACATTGCTTGCCACCTTCGATTCATCGAACGCGACGCTCACAACCATGCTGGCTCATGCGATCACCTAGCGGACTTGTCAACCGCCGCGGCCCGTCAGGGCCGCGACGGCACTGCCGGAGCCTGCCTCATTAGCCGCGGCTCGCCCAAAAACCTCAGTGCGTTCAACAGAGTCGCTCGATGCCGTGTGCCAGTCCACCCGGGTCGCGGCATCGATGCCGTACTGACATTTGATGTGCTGCGCCAGGCGAAGGGCCAGCGCCACGATGTTGATCGTTGGTGTGTCTGAGCCGCAGGTCGGGAAGACTGAGCTGCCGGCGATGAACAGGTTGTTGATCCCGTGCACGCGACAGTCGCTATCCACAACACCCTTGCGAGGATCGGCATGCATGCGGGCGGTCCCCATGTGATGCCAGCACCCGACGATCGAATCGGGCCAGGGCTCGCCCTCGCGCGGTGCATCGACAAGCACTTCCCCGGCGCCGGCACGGGCTAATTCCTCGCCGAGAATTTCCTGCGTGCGGCGAATCGTCCGCTTTTCGAGTTCGCCCAGCCGCCAATCGACTTTCACCCGCGGCACGCCCAGGGCGTCCCGTTCCGAGCTCAAGGTGACGCGGCTATCCGGCAAAGGTGTCGGTTCAACCACGGTTTCCAGAGTGAAACCGCGGGTGAGTATAGGTAGATTGAGCTTGAGACCCGCCGCCATCATGGTAACCTGGGGCAGATGCGTCAGCAACCGGATCACCTCCTTCCGAGAGCGGTCCCGCAACGGCCGGCGCTCGCCTATGGCCCGGAAAAGCGTGAGGGCGGCGAGGTTTGTCTCACGACTGTCGCCGATGAAACGAGACTTGACGCAGCATCGCGTGTTGGCCACACGCTCTGCGCGCTGGGTTTCCGGCGTCAGGCCGAAGAAGCCGCTGACCCTGACGCCGCGAGCCGTCATCTTGCGGGCAAGAGTACTATGCATGTCGTAGATGCGGCTGTTGCATTCGGGATTGCGGAACACGATCTCACCGCTGCGCAGCCGCGGATGATCCATGAAATAGCGTCCGACGACATCGTAGTGATTGCCGACGCCGGCCGGCTGATAGCGGTTGGAAGCCAGCATCAGGCGCGGGGTTTCGATTCCGCCGGTAGCCAGGACATAGGTTTGAGCGACCACGCGGAACCCTCCGCCCGCGAGGGTTCGCACACGCAGCCCGGTGACCGCCGAACCCGCGCCGGGGGTTTCGATTTCGGTTACGCTGGCGCCCAGATACGTGGAAACGTTGCCCGAACGGGCTAAATCGTCGCGGTAGAGCTGGCCGAGGCGGGTTGGTGGGCTTACCTGCGCGATAATATTGATGGCACGTTCGCGGTCAAACTTTATCATCCTGGCATCAGGCCTGCCGATGAGATCCTCCCACACGCGCGGATCGAAGTTGACGGGACCGAGTTGAAGCAATTCATGCGCGCGGTAGTAGTGCGGCCGTAGATCGGCTAACGTGATGGGCCAGCCACTGTTAGGTACCCAATCGCGAAACTCGAAATCATGTTCGTCGAATTGCCGGCAAAAACCGGCCCAGCAATTCGAACTTCCGCCGAAAAAACGAGACCGCGACTGATGAAGATCCTCGTAATGCAGGCCTATATTGGTGCCTCTGTAAAGCGATTGACCAACACTGTCATATTTTATCTCACCGCCCTCAAGAAGGATAACGCGGAATGGTTGGCCACTGAGCTCAAGCGCCAAGGTGATTCCTGCCGGACCGCCTCCGACGATGCAAATTTCTGTTTCCAGTGTGGTATTTTCGGGGATTATGCTTGCGTGCGTGATCATGACGAAGAAAACCTTCTAGTTCCCTCCTCCTCTGCCGCAAGGGTTCTCAGCATGAGGCGGTAAGCCGGCCAGATCCAGGCGGTCGTGACGATGGCATCGCGCTTGAACATTGTTGAGACATTGTTCAAACCCAGACCCTCCGCCTCGGACCACCCGGTTGATAAACCACGATAACCTGCGAGACAATGGTTGACAACGCCTTATACGAATACGTGATATTTGGCAGAGCAGAACACGCCAGCGCGAATGACGCCGATTGCAGCCAGGCTGGCCGGAGTCGGAAACGTCCCGAGCCGGATCAAGTCAGACTGCCAGAGGTTCACCCGCAACGGATAATCGCGAAACCTGCGGTCGTTCGGGAAACCGCGGGCCAACAGGCCGGCAATCGCTTCCAGGTCATCGCAACTGATTTCCCGGCAGAGCAGAACGGACGATCGTCTCCGGTCATCAGCGACTGGTTGAGGGCATGCTGTTGTGCGGGACGTCCGCTATCGTCGCAAGTGAAAGGGTGCAAGGCCGGTCAGGAAGCCGGAAGGTTGACAAAAGCTGTGGCAGCTCAACGTTTCACGGCCGGTGAGACGCGCGGTCTTGAATAAGTGTGCGGTGTTCATCCCCCGGGCGCCGAGATCATGCGGCGCGCGACAGCCCGCTCGGTCCGACGGTGCCGGCGTTGCGGCTCTTGGTTAAGCAACCGTCCTCGACTCATCGATGCGCTCCGCCGGCTATTTTACGCCAGCGAAGATCTCGCCGGGGACAGTAGTCATCGGCGAACCGATCCTGTTCCCGGCGTTCATCAGGCGCGGCGCCTCCAGCAAAATGATCGACACGAACAAGAATATCGGGATAACTGGAATGAGCATGATCCCGCCGTCGGCCAGGCATATCGCAGCATAACCGAGAATGCCAGTGGCGGCATACCTTTGCACCGGAAGTAACTTAGGAAAGCGGATTTTCGCAACCACGATAGGCCCGAACAGATATGCGCAGAATGCAAGTAATCCCAGGACCCCATATTGCACTATGACCCCTGCATAGACGATTTCAGGCAGCATATCGACCGGCGTGTCCGGCATCAGACCTATTTGCGTCATCTGATCCAGGGTGGAGTTGCGACCGCCCATGGTGGGATCGATCAGAAAGTTGGAACCGTTGCCGACATAGCCCGCGATGAACCAGATCGCAACGACGAACAAGGCCAGGCCGCAGGCCGAAACGACAAGCATGCGGGCCGTTACCTTGCTCTGCAGCGTCATCATCGCGCAGGTCGCAAGGAGACCAAGCCAGACGCTGCGTGAGAGTGTCAGAATCATGGCGGCGATGAAGATGCCGATGAACACCCGGCTCCGCTCCATCCAAATGTAAAGCGGCAGGAGCAGCAGCATCGACGCCCCGAAAAGGTTGCCATTGTTATAGGTGGAAATCAGCTTGAAGATGCCGCCGCGATCGATATGCTTGGTTGACTCGAGCATGCCGGCATCGTCGGCATTGACCGTCAAGTACGGTATCTCGAGGAAGGATCCGGTCAGCAGCTTCAGCGCAAAAAGAAACAGGCCGTATACGGCGACGACCCGCATGGAAATGATGATCGACCGGCGGATCACCGGCCATGGGATCATCGCAAGCTGACTGGCAAACAGACCAAAAAACACCGGAGGCAGCAGGATGAACGAGGCGACCGCCGCCAGCCCCGCGCCGGGCGTGACAGCGCCATTGATCCAAAGGCTGAGCGCAACAACGCCGCCGAACGGGGCGCACATCGCAAGGGCCATGAAGCTCGCAATGCTGCTTCTGGAGCGAAGCAGATTATCCGCCATGGCAAGCGGCGCCGCGAGGCACACCAACGCGTATCCGGTCGTCAAAGGCACAACGCCTGACTTAACGCCGCTCTTCGGAAATATCACTATGAAGATGATCAGAACCCAGTAGACGATGATGCGGGTGCGCGATGCCGCCGGAGAATAACCGCGGACCGGCGGGGCAGCGCGGTTCGACATAGCGGGATGCGGTCGTGCAGGCTGCATGGCTATGACGGCTCGCGCTTGAACTTGCGCCATTCACCCGGGGTACCGGTTTGGGTGCAGACAGCACCGATTGAACCATCCGGCTCAGGCTGATCGAAGATAACGCGCTGCCCCGCATTCCACAGTCCGGCGGTCGGAATATCGCCGGGGTAGTTCAGCAGGCGGCCGCCCGCCTTACGGCGGTTTTGGTTCAGGAAGACCGTCGACTTGCCTACGCTCTTCCCGGCCTCTTCTCGAACGATCGCATTCTCAATGATGTTGTTATCGATTGTGGCTGTTTTTGGCACGCCGTTGTCGGCACTTGCCTTGTAGACTATATCGGTGGGGAAGCCCGATGTTTGGTTGCCGCTGACTTCCGAGCGGCAGTCCACGTTATAGTCGCTGTCTTCGACAACGATCCCCCTGCTGCCGGGCGGCTGCGCAACCGTCGACATGACGACATTGCCGATCACCAGATTCCTGGTTGAGCCGCCGGGTACGGATCCGCCGGCGCTGCTGTAGAGTCCATCGAACGCATCGGGCGAGGCGATCGAAAACCCGAGCAGGTTATCGCGGTATTCCTGCCCAACCACGGCGTAAGGCGATCGTTCGATGCGGACATTGCGGAGCCGGTTCCGCCGGAACGAGAAACCCAATACCGCCGAACCCGCACCCAGAACCGCGATCTTCGCCGGACTTTGGAAGTCATTTTCCTCGAAGATGCAAGGACCGGTCTCGGCGTACTGCTGCGGCGCATTGAAGATACCGAACACCCGGCCGCCGTCGGTGCGGAGGACGCGGTTCCGGATGAACCGGATGTCCGAGCAGAAGAAAAAGGTGGCGAGCGAGGCATTGCTCTTGGACGACGTCACGACATTTTCGACCGCCTCGCAGTCGACGCATCCTTCGAAATCAATTTCGAGGTCCCGGCAATCGGCCACGGTATTCCTGACAACGCGGATGCGCTCGCCTTTGCCGCCCCAAATCCCCCCCCCGGAATTCGGGGCCGTTGAACTGATATCCGCGATGTCGTTCCCCTCGATCAGCACATCCTGCACCCACCGCGGCGATGCTCTCGATCCTTCGCCGGGAATCTTTCCCGCATCGCCGCCATACCACCAGATACCGTGGCCATGCCGTCTGATGCGGTTACCGCGAACCGCAGCGCCCAAAGTGTAGGAAAGGAGGATCCCTCCAGTCGCTTGCCGGTGCGCGGGGCCGTCCAGAACGTTCTCCACGACACTGACCTCGCGGCAGCAATCGGCTTTCGTTACCTGATTATATTTCACGCCCGACCCGGCGGAAAACCGAACAAGCGAGCAGCACTTTGCGACATTTCCGGCAACATGCACGGCGCTGCAGGAGGCGAAATCGAGAGCCCAGGTCCGGTCGCTTTTCGCGTTGAATGCGATGCCCTGTATCCGAACGTCGCGCAGGCGCACGCCGCGCATGATCGCGCAATCCGGGGTCTCTTTCCCGACAAGCTGCAATGTCGCTCCAGGCGCGCCGATGATCGTAAGGCCTGATCGCAGCCGCAGGACGTCAGCGCGAACAGGAAATACCCCATTCCTAAGGTGTAATGGCCGGTTCCGGTCGGCGGCTTCGTCGATGGCCGCCTGGAGGGCCATGGTCATGTCCGGACCGCCGCTCGGGGACAGTCTGATCACAGACCGAGCCACCCGATCCGGAATGTCACCACCGGAGGAGGCGGCTGCCAAAGCGCCGAGGTTGAATACCCGGCGCCGCAGGCCGGGCGCGCTCGGGTACCCGACCCGCGGCGGGCCCTCTGCCGCCTGTTCCCGTGAAGCGCTCAAGCCGGTCCCCTGTACTGGTGATACTGAATGATCTGGTTGTAGAATTTTCCCTCTGCGTCCGAGTCAGCCTGCGCAGGATCGACCGCGGTCATGACAATGCCGGCGACCGGTAGATTCAGCAGACGAAGCTGCCTGATTGCGGCGGCCACGGCCTCCTTGGGTGTGCTTCCCCAGCGGATCACGACCAGGCTGGTATCAATGACTTCGGTCAGCGCCGCGATATCGGCGTTCGCCAACACAGGTGCGGTATCGATGAGTATCAGATCATAGGAATTGCGGAGCTGCTCGAAGGCTGAGTGCATCCGCGTCGAGCTGATCATCTGTTGCGTATTTTCATTCCGGTCTGAGATCGGCAGAAAGTCCGCCAGGGAAAATGCGTCGCGCTGGACAACGTCATCGAGTGTCTTTGTGCCGGCAATGAGATCCATCAGGTCGCCGGTATTGGCCGGATTATGGAAGATCTCCGCCAGACTCGGGAAATGCCGATCAAACTCGATAACGAGAACGCGCTTGCCGGATCGGGTGGCCGATCGCGCAAGGGCGCCGCAGAATGTGCTCTTGCCCTCCTTCGGAAGGGCGGATGTGATCGCAACAACCTTGGGTTGTTGTCCGGAACGACCCAATTGCTCGAGGATTGCAAGCACCCGCGAAATCGACTGGTCGAAATACCTTTCGGCGGGAAGCGGAGAGCGGGATCGAGATTCCAGGCTGCGCCGGACCGGCACGAGTCCGATGACGGGAAGCCCGGTGGCGGCTTCAACAGCCCACGAGGCCTTGAATGTCCGGTCGGACCCCACCGAGTGCAGCGCCTTGACCACACCGAAGAACATCCCGAGAAGGAAGCCGGCGGGCGCAAACAATATCAGCCTCGGATAGGTCGGACGATCAGGCGCGGAGGCAGGCGATATCGTTCGCACGTCCGTCTGAGGAAAGTAGTTGCGCCCGAGGGTCTCGTTAAATTTCCGCAAGAACTGATCGTATAGCGCCCGCTCCGACGTCTCTCGCTGCTCAAGCTCCCTGACGGTCGACAGGTCCATCTGAGAGGAGTGGGCGTGCTTCTCCGCCGCCGACAGCGCGCCCTGCACCACATTCTCGGCGAGTTCGGCGGTTTTCACCTCGTTTGCAAGAGAATCGAGGATCTTGTCGGTTTCCGCCCAGAGGCTTTCGGAGAGATCATCAATCTCCCGCTTCAGCGCAACCGCCGGCGGGTAGTTGGTCCCGCTCCTGGAGACCATGCTCGCATACTGACCGGTCAATATGCCCTTCTGCTCCCTCAAACGCTGAATGAGGGGGGAATTAAGAACATCGGTTGTGGACTGCTTCGGAGACTTGTCCGAGAGAGCCCGCTTCGCCGTCGCAAGACGTGCTTCAGCCTGCAGTCGAGCCGTCTGCGCCGCAACCAGTTGATTATTCCATTGAAGCAGCGTCTGGTCGGACAATGTGCCTGCCGCACCCGTCTCGTTGATGTTGAGCCGTTGCCGCGCCTCCTGCACGGCCCGGCCGGCCGCCACCACGCGCTCGCGAAGAACGCCTATTTGACTTTCAAGCCACGTGTTGATCTGTGCCGACTGGTCCTGGTTGATCTCCAGCTTGCCCTTAACGTAATTATCGGCGAACGCGTTGGCGAGCTTGCTTGCCTTGTACGGATCCTCCGACCAGAACCTGATGTCTATCGTAACGGAGTGACCGTCGTTGCTCACACTGAGATGCCGGCTTACTGCGCGCACGGTTTGAGCCATTGCGACATCGTGCTGCCAGCCAGGCG
The DNA here is from genome assembly GCA_903851415.1 of uncultured Rhodopila sp. GTDB lineage: Bacteria > Pseudomonadota > Alphaproteobacteria > Acetobacterales > Acetobacteraceae > Rhodopila. The sequence continues at coordinate 47,915 of CAINOE010000110.1, read as the reverse complement.
GTCCACCGGTCGCGTCGTCGTGTCCCGAGACGCGGTCCAATAGCGACCGGATATCCGCCACAGCGCTGTTGGCGAGATAGCCGGCATACGCGATGAACGATCCCGGGCGCGGCACTTCCGGCTTGCCGTCGCCTGAGTCCGCGAACCAACCCTGCGACTCCTTGAATTCCGGATCGGCGGTTAAGTTGAATTGCTCGGCGACCCGCGCAACGAAGGCCGGCGACTTGATGACGTCGATCTCGCTGAGAAGCGCCGCGATCTGGGTCTCGCGCGATGCCGCGAGCGGAGACACGTCCTGACCGAACTCCGGCTGGTTTGTGACAACGAGAGCTTCGGCCGTGTAGGTCGGCGTCGCCAGGCAGGCGTAAAGTGAAAATATCGCCGTCCCCGCCGCCGCTGCCGAGAGGATGAGTCGTTTGCGCCCCATCAGAACATCGAGCAGGCGAGGCTGCGGCACCGTCGCAGCGAGACCGCCCGTTTCAGGGAAATCGGTTCCGAAGCTATGATCTGTCATCCGCATCATTCCGACACGAGTCCCCGCTCGGGCGCGATGGTCACTCTGTCAACATCCCCTGGCGACAAACGCCGCCGGACCAATAGGCCGCTTGCCCCTTCCGAAGCCATCACCCGGCGGGGGCGCCGCTGAGGGTCTTGAGCGCCTGACGGAAGGTAGTCACTCTGAACGACTGCCATAGTCTGATCTCCTTATTGAACCGCTTTACGCCCCGCATATACAAGCCGAGAAGCAGGAGTTCGGTCGCAGCCTGCGTTATGACCGCACCGGTAAGCCCGAAGTGTGGCAGAAGAATGAAATTCGCGGAGACGCAAAACAGGGCGGTGATGCCCCCATACAGGACATTGCGCCCCATGTTGTCCTTCGAATAGTAAAGCGATGCGTATGCGTTCTGAAGAAATCTGATTGGAATGGTTGCGGAAAGGGCAACAACCACGGGAACCGACGCGACATAGGCGCGGCCGAAGAGGATTGGCACGAGCACGGGCGATGCGAGCATCACCCCGACCATCGCGGCAAGACCGAGAACCGTCATGCCGATCACGCCGACATGGAATGCCGCATAGAACCTTGCCACATCATGCTCCGCCCACCTGAATACCTTGCCGAACATATATTTCGAGTAGATAACGCCCGGCACAAGATAAGCGGCGGAGATGATCTGAAAGGCTACATTGTACACCGCGGCGGCCGGCTTCCCGACCAGCGCGGCCAGAAGAATGACGACGCTTTGGAAATACAACGAGTAGAATACCGTCCAGAGACAGAACGGGGTCGCTTCCCGCACAATCCGCAGCAGGGAAGGCTCATCGGCGGCGTGTTCCGAAGCTGCCGGCGGGATCCCGTGTCCGCTCAGGCCAATGTCTCCGCGTGACAACTTCCTGATTGACAGCAGTCCCATCACCGTCATTACGGTCCCGAGCGCCGCATAGCCTGCGATGGGAGCAACGTCCGCATGCACGCCGAACGCGAACAACGCCACCGCGACAACGAAACGGCCCGTTTGCGTCAGCGCCTGCCAAACGGCGAGCAGAAAGAACCGCTCTTCCAATTGAAGCCCGGCGCTCGTCGTTTCGGCAAAAACCTGCCCCAACAATATCGGAATGGCTAAGGCGCTTGCCAGCAGGCGATCCGACTCGTCGAACTTGAACCAGGTATAGATGACCAGAACAATCGTGCTCAAAGTGCACGTCAGCGCCAAAAGGCGGATTGATGACGGGAGCCATCGAAACCCCTTCCAGCCTTCTTCGCCGAACGCCCGCAACCAGAACCAGCCCACGCCGTAGGCCGAGATCGGGGTCATCAGGTTGATGACGGCCAGCAGGGCGACCAACTGCCCGTATTCTGCGATTGATATAAGGCGAACGAGAATGAGCTGAGTTAGGAAGACCAGCAGACCCGAGCCGAAGGTCGTCAGGAAGAGCACTGCGACATGGGATACGTGGGCGCCGAATACCCACGAAGGCCGGCGCCACGCGAGCTTCCGGGTCATTTCGAGAAGCTTTGCTGACCCCGGGGCGGAACCCGTCATCCCGCCGCCTTCGCCAGACCGTCGGTCCGATGGAGGTGCACAGGCCCATCCTCCTTCGGCAGCGCATAGATACGCAGATTGGCGTCGACGATACGCTGAAAGCAAAAATCCGCCGCGGCCCGGTTTCGCGCCGCGAGCGACATGCCTCCGGCAAGGTCGGGGTCCTTCAGCAGGCGGCCCAGCCGGTCTGCGTAGCCTGCCACATCATCCACCGGTACCAGATACCCGGTCACGCCGTCGCTGATGATCTCCCGCGTGCCGGCGACCGCTGATGCGACCGCCGGGACCCCGAGATGCGCCGCTTCCATAACGGCCAGAGGCTGACCTTCGTTAAGCGATGGCAGAACGAACGCGCGGCAACGCGCCAACGCGCGCAGAGCCTCGTCCCGCGGGAGCTCGCCGGTCATGGTGAGCTGTTCGGCCAGCCCCAGTGCCGCTGCACGTGACCTGAGTTCGCTTTCCAGGGGGCCGCCGCCGATCACCTGAAGCGTCGGCCGCAGCGGCAGCATGGCGAGCAGGATATCGCAAAGCAACAGGGGATTTTTCTGTGGGACCAGGCGGCCGAGGAAGCCGATGTCATAGAGTCTGTTCGCTTCCTGCTCCGGCTCGATATCGACCTCGACGCCGTTCTGGATGACCTCGCTGTGCGCGGCGGCGGGCAAGATGCCAAATTTCCTTGCGACTTCGCGATCATGGCCCGCAACAAAAACCACATGGTCCGATCGCTGCATGCAGAAACGTTCGGCCAGCCGGCCAAGCGACCGGGCGGGTTCGGTCTTTGCCTGGAAGTGCAGCCCATGCACCGTGTAGACGAATTTCCACGATCTGCTGAGTCCCGCCAATGCCGCAGGCAAAGCTGCGCGCGCGCCATGCGCGTGCACGACCGCCGGGTCTATCCGGTCGAGGTGACGACGAAGCTGCAGCGCCAGGGCCGGGGTGTTACGGCGCGCATTGAAAGGCAGACCGATCACGGATGCGCCAAGGCTTGCGGCATGGTTGGCCAGGAAACTACCCGCGTCCGTTATGACTGTCAGATCATAATCATGCTTTATGAGAGCCGCCGTCAGACCGACTATATAGGTCGTACCGCCGCCTCGTGCCCCGTCCCCGACAAGCTGAACAACGTTGGTCAAATCGCAATCTCCTTAGAGACTTCAGGGGTCTTGAGGCCATGGTGCGCAGTGAGGTCAGGCATTTCCGGGACCAAGGGCCGCCAGAAAGATACTTACTCCATTTCGATTAGTTCGACGTGCACCTTCGCGTGAGGCCAGTCGAACCGGTTGGGGGCCGGTTCTACAGCTCCGGCGCGCCGGTTGTTGCTGGGACATGCTCATCAACACCGCCGCCCGGCCTGCCGCCGGCCCATTGTGGCATCAGGCCGGAAGCGGTAGGCGCGCCGGCAACGACGGCTTAAGCATAGGCCGCATCCAGTCCGCTCCCGCGACAAAGATCTTTCGCGGGATGTCCCACGATCGGAATGACAGCCGCTTGCCGTCGACCAGGGTGAGATCGCCGGCCGAACAAAGGGTGTGGAGACCGTGCGGATAGACAGTGTCGGCCTGCAGGCGGCGAATGGGAGCTTCCTCAAAACAGTCTCGGTCGAGGCGCATGATTCGGTTGAGGACGATCCCCCCTCCATAGGTCTCGGAGCAGTCCTGCGCCGGCCGGATGAGATCGCCGTCCACCCGAACGATTGGCCCGGCGGGACGGCTCGACGCCGGGTCGCTCTTGACGGGATTGCGGGGGTGGGCCGTCCAGGGTCCCTCGAGACGGTCCGCATAATAGAGCCTTAACTGTTGGTTGGAGCCAACAAACCGCGACGTGCAGAACAGCCACCATGTGGTCCCGTCATGCCAAGGCGTGGGATCGAGCAGGGGCTCCGGGATGATAGGGCCGACATGCGCCAGGCTGTCATCCATTCGCCGCCAAAGATGGAGTGCACCCGCCTGCCAGGTCTCTGCCATAAAGTACATGCACCCGTTCGTATCGAAGACCGGCTGCGGATAGGAAAGGTGGGCGCTGCTTCGCATCCAGGGCCGAAGCACGGCCTTCGACAGGGTCTCGCCCGCTGCGAGACGGGCGCCCCATATTTCACCTCGGCCGATCCGATGGTCCAGATGCTCTGCGAACAAAATCCGCCTGCCATCGGGATCAACCAGGATCGACGGATCCGCCAGCATCCTCCATGGTCCGCGATCCGGCCACCACTCGATCGGCTTCGTGATGCCGTGCCGGACAATATCTCCGATGGTCTGGGGCACAACGCCGATATTCCACTCCTCCCGGCGGAAGCGAGACGTCAGGGCGGAAAATCGGGGTGCCGCGATGACGTTACGCTGACGTCGGGCCGCCTCGTGCACCCGTCGCCAGGCTTGCCGCGGGCGCTCCGGCACCTGCATCATCGCAACACCGGGTCCAACGGCGTCCGGCGTGCCCGGCAGCACCGCACCGCCGCCGGGTGCGGGACCCCACGGCACGACACCGGCGTACCCGGGTCCAAATGCCCGATGGCGGAACCCGCCGCCAAACCGAAGCCGGCGACTTTCGCCAGTGCCTGGAACTGCGATGGACTGATGTGAGACCGACATGGTTCGCGGCGGGGCGAACCGGCACCGGCCGCGACAGGGTCAACGCTCAGGCCAATTGCGTCCATTATCAGACCAAATTTATCCATTATCGGTTGTCCATATCAACCCTTCGAAATCCTGATACCGGAATAAAACCGGAAGCGATTCCGATTTTGTTGCAGAAGTCATGTTATCGCAGTTGTTGCGTCGTTGACGGGAGTTAACCAAGGTAACTTTCGATGCGCAAGGGCGCTCCGGCGCAAAACGGGATGCTCTCACGGACGTGAAAGAGCACAACGACGGGTGTATCTCCATTCGTATGGATTGGACTTCCAAGCGTCCATGCAGCCATGACGATCAGCCGATGACCGCGGAAAGCACGTCCTCGATTCGTTCATCAGACTTTCGTTTCGCGATGGTTCTTCGCTCCGCCGCGCAGACGTCCCCCCGCGACCGCGAAGACCAATCGCGCTTCGGCGGAAATCGCAACTCGCAGAGCCCGCCCGGCTTTGATTATCGGGGCCAACCCGTGCGTGAGACGCCGCGGCGGGACCTCCCGCCCGCAGCAGGCCAAGCAGGATCCTATTTCTGACCAACGGATTGGTTTTGCGATTCGCTGTCGGCACGGTGCCGATCGGGTGGGGCGTGGGTGCAGATCTCCGTTCGCAGCGAGCGACGGCCGGCGCGCCGCCTTGCCGGCTCATGCGGCGTCGGATGATCGCGGGGACCTGCCAGCAAACCTCCTGCGGCAGCCGAAGCAGGCAGGCCTCTCGCGTCCGCCGAAGCCGGCGATCTTCGCCTGTGCGGGACATGGCCGAGGCGGGAGCGCCCGTCAAGCGCCGTGGCGGTTGCTTCGTAATCTCGCGCTTTCCGGTCCTGCATGAGGCGGTGGTCCGGATGGAATGACGGCGCCGGGCCCTGCGCGACACTGCGAAGCGCGGAGTTGACAATGCCCCCATGCGTGCCGGCCGGCATCAAGGCCGCTGCGGCTGGCAAAATGCGAGGAACCGATGCATTTTGCGAGACGCCGCCGCCGCCGGGAGCCGGCAAGTCGGGCCATCACGGTCGCACCGCAGCATACGGACGTTGGAGAAGGTCTACCGGTCGGGCCCGCAAACCGGGGCGAAACCCCGGCCCGAACCGGAACCGGCGCCGGACACCGGCCGCGATCAGGCGGCGATCCTGCAGGAAAGAGTCGAGAAGTACCCGGCGCAGATGGAGGCTCAGCCTGCCGGTGGCGAGCCGGCCGCGTCCATGAACCGCGAGCAGGGCCGCGCGGCCGGACCGGAGGCCAGGCGCGACGCCCGGCGGGCTGCGGCCTAGCCGGGCGCGATCCGGTCCGGCGCCGCTCGCAAAATGCGAGGCGCCGACGCATTCTGCAATACTGCGACATGCGGCTTGCAATGCTGCAACATGCGGCGGCGTCTTCCGGAACCAATCCGCCACGCCGCGCACGTTGCGCGACACCGCCCGGGCCGGCGCCGCGCAAGGCTCGCCCACCGGCGGAATTATCCTGTCCTGAACACGGTTTTTGCCTCCGTCACGTGATCGCCCGGCGCTGCCGGCGCAGCCCGGTCCGGGCGTTGAATGATCCCCTGGCCGGCCTCGCCGGGCGCTTCAGCCAGAACCGGCGCGACCCGCCGGAGCCTCGGCATGCTCTGGCACGCACCTTGCGACTACCGTGGCATGAGGCCATCATCTGAAGCCTCGATCTGATCCGAGAACCGGGACCTGTGCCATGAACACCATGATCGAAAGCGCTACCGCCGCCGTGACGATCGGCTCCCTGGCCCTCAACGCCTGGCATCATGCCGGCTTCCCCATCGCGATGAAGCTGGCCTCCCGCGTCATCGGCGGCCCCGCCGCCGCGGCGCTGACGGTGCAAGCGGAACTGCCCGAGATCACGGTGGTGATGCCGGCCTACAATGAGGCCGCGCACATCGCCGCCAAGCTGCGCAACCTCGCCGCCATCGACTATCCCGCGGATCGCCTGCATGTGCTGGTCGCCTGCGACGGCTGCACCGACGACACGGTTGCCATCGCCCGCACCACGCTGGCCGAAGCCGGTTGCGCCCATCTCGACGCCACCGTGGTCGACCACACCCGCAACCGCGGCAAGGTGGCGGTGCTGAACGGCACGATCGCCATGGTGAAGACCGAGGTGGTGGTGCTGACCGACGTCTCCGCCATGCTGCCGCCCGACGCGCTGCTGCGCGCCGCCGCCCACTTCGCGGATCCGAATCTGGGCGCGGTGGGTGGCACCTACCGGCTGAACAAGCCCGGCTCCGTCGGCGAGGCGAACTACTGGAAGTACCAGATCGCGGTGAAGCGCGGCGAAGCGGCGATGGGCTGCCCGCTGGGCCTGCACGGCGCGTTCTATGCCTTCCGCCGCGCCGCCTGGGCGCCGCTGCCGGCGGACACGATCAACGACGACTTCATCATGCCGCTGGAGATTTTCGGCCGCGGCTGGCGCGTCGCCTATGACGAGACGATCGTCGCCTACGAGGACGAGATGACCACCCCGGCGCAGGAGACCAGCCGCCGCCGCCGCATCGCCGGCGGGAATGCGCAGCAGATCATCCGGCTGGCCTGGCTGCTGAACCCGAAATTCGGCGGCGTGGCGCTGTCCTTCGCCTCCGGCAAGGCGCTGCGGGTGGCGGCGCCCTTCCTGATCGTCCTCGGGCTGCTCGGCTCGGTGATCCTGGCGGCCGGTTCGGCGGTGTTCGCGACCGCGGCGGCGGTGCAGATCGCCGGGCTGCTGGGTGCGGCCGCGGGGGCGCTGCTCGGCACCTCGGCGCCGCGCGGATTGGCCGTCGCCCGCTACGCGGTGGCCGGGCACATCGCGAGTGCCACGGGCGTGGTGCGTTACCTCTCCGGCGCTTATACGAAGCCCTGGCGGCGGGACGTGCTGGCCTGAAGGCGGCAAGCCGCCGACAGGAGACGCGGCACTGCCGAAGCGATAACTCTCTGCCGGTGCCGTCCCGAAGCCCGCCATGTTGGCGGGCTTCGGGCTATATGCCGATCGGCGCGCGGTGTCCTCAGGCCGGCATCAGCCCGTCCTTCCGCCACGCGCTGACTTTGCGGTAGACGGTGGAGGGGTTGATCTCCAGCAACGCCGCGGCGCGGGGAATGTCGCCGTCCGTGCGGGCCAGCGCGGCCAGCACCAGGCGGCGCTCCATCTCCGCCAGCGGCATGATCTCGATCTCCGGGGCCATCGGCCGGGACATCCCCGCCGGGACGCCGGCGGGCTCGGCAAGCGCGGCAGCCATGGGGACCGGCATCTCCGGCGGGTCTTCGGCGGCAGCGGCTGCGGCACGTGCCGGCTCGGGCACCGCCGGCGGCGCGGGGCGCGGGTCGTGCGCATAAGGGCGGTTGACCGGCGGCGGGATCATCTCCGCGCCAACCAGGTCCGCGTCGTGCAGCACGACGATGTTGCGCACCACGTTCTGCAACTGCCGCACATTGCCGGGCCAGGGATACGCCGTCAGCGTGGCTTCGGCCGCGGGGGAAAAGCCGCGGAAGCGCCGGTGCTCCTCGCGCGCGAACTGAGTGAGGAAATGCCGCGCGATCAGCAGCACGTCGTCGCCGCGGTCGCGCAGCGGCGGCAGCTCGACGGGCACGACATACAGCCGGTAATACAGGTCCTCACGGAACCGGCCGGCCTGCACCTCCAGCATCGGGTCGCGGTTGGTGGCGCAGACGAAGCGCACATCCACCTTGGTGACTTTCGAGGAGCCGACGGGGCTGAACGTGCCGGTCTGCACGAAGCGCAGCAGCTTGACCTGCATCTCCAGCGGCATCTCGCCGATTTCGTCCAGAAACAGCGTCCCGCCATCCGCCAAACTCGCCGCCCCCGGCCGATCGGCCGTGGCCCCGGTGAAGGCGCCCTTGACGTGGCCGAACACCTCGCTCTCCAGCAGGTCGCGCGGGATGGCGCCGCAGTTCAGCGCGATGAACGAGCCCCCGGCCCGCTGGCTGGATTTGTGCAGCGCCTCCGCCGCCAGCTCCTTGCCGGTGCCGCTTTCGCCGGTGATGAACACGCTGGCCTTGCTGCGCGCCACGCTCTGGATGATGTCGTAGACCGCCCGCATCTGGTCGGAGGCGCCGATGAAGCCGGCGAACCCCTTGCGGCCGAGCTTGGCCTCGGCATCCTGCAGCCGCGTCTCCGCGCGGTTCAACTGGGTCTCCAGGGCCTCCCGGGTGCGGGTCAGGGCGCGGCGCTGCAAGGCGTTGCGCAAGGTGACCGACAGGCGCTCCTTGTTGTACGGCTTGACGACGAAGTCCTCGGCCCCGGCGCGGATCGCCTGCTTGGCCAGCTCCATCGAGGCGCTCGCCGTCACCACGACGACGACCGCGTCGCTGCCTTCCTCTTTCAGCCGGCCGAGCAGCTCCAGGCCATTGTAGTCCGGCAGCTCGATGTCCAGCAGCAGCCCGTCCGGCTGCCACTCGCGCGCCGTCGTCAGCGCCGCCCCGGCGGTGCCCTCGATCTGCACGTCGTAACCCAGGCCCGCCAGGAACAGCCGCGCCAGCTCGGCCTGCGCCGGCAGGTCTTCGACGACGAGGATTCGCGCGGCGCTGCCGGCGGGCAGGGCCTGATCGTTCATGACGGAACCGGCGGCGCCCCGCCGGTCAGCACCGCGGCGATATCGCGCAGCATGGCATCGGCCACCGCGCGGATTTCCGCCGCCATGGCGGTCAGCGAGGCGGCGGGATCGCGGTTGGTCATGGCGCGGCGGCTGACCCGTTCGAGCGCATCGGCGCCGACGGCGCCGGCCGCGCCGGCCAGGCCATGCGCGGCGGCGCGGCAGGCATCCGCGTCTCCCGCGCCAGCCGCGGTCTCCAGGCTGGCGACAAGCTGCTCGACATCCCCGCTCACGAGGGTCAGCACCTGGATGAAATCTTCGGGCGACAGCTCCTCCGCCAGATGGGCGGCAAAACCGGGGGATTCGCTCGGCATTGTGCGCTACCTTCTCATGTCAGCCACGATCTCAGACCCGCACCGTCAGTATCGGCGACCGGCGCATGCGCGCCCGGAGGCTGGCCATCCAACCCGGGAAATATTTGGCGAAACGATACGTTTCTCGATCCAGTTCCGCAAGCAGTGTTGGATTGTCGCGATCGTTCAGGATCGTGCCGACAAGGTTCGCCCCGGCGGCGGCGAGTTTCTCGCGCGCCTCGCGGACGCGGGTGCCGGAGGTGCCGCCGGCCAGCGTCACCAGGATGCAGACATCCGCCGCCGCCGCCGCGGTGATCCCCGCGATCTCCCCGCTGTACGGCGAAGACCGCCGATCGGCTGCCGAGGTGCGGCGGCCGCGGCGCCGCTCGGCGTTCAGCAGCGGCGCGGTATCGAGCACCACGATGCCCCAATCCGAACGCCAGGCCGCGAGCTGCTCGGTCAGCCGCGCCCGCTCCCGCCAGGCATTCGCGGTTTCCGGGCTGATCGCTCCCAGCACGGCGAGGTTCATCCCCTCCACCCGGAGGATCTCTTCGGGTTGCGACGCCAGGCCCAGCATCCGCCCGGCGGCCGGCTGCTGCAGATCGAGGTCCACGAGCAGGGTTTTCGGGCTGGCGGCCGCCGGACGCCCGGGTCGCGCCAGCGACTCGGCCGCGGCGCACTGGCCGGCGCGCCGGGCCAGGGCGACGGCGATCTCCGAGGCGCCTTCCCGCGGCAGCGCGGACACCACCGCGACGCTGCGCGCGCCGGTGGCGGAGACCGCCTGCCAGATCGAATCGATTTCAGGATGATAGGGCGAAATGAGGTTCACAGCAGCACCTTGAACAGGCCGAAGATGGACAGCAACGAGACGGCGTCGCGGACGTTCTCCATGAAGATCGCCCAGTCGCTTTGCTCGGTGGAGGGGATGTAGATGGTGTCGCCCTGGCGCACGACCGGCAGCAGCGCGTAGTCGCCGGACTTGGCGAACTTCACCAGGTTGAAGATCCGCGCCTCGTTGGCGCAGCAGGACAGGTTCACCACGACGATCTTCTCCTGGTACGCGGACGGGGACGGACCGCCGGCCTCGGCGAGCAGGTCGAGGATCGTCATGCCTGCGTTGAACTGGTAGCGGCCCGGCTTGTTGATCGCGCCGAGCAGCCGCACGGTGGAGCCGGGCGACACCTCCAGCCAGTTGCGGCTGCGGTCCGGGACGAAGATCACGTCGCCCGGGCGGACATGCGGCAGCAGCCGGTCGTCACCGGTTTCAAAAAACGCGGCGAGGTTGACCTTGGTCACCCGGTCCCGCCCCTCGCCCCGATGGGACACCCGGATGTTGAGCAAATCGGCCTGCGCCGTCGGGCCGTCGGCGGCGGAGATGATGTCGAGGAAGGACAGCTTCTCCTCAAAGGCATAGCGGCCGGGATGGCCGACGGAGCCGAGCACGTAGATCGACCGGTCGGACGACAGCTGCATCCAGGTTGCCCGCGTGTCGTTCGGGCTTTGCGGCAGCTCCGGCACGGTGATGGTGTAGCCGGCATGGACCTCCGGCAGGCTGGCGGCGCTGCCGCCGTTCGACAGGAAGTTCTGCAGGTCGAACTTGACGGCGCGGCCGCCCTTGTCGCCCTGCACGATCTCGACATGCGAGATGTCGCCGTGGTCGTTCGGGCCGCCGGCCTGGGCGATCAGGTCGACCAGCGACATCTCGTCGGACCAGTCGAACCGACCCGGCGAATGCACCGCACCGAGCACCCGCACCGCGCGGCTTGGCGGCGTGCGCAGCCAGCTCGACTGCTCCGGACCCTGGACCTTCTCGGGCACGAAGATCGCATCGCCCGGATTGACCACCGGCGGCGGCGTGCGCACGCCCCCGGCGGAGTCGGCATAGGCGGCGAGGTCGAACGCCGCCACCGTCCCGTTCTCCCGGATGATCCGGATCTGCTTGGTATCGGCAAACCTGGTCGGGCCGCCGGCATTGGCCAGGATGTCGAAGAAGCCGGTGCCGGGCCGCGCCTCGAATGCGCCCGGCTTGGCGACCTCGCCCATGACGTAGACCACATGGCCGCCGCTTTTCACCTCCTCGACCTCATGCGGGACGAAAACCGTGGTGCCGGACTGCAGCGGCACGTTCAGCGCCTGCTTGCCGCTGTCGAGAAAACCCTTGAGGTTGAACAGCACCGGCTCGCCGGATGCCGGCAGGATGCGGATCTGCTCGACCGCGGCGTAGCGGGTGACGCCGCCGGCGCGCAGCAGCGCATCCATCACCGTCATGCCCGGCTTGAACGCATAGGTGCCGGAGGTCGCGACCTCCCCGAACACCCGCACCGCGCCGCCCTCCCCGGCATCGCCATGCGATTCCAGCGAGCGGGCGTCGAAATCGACCTGCACGTTGCCGATTTGCGGGCTGGCCGGGACGAAGATTTCGTCGAGCGGACGCAGCGGCGGCAGGATGCGCGTGTCGCCGGTGTCGAGGTACTTCTTGTAGTCGAACACGATGACCTGCGGCTGGCCGTCGGGGCCGGTGCGGCGGACCTGCATGTGGTCGAGCTGGCCGCCGGCCGAGACCCCGCCCGCGGTGTTGATGGCGATCTGGGCGCTGCTGCCGGCGGGGATTTCGATCTGCCCGGGCTGCTTGACGAAGCCGAGCACGGTCAGCGGCAGCCGGTGCTCCTTCAGCGCCAGGCTGAAGCGGTCGAGGTCGCGGAAGCTGACGGCGAGCGCCGCGCGCACCTTCTCCCGCGCCTGGGCGATGGTCAGGCCGGCGACGGAGACCAGCCCGGCCTCCGGCAGGTCGATGTTGCCGTCGCGATCGACCTTGAACGGGTTGTTGAAGGCGTCCTCGCTGGGCAGGGTCAGTTGAAGCACGTCGCCGACGTTCAGCCGGAGATCGCCGCCCGTCTGGCCATGCGTGTCCCGTTGCGCCGCGGCCGGCAGGACGGCCATCAGCAGCATCATCAGAGCGACCAGCAGGCGGAGGATTTTTCGCAACTAGGTGCACACCGGCAGGGAGATGGGGGACGGGACAATATCGCGGACCACATCGTCGATGCCGGCGTCGAGCTCGGCCAACGTAATCCGGCTGTCGTCGAACAGCTTGCCGGCAAACTCGCGCTTCGCCCGCGTCGCGGTGATGTCGAGCAGAGCGATTTGCCCGGTGTACCGGCCGGTTCGCGCCGCCGCCCCCCGCAGCGCTTCCAGCCGCCCCAAGGTGCAGTGCAGCCGATCGGCCAGCGATGCCGGAGCGGGGATGGTGGCGACGGCGCCGGGCCAGCGGGCTTCGACCATGCCGCCCTGGCCCGGGTCCGGCCAATGTGACGCGCAGCCGGCGCAAACGAGGGCGAGCAGGACCTGCCGGCATATCGCCGCACGGGTTCGCCGAGGGCTCGCGAAGCCGGCTCCCGGGGTGCCATGGCCGGGCTGATCCCCCTGGCTATCAGGCAAAGCCGGGCTACGGAGCACGGCATTCCACCCATGCGTCATAGCCCCGCGGACTCCCCTGTCCGTCCAGGCGAGCGGTGCGGGTCCTGATGTCGGCGATCGTGGTCACGCGGGCCTCCGCCTGATGAATGTCATGGCCCGTGCCGGCAATGGGCCTGCCATCGGGGCCGGCCTGAGGGGCCGGCCGGGGGGCTGCCAGGGGGCGAACACACAGGCACGTCCTTATTGCACATTCCGACGCAAATTGCGATCTAATTCCGATATTGGTATATTTCTGCCTGGGCATATAGATTGCAGCGACTCACCCGCCAACCATTTTCCACCACGCGCGGAGGCACCGATGCCTGAGATCTGCCTGCTTCTCGACTCCCGCGGCCCGGGCGGAATCGAGAGCCATGTCGCCGAACTTGCCGCCGGTCTGCGCGCCGCGGGCGAGGCGGTGCGCGTCCTGTTCCTCCAGGATCACGGTCCGCATCCGCTGCGCTCCCGCCTGGACGTCGAGGGCATCGTCTGGGAGGTTCTGCCGGGCGGCCTGCTGCCGCTCATCGGCCGGCTCAGCGGTCCGAAGCGGCCGGCACTGCTCCACACCCATGGGTACAAGGCCAACCTGCTGGGCCGTCTCGCCGCGTTGCTGACCCGGGTGCCGGTGGTGGCAACCTATCATGCGGGCGAGAAGCCGCCCGGGATGCTGGCCTGGTACGATCGCGCCGATCGGTGGACCTCGTTTGCCGGGGAGCGGATCGCGGTAAGCCGGATGATCCTGGCGCGGCTGCCGTTCGGAGGAAGGCTGGTGCCGAACTTCGTCGCGGTGCCGGCCGTGCCCGCGGCCCGGCTCGGGCAGAACGTCGTTGCCTTCGTCGGACGCATGTCGATGGAAAAAGGCCCGGACCTGTTCTGCGTTCTGGCGGCCGCGGCGCCCGGGCCGGAGTATGTCGCCTTCGGCGGCGGTCCGATGCTGCATGCGCTGCAAGCCATGCATGGCAGCCACGTAACGTTTCATGGACCGCGCGCCGGAATGGACGGCGCGTGGTCCGGTATCGGCCTGCTGGCGGTGACGTCGCGCGCCGAAGGCCTGCCTTTGGCGGTGCTGGAAGCGATGGCGAACGGCGTGCCCGTGGCGGGCTTCGCCGTCGGCGCCCTGCCGGACGTGATCGAGGACGGAGTCAACGGGTTCCTCGCCCCCGAAGGGGATCTGGAGGCGCTGGCCGCGCGGGTCAATCGCTGGCAGGCGCTGGACGACTCCGGGCGCGCGGCGTTGTCATCGGCTGCCCGAGCCACGGTCAGCACGCGGTTTGGCCGGGAGGCCGGGGTTACGGCGATCCGCGCCTGCTACGCGAGGCGGCTGCGCGGCCGCCGGGCGGACAGGATTGCGGTCGCTTCCGCAGTGCCGGCGGTCCGCCGGCCCGTGTAACGCCCGGAACGGCGGCCTGCCTCCGGCGGCCCCGTTACGGCCGCCAGGCTATGGCGTGTTCAGGCTGACCGGAAAGGCGGCGGACGCTGCCACACCGTCATGGCCCGGCTTGTCCGGGCCACCTGTACCAGCAACTGCCGCGATAGGTGGCCCGGACAACAAGCCGGGCCATGACGAATAGGGTCATCGCCACGATTCCAGTCAGCCTGAAAATGCTCTAATCTATCAGGATGTGACTCATCCCATGTCGTGGCAGGGCTCATCCGGGCCCCCGCCCGATTGCAGGCCCGATAATCAGGATATCGGGTTCCTGCAGCCCATGACCCGTGGTGGGTTCGGCGCAACGCCACGGCGGGGGCCGCATGTCGCATATTACGTCGTAAAAGGCGTCTCCTTTTGCGAGCAGCGCCCCAAAGGCGCCGCCATGCCGGTTGTCCTGTCAGCCTCGCGAGACGGTTTGCCGCGCGCGGGACATCGCGCACCTGCGGGATTTGGCGTGTCGAGATGTGACATTTGATCACGGGCAGGTAGCATGAACGCGGTGCAACGGAGTCCGATCTGACTTCTTCCGGCCGCTGCAATCCTCGTTGAGATCATCATGCTGGCCGCCGGCGGGCCGGCGCCGCATCATTTCCTCAACCCCCTTCCCGTGGCAGCCGGACTCCACGGTTGCAGCCATTGCCGGCACGCTCATCGCGGTGCGGCGTAGGCAGCGCAGTAGCCGTCCGGACGAGCCCGGAGTGCGCGGCGAGTGCGGTGACCAAAGCCCCCGCCGCGCCGCGCCCCGCTCCGTCAGGCCGATCGCAGGCTCGGCTGGTAGATCGCGCCCATGAGGTCGTAGGCGCCGCGGCGCGTCGGCTGGTAGGCCAGCGCGCGGATGCGCAGCGCGAGGGAGCGGAGGCAATGACCATTGGCCGCGGCAATCTCGGCTCTGGCTGCGAAGATGCGGGCCTTGAAGCCGGTATCGGCGTTGGGATCTTCGGCCAGCGCCCCTGCCCGGTGACGTTCGGCGATGATGCGCATGGCCATCACGCGCAGGTCCATGCGGCCGGTTACGTTGCCCGGGCGGTGCACCAGGTTCTCGGCCAGAATGTTCGGCACCACACCGACCGGTGCGTAGCCGGCCAGCGTCAGCCACATATCCCAGTCTTCGGCGGACGCCAGCCCGGTGTTGAAGCCGCCGGCTTGCTGAAGCAGATCGGTGCGCGCCATGACGGTCGAGGTGCCGACGACATGCTCGGCATAGAGCGTGGCGACGGGCCGAGCGAGGATGAAGGGCTCGGTCGCGGTGCCGAGGCGGGCGGCAAAGCGTGGCCAGTGGGCGAAGCAGCCGCCCCGGTCATGGCTGCGCGCGTTGATGTGGCGGTAGTCGGTGAAGGACAAGCCAATCTCAGGGTGGGCGCGGTGAAGGGCGAGCTGGGCGTCCAGCTTGCCGGGCAGCCAGCGGTCATCGGCATCCAGAAAGGCCACCAGAGGCGCGCGCGCCGCGCCGATGGCAAGATTGCGGGCGCGCGACGGACCCGTTTTGGACCCGTGCATGAAGCGCACCCTGTGATCGGCCACCGCCAGTTCGCCCAGCCAGGCCAGGGTGCCATCGGTCGAACCGTCATCGACGATCAGAATCTCAAGGTTCGGATTCGGCCCGATCGATGCGACGGCGGCCGGCAGCCGATCCAGCGCGTCCCGCGTGGGAATGATCACGCTGACTTCAGGCCGTGTTGTCATAGGAGATGCCTCATCCTTCGCTGACCGGCGGCGCTGCCCGCATTGGCAGCAGGCGCCCCTATACATCTATGCAAAGGGTACGCCAGCGATATGGCCGCCAGGCGTCGCATCTTGCGAGGCTTTTTGCACTTGACGACTGCCGAATGTTTCGGATGCGGTGGCATGCCGGATGCGGTTATACTGACATCGCCGTCCGCACCGGATGGCTCGGTCAAGGATCCGCCGCCATGTCAGCCAGCGCATCGCCGATCGGCCCCCGGCCTGAGCCGCTTGCCATCCTGTATGTGCTGGATGCCTTCCCGGTGCTGTCGGAAACCTTCATTAGCAATGAGATACGCGCGATGCGGCGGATGGGGCACCGCATCGTGCCGTTCTCGCTGAGCCATTACAACGGCCCGTGCCAGCCGGAAGACGAACCGATGAAGGCGGAGACGCTGCGCCTTGCGGACGTCTCCACGGTGCGGGCCGCCGTCTTTGCCGCGATGCACCCGCGCGGCATGGCCGCGGCGATGCGATTCGCAAATCGCCAGAAAGGTCTCAGGCCTCGATCCCTGCTGCGCGCCGCCGCCCGGGTCGCGCTGACCGCCCGGCAACAGGGATGCTCGCATCTGCATGCGCACTATGCCGCTGCGACCTCGGCGACCGCCATCGCGGCGGCGGCGATCGCCGGTCTGACCTGCTCGTTCATCGGCCACGGCTGCGATATCTATGGTCCGTCATTCGACCTGCCGGTGAAGCTGGCCTCGGCCGACGTGGTTTTCGCAACCTGCGATGACATGGCGAACGACTTCCGGCGGATGGCACCCCTGGTGAATGTCCGGGTGGCGACCTGCGGTGTCGACCCCGGGCGCTTCGTTCCCTCCACGGACGCCGCCAGCAACGGCCGCCTGCTGGCCATCGGCCGGCTTGTCGAGCAGAAGGGCTATCCGGTGCTGTTCGAAGCCCTGGCGCGGCTGCCCGCCGACCGCCGCCCGGCTGTCGATATCGTCGGCGGCGGCCCGATGGAGGAGGAGCTGAAGCAGCTCGCCATCGACACCGGCCTCGGCGGCAGCGTGCACTTCCTTGGCCGGATGCCCAGCGCGTGGATCGCCCGGGAAGGTCCGCGCTACCAGGGGTTTGTGGCGCCCTATGTGGTTTGCCGCGACAACGACAAGGACACCGGCCCGGTCGCGGTCAAGGAGGCGCTCGCCATGGGATTGCCCATCGTGGCGTCCCGCCTGATGGGGATGAAGGAATACGTCAACCCCTCCTGCGGCCGCCATGTCGAGCCGGGCGATGCCGGGGATCTGGCCGACGCGATCGCCTGGCTGACCGGACTGACCGGGGCGCAGCGTCAGGCGCTGGGCGCCGCCGGGCGGCAGCACGCGCTGGCCAATTTCACGCTGGCGGCGCAGGCGGCGATCAATACGGCGGCGATCCGCGAGGTTCAGGCCGCCAGGGCGCTGCGATGATGCGCCGCCTGATCGGCTTCATCGAGCTGATCCCGAGCGGGCTTCGTGCGACCTTTTTCTACGCGGCGGCGATGGCCTGGGCCAAAGCGCTGTCGATGGTGACGATCCCGGTGCTGACGTCGATGCTGACGCCGGCTCAGTTCGGCCGCCTGGAGCTGTTGTCCTCGGCCGCCGAGATCGGCGGCCTGATAGCCGGCGCCGGGCTGGTCGATACGATGTTCCGCTTTGGCTCGGCACCGGGCGAGGCCGGGCGGCGCGCGGGCGCGGAGGTCGCCGGACTGTCGCTGGTCATTGCCGCCCTGGGCATTGCGGGCGCGGTCTTTCTGTCGCCGGCAATCGCGTCGGCGATGCCGCTGGCGACACCGAACAGCGACATCGTGGTGCTGGGCATCGCGGTGGCGCTGGAATCGGCCATCGGGGTTCCGCTCGGATGGTTGCGGATGCATCAGCGGGCCGGCGCGTTCGCCGCTCTGTCAATGGCGCGGGCCTCGCTGCAGGCCGCGCTGGTAGTGGCGCTGGTCGTCACCGGCCATGGCGTCGCGGGCGTGCTGTGGGCCGGGTGCGTGACGGCGCTGATTTTCGCCTCTGTGCTGACGGTCCGGCAGAAGCGGGAGACAGGCGTCGTGTTCGCCCCGCGCGCCAGCTTGCGGCTGCTGGCCTACGGGCTGCCGCTGATCGGCAGCGGGCTGGCCGCGTTCGTGCTGGGCACGGCGGACCGATGGCTGCTGGCGGGGACGGTGTCGGCGGCGTCATTGGGGCAGTACGGATTGGCGGCGAAGATCGCGGCGATCACGGCGCTGCTGGCGCAGCCGTTCGAGATGTGGTGGTACCCCCAGCGCCTCGGGCTGGTCGGCACGCCGGAAGGGCTGGCGCGGTCGAGCCGGGTCGTCAGTGCCGGGGCGGCGGGACTGCTTTGCGCCGGGGCGGCTACCGCGCTGGCCAGTCCGTGGCTGGTCGCGCTGCTGGCGCCGCCGAGCTATGCCCCGGCGCAGATGATGGTGCCATTCCTGGTGCTGGCGCTGGTGCTTCAGTTGTTGAGCAGCATGGCGAACGCGGGGTGCTATGCACGCAAGACGAGCAACCTGACGATGGGGATTACCGCAGTCGCGGCGGCGATCACGCTGGCGCTGTATCTGCTGCTGATTCCGCGGATGGGGGTGTACGGCGCGATCGCGGCGACGGTGGCGGGACAGGCGGTGCGGCTGGCGATGTTCGCGGTCGTGTCGCAGCGGACGGTGCCGTTGCAGTGGCCGTTGGTGCGGCTCTCGGCCGTGGCGGTGGCCGGGGTGGCGACCGGGGCGGCCCCGCTGGTCCTGGGGATCGACGCCACCGGCGCCGGGGTGGGCGCCGGGGCGCTGATCGTGACGGTTGTGCTGGCGCTGCCGGCTGTTCTCGGGCGCGGGGGGGGCGGGTCCGTGCTCCGGCGGGTGATGCGAGGAAAGGCCGGATTGCAGCAGTCGTCCGCCGGGGTGTGAGCAGTGGCCCGGCTGCCAGTGGGCATCTGCCGGTGGGCCGCTTGATCGGCCGCAAAAGGGTGTTATGGCTCAATCTCAATATGAACTCGAACTGCGCGAGGCAGGGTATGCCATTGATGCCATCATGCCCAGGTTCAACAGGGCTCATCTGGTGCCGGTTGCCCTCGAGTGCGCGCTGAAGGCCCGGGTGCCAAAAGGGATGCGAAATCAGGCTTATTGTTGTCGACAAAAACTCTGCCGACAATACTGCCGAGGTCGTCAAACAGTTTGCCGCCCGCGGCGTTACCTACATGTTCGACGGCAGGCAGGGAAAGCACCATGCGCTCAACACTGGCATCGGCAATACGAGCGGGGATGTCGTCGCGTTACTCGACGACGACGAACGCATTGACGAGAGCTGGTTTGAGAACATCGCACTCGCCTTCAGCGATGAAACGATCGACTTTGTCTCCGGGCCATACCGGCCCGACTGGCAGACGGAGCCGCCGGCGTGGCTACCCGGAAGAAATTACTGTCAGGGCGTGCTCGGTATCATCGACCACGGTGATAAGCGCCGCCGATATGGATCGCCGGATTTCGACGCATTGCCGTGCGGCGGGAACTTCGCGATCCGCCGGACAGTCCTGGAGCGTTGCGGCCCGTATGCATCGCAGTTCATGTATGCCGAAGACGTTTATCTCTATACCCAACTACAGAAGATCGGTGCCGTTGGCTACTACTTGCCGGAGTCGGTCATTTACCATTTGATCCCGAATAAACGACTTGGCAAGCAGTATTTCCGCCGGTGGTTCTACGCCGCGGGCCGAAATCGGGGAAAGCTTGCAGCCTTGGCGAGACAGCGCAGCGGTGTCCTCAACGGCCCGCCGCTCCATAGCTGGCGGGGCGGACTGCAGGCCTTGGGCCGCAGCGCATTTAACCGGCTCCGCCTGCGGATGAACGATCCAGGTTGCTTCGAGGCCGATCTGGATGTCATTCACTTCGCGGGATCGTTAGGTGGCTTCAACTCCCACTTCGTGCCGGAAGTTTACTACGACCGCTCGTAGCCCGGAAGATTCGCGGCGCATGCCGGACTGAGCGGCGGGCGCCGGCCATATCGTTGACAACACGCATGATTCTGATGGCGGGCCGGAATCGCCACGCGGCAACGGAATGCGCGCCCGCCCTGTCGGACCAGGCCCAATAAGCCGCATGCGTATCAGGATAAGGGGCGTGTGGAGCAACGGCTTCTGCCTCACCGTCATGGCCGGGCGTGTCCCGGCCATCCACGCTTCAACCGCAGGTGCGCAGATGGCCGGGACACGCCCGGCCATGACGGTGAGGGCGGAGGCGGTCCAGCAAAATCCTTCTTCGCCCTTCGGCTTATCCTGATGGCAATGGGGACAAGCCGGGCCATGACGAGGCCATGACGGTCGATCGGGCCTACCGGTCCCCAAGACCAAAACTACGACTTGCCACCACCCTCCGCCACCTGCGCCTCCTCCCGGTGCCACCACCCGCCGCCGAGCGCCTGAAACAGCGCCGCGGTATCCGCCAGCCGCGCCGCCTGCGCCTGCACCAGCGCCAGCTGCGCCTGGGCGAAGGTGTTCTCGGCGTTCAGCACCCCCAGATAGGCGACCTGCCCGAGCGCGAGCTGCCGCCGCACGATTTCCAGGCTGCGCGCCGCCGCCCGTTCGGAGGCCACCGCCGCCTTCATCGCATCGGCATCCGATTGCAGCGCCCGCAGCGAATCCGCGACGTTCTGGAACGCCGTCAGCACGGTGCCGCGATACTGCGCGGACGCCTGGTCGAACGCGGCCTGAGCGGCGCGCTGCTTGTGCAGCAGGGTGAAGCCCTCGAACACCGGCTGCGTCAGGCCACCGGCCAGAGTCCAGAAATTCGTCCCCGGCGTGAACATGTTCGACACGCTGTTGGCGCTGTTGCCCACCTGGGCGGAGAGTGTGATCTGCGGCAGGCGGGCGGCGATCGCCTGGCCGATATCGGCGCTGGCGACGTGCAGGTTCGCCTCCGCCTGGCGCACGTCCGGCCGCTGCCTGACCAGATCGGATGGCAGGCTGACCGGCAGGTCCATCGGCATCTCCAGGCTGGCGAGGTCGAAGGTCTGCTCGATCTCCTGGCTCGGGTAGCGGCCGGCCAGCGCGGTCAGGGCGTCGCGCTGCTGCGCAAGCTGTTTCTGCAACGGCGGCAAATTCAGTTGCGCCTGGGCCAGCGCCGCCTCCTGCGCCGCCACGTCGGCCCCGGCCGCCTGCCCGAGCGCCTGCTGCTCGCGCAGGATGGCCAGCAGATCGGTTTCGACGTGGATTGCGTCCGTCGCCGCGGCGACCTGGCCGCGCAGCGAGGCTTCCTGGATCGCGCCCGCCACGACGTTGGAGGTCAGGGTCAGCCAGGTCGCTTCCAGCATGAAACGCTGGTTGTCGGCCTGCGCCTGCAACGATTCCACCGCGCGCCGGTTCGCTCCGAACACGTCCGGAACGAAGGAGATGTTCAACTGCGGGGTGATCAGGCTGTAATACGGATTGCCGGTTGCCGAGGCCGGCGAAACCGATGCTGTCGGCGTCAGGTTGCGGCTGGCGTTCAGTTCGGCCGCGACGGTCGGATAGTAGTATCCCCGCTGCGCCGCGACATTCTCCTGCGCCTGCCGCAGCGCCGCCTGCGCGGCCGGCAGGTTGGGGTTAGCCGCCAATGCCTGTTTCACCAGGGCATTGAGCGGCTCGGAATGGAACAGGTGCCACCAGTCCGCCGGGATGTCCTCTTTGAGAATGAAGTGCTGCGCGATCCCGCCCGGCCCGGGTGCGGACAGCGTCTGTTCCGGCAACGGCGTGGCAGTGTAGCCGGTAACGGCGGGTGGAGCGGGAGGCTTGAAGTCCGGCCCGACGGTGCAGGCGGCGAGAAGGGACAGCGCGGGGGCCAGGCGAAGCAGTGCGAGCGGCATCTCCGCAACAGCTTTCAGGGCCCGGCTATCCCGGCTTTGCGGGGTTCGTGGCAGCAAAGTCGTGGATGGCCGGGCCAGGCCCGGCCATGACACGAGGGGTTTGGCCAGCGCTACGACCGTAACGAGGCGCGGCGCGGCCGCCGGGACGATGACGTCCTTCGGTGACCGGAAAGCTATCCGTATCATTCCGCCGGCTCCTCAAGCGCCGCAAGCTCATCCCGCGCCTTGGCCCGCGTCGAAAAAACATCGATCAGCACCGGCAGAACAATCAGTATCAGGATCGGCGCCAGCAGGATGCCGCCGACAACCACCAGCGCCAGCGGCTTCTGCACCTGCGAGCCGATGCCGGTCGACATCGCCGCCGGCAGCAGCCCGACGCAGGCGACCACGCAGGTCATCAGCACCGGCCGCATCTGGATCTGCCCTGTGCGCAAGATCGCCGCCGTGCGGTCCAAACCAGCCTCGATCGCGGAATTATACGCAGTCAATACAATAATCCCGTCCATCGCGGCGATGCCGAACAGCGCAACAAAGCCGATGGCGGCGGAAACGCTGAAAGGGGTGTCAGTGAAGTACAAGGCGAATATCCCGCCGATCAGCGCCATCGGAATGACGCTCGCAGACAGCAGCATGTCGCCCAGCGAGGCGAAGTTGATATAGAGCAGCATGCAGATCAACACGATCGCGATCGGGATCACCACGGCCAGCCGCGCGATCGCCTCCTGCAGGTTGCCGAATTCGCCGACCCATTCGAGGTGGTAGCCACCCGGGATGCTGACGCCCTCGTCCACTTTCTTTTGCGCGTCGAGGACGGTAGTGCCGAGGTCGCGGCCGCGCACGCTGAACTTGATGGGAATGTAACGTTCCTGGCCTTCGCGATAGATGAACGACGCCCCCGTCGTCAGCTTGATCGAGGCGACATCGGTCAGCGGAATCTGCACGGTGCCGGAGCCGTTCGGATTCGCCACGCCAATCAGGATGTGGCGAATGGCATCCAGGCTGCCGCGATATTGCGGTGCCAGCCGGACAATGATCGGGAAATTCCGGTCGGAACCATTTTCATACACATTCCCCGAGGCCTGGCCGCCGATGGCGGCCTGGATCGTGGTGGTGACATCGTTCGGCGCCAATCCATACCGCGCGGCGCGGACGCGATCGACGTCGATCAGCACCGAGGGCTGGCCCAGCGACGTCAGCACCGCCAGATCCGCCACGCCCGGAACCGTCGCCATCACGTCCCTGATCTTGTTCGCGGTCTTCTCCAGCAGGTCCAGATCGCCCCCGTACAGCTTGATCGAGTTCTCGCCCTTCACGCCCGATGCGGCCTCCTCCACGTTGTCTTCGATGTACTGGGAGAAGTTGAAGTCCACACCGGGAAATTCCTCGGTGAGTTGCTTCGTCATCATGTCGGTCAGGCGGTCCTTGTCGATGCCCGGCGGCCAGGTGTCGAACGGCTTCAGCGGCACGAAGAATTCGGCGTTGAAGAACCCGGTCGCGTCGGTGCCGTCATCCGGCCGCCCGTGCTGCGAAACGACCGTGACGGCCTCCGGGTATGATTTCAGGATATTTCGCATCCGGTCCACGTAGGGACTGCCGGCTTCCAGCGAGATGGAGGTGGGCATCGTCGCCCGGATCCACATGTTGCCTTCTTCCAGCTTGGGCAGGAACTCCATCCCCAGGGTTCGCACCGCCAGTCCGGCAAATACCAGCAGGACAACCAGCGCGCCGAGTGTAACGATCCGGTTGGCGATCGCGAATGCGAGCACCGGCTCGTACACCTTGCGCAGCATGCGGACCAGCCAGGTGTCCTTCTCGTTTTCCTGGTCACGCAGGAACAGGGCGCTTAGCGCAGGGGTCACGGTGAAGGTCGCGATCAGGCCGCCGCCGATGGCGTAGGCATAGGTCTTGGCCATCGGGCCGAAGATGTGGCCCTCGATCCCGCTCATGGTGAACAGCGGCACGAAGCCGGCAATGATGATGGCGGCGGAGAAGAAGATGCTCTTGTTCACCTCGGTCGCCGCGTTGGCGATGACGGCGAAGCGCCCGCGCAATTCGGCCGCGGACCGCGTCCGGTGCACGACCGGGGAGCGTTGGAAACGCAGGGATGGCGGTTGCGACAATCGACGGCTGATATTTTCCACCATGATCACCGTGGAATCCACCACCAGCCCGAAATCGATGGCGCCGACGGACAGCAGGTTGGCGGACTCGCCCAGCAGCAGCAGCAGCGCGATCGCGAAGGCCAGCGCGAACGGAATCGTCGCCGAGGTGATCAGCGCCGCTCTCAGGTTGCCGAGAAACATCCATTGTATGAAGAAGATCAGCACCATGCCGGTGGCCATGTTGTGCAGCACGGTGCGGGTCGTGAGGTTGATCAGATCGGCACGGTCGTAGATCTTGTCGATATGCACGCCGGGCGGCAGGATGCTGGAGTTGTTGATCTTGGCGATCAGCGCCTCGACCCGCCTGATCGTCGGCAGGCTCTCCGCGCCGCGCCGCATCAGCACGATGCCCTGGACGATGTCGTTATCGGAGTCCTGCCCGGCGATGCCGAGCCTCGGCTGGCTTCCCACCTGCACCGTCGCGACATCGCGGATGAAAACCGGCGAGCCGTTATTCTGCGTCAGCATGGTGTCGGCGATATCATGCATCGAATCGATCAGCCCGAGGCCGCGGATCACCGCCGCCTGCGCGCCGAAATTCACCGTCTGGCCGCCGACATTGACGTTCGCGTTGTTGATCGCGGCGATCACCTGAGGGATCGTCAGGCCGTAGTGCACCAGCGCGTCCTGGTTGACCGTGACCTCATAGGTCTTGGTCTTGCCGCCCCAGCCATTGACGTCCACCACGCCGGGCACCGCCTTGAAGCGGCGCTCCAGCATCCAGTCCTCGATGGTTTTCAGATCCATCACCGAATAGCCGGGCGGCCCGGCGACGCGATAGCGCATGATCTCGCCAATGGGGCTTTCCGGCGATATCTGCGGCACCGCCCCGTTCGGCAGCGGCGGCAACTGCGACAGGCGGTTGATGACCCACTGCTCGGCTTCCTCGTACGTAAAGTCGTAGGTGAACTGGACCTTGATGTCCGATAGCCCGAACAGGGAGATGGT
This sequence comes from uncultured Rhodopila sp., assembly GCA_903851415.1. Lineage (GTDB taxonomy): Bacteria > Pseudomonadota > Alphaproteobacteria > Acetobacterales > Acetobacteraceae > Rhodopila. Next base: position 22,831 of record CAINOE010000110.1, on the reverse strand, counting down.
GCGGATCGCGTTGACGTTCGGAATCCCGGCCATCTGAACCTCGACCGGGATGGTCATGTAGCGTTCCATTTCCTCGGCGGACTGGCCGGGGCTTTGGACGATGATATCCACCAGCGGCGGAACCGGGTCGGGGTAGGCCTCGATGTTGAGCTTGGTGAACGCGATGACGCCGCCGGCGAACACCGCGATCATGATGAAGAAGACCAGAACGCGCTGCCTGAGCGCAGTGACGATAACGCCGCCCATGGGAATCTCCCGGGTTCAGTCGCCGGTGACGGCGCGGTCGATGAAGACGGCGCCGGAGGTGACGATCAAATCCCCCGGCTGCAGCCCGTCAAGCACCTCGACCATCCCGTCTCGGATGCGGCCCGCCCTGAACTGCCGGATTTCCAGGGTCTTCGCCTTGTCGTTGGCGAGCCAGACATGGGTGTCTTCGCCCTCGTAAACGATGGCATTCTCCGGCACGGCGGGAGACGAGACGTCTGCGCCGGTGATGATGCGGAAGCGCGCGAACATCTCCGGTTTCAGGGCGCCGCCGGGGTTTTCCACGTCCGCCCGCACCGGCAGGCGGTGCGTGGCGGCGTCGATCGAGGCGGCGACATAGGTCAGCTTCGCCTTGAACACGCGGTCCGGGAAGGCGGACACATGGACCTCGACCGGGTCGCCGATATGCAGGCGCGGGGCGTCGTCCTCGCGCGCGTTCGCCACCAGCCAGACATTCGACAGGTCGCCGATGGTGTAGGCGGGAGTGGAGCCGCCGGATGACGCACTGACGATGTTCTGGCCAAGGCCGATCTGCTGCTGGACAACGGTGCCGGCGATGGGCGCGGCGACCAGGGTTTCGGCGTTGACCTGAAGGATGTCGGGCGTGCTCTCGATCTGGTCGATGTCATGGTCGGATTTGCCGAGGATGCGCATCCGGCTGCGCACCGCCGCCAGCGCGATCTGCGCCGTGTTCAGACCGCCCTGCGCGTTGGCCAGGTCCACCTGCGCCTGCTGCCAGTCCTTCAGCGCGGCGCCCTGGGCCAGATACAATTCGTGCTGGCGCTTCTCGTTGGTGGCCGCGAGGTTGAGCTGCGCCTTCGCGGTCTTCAGGTTGGAGGCGGCGGTAATCAGATCGTTCTGCGCCTGCGCCAGTTCGGTGGCCTGGACGGCGAACAGCGGATCGCCGCGGCGGACGGTGTCGCCGGCATGGGCGATCAGCCGGGTGACGCGGCCGGTGTAGGGGGAGAAGACCGGAGTCACCAGGTCATCGTTGATCGCGATCCTGCCGTCGGTTTGCGAGGCATCCTGGAAGACGTGAACCTGCACGGGCTGGATCCTCAGCGTCGCCCATTGCCTGTCGGTGGCCCTGAACGCCTGGCCTTCGACCTGCGGCGCGGTTTGGTCCGAAGCCGCTTCGTGCTCGCCGAACCCCAGCATGTGCAGCGCGGCGGGGCTGGCGATGAAGCCGGCAATGAGCAGCGCGATGGCAAAACCGAGCAGGCTGAACTGCGCGCGCGGAGGCAGCCGCCGGGCGGGTTTGGGCGGCGGGCGCTCGACTTCGGCGGGACGGTTCGGCTGGTCCATTCTCTACCCTCGATCCAATCAGGCGATCGGCCTGACGCTGCGAACCAAAACGGACGCGGTCCCCCGGCGGGTTCCGCGTTGCCGGCTCGGCTCGGCACCCGACTATCCGACGGCCTTGATTTTGTCGCGTATTTTAACGGGGTCCGGGCGGAGAGATTTTTGTGTCATTCAGATGACGGCAGCCGGGCACCGGCGCGCATAGCCGGGACGGGCGAGGACATTGATAGCGGGCCCGTGCCGGGCCGGTATCAGCCTGCGCGACGGGCGCGCAGCACACCGAGGCAGATCAGGCCGGCACCGATGATTGCCCCGCTCGCGGGCTCGGGGACGGGCAATACTTCGGTGACGGAGAGATCGTCGATCGCGCTCCAGCCCGGGTCGTTGCGGTAGGCCAAACGGAGCGTATCGGATCCGGTTGCGACGGTTGTAAAACTGAACTCCTGATAGCCCTGTTGCGGGATTGACACGACCGAATAGCCGGCGCCCCCGATGATGCTGGCGCTGAAATCGCTGGGTTCGGCGCCGCTGCTCGCCAGATAACCGGTTACGGTCAGAATGCCGTGGGCCACGTCCGTGAAGCTTTGAGTCAAAACGCCGTCGGAGCCCACGTCACCAAACGCGAGGAAATAGGTGCCGTCCAGCGGGACGTAGCCGGCGAAACTGCTGACGACCTTGGGCACTGTCGGATTACCCGACACCGTCCATCCGGTGAGGTCTCCGGTTTCGAAACCGCCGTTGACCAGCAAATTGGGGCCGGCGGACGCCGGAGACGCGGCGAACGCGCCGGCGGCCACGGAGACGGCGAGACATGCCGCAAGAAACGACCTCATTGATGCCAGCCTTCAGCGATTAACCTGCGCCGATCGCAGCGACCAGTGCAGGATTAGGGGATAATTGTGCATGACAGTGATAATGAGTTCGTTACCAAGAATTACTTACGATGGCATTTGGAGCCGCCTTCTGCTAAAGCCTCGCCGGCAGGGCGATCGGAAGCCTGAACGGCCTCGCCCGTCCGGCCCGGGCCAGCATCCAGCGTGTCGCGGCGATCGAAGCAACCGCCACGGCCAGGCCGCTCAGCAAGTCCACGCCGTAATGGGCGCCCTCGGTCATGACCGCCGCGATCAGCAGCAGGTTCAGGCACAGTGACGGAATGAACCATGTCCGTCCGCGCGCCGCATACGCCAGCACCACACCGAGCACGGTATGATAGGACGGGAACGATATGATGCCCTGAGTTTGGCCGATAACCGCGAGCGAATGGTCCCGCAGCGCCAAAATGTCCGCGCGCCATGGCTCGGTCCCGACGCCGTGCTGCGACCACGCCCCGACCGCCGGCAGCAGCATCATAATTGGCGTGATGATGCCGATCGGCAGGAGTCCCGAGAGCAGCAGCTCATCGACGCGCTTCGCATCCACGTAGGAAAAATACAGAACAAGCAGCACCACCTGGATCGGCGCGCTCCCGTACGCAGCCGCCAACACGAAATGCACCGAGGGATGCGCGTGGACCCAGGCATACCACCCTATCCAGTCGAACCCGAGCGCCGCATCCCAGCGGGCCAGCGAAGCATCCGCCATGGCGAACGGGGTTGCCGCCATCGCAGTATAGGACAGGATCGCGCCGGCATCCGACAACGCCCAGATCTGCGCCACGGCTCCGGCCAGGCGCGCCGCCGCCGGGTTGCGCCGCTGCACCAGCGCCGAGAGGCTGCACATCAGGACGACCAGTCCGAAGGCCGGCCAGCGCGAGGCGATCGTCATCCCCTGAGCAGGCAGCATTACGACGTCCACCGCGGCTATCGCGGCGATCACCGACCATATCAAGACCTGTGCGTTCATCGAGCGCCTTCTTGCCGGATCAGTATAGAGACAGTTTTATAACGACAGCGGCGCCGCGATGGTCTAAGCAAGACCGTGAGCACACTCGAACGTGAAACCTCGGACGGCGGATGATGGCTCTTCCGTTTGTCCGCCAACATGCAATATAATGCATGCAACCGGGACGCCCGACGCCCGGAGGCGAGGAAACATGCACACCGGCAACGCCGTCCACTGGTTCGCCGATCGGCACGTGACGGAGGGGAACGGCGCGCGCCGGGCTTTCCAGGATCCGTGGCGGACTCTCAGCTATCAGGACCTCCACGCAGCCACCTGCCGGTTCGCCAGCGCCCTTCGTGGCGCGGGTATTGGCCGGGAGAGGCGCGTCGTTCTGCTGCTGCAGGATACGATCGACTTCCCCATCGCCTTTTGGGGCACGATGCGCTCCGGCGCGGTGCCGGTGCCGATCAACACGCTGCTGACGGCGGATACGGTGGACTATATTCTGGCGGATAGCCGGGCGGACGCGGTGGTGATTTCTGCTCCGCTGGTGCCGGCGCTGCTGCCGGTGCTGAAGGGTATCAGGACCGTGATCGTGTCGCAACCCGACGGCTCGGAGCCGGCGGTGCCGGACCCGGTGTGGTTGGGGTTCCGCGGATTTCTGAGCAGCGGCGGCGCGGAAGCGGCGACCGCCGAGGCGTCTCCGGATGAAGTTGCGTTCTGGCTGTATTCTTCGGGATCGACCGGCGCGCCGAAGGGCGTGAAGCATGTCCATTCCAGCCTGCGCTGCAGCGCGGATACCTATGGCGCTCAGGTGCTCGGCATCAGGCCGGATGACGTGATGTTCTCAGCCGCCAAGGCGTTCCACGCCTACGGCCTGGGCAACAGCGTGATCTTCCCGATGTCCATCGGCGCAGCCACCGTGTTCCTGCCGGAGCGGCCGACGCCGGATGCGGTGCTGGGGATGATGCGGGAGCATAACCCGACCCTGTTCGGCGGCGTCCCGACGCTTTACGCCGCGCTGCTGGCCAGTCCTTATATCGGGCCGGGCGCCGGTTCGGCGCGGTTGCGGCGCTGCATCTCCGCCGGGGAGGCTTTGCCCGCGGATATCGGCACGCGCTGGAAGTCGCTTGTCGGCGTGGACATCCTGGATGGCATCGGCTCGACCGAGCTGCTGCACATCTTCATCAGCAACACGCCGGACGACATCCGCTACGGCACCAGCGGCAAGCCGGTGCCAGGGTATGAGGCGCGCATCATCGACGACCATGACCGTCCGGCGCGCAATGGCGAGGCCGGGGAGCTGGTGGTGCGCGGCGACAGCGCGGCCGAGGGCTACTGGAACCAGCGGGCGAAAAGCCGGCGGACCTTCCAGGGCGAGTGGACCTATACCGGCGACACCTATATCCGCGACGAGGACGGCTATTACCGCTTCCAGGGCCGCAGCGACGAGATGCTGAAGGTCAGCGGCGTCTGGGTGTCTCCGTTCGAGGTCGAGGAAGCGCTGATCTCGCATCCCGCTGTGCTGGAGGCCGCGGTTATCGGCCGGCAGGACAAGGACGGGCTGGTGAAGCCGAAGGCGTTCGTGATTTTGCAGGAAAGCGCGCGCGACGAGCCGGTTGATGTTTTGATTGCCGCCTTGCAGACCCATGTGAAGGAGCGGGTTGGCGTCTGGAAATATCCGCGCTGGATCGAGGTGGTCGATAGCTTCCCGAAGACCGCGACCGGCAAGATCCAGCGCTTTCGGTTGCGGGAGGTTTGATGCGGCGAGGCACGCTTCGGGTCAGCGGCGGTCTACTGGAAACAGCATGGTGGGGAGCGGGTCCGGCCGAGGCGCCGACTCTGGTGTTGCTGCACGAGGGGTTGGGCTGCGTCGATCTGTGGCGGGACGTGCCGGAACGATTGGCCGAAGCGACAGGCTGGGGGGTGTTCGCGTATTCGCGGTTCGGCTACGGGCGGTCGGACACGACCGCGTTGCCCCGGCCGGTGACGTATATGCACACGGAGGCTCTGGACGTGCTGCCGAAGGTGCTGAAGGCGGCTTGCATCGGCCGGTGCGTGCCGGTTGGCCATTCCGACGGCGGGTCGATCGCGGCGATTTACGCGGGGTCGCGGGCGTCGTCCCTCGCGTCCCCCGGGTCCCCCGTGTCATGGCCGGGCTCGGCCCGGCCATCCACGACTTCGGTTGGGTCCGCTCCGCCGGGCGTGGATGGCCATGACACGATGAGAATGCTCGGGCTGGTCACGATCGCCGCCCACTTTTTCGTCGAAGACCTGAACATCGCCAGTATTGAACGGATCAAGACCGAGTACCAAACCGGCAACCTGCGCGAACGCCTCGCGCGCTACCACCGGGACGTCGATACAGCGTTTTGGGGCTGGAACGGCGCCTGGCTGAACCCCGACTTCCGCGCGTTCGACATTACGGAATTCCTGCCCACCATCGATGTGCCGATCCTTGCGCTGCAGGGGGCGGATGATCCTTACGGAACGGATGAACAGCTTCGCGTCTTCGAAGCCAATGTCCGTGCGCCGATAACGATCGAACTGATTCCGGGCGCCAAACACTCGCCGCACCTGGAGGCGAAGGACGCCACCCTCGCCGCCATCACGCGTTTCATTACGGATCTTCCGACATGATCGATTTCCAAACCGACCCGAGCCGATACCGCCATTGGAAGCTGTCCTTCGACGGGCCGGTTGCGACGCTGACGATGGACGTCGATCCGTACGGCGGATTGATGGACGGGTATGAGCTGAAGCTGAATTCCTACGATCTGGGCGTCGATATCGAACTGGCCGACGCGGTGCAGCGGCTGCGGTTCGAGCATCCAGAGGTCAAGGCGGTGGTGTTGCGCTCCGGCAAGGAGGGCGTGTTCTGCGCCGGTGCGAATATCCGCATGCTGGGCAGGTCTTCGCACGGGCATAAGGTGAATTTCTGCAAGTTCACCAACGAAACCCGGCTGTCGATCGAGGATGCCAGCGAGAACTCCGGCCAGACATACCTGGCGGCAATCAGCGGCACCGCGGCGGGCGGCGGATACGAACTGGCGGTGACGGCGGAGCATATCATGCTGATCGACGACCGCCGCTCCACCGTTTCTTTACCGGAACTGCCGCTGCTGGCGGTGCTGCCCGGCACCGGCGGGCTGACGCGTTTGACCGACAAGCGCCGGGTGCGCCGGGACCTGGCCGATGTGTTCTGCACCACCGAAGAAGGCGTGCGCGGCAAGCGGGCCGTGGAGTGGCGGCTGGTGGACGAGGTCGTTCCGCCCTCCGCCTGGGAGGCCAAGGTGACGGAGCGGGCGCTGGAACTGGCGGCGCGATCGGACCGGAATGGCGGGCGCGGGATCGCGCTGACCCCGCTGCAGCGGACGATCTCGGACGATGCGGTGTCTTATCCGTTTGTCCAGGTCGCGATCGACCGGACGGGACGCTGCGCATCCGTGACCGTGCGCGGGCCGGACGAACTGCCCGGCGATCTGCGCGGCATCCACGACGCGGGCGCCTCCTTCTGGCCGCTGGCGATGGCGCGCGAACTGGACGATGCGCTGCTGCATCTGCGGCTGAACGAACCGGCCATCGGGTTGATCGTGTTCCGCACAGTTGGCGACCCGGCGCTGGTGCTGGCCGCCGACGGTTTGCTGGAACAGTACCAGACCGACTGGCTGGTGCGGGAAATCCGCCTGCTGCTGAAGCGCGTGCTGAAGCGCACCGACATGACCGCCCGCAGCATCATTGCCTTGATCGAACCGGGAAGCTGTTTCGCCGGCACCCTTGCGGAGCTGGTGTTCGCGGCGGACCGTTCCGTCATGTTTGCCGGCACCAAGGCCGGTGGTCCAGCCACGCTGCATCTGTCGGCGCTGAATTTCTCGGCCTATCCGATGGGCAGCGGGCTGTCCCGCCTGGCCAACCGTTTCTACGGCGAGCCGTCGTCTCTGGACGCGGCCGCCGAACTTATCGGCGAAACGCTGGACGCCGACACCGCGGAAGCCAGCGGCCTGATCACCTTCGCCTATGACGACACCGACTGGGACGACGAGGTGCGGCTGATCCTGGAGGAACGCGCCTCGTTCTCGCCCGACGCGCTGACCGGGCTTGAAGCCAATTTGCGTTTCGTAGGGCCGGAGACAATGGAGACCCGCATCTTCGGCCGCCTGACCGCCTGGCAGAACTGGATTTTCCAGCGCCCGAACGCCGCCGGCGAAACCGGATCGCTGAAACGATACGGCTCCGGCGTGCGGCCCGACTTCAACCCGGAACGCGTCTGAAAGGATCACCGCCATGACCGATGCCATCGAGATCGACTACGACGGGCTGATTCCGAACAATGTCGGCCTGGCCGAGGATCTGCGCGTCCGCAAGGCGCTGGAGACCTGGCATCCCGGCTATATCGACTGGTGGAAGTCGATGGGTCCGGAAGGATTCCAGAACGATCCCGTGTATCTGCGCACCGCCATCGGCGTCGGCAGCGAGGGCTGGGCGAAATTCGGCTTCGTGCGGATGCCCGAATACCGCTGGGGCATCCTGTTGGCGCCGAAAGTCGAAGGCCGGGTGATCCCGTTCGGCGCGCACAAGGGCGAGCCGGCCTGGCAGGACGTGCCCGGCGAATATCGCGCCATGCTGCGCCGCCTGCTGGTGATCCAGGGCGATACCGAGCCGGCCTCGGTCGAGCAGCAGCGGCATCTCGGCGCGACAGCGCCCTCGCTGTACGACCTGCGCAACCTGTTCCAGGTGAATGTCGAGGAAGGCCGGCACCTCTGGGCGATGGTCTATCTGCTGCAGAAGTATTTCGGCCGCGATGGGCGGGAGGAAGCCGAAGAACTGTTGCGGCGGCGTTCGGGCGATCAGGACAGCCCGCGCATGCTGGGGGCGTTCAATGAACGCACGCCGGACTGGCTGTCGTTCTTCATGTTTACCTTCTTCACCGACCGCGACGGCAAGATGCAGTTGGCGGCGCTGGCGCAGTCCGGGTTCGATCCGCTGTCGCGCACTTGCCGCTTCATGCTGACGGAAGAAGCGCACCACATGTTCGTCGGCGAAACCGGCGTCTCCCGCACCATCCAGCGCACCTGCGACGCGATGAAGGAAGCGGGCATCGAAGACCCTTACGACATCGATCGCATCCGCGCGCTGGGCGTGATCGATCTGCCGACAATTCAGAAAAAGGCCAATCTGCATTTCTCGCTGACGTTGGACCTGTTCGGTAACGAGATCAGCACCAACGCCGCCAACGCCTTCAATGCCGGGTTGAAAGGCCGCTACCACGAGGACAAGCTGACGGACGACCATCTTCTTACTTCATCGGTTTATCCCGTGCTGCGGCTGCGCGACGGCGTCATCGTCAACGAGGACGTTCCGGCCCTGTCGGCGCTGAATATGCGGCTGCGCGACGACTACGTAGAGGATGCCGCGGCCGGTGTGGCGCGCTGGAACCGCGTGCTGGAACGGGCCGGCGTCGCATTCCGCATCACCCTGCCGCATGTCGCGTTCAACCGGCGCATCGGCGAGTTCAGCGCGGTGCACACCGATACGACCGGGTCCATTCTGACCGCGGAATCCTGGAAGGCGCGTCAGGAAACGATGCTGCCATCGGTTGAGGACAACCTGTTCATTGCCAGCCTGATGCACCCGGCGCGCGAACCGGGAACCTATGCCGGCTGGATCGCGCCGCCGCGGCAGGGTATCGACAACAAGCCGGGCGATTTCGAGTACGTGCAGATCGCCCGCTGAACAGGGGCAGCGCATGGCGGGTTTCGTTCATCCGGAATACCTGGTCGAGACCGATTGGCTCGATCGGCATCGAAACGATGTCGTCGTGCTGGACTGCACGACGCACCTGATCCCCGATCCGCGGACCACCTATATCGTCAGGCCCGGCCGCGAGGATTTCGAAAACGGCCATATTCCCGGCGCACAGTTCTGCGACGTTTCCCGGGATGTGTCCGACACCGCGCAGAAGCTGAACTTCATGCGGCCGCAGCCGGACGACTTCGCCGCGGCGATGCGCCGTTTCGGCATCAGCAACGACACCCGCGTCGTCACCTACAGCACCTCCAACCCGTGGTGGGCAACGCGCGTCTGGTGGCTGCTGCGGGAGTTCGGCCATGACAACGCCGCGGTGCTGAATGGCGGGCGGCAGAAATGGACGGCCGAAAACCGCGCATTGGAAGCCGGCCCCGCCACGCCGCGTCCCGCCGGCAGTTTCACGGTCCGCGAAATCCGCAACCTGATGGTTGGCAGGGACGAGGTCAAAGCCGCTATCGGCGATGCCGGGATTTGCACGTTGAATGCGTTGCTGCCGGCGCAGCACGCGGGCACCGGCGGCAACAGCTACGGTCGGCCGGGACGCATCGCCGGCAGCGTGAACGTGCCGGCGGCGCATCTGCTCGATCCCGCCACGAACGTGTTTCTGCCGGCGGACGAACTGCGCCGCCGCCTCGGCGCGGTGGGGGCGCTCAGCCGACCGGTCATCGCCTATTGCGGCGGCGGCATCGCGGCCAGCGCGGATGCGCTGGTGCTGACGATGCTTGGCCATAACGACGTGAAGATCTACGACGCTTCCCTCTCCGAATGGGCCAAAGACCCCGCGCTGCCCATGGATATCGGCTGACCCCCGTTTATTTGCACGCGGTCACCATGATCTCCACCAGGGCTTCCGGCGAGGCCAGTTCGGCCTGCACGCAGGCCCGCACCGGAGCGCCGTCCTTCGGCAGCCACGGTGTCCAGACCTCATTCAGCTCGGCGCGGTCCTTGATGTGCTTGACCCAGATCGTCGCCGTCAGCAGGCGGGTCTTGTCCGTGCCGTGATGCTCCAGCAGCGCATCGATCTGCTCCAGCACCTCGGCCGTCTGGCCCTTGATGTCCTTGCCCGTGTCCTTGGCGACGACGCCGGGCAGGTAGACGAAACCGTGGTATTCCACGGCCCGGGACAGGATCGGGCCAGGCTCGGTGCGGATGATCTTGCTCATAACGGACTCCGGGTTGAACGTATGGCTGCTTTCTAGGCCAGGCCGGCGGGTTCGGCCAGAGCGCGGGGTCTCACGCGGGTGTTCGGGCGGTCGGGTCTGCGGGTCTCGGTGCCGGGGTTCGGCTGCGGCGCCGTCGGCGGATTGATGGTGCACGGTTCGGCGGCGGAGCAGGACCGGGCGATCGGCCTGGCACCGGCAGCCGGGGTGAATCACTTCGATACCGCAGTGCAGTACGGGAATGGCCGATCGGAAACGAATCTCGGCCGCGTGCTGGCGGCGCAAAAGCCGGCCGGTGTCTGTGTCGGCACAAACGTCCGCGTGCCGTCAGGGAGTTTCCGCGACATTGGCGGCGTGATCGCGCGATCGATTGACCGCAGCCCGAGGAGGCTCGCCATGGACCATGTCGATATCTTTCATCTGCACAACCCGATCACCGCGAACGGCCGGGAAAGAAACATTGAGCGTCGCGCAAGTATCGGCGACACCGCGGCGTTGCAGGATGGACTCGGCCCGCTGCACCGGCGCGCGTCCAGCCACGGCAGTTGCGAGGAATTCACGGACCTCCTGGCGGAGGGCTTCCTCCTCGGGGCAAGGCGGCCGCGGCGGAAAGCAGAAGGCGTCCACCCTTCGGCGTCCTCGGCTGTCGATTATCAGCAGTAAGCCCGCGTATCGGAAAGGGTCAGGTGAGGCGGATGGCGCAAAGCACGATAATCCGCGGTTGACAGATCAACCGCGGATACCACGTTGCGCAATACACCCACGGTCGACGTGGAGTGTCCAGTCTGTTCGGTCGTGTCTACTGACGCCGCCGATCAATGGTTCAGCGCGTAGGGGACGAGGGGAACGATCATGAAAGCGATGGCGAGGACGGCGGCGATGATCTCGAGACGGGCGAACGACGGCTTCATTTTGCTCTCCAATTGCAGTGACACGATAAGCTTCCGGTCGGCGTAGAAACTTCCGTCTATACGGCCAAGTTAACCGGCGCTGCCGCTCAGTGGTTCAGCGCGTACGGGACGAGGGGAACGATCATGAAGGCGATGGCGAGGACGGCGGCGACGATCTCGAGGCGGGCGAAAGATGGCTTCATTTTACTCTCCAATTGCAGTGACCTGATAAGCTTCCAGTCGGCGTAGAGTCTTCCGTCTATACGGCCGTGTCTACCGGCGCTGCCGATCAGTGGTTCAGCGCGTACGGGACGAGCGGCACGATCATGAAGGCGATGGCGAGGACGGCGGCGACGATCTCGAGGCGGGCGAACGATGGCTTCATTTTGCTCTCCAACTGCAGGGGTTTCGTGTTGACCTATACCGTGGCGGCATTCCAGCCATGCCGCATGAATTAACAATGGGTAGTTTTCGAAGTCATGCAAGGCGCCTTGGCGAGAAAAAACCGGTTTTTTTCGAATTTGTTTAAGTTTACACTATGGATGTTAAGCTGGATTGACACTCCCGGTCGCAAAATTCGCAGACCGCGTCGGCCAGTTCGGGCCACCAGCGCCACACGAAGTCCTGGTTCGCGAAGGCCTGGCGTCCGCGGCTTCGATCAGGCCGGGCAAACGCCGGCCCCGGCCGCCCGGCGCTTGCACGATTCCGGCGGTGCGCCCAGCATCGGCGGCTGATTTTCAGCAAAGGAGAGACCGCATGTCAGCCGCCTTGCAATTGCAGCCCGAAATCCCGGACGCCGAATGGCGGACCCGCTGCGACCTCGCGGCGCTGTATCATGTCGTCCACTATCTGGGCTGGACCGACCTTATCAACACCCACATGACAGCGCGTGTGCCCGGGGAGCCGGACCACTTCCTGATCAACAACTACGGCGAGATGTTCGACGAAATCACCGCTTCGTCATTGGTGAAGATGGACCTGGACGGGTCGGTGCTAAGTCCGGGCGCGGCATTCAATCCGGCAGGGTTCACCATCCATAGCGGCGTCTACAAGGCGCGCCCGGATGCCAATTGCGTGCTGCACACCCATACGCGGGCGGGCGCCGGCGTGTCGCTGCTGCGCCGCGGGCTGCGGCCGATAAGCCAGGACTCGCTGCACGTGATCGACGACGTGGTGTATCACGAATACGGCGTGCCGGCCTCGGCGGAGGAATGCGAGGCGCTCGGGCGAAGCTGTGCGGCCGGAAGCTGCGTCGTGCTGCTGAACCACGGACTTCTGACGCTGGGCCAGACCATCCACGGCGCGCTGATGCGGCTGTACATGCTGGAGCGGGCGTGCGAGCTGGAGCTGCTGGCGAGGCAGATGGACGAGCCTCCCGTGGTCATCGACATCTCCGTGCAGCGCAAGGCGGCCGAACGGATGCGGAAGCTGCGCCCGGCGCCCGAGTACGGTTTGAACGAATGGAAGGGGCTGGTCCGCACGGTGGAACGCAAGGGCGCGGACTTCCGCCGGTAGGGGCGGCTTCCGGTCCGGGCGCGGATGGTCCATGTAGGTCGGCCTGCTGATCCCGGAGTCGCTTTGACCGAACCGCTTTGCCTGACCGACCTGCACGAGACGCCTCCCGGACTGCGCCGCCTGGCCCACGGCTACGCCACATCGGGCACCTGGAGGCGGCTGCTGGTTCGGGTTTTCCTTGTCGGCCGCGATGTCGCCGCCAACCTGCCGAGGGACCTTATACGGGCCGCACGACCCGCGCGGGCTGCGTTGGTGCGGCGGGAGGACGGCGTTCGCCCCGCGGCCGGGGCGAAGCGGATCGCGCTCTATGTGCACTACTCGCCGGGCGGCCAGGTTTCGGAGATGGTCCGCCGGCAGCTTTCGCTGCTGTCCGGGTCCGGATTCTCGATCGTCTTCATCTCGATGGCGGCGCGGATACCGGAAGATGACTGGCAGGCTGTCCGGCAATTATGCGCCCTGGTCGTGCAACGGGAGAATTTCGGCCGCGATTTCGGCGCGTGGCACGACCTGATGCCGGAGGTCATCAGCCGCTGGGCCGAACCGGACGAGCTGATGCTGGTCAATGACAGCGTGCTGGGGCCGATAACCGCGCTGGAGCCGGTGATCGAGACGATGCGGGCGGGCGGGAACGGGTTGTTCGGGCTGACCGAGAGCCTCCAGGGCGGCCCGCATCTGCAAAGCTACATGCTGCTGGCGCGCGGACGGGCCGCCGCCGGCGATCTGATTGGCTTTCTGACGGCGATGCCCATCAGCCACTCGAAATGGCTGCTTATCCAGATGGGCGAAATCAAGCTGGCGCGGTGGATGCGCGCACGCGGGCACAGGGTGGCGGCGGTGTTCGGGTATGACCGCCTGGTGCGGGCGGCGGCGGCGGATCCGGCGGAGCGGCGGCGGCTGGCGGCATCGTATCACCGGCTGAAGGGGTTCGCGGATCTGCCGGACGAGCAGGCGGCGGCGCTGCTGCGTTTGTGGCCGCTGAACCCGACGCACCACATGTGGCACCTGCTGGCGACCCGGTTCGGTGGCCCGTTCCTGAAGACGGAGCTGATCATGCGCAACCCCGGCCGGCTGCCGGGTGTCGCGGAGTGGTCGGCCGTTGTGCCGGCCGACGCCCCGTGCCCGTTGCCGGTGCTGCAGGCGCACCTGGAGACGATGCGGGGCGGCTAGGCCGCCTTCTTCGCCAGCAGCCCCATCGCGATCATCGTCTCGGCGATCTGCACCGCGTTCAGCGCCGCGCCCTTGCGCAGGTTGTCGGAGACGCACCAGAACGACAGCCCGTTCTCGACCGTCGGGTCCTTGCGGATGCGGCTGACGAACACGCCATCCTCACCGGCGCATTCCAGCGGGGTGACGTAGCCGCCGTCCTCGCGGACATCGACGACTTCCACGCCCGGCGCGTCGCGCAGCACGGCGCGGGCTTCGCCGGCGGTGACGGGACGTTCGAACTCGACATTCACCGCCTCGGCGTGGCCGATGAACACCGGCACGCGCACGCAGGTGGCGTGCACGGCGATGGCGGGGTCGATGATCTTCTTGGTCTCGACGACCATCTTCCACTCTTCCTTGGTGGCGCCGTCGTCCATGAACACGTCGATATGCGGGATGCAGTTGAAGGCGATTTCCTTGGTGAACTGCTGCGGCGCGGCCTGCTCATGCACGAAGGACGACTTCGTGTGGTTGAACAGCTCGTCCATGCCCTCCTTGCCGGCGCCGGAGACGGACTGGTAGGTCGAGACGATCACGCGCTTGATTTTGAACTCGTCGTGCAGCGGCTTCAGCGCGACCACCATCTGGATGGTCGAGCAGTTCGGGTTGGCGATGATGTTGCGTTTTCCGAAACCGCGCAGGGCGCCGGGGTTGACCTCCGGCACCACCAGCGGGACGTCCGGGTCCATGCGGAAATGGCTGGTGTTGTCGATCACCACGCAACCGGCGGCCGCCGCGCGGGGCGCATGAACGGCGGAGATCGCGGCGCCCGGGCTGAACAGGCCGATATCGGTGCCGGCAAAGTCGTAGGTGTCGAGGTTGCGGACCGTCAGCACCTTCTTGTCGCCGAAGGATATCTCCGCGCCGGCGGACCGTCCGGAGGCAAGGGCGACGACGTCGGAGGCCGGGAAGTTGCGCTCCACCAGGGTTTTGATGATCTCGCGTCCGACTGCTCCGGTGGCGCCGGCGACCGCGACCCTGTAAGCCATGGCAAACTCCTGCAAACGAAGGGACGCAGGGTTAGCGGCAGCGGCCGGTTGAATCAAGCATTTGTCCGGGGGACGGGAAAGCGGGATACTGGCGGCATGCAGCGCATCGTAACCTTACCCGAGCGGAAGGCGGCCGAGGCGGCACGGCGCCGCGCGGCGGTGGAGACGCTGCTGCCGGTGCTGGCGGCGTATGCACGGGCAAATGGCGGGCGGTTTCTGCTGTTCGGTTCGGCGGCGCGGGGGACGATGAAATACGACAGCGATGTGGATTTGCTGCTGGATTTTCCTGAAGACGGCTTGAGTGAGGCGTGGAACTTCGCCGAGACGGCGTGTTGGGACCGCGGGCTGGAGCCTGATCTGATGCCGTATTGCTGGTGCAAGCCGTCGTTCCTGGACCATGTTGCCTCCGACCTACGGGTGATCGCATGAGCGATGCAAGGTGGATCGAGATCGAGGCCGCGGTGGCGGCGGCGGTTCGTCACTTCTCCGGCGCGGTGGAGATCTTCGCGCGGTTGCCCGCGGTTGAGCAGGAAAGCGACAAGTACAGCTTCGAGATGGGCTTCATGCACGCGATGCAGTCGGGCCAGACCTCGATGGAGGCGGCGCTGTTGCGAATACTGGATTTGTGCGGGGAAGAAGCGCCGACGGGGCCTCGGTGGCATGCCGATCTGATGGCCCGTGTGTCGAGGGCGGTTGGGGCGAGACCGGCGATTTTCGGGGCGGAAGCGGCGAAGGCGGCGAACGAGACGCGCCAGTTCCGGAGTATCGCGGCGCATGCCTATGACAGTTTCGATCGCATGCGGGCCCTCCCGGCGGTGGAGAGCGCGGGTGTGCTGGCGGCTTTGCTGCCGGCGGAGATTGAGCGGTTTCGCCAGACTATCGATCCGTAGTTTGTTGGCAGTGTTTTTGGAAACACGAATGAACACGAATGAACACAAATAAGGCGGCGGGATAGTAGGGTTCCGGTCATCATTTTCCAAGAACGGCGCGAAGCAGCGCCTGTTCGGGCACGCTGGTCTCCTTCAGGGCGGCGGAGACAGACGCCGATGCGTCGAGGACAACGATCAAAGACGACCCTCGGCACGCCAGGCAGCGAGTTCGGCGTCTATGTCCGCGTCGGTCAGTCCGCGTGAACGGGCTTCATGCTTGGCTTCGGCGATCGCCTCGGCCATGACTTCAGGCAAACGACCGTTCTTCAGCAAGCCGCTGAGGTAGCGGCCGGCGGCTTCGCGGCGCGCCTTGCTGCCCAGGGCGTTGGCAGCCTCGGCATCGAGCGGGATGATCACATCGGTGGTCTGGTCCGTGCGGTCTCCTTCCATCGGCCGTCCTATAGCGGTCCGCGGATTATAGCCCGGTTCAGGCGCCGCGTCTTTTACCGCGACCCGGTATCGGGCTTCCATGCTGAATCCGATTTATGACTTACGTAGAACCGCTCTGTTTACAGAACAAACCGGCGCGCTATGCTGCGCCCCGGAGGCGCGCGCGTGACCGACCGGTCGATTCACACCCAATCCATGCAGAACAGCGTCGCGGTCACCGGCGACGGCAACTCCGTCACCGCCGTGTTCGGCGATACCGGCGTGCGCCTGCCGCTGGAGCGTCGGCAGGTGCCCGCGCCCGATCGCCGCTGACAGCCGCGCCCGGGCGAGCCGCCGCGTGAACTCGACATTTTTGCGCCGGAGGCCGGCGTCCTGCCGCTGCTCGGCCGCGAGGCGGAGCTGGAGGCGTTGCGCGCCTGGCTGGACGACCCGGCGGATATCTCCGTCCACGCGCTGATCGGCGAGGCCGGCAGCGGCAAGACGCGGCTGGCGCTGGAACTCTGCCGGCTGGTCGATCCGCCGGATAATACCGGCGCCTGGCGGGCGGCGTTCGTCCGGCCCTCCGACCTGCCGCCCATCGCCGAGACCCTGGCGACCCGGGCGTTTGTTTGGGATCGTCCGACGCTGCTGGTGCTGGACTACGCGGCCTCGGCCCACCGGGCGCTGGGGCGCTGGCTGGATGCCGCCCGCCAGACCTCGGCGGCGAGATCCCAATGAGCATGGACCTGCAACGGTGCCTTACCAGGCGCTCCCGGGTTGTTGCCCGCCAAACCTTGATCCGGCATAACTTCCTTCGTCAACAGCAACCCGTCCGGGTCAGCCGCCTGCCGAAACGACCACCGGGCGACCGAAAGAACGCCGGCCGCGCCCCGCCGCCCGATTGCAAATAACACAAGACGGGAAGACTTTGCCGCCCCGGCGCCGGGGGCGGCGACTGGAAGGTCGGAATGCAGCACACCGCCGCAAAACGTTGCTTCGCCCGGATGCGGGCGGCCGCGTTGCCGTTCCTGGCTCTGCTGATCATGGCGGCGCAACCCGCCGCGACCGCGGACGGCGGCTGCCCCGAGCGGCCACCCTGCAACGGCTGCGGCTGCCGGGGCGGTCCCGGCTACCGCGGGCCGGACGGCCAATGCGTCGGGTACCGCGCGTTGGATGGGGTCTGCGGCACGCCGCCAACGGAACGCTGCACATTTGAGAACGCCCCCGGGACCGGAGCGAACGCCGAGTGCGCGATGCGCAGCCACCATACGCGGCGAAAGCGCAATACCGCGCCAGACGCGCCGTCAGCGGCCACCGGATCGTAGTCGTCATTGTGTACCGCCCGGAAGCGATATAAGCCCTGCGAGCACCGGCACGGGAGATCGAAGGTGGGCAATCGCAACAAGGTCAGCGGCGCCAAACGGCCTTTAGACACGCTGCGCCGCATGCTGACCGCCGTCACCTGCGCCGCCGTGGTGTTCGGCACCATGCCCGCGCCCCTGCACGCCCAGCCGCCCCCCGCAGCGCAAGCCGATCAGGCAGAGGGCTACAGCGCCGAGCAGCTCGACGCCCTGCTGGCCCCCATCGCGCTGTATCCGGACGAACTGCTGACCCAGGTGCTGATGGCCTCGGTCTACCCGCTGGAGATCGTCGATGCGGCGCGCTGGATCGACAACCCGGCCAACAAATCGCTGACCGGAGACGCCCTGACCCGCGCGCTGGTGCCGGTCTCCTGGGACCCGTCGGTCAAGTCGCTGGTGCCGTTCCCGCAGGTGCTGGCGATGATGAACGGCCAGCTCGACTGGACGCAGCAGCTTGGCTACGCCATGGCGGTGCAGCAGAACGACGTGATGGCCTCGATCCAGCGGCTGCGGCGGCAGGCGCAGATCGCCGGGCAGTTGAAATCCACTGAGCAGCAGGTGGTGCGGACCGAGGGCCAGACCATCGTCATCGCCCCGGCGCAGCCCTCGGTCGTGTACGTGCCGGTCTACAATCCCAGCGTGGTGTTCGGGTCGTGGCCGTATCCGGCCTATCCGCCGGTCTACTTTCCACCGCCTCCCGGCTATGCGTTCGGCAATGCGCTGCTGACCGGGCTGGCGTTCGGCGCCGGCGTGGCGATCACCGCCGGGCTGTGGGGCTGGGCGCGGCCGAACTGGGGCGGCGGCTATGTCAACGTGAACGTCAACCGCTTCAACAGCATCAATGTGAACCGGACGCAGATCAGCAACTCGACCTGGCGCGCGAGCACTGTCGCGAACCGGCCGGGAGGTGCGGGCTTCCGGGCTCCGGCGAACGGACCCGTCGGCCGTCCGGCCCGGCCCGGCGGTCTGCCGGCGAACAGCGTGGGACGCGCGAACGTGTCGGTGCCCGGCGGAGTCGTCCGGCCGCCCGGCGGCATGGGTCCCGGCAACCGGCCGCCCATCGGCCAGAACGGCGGAGTCAACCGCCCGGCCACGAGGCCGGCGCAAACGCCCGGCAACCGACCCAACGTTGGACAGGGAGCGGGCCAGGGCAATCGCCCGAATATCGGCCAGGGCGCCGGGACGAACCGGCCCAACGCCGGTCAGGGTGCCGGCCAGGGCAACCGCCCGAACATCGGCCAGGGCGCCGGGACGAACCGGCCCAATGCCGGCCAGGGCGCAGGCCAGGGCAACCGGCCGAACCCGGGTCAGGGCGCGGGCAACCGTCCGCAGGTGAACCGGCCCACCCCCGCGCAGCGGCCGGCCGGCGGGGGCCGCAATCCTCCGGCGTTCAGCGGCATGAATGACGGGCGCGCAGCCTCGCAGTTCGGCAACCGCGGCGCCCAGAGCCGGCAGGCCAGCGCCGCCCCGCGCGCCCGGCCGGCAGGCGGCGGCGGAGGCGGTCCCCGGGCCGGAGGCGGCGGGGGCGCCCGCACCGCCGGCGGCCATGGACGCGGACGATGAGGAGAACCGGCATGACCCACGCCCTGCGCCCCTGGCTCATCGGCGCCCTGTTCGCCGCCGGCTTCACGGTCTCGGCGCACGCGGCCCCGCCGAACCCGCCGCAGCTTGTGTTCGCCAGCCCCGACGACGCGGTGGCCGCGCTGGTCAAGGCCGAGCAGGCCGGCGACGAGAAGGCGTTGCGCGGCATCTTCGGCCCGGGCGGCGAGAAGCTTGTCGGCTCCGGCGACCGGGTGGCGGACGCGGCCGGGCGCCAGCGGTTCCTGGACTCCTACGAGGCGGCGCACAGCCTGACCCCGCAGGAGGATGGCAGCGTCGTGCTGACCATCGGCCCGAACGCGTGGCCGCTGCCGATACCGCTGGTGAAGGCGGATAACGGCTGGCGGTTCGACGCGGCCAGCGGCGCGCAGCAGATCATCGACCGCCGCATTGGCCGCAACGAGCTGCTGACCATCCGCACGTTGCTCGCCAGTGTCGAGGCCGAGAAGGACTATTTCGACCGGGTGCAGCGCGGCACCGGGACAGGCGCGTACGCCGAGCGTTTCTTTAGTACGAAGGGGGAGCAGGACGGGTTGTATTGGGAGGCGGAGGACGGCGAGGCGCCCAGCCCGCTCGCGCCGCTGATCGAGCAGGCGCGGGACGAGGGGTATCCCGGCGCCGCCTCGCCTGCCGGAAGGCAGCAGCCGTATCACGGTTATTTCTTCAAGATACTGAAGGCGCAGGGTCCGGATGCGCCGGGCGGTGCGAAAAGCTACATGACCGGCGGCAAAATGACCGGAGGCTTCGCGTTCCTGGCCTGGCCGGCGGCGTATGAAAGCGGCGGGGTGATGACGTTTGCCGTCAATCAGGACGGGGTCGTGTTCCAAAAGGATCTGGGGGCGGAGACGGCGAAGATTGCAGCAGGGATCACGCGGTTCGACCCGGACGTGACCTGGGCGCGGGTGGATATCAGCGACTGACGGGGCCATCCTGCCGGTTGTTTAACGATGTGACTCATTTGCATTCGGCGGCTTTCCAGCCCGGAAGGCCATACGTACTGGCCAGGACCAGAGTGGCCATTTCTTTCCGGAGCCTACATGCGGCGCAGACTCATCCCGCCGGACCCAAGGCCCGGGCATTGAGGCGTTAAGATCAATCCCTTCGGGCTATGATGGCCAAGCCCCAAATAGCCCTGAGCCGGGCCATCTCGCAAACAGACGGCCCAGCCCCCCGCCGACCCGCCTTACTGCCCGCTCCGCCCCGCGGAATACCCCTGCTGATAAGCCGACTGCTCGTTCTTCTTGACGCTGTCGTATACCAGCCCACCGACAAGACCGGCGCCCGCGCCGGCCACCGCGCCCAGGCCGGCATTCCCGCCGATAGCGCCCAGCACCGCGCCCACACCGGCGCCGCCCACCGTTCCGGTCAGCGCCCGCTGCTGCGTGTCGTTCATCCCCGTGCAGCCTGCCAGCAGACCGGCGGCCGCCAGGGCCAGGATCGTCTTCTTCATAACGCCATCTCCTACCGGATCACTTGCACGGATACGTCGCCGCGAGATATTCGGTAATCCCGTCCGTCGGCGAGCTTTCCAAAGTCTTCGGCCGCCCGCTCGCCCACTGCACGAACGCGGCGATCGCCTGGTCGCGCGTCGGCGCGGTCTCACCCATGCAGAACAGCTTGTGCCTGGCGCGCGACGCGGCCACCTCGGTCGCCACCGCCCGATACGTCCCGACGGCGAAGCCGTGGCAGAAATTCCGCGCGGCCGTATACAACGGGTCGGTGTCGGGCGCCGTGCAAAGCGTCACCAGCGCGGCCGTCGTCGGCACCTGGAAATCGTCCGGCTTGACCGTATCCGCCCGCGCGCCGGCCATGGCCAGCACTCCCGCCGCAACCACCGCGAAAGCCGTCAATCGGCGTGTCATGGTATTCTCCATTATCCTAGGCCCGGTCACCCTATCAGTACTATTCCGAGACGGCAAAAGCCGGACGCGCATCGCCGGTGGCCGACACAACCGCGGCCCCCAAGACCCGGCGGCGGGTGCGCAAACAGCCCGGCAAGATCCCCAACAAAAAAGGGCCAGCGGCGCAACCGCTGGCCCTTCCCCGTCCCGACGGAACGATCCCGCCTAAACCTCGACCTCCTGCTCCCGGTCCGCGCCGCCGTCGTCGTCGCCTTCCGGCTTCGGCAGCGCCGGCAGCGAGGCCTCGGTGATCTCGAAGTCCAGCTTGTTGTCCTTCAGCGTCACTTTCACGGCGCCGCCCTTCACCAGCTTGCCGAACAGCAGCTCCTCAGCCAGCGACTTCTTGATGTGCTCCTGGATCACCCGGCCCAGCGGACGCGCGCCATACAGACGATCGTAGCCGCGCTCCGCCAGCCACTCCTTCGCCGCCGAGGACAACTCGATGGTGACATTCCGGTCCGCAAGCTGGGCTTCCAACTGCATCACGAACTTTTCCACCACGCGGCCGACGATCTCCGGCGTCAGCGCGGCGAAGGTGATCGTCGCGTCCAGGCGGTTGCGGAACTCCGGCGTGAACAGCCGCTTGATCGCCTCTTCGTCCTCGCCCACCCGGCTCTCGCGGCCGAAGCCGATGGCTTCCTTCGCCAGGTCCGAGGCGCCCGCGTTGGTCGTCATGATCAGGATCACATTGCGGAAATCGACCGTCTTGCCGTTGTGGTCGGTCAGCTTCCCGTGGTCCATCACCTGCAACAGGATGTTGAACAGATCGGGGTGAGCCTTCTCGATCTCATCCAGCAGCAGCACCGCGTGCGGATGCTGGTCGATCGCGTCGGTCAGCAACCCGCCCTGGTCGAACCCGACATAGCCCGGCGGCGCACCGATAAGCCGGGATATGCTGTGACGCTCCATATATTCGGACATGTCGAAGCGGATCAGCTCGATGCCCATCGTGGCCGCCAACTGCCGCGCCACCTCGGTCTTGCCGACGCCGGTCGGGCCGGAGAACAGGTAGTTGCCGATGGGCTTTTCCGGCTCGCGCAGACCGGCGCGGGCCAGCTTGATCGCGGCGGACAGCGCCTCGATCGCCTTGTCCTGGCCGAACACCATCGACTTGAGGTCGCGTTCCAGGTTGCGCAGCGTCTCCTTGTCGTCGGCCGACACGCTCTTCGGAGGAATCCGGGCGATCTTCGCGACGATCTCCTCCACGTCGCGCAGGGTGACGGTCTTCCGCCGCTTGTGCTCCGGCAGCAGCATGCGGGAGGCGCCGACTTCGTCGATCACGTCGATCGCCTTGTCCGGCAGCTTGCGGTCGTTGATGTATTTGGCCGACAGCTCCACCGCGCCGCGGATGGCTTCCTCGGTGTAGCGGACCTTGTGGTGCTTCTCGTAGTTCAGCTTCAGGCCGCGCAGGATTTTCACACTGTCTTCCAGCGACGGCTCATTGACGTCGATCTTCTGGAAGCGGCGGACCAGGGCGCGGTCCTTCTCGAAGTAGTTGCGGAATTCCTTGTACGTGGTGCTGCCGATGCAGCGCAGGTTGCCGGAGGCCAAAGCCGGCTTCAGCAGGTTGGAGGCGTCCATCGCGCCGCCGCTGGTGGCACCCGCGCCGATGACGGTGTGGATTTCGTCGATGAACAGGATCGCACCCGGCTGGGCTTCCAGTTCGTTGACGACGGCCTTCAGCCGCTCCTCGAAGTCGCCGCGGTACCGGGTGCCG
>CAINOE010000109.1 GCA_903851415.1 uncultured Rhodopila sp. | reverse complement strand
GTCACGATCTGGCTGTTGAGCTGGCCGATGGTCGCCAGCGTGTTGTTCAGCGTGTTGACCGCCGAACCCAGATCGGCTTGCGCCGCCTGGCGCTGCGCCGTGTAGGCCGCACTCAGGCTGTTGATGCCGTTCGCGAGCGTGGTCGCCGAGGACACCACGGCGCTTTGCTGCGTCTGGCTGCCCGGGTCATTCAGCAAGGTGGAGAAGCTGTTCTTCAGGTTGCCAAGCAGGCTGCCGATGTCGCTTCCCGACCCCGGCGTGCCCAGCACGCTGTCGATCGCCTGCAATGCCGTTTGCGTTGTCTGCAGGCCGGTCACCGTCGCGTTCTGCTGCTGCATCGAGGCTTGCAGCGTCTGGTCGATCTGCAACGTCGCCGGCCCGGTCCGCACGCCCAGCCCGATTCCGTCCGAGGTCAGCGCGGTCTGGGTGCTGACCTCGACGGCATAGGACGGCGTGGCGGCATTCGCGACGTTCTGGGAGATCAGCGCGAACTGTGCGTTGATGTTCGCCAGCCCCCCTCTGGCGATGGACAGCGCCGAATCGAGGCTCATGCGGTCATGCCACCATTTGCAGCGTGGCTTGCAGCATCTGGTTGGCGGTGGTGACCACCTTGGCGTTCGAAGAGTAGGCCTGCTGCGCGACGATCAGGTTGGAGAATTCGGTGGCGATATCGACGTTCGACCCCTCAACCGATCCGGTGACGATGTTGCCCGCACCACTCGTGCCGGCGCTTTCGGCCAGCGGCGTGCCGCTTTCGGTCGTGGCGGTGAATGACTGACCGTTCTGGCTTTGCAGTGCGTTGGGAGCGTTGAACGTCACGATGGGGATTTGCGCGATCGTCCGGCTCTGGCCGTTGTTGTAGTTGACAACGACATCGCCGTTGGCCTGCGTGGTGACGCCGGAGAAACTGCCCGGCGGGATGCCGTTCTGGGTCAGGCCAAGCAGGCTGTAGCTGGTGCCGGCGTATTGGGTGACACCGTTGGTGCCGCCATAAGTGCCGAGATTGACCTGGATCGTCTGCGCGCCCGTGCCGAAATCGGCGGTGAAGCTGAGGCTCGATGTTGCGCCCGCGCCGTAGGTGCTGGTCGTCACCGTGCCGGGATCGGTTGCCGATGCCGCAACCGATCCGATCGTGCCGTCCGCCACGGCATTGCCGCTGGTCGAGCCGAATTGCACGTCGGCCGCGCCGAGGTCGGTCGTGCCGGTCGTGTTGTCGGGCACGCTGACCTGCACCGTCCAGTCGTTCGTCGCGTTCTTGGTCCAGTTCAAAGCAACGGTGTGGGCTGTCCCGAGCGAATCGTAGACGGTGATGTCCGAGGACAGCGGCGATGCGGCCGTCGCGGTGCCGGTCGTCGGGGTGGCGGGCAGGTTCGCCGCCAGGGTAACCGAGGATGTCGCCACGGGGTTATAGGTGGACTGGCTGACCTGTATCGGCGCAAGCGCGTTCTGGTTGACGGCGCTCGTCGCCGGATCGACCGACCAACCGTTCAGGTAAAGCCCGGCGCTGTTCACCAGATAGCCGGCGGCGTTCATCGAGAAGTCGCCGGCCCGCGTATAGTATTGCTGCGGGTTGAACGTCGGCACGTTGTTCACGTCGCTCGTGGCCTTGGAAACGGCGAAGAAGCCCTGGCCGGCGATGGCCATGCCCAGCGGATTGTCGGTCTGCGTGATGGTGCCTTGAACGTTGTTGACATAGTCCGGGGTGGCGACAACCGATCCCGGCTCGTTCTCCGTTGGCGTGCTGGTCGTCAGGTAATTGACGAAGCTGGTGTCGACGCGCTTGAAGCCGACGGTCTGGCTGTTGGCAACGTCCTCGCTGATATTGCCGAACGCGGTGGATTGCGCGCCGAGACCGCTGATCGCGGTGTTGATCGCACCAAATAAGGACATCGCCGGGGACCCTCCTGGTCAGGATGGACTGATGCGTCAGCATGAAACGTGCCAAGCGCGGAGTAACGGATGGTCCTTGACTTGCGCGGCACACCTCCGGGCAGCAGGAAGCCACCCGGCAGAAAAGACCCGGCAGGACTTGCCTGGTCATCCGCGGAAAGCGAGCTCTTGCTGCTGTTTCGGCTTGGCCCGGACATTGCTTGACACGTCCGAAGGAAAATCCGCATGGCAGGAGAACCGGTTTTGCCAGCCGCCATCGCGACCGTGCCATCGAATGGACCGATCGCTCCGACCAGCCGAGCGACGTCATCTCCGGGTTCAGGCGGGGATGCGTTCCTGCAGCTTCTGCGCACCGCGGACAGCGCGGCGGCTGAGCAGGGGGCTGTCGTCCCGGCCGAGGAGGGTCAGACGGAAGCCGCTTCGCAAACAGCCGGTGCCGGGCCGCCGGCAGCGCCAGAGGCCGTGCCTCCCGAGGCCGAAGGCACCGGCGCGCCCGCACCGAAACCCGGTCGTCCCGCCAAGCCAGCCTCTGTCGCCGAACCGGTCGCCGCCGCCGACACGGGCCCCTCCGGCGTGGCGCCGCTTCCCGTGGCCGTGCCGCAGCCGATGCTCCCGGAACCTCACGCCGACCAGACGCCGTCGCAGCGAGGTGCGGCAGCCGGCGGCGATACCGAAACCGCTGCCGCCTCCACCGCCGCGTCCGGTGCCGCCGATCGGCCGACGCGGCAGGATGCGGCGCCGGTCGAGACCGCGCCCGTCAGTGGGGCGGAGACCACCGGTTCGGCCGCCTCGGCCGCAACCAACCGCCCGCTGCGAGCAGCCGCCCTCGCGGCCGAACAGCCTGCCCGCGCCACTGCCGAGCCGCGCAGTCTGGCTATCATGCCATCCAGCTTACCGGCGGAACCAACCGCGACCACGGCCGCGGTGTCCGCGTCCGCTGCTCCGGCCCACGTGGCGCCTGCCGCGGTCACGCCTCCGGCGGCGCAGATCGGCTCTGCGTTGCTGACCCTCGGACCCGCCGCGGATGGCAGCCAGCAGATGACCTTGCGGCTGCACCCCGCCGAACTCGGCGTGGTCCAGGTGCAGATCGGCCGCAGCGACACGGGGGCGGCGCATGTCGCGATCACGGCTGAAAAGGCGGACACGCTGCAGGCGCTGCTGCGGGACCAGCCGCAGCTTCACCGGGCGCTGGACGATGCCGGCGTGCCCGCCGCCGGCCGCACCGTCACCTTTCACACCGCCCCGGTTCAGTCCTCGGCGGCGGGCGGCAACGGATCAAACCTGCCATCCCGCGACCAGGCGGGGACAGGGCCGGCGAACGGCAACAGTCCCGACGGCAGCGGCAAGGGCGGCTACGGCGGCGGCGAGGCGGGCGGCGACCCCGGTGCGCGCCGGCAAACCCGCTTATCCGCTGAGAAGACTGCCGCGCCGGCCGCGATATCGTTCCGTGTAGGAGTAGACATCGTTGCATAGCCATCAGCAGGAGCGTCAATCATGAGTGGAACCGTAACGTCATCGACCGGCACCGCCGCGTCCGCGTCCCCCGGTGGCAGCGTCGCGGCGCAGACCGGCAGCGCTGCCCTGAACAGCCTGAGCGGCAACTTCTCCGACTTCCTGACGCTGCTGATGACCCAGCTTCAGAACCAGGACCCTTCGTCACCGATGGATTCAAACCAGTTCACCAGCGAACTGGTGCAGTTCTCCTCGGTGGAGCAGCAGATCAACACGAACAGCGACCTGACGCAGCTTATTCAGCTTACTCAGGCGAGCCAGGTCGAGCAGTCGTCGGCGATGCTCGGCAAGCAGGTGGTGGTGAACAGCACGCAGCTTTCGTTGCAGAGCGGAACCGCCTCGATCAACTTCAACACGACGGCGGCCGAGCCGGTTGCCATCTCCGTCACAAACGCCTCAGGCGCGCAGGTGGCGAGCGCCACGATGACCAGCACCGCCGGATCCAACACCTGGACGTGGAACGGCAGGACCGGCAACGGCAGCACCGAGCCGGACGGCGCCTACACCGTGTCGGTCACGGCGCTCGGGCCGAATGGAACGACGACCGCGGTGCCGTTCACGGTGACCGGGACGGCTACTTCGGTCACCAACAACAGCGGCACCGTCGATCTGCAAATGGGCGGCCTGACGCTGCCGTTCAGCGATGTCGTCTCGGTGGGCGGTTGAACCAACCTGTCACATGGGCACGGTTGACGCATCGGCCAACTTTGCCAACCTGTCCGCCGGAATTTGACAATCGGCGCGGAGGAATGGAATGGGTGAGACGATCCAGTTGAAGGCGGCCGAAGGGTTCAGTCTGTCAGCTTATGTGGCGGGTCCGGCCGATGCCGCCAGGGGCATCGTGGTGGTGCAGGAGATCTTTGGGGTCAACCACCACATCCGCAGCGTGGCGGACCGTTTCGCGGCGCAGGGCTATGCGGTCGTGGCGCCGGCGCTGTTCGACCGCGTCGAGCCGGGCGTGGAGCTTGGCTACACCCAGGCGGACATCGACAAGGGCCGCGCGTTTCGGATGAAACTGACCGACGCGGAGGTGATCAAGGACATCGAAGCCGCGGCGGACCATCTGTCCGGCAAGAAGCTCGGCATCGTCGGCTATTGCTTCGGAGGCACGGTGGCATGGTGGGGTGCGACGCGGACAACGAAATTCGCGGCAGCCTCCGCGTGGTATGGCGGCGGTGTCGCCGGCACGAAGGACGAGCGGCCGAACGCTCCGGTGCAGTTTCATTTCGGCGAAAAGGATGCGTCGATTCCCCTTCAGGACGTCGATGCGGTTCGCGCGGCGCAGCCGAAGGCGGAGATCTACGTGTATGAGGGCGCGCAGCACGGGTTTGGCTGCGACGAGCGGGGCTCTTACAGCAGGGCGGATTACGAGTTGGCGCAACAGCGGACATTGGATTTCTTTGCCAGGCATCTCGCCTGAAGTGGTGGACGAAGGAGGAGCTGCACAGGCGCAGCTCCGCCGGCACACTCCAGTTTCGCCGGCGCAATTCCGGCACGACCGGGAGCGCCCGGGACGACTCTAGCGTCCCGGGATCCAGGGTTTCGAGGGCGGCTTCGCGATACGGCTCGCCGGAGCCGGCACGATCGATCCGGGCCTGCGGCTTATCGCTCGCAATATTCTTGACGTCTTTGATTCGGGGTGTTCGAACCGCCACACATAGGCGTTGAGGCTGACGCCCATCGCAATGAAGTACCAGAACATCGGCTGGTACGCGATGCCGACGAACGCACCGGCCGTCAGGAAAACCGCCAGGCCGCTTTGCAGGGCGTCCGAAAGCGATACCACCCATTCAAGCTCCGGATATGGTCGGACCTTCTTCGACAGCATTCTCAGTTTTACGAGCATCGAGCCGGCCAGCAAAACAAACAGTATCAGTCCCGGGTAGCCCTGCTCGCCCAACACCTCAAAGTAAATCGAATGGAACGCGCGGCCGAACTGAGAAAAGCCCGGACTATCCAATGTACCGGGAACCTCCACGTGATCGATCAGATACAACATGAAACCGCCGCCCAGGGGATGCGTCGAGGTATATTCGAGCGTCCACTTCCAAACGAGTATCCGAACATAAGCAGAGCTTTCGGTTTGGAACTCACCGATGGTCGAGATTCGCTCGGTCCAGGAATTTGATGTTGTAACAGCGACCAGACCGGCCATTAAGATGCCCGCGAGGCCGAAGGCGAACTTGTGCCTGCTGTGCGACCACATATACGCGCCGAGAACCAGCATGCCGATCAAGGCACTTCGCTCGTACGTGCCGATGGCCGTTGTGATTGCCAGTGCGGCGGCAACCCAGTAGCCCCAGCCAAGCTGCTTTATGCGGGGAATGAGTTGGCTGTGTTTCGACAGATGAAGTGCCAGCGGGACCGCCATGAGGCAGACGGTTGACAGCAGGCCGCCCTCGCTCAGACCTGTATTACCCTTTTCCAGGCCGAGGTTCTGGCCGTACCCGCCACCCGAAATGAGCGTCTTGATCCCGAACGGAACAAAATTCGCCGCCAGCGAGAATACATAGGTCTGAACGAATGCCTCGATCTGCACGCGCGACCGGATCACGTAAGGAACAAATATGGAAAAACCGATGGTTTTGATAACCGTATTCCACTTGTCCCACGCGGGGTCTGGAAGTTCAGCCCAGGTCAGCGACAGCGTGATCCAGGCCGCCATCGCGAGCGTTAAGCCGGCCTCGAGCGAAGGATGCGGCGGATAGCGCCGGTCCATCAGCAGGTAGCTGAAGACGGCCACCGTGCCCATGATCATCGCGACCGGGATCTGGTTCAGGATGACAAAGGCGACGTCTTGCGGACGAAACGTGTCGACCCATTCGTAGCCCAGCGTCGCGATGAATGGCACGCCCGTGCCCAACACGGCGAAAGCCGCAAAGAGCAACAGAAGCCAAAGGCTGCGCACCGGGCTATCTCTCCGGGCGGTTCAGCGGCCGCGGTCCCATGTCGGGGATTTCAGCTTCGATTGATCCTTCGGGCTGATCGTTTGGAACCATGCCTGAACCCGATCGAGCCGTATCGCCTGGACGATCACGATTGCCATCATGATCGTACTCAACAGGATTCCCGCAGTGTCGAGCATGCCAAACTCCCGGTTAGGGCGGCAAGCGCCCGAACTCTCTTCCTGGTCAGCTATACCGATTCGGCATCCGCTCTGTCACGAAATCTTGTGCCGTCGCGGTTGTGATCGGAACCATCCTTCCGCTGAAGCGTCCGTCCCTTGGGACAAGAGGGGTGTGCGATGGATATCCGGCAGATCATGGGTGTGGCGGGACTGATTGGCCTGCTTTCCGCGGGCGCGTCAGCGGCAACGCCACCGCCGGATTCCGCCGCCGCGAAGCACGAAGCCGAACGCCTGGACAGCTTGCCCCCGCTCCCTCCCGCAGCCCCCGGCCGCATCGAACACTCGGGCCGCACCGAGAAGGGCCGCGGTTCGTTCTACGCAAAAAGCTTCACCGGCAAGAAGATGGCGGACGGGCACCGGATGAAACCCAATTCCAACATTGCCGCCAGCAAGACCCTGCCATTGGGTACTGTGGCCAAGGTGAAGAACCTCGACAACGGCAAGACCGCCACGGTGAAGATCGAGGACCGGGGCCCCTATGTCGGTGGCCGTGTGGTCGATCTGGCTCCCAAAGTTGCGGACGATCTCGATATGAAGAACAAGGGCGTCACCCCGGTGGAGGTCAAGCCGATCACCGTTCCGCAACCCGATGGCGGAGTCAAACTGGGCTCCGGCGCAGCGGATTCCAGCCAGCGGGAAATCATGGACGCGACCGCTGTGACCAAGGAATTGACCGCGCCGAAATCCCCCGGGGCCGCGGAGCCCTAGCTACAGCACGCGCCCGGCGACAGCCGACACCTTCGCCAGGAGCTCGGGGTCGCGCATCGGTTCGGCGGTGATTACCGCATTCTCCAGCGCCCGGTCGCATCCGCAGGGACACAGAGGCCGCTCGCGGCCAATATCCGGCACGATCGCCGTCACCAGGCTGCGCGCATTGTCGGCGTTGCTCAGCAACACCTTCACAATGGCCTCGACCGTGACGTGGTCGTGGTCCGGGTGCCAGCAGTCGTAATCCGTCACCATCGCCAGCGTGGCGTAGCAAAGCTCCGCCTCCCGCGCGAGCTTGGCCTCCGGCATGTTGGTCATGCCAATGACGCTACAGCCCCAGCTTCGGTACAGCTCGCTTTCCGCCCTGGTGGAGAATTGCGGCCCTTCCATCACCAGGTAGGTGCCGCCGCGGGTCACCGGCAACGACAGCGAACCGGCCGCCAAATGTAGCGCATCCCCCAGACGGCCGCAGACCGGATGCGCCATCGACACGTGCGCGACGATACCGTCTCCAAAGAAGCTTTTTTCCCGCGCGAAGCTACGGTCGATGAACTGGTCCACAACGACAAAATGGCCGGGCGGCAGTTCGGCCTTCAGGCTGCCGACGGCGGACAGCGACAGCACATCCGTCACACCGGAGCGCTTCAGCGCATCGATATTCGCCCGGTAGTTCAGATGGCTCGGGGAGGTGGGGTGTCCCCGCCCGTGCCGCGGCAGGAACACGCATTGGATGCCGGCCAGGCGCCCGAACAGCAGCCTGTCGGACGGCGCGCCCCAGGGCGTATCCACCTGGCGCCAGGATTGGTCTTCCAGCCCGTCGATATCGTACAGGCCGGAACCGCCGATGATCCCGATAACAGGCTGGATCACCGGCGATGCCATGGCTTCAATGCTCGACGTCGGCCCAGACCTTGCGCTTCACCGCGTAGGTCAGGCCGGTCAGGAAAACCAGGAACAGGACAATGCGCACGCCCATCTGCTTGCGCTCGACCGCTTCCGGATTGGCCGCCCAGGACAGGAAGGTGACGACATCATGCGCCTGCTGATCCAGTGTGTTCGCCGTGCCGTCGGTATAATCGACCGTGCCGTCGCGCAACGGCTGCGGCATATGGATCTGATGCCCGGGGAACGCCTTGTTGTAATAGAGGCCATCCTGCAGCTTGAACCCCTCGGGCGGATCGGCGTAGCCGGTCAGGATTCCGTAGATGTAGTTCGGGCCGCCCTCACGCGCGTTGACGATCAGCGACAGGTCGGGCGGGATGCCGCCGTTGTTCGCCGCGGCAGCCGCCTTGGCGTTGGGGAACGGCGAGCGGAACTGGCTGGCCGGGGTCGCCGGACCATCCTTCGGTTGCCCCTGGTCGTCCGTCCCGTCCGGCACGGTCACGTTGGCGGCGATCGCCTTGATCTGGGCATCATCCAGCCCGATCCCGGACAGATCGCGATAATGCAGATACTCCAAGGAGTGGCAGTTCGAGCACACCTGGGAATAAATCTGGAAGCCGCGCTGAGCGGCCGCAAGATCGTAGGTCCCGAACGGGTTCTCGAAGCTCCATTTCTGGTTCGGCAGTTCGGTTTCCTGCGCGATCGCGGGCGCGGCGAGCAGCGTGGCGGCGAAGGCCCCCGCCAACAGGGATTGCATCGTGCGCATCACGCTTTCTCCATCGGCTTGGCCGCGGCGCCGCTCGGCAGAGGTCCGCCGCCGCGCCCGCCGATAACAGGGTGACTGATGCTTTCCGGCAGCGGCAGCGGCCGCTCCAGCTTGCCGAGGATCGGCATGATGACCAGGAACTGCGCGAAGTAATAGAGTGTGCCGATGCGGCTGAGCGTGACCCAGATGCCTTCCGGCTTGTGCGCGCCGCAAGCGCCCAGGACGATGACTGCGACCACCCAGACGAGCAGGCTGATACGGTACAGCGGGCGGAACCGCGCGCTGCGGACCTTCGACGTATCGAGCCAGGGCAGCACGAACAGGACCAGGATAGAGCCGAACATCAGGCAGACGCCCAGCAGCTTGTCCGGCACCGAGCGCAGGATCGCGTAGTAAGGCAGGAAGTACCACTCGGGCACGATGTCGGCCGGGGTTTGCAGCGGGTTCGCCGGAATGAAGTTGTTCGGATCGCCGAGGTAGTTCGGGGCGAAGAACACGAAGATCGAGTAGATGACCAGGAAAACGCAGATGCCGACGGAGTCCTTGGCCGTGTAGTACGGGTGGAACGGCAGGGTGTCCTGCGGCGACTTCACGTCGATGCCCAACGGGTTGTTCGATCCGGTCAGGTGCAGCGCCACGACGTGCAGGAAGATCACGCCAACCAGCAGGAACGGCAGCAGATAGTGCAGGGAGTAGAACCGGTTCAGCGTGGGATTATCGACGCTGAATCCGCCCCACAGCAGGGTGACGATCTTCGGGCCGACGATCGGGAAGGCCGAGAACAGGTTGGTGATGACGGTCGCGCCCCAGTAGGACATCTGGCCCCAGGGCAGCACGTAGCCCATGAACGCCGTGGCCATCATGATGATCAGGATCACCACGCCCAGGATCCACAGCAGCTCACGCGGGGCCTTGTAGGACCCGTAGTAAAGCCCGCGGAAGATATGGATGTAGGTGACGATGAAGAACATCGACGCGCCGTTCTGGTGGATATACCGGAGCAGCCAGCCGTAGTTCACGTCACGCATGATGTGCTGGATGGACCCGAACGCCAGTTCGGAGTTCGGCTGGTAGTTCATCGCCAGGAAGATTCCGCTGGCGATCATGATCATCAGCACGACCATCGCCAGAGCGCCGAAGTTCCAGAAGTAGTTGAAGTTTTTCGGCGTTGGAAACTCCCCGTACTCCTTCTGGATCATCGTGAAGACGGGCAGGCGGGTGTCGATCCAGTTTAAGACTGGATTGGTAAACTCACTCTTGTGCAGGCCGACCATGGTTTGTTCCCTGTCGCGGGCGAGGGCTGACGATATCAGCCGATCTTAACTTTGGTGTCAGACGCGAATGCGTAAGGGGGGACTGCCAGGTTCGCCGGCGCCGGCCCGTGCCGCACGCGGCCCGAGGTGTCGTACTGGCTGCCGTGGCATGGGCAGAACCAGCCGCCCCAGTCGCCGCGCGGATCCGACGGCTTGTTGCCCAGCGGCACGCAGCCGAGATGGGTGCAGATGCCGATCAGGATGATCCACTGGTCGTGGCCGGCCTTGGTCCGCTCGGAGTCCGGCTGCGGCTCGATCAGCGAGGAAAGCTGAACGTCCTGCGCTTCCTTGATCTCCGTCGGCGTGCGGTGGCGGACGAAAATCGGCTTGCCCTGCCAGAGGATCGTGATGCCCTGGCCCACCTCGATGGGGGACAGATCGACGTCCACTGAAGCCAGCGCCAGCACGTCTTTGGACGGGTTCATGGAATCGATGAACGGCCAGGCGACGGCACCGACCCCGATCGCTACGGCGGCGGTGGTAACAAGAGACAGCATATCGCGCTTGGTCACCTCGCCGGCCGGGCCGGGATGGGTGGAAGCGGCGGCGGAGGAGTCGGCCATTCTTTCCCTCGAACTAGCGTTACAGTCAGGACGCGCGCGCGTGGCTGACCGCGAGCCAATCCCGCGACTGGCTCGGAGCACCTGCCTGTTGCCTGCCGGGTTGCTCCGGCCCCGGGACGCGGGCAGTCTAGAGACTGCTCAACACCCTTGCAACGCAACATGAAGGCAGCGAGGGGTTATCCCGACTACAGCGCAGGAACAAGCCCCGATGCCCGAAAAAATTTCCAAGCCGCCGCATGAATCTCTGAAGCCGGCTGCGCAGGCCTGGTTCGAGAGCCTGCGCGACCGGATCTGCGCGGCGTTCGAGGCGATCGAGGATGCCGGTTCCGGCGACTGTCCGGCGGGCCGGTTCGAACGCAGCGCCTGGCACCGCCCGACCGAAGACGGCTCCGACGGCGGCGGCGGGGTCATGAGTGTCATGCGCGGGCGCGTGTTCGAGAAAGTCGGCGTCAATGTCTCCACCGTGACGGGCGAGTTCAGCCCGGGCTTCCGCGCGCAGATTCCGGGCGCGGAGGCCGATCCGCGGTTTTGGGCGAGCGGCATCAGTCTGGTGGCGCATATGCAAAGCCCGAAGGTGCCGGCGGCGCATTTCAACACGCGGATGCTGGTGACAACGAAGGGCTGGTTCGGCGGCGGCGGCGATCTGACGCCGATGCGGCTGGAGACTCCGGAAGCCATCGAGGATGCCGCCACCATCCACGCCGCCTTCAAGGCCGCCTGTGATCGGCATGACCCCGGGTACTACGACCGGTTCAAGGCGTGGTGCGACCGCTACTTCTATCTGCCGCACCGGCAGGAGCCGCGCGGGGCAGGGGGCATCTTCTTCGACCAGCATTTCACCGGCAATGCCGAGGCGGACTTCGCCTTCACCAGAGATGTCGGGGAGGCGTTTCTTGACGCCTACCCGAAGATCGTCCGCCGCCGCATGGCGGAGTCATGGACTCAGGCCGACCGCGACCACCAACTGGTCCGGCGCGGGCGGTATGTCGAGTTCAACCTGATCCACGACCGCGGCACGCTGTTCGGGCTGCAGACGGGCGGCAATGTCGAGGCGATCCTGATGAGCCTGCCGCCGGAGGTGCGCTGGCCGTAGGGGGCGCTCTCGTCATGGCGGGCGAAGGCCCGTCATCCATGCCTGGCGGTGCCGGTTGAGGCAGAGGCGTGGATGCCGACCTTCGTCGGCATGACGGGGCGCTTCTCGCTATTCGCTCGGCTCCCGAACCACCGGCAAAGCCGTCTGGCCCAGCACCCAGCCCTCCCATCGTTGGATCCACGGGTCATCCGGCGCGCTGTCCGGCCGGTTGCCTGCCAGCACGTTCAGCACGCACAGCAAGCCCAGAACGCTGTCGAACCGGTCCTCCCCGGCGGCGTCCGGACCGAAGCCGTCCAGCACAGCGAGCCGCATCTCATCGTCCGGCACCCCCGACAGCAGATCCATCGCAGCCAGCAGCGGGCCCGCCGCCGCGCAGC
Organism: uncultured Rhodopila sp.; assembly: GCA_903851415.1. Classification (GTDB taxonomy): domain Bacteria; phylum Pseudomonadota; class Alphaproteobacteria; order Acetobacterales; family Acetobacteraceae; genus Rhodopila. The sequence goes on along the minus strand of CAINOE010000109.1, from coordinate 235,009 downwards.
GGTCTCCCTGCCGCCGCTTGCTGCCGCGCAGCCGTATGCTGAGGTGGCGCAGAGCCTCGGCCGGGTAGGTCTCTGCCATTGCAACCGATCCCGGGGAGAGCAGCGACAGGAACGGCCCCTCGAACGGCCACAGCCGAAACCGGTCTCGGGCTTCAAGCGCCGGCAGGACCAGGGTTTGCCACGCGGCGATGGCGGCTTTGCCGGACTGGTTGGCGCCCAGCGTCCAGAACAGCGGCGCCCCGGCCGGCCGTTCCGCCGTCGCCCGATCGCAGGCGCGGCACAGCGCGGCGGCATCCGCCAGCCCGAGCGCCAGCGCGTGCGACAGACGAGTCATCCCTGCCACCCCGCGCGCCGGGTAAAACGGCCGGCCGGGTCCGACGTCGTCCAGGCTGGCGCAGACGGCGAAGAAATCCGGCAGACCACGGGTGCTGCGCAGGAACGCCGGGAAGTCGGCCTCCGCCAGCCCCGCCGCATACGCCCGCGGCAAGCCGATCGGCAGGTCCGCGCCGAGGGCGACGGCACCGCCGCCGGCTTGCAGGATCAGTCGTGACAACAATGTAAATATGTCGCCGACGGGACGCGGAGCGGTTATCGCCCAGCCCGAACCGCTGCGCCGGGCGATGGTGATCCAGCGCTTGCGCGGATCGACGCTCCAGTCCGCGTGGGCCGCGAGGTCAGCTTCCAAGCGGGCGGTGGGCGCGGTCCAGCAGTCGGGTGAAGAAGCCGGGCGGCTTGGGCGGCTTCGCGGCTTCGGCGAGCTTCAGCTTCGCCTTCGCCTCGGCTTCCTGCTCGCGCTGCTTCAGGGCGAGCCATTTATCCAGGCTCATGCCCGCCTTGGCGGCCCGTTTGGCTTCGTAGGCACGCTGGCCCTCGGTTAATGTCTTTGTCGGCTGCACGTCGGTTCCTCGGTTTCCGCCACTCTTTCGCAGGAGGCGCGGCCGGAATCAAGACTTTGCCCCGGGGAGCGGCGGTTTCAGCGCCGCCGATGAAAAAAAGCCCCGGCTTGGGAACCGGGGCCTAGTTAATAGAGGGAGGAAACGTCCAAAAAGGGTCGGAAAAAACCCTAGTCGGGCCATGAACGCGGGCACTGCCAGCGGTCTTGCGGGGAAAGCTATAGGCCTCACGGTCTCGCGATAGAAAGGCTCGGAATCTACCTAGTCACTTTCCGTACGATCGGAATTCCGGTTTTGAGCCGAAACTTTCTGCCCACCTGCGTGCATCGGTTCCAGCTACGCCGATCGCCGTTTGCAACGAACCTGCCTGGAAATATGCGGCGATACGCTCTTGCACGATCACAGGCCCGCCCACCAAAATAACGATAAGAATCACCCCCGCCGTGGGTGCCGTCGCATGTCCGGTTTGCGATCCGAAACCGGAAGCCCGCACCTGCCGCATCCGGTACTGAACCGTCGACTTCGGCGTCGGCACGATCCGGGTCACTTCGACAGCAGATCGGTCAAGATACGCAGATCGGTCAAGATACTCAGGGATTCGCGGGGCAATCTGCGTAGTCCGGTAGTGGTTTCCTAAACCGCCTTGTACTGCTCGACCCGCTGTTCCTCGCTCTCGAACCGCCGAAGCCACGCGTAAATCGACTGATCGGCCCCACCCCGGCAGCTGCCGGTGACCACCATGCCCTTGGAGACCTGGAACGGAACGATCTCCTCCTCCATCACCTTCCCCCGGGCTTCCAGCTCGCCCGGCAGCATCTTGTATTGGCGCAGTTCGTAGAATGTCATCGGTTCTCCGCTGACCACCTCCGCCAGGAAGCCACGCCGCCCGTCCGGACGCAACTACCGCCCGGCCGAAGCCGCGGGGCGCTCGGTATGCAGGCCCTTGCCGCCGGCGCTCGCCCGCGCCTGCTGCAACATCTCGCCGCAGCGGGCGTCCTCGGCGTCGGACGTGCCGAACTGGATCGTCGGCAGAATCGCCAGCGGCGCGAACACGGCGGCAAGCCCCGCCGCGGCGCCGACCCGGGCGGCAACCTCCGCACCCGGGCGGATCGACGGATCCTTGAACGTGCCGCCGATATCGATGTTCGTCGGCAGCGAGCCGACGCTGAAGTGCTTGGAATTGGTCTTCAGCGCCAGGTCGATCGTCTCCCTGCTCAGGTTCACGTCGCCGCTGACGTTCACGATCGCCTCCCCGGTATCCATCGTCATGACTTTGAAATCGAGCAATCCCTGCTTCAGTCCAAGATCGCCGACGAAGCATTCAACCGGCGTCTTCTCGGGAAAACCCAGTGCGGACAGCAGCGCCTTGCCGAACTCCAGCCCCGTGAGGTCGACCAGCACCGAGGACAGGTTGCCGCCGGCCATCGCCATCTTGATCTCGCCGTTGCCGTTGCCGACGAGCGTGGCGAGGGAATCGCCGGTGGAGTCGATCGCGCCGACACCGCTGACCGATCCCGCGCCCTGGAAGGTGTGGGTCGCCTCCATCAGCCGCGACACGTCCAGGTTCTGCATCCGCACATCGGCGCGGGCGTGCAGGTTCTTGCCGGAAGTCGGGGTCAGGTCGATATTGCTCAATAGCCGCCCCTTGCCCACGCCGAAGCTGACCGGATGGACGGAGATCCGCCCGTTGACGACGTCCAGCGCGACGGTCAGGTCATCCAACGGCATGTTGCGGCCCTCGATATGCGCGCCGCGATACTTCAGGTGGATGTCGGCCCAGTTCAGCCGCGGCACGCTGATCGGCGTATCCGGCAACAGTTTATCGCCGGCCGTGGCCTTTGCCGCCGCCTCCCGCTGCTGCGGCGTCGCATTCGCAGTCGTCGCCCGGCCCGGCGTCCCGCCGATGAACCCGTTCAGATCCGTCAGGTCGATTCGGTTGGACCGCAGGTTCAGCGTCACTTCCGGCCTGTCCTTGCCGTTGACTTCAGTCCCGCTCGGGCGCACCAGGATCGATCCGCCGATATCGGAAGCGCCAAGACGCCCCTGGAAGTCGTCAAACCGGATGTTCTGTAGTCCTTCCAGATTGAGCTTGCCGGCGATCTGGTAGGCCGGAGTCCTCGGGATCGGGAAGCCCACGAGCGGTTCCAGCAAGCCCATGTCCGGACCGCTGAACCGCAGGCGCACATTGGCGCCCTTGAATGCCAGCGGGTCTTCGAGCGTTCCGTTCAGCGCCACCCTCGTTGGCCCGTTCGCCAACTCAAGATCAATCGGCCAGGGATCTTCATGATCCCGCAACGACAACAGCGCTCCGCCAATCAGCCGAGCGGTTATCGGCTGGGCGGCATAGGTGCCTTTGGCATCGACAATGATCCTGGCGTCGTTGCCCTGCCCTTGCGTAGCGACCGTCGCGTTGAAATCGGTCTTTAATTTGGGCATCACGATATGCGCCTGGCCGTCGTCGATGCGCAGGTCGCCGATTTTGAGCGACGGACCGCGTCTGCCTCCGCTGCCCGCGGACAGGCGGAAGTTGGCCGCACCGTCATGGGTTTCGGCGGCATAAACCCGTGGCTGGTGCATGCCGATCAGCGGCAGGATCAAGCCGCGGCCTTCGAGGTAGGGCAGCACCTCGGCCTGGACCGTCAGACCGCCGATGGAGACGAACGGTGGATCGCCGCTGGGCCAGTCCGGTGGATTTCCAAGCACCACGTCCTCGGCAACGACTTCGATATGGCGCCGCACCCGGACATGCAGATGGCCGATGGTCACCGGACGCCCGAGCGCGGCAGAGGCTTGCGATTGCACGATCGGGATGAACCAGTCCCAGTTCCAGACCGCCGCCACGACGACGAGCAGAGCGATCGGGACGCCGATCAATGCCAAACGCCGCACAGTCCTGCGATTTGCCATGCCGGCCGAACGGCAGCGGCCGGTCAGGAGTTCCCGGGGCGGGGATCACGATGCCAGGGGAGTCATGGCGCGGCCAAAAAAACGTCATTGCCGGGCCCGTTCGAGCTATCGCCGCACCTACTGGCAGAGGTGCCGGGACAAGCCGGACTTGGACAAGCTTAGGCCTAATGACGAACCGTGCCGGCCCCCGGCGTGTTTTGCCGCCAGAACCGGCGCAACCCCAGCACGCAGACCGGCAGCACCTGCTCGGAGTCCTGCATCAGCGCCTCCATCGCCTCGTCAGGAAGCGAGTCGCCGCGCTCCGAATCGGACAGCGTCATCCCGGCCAGGCTGGCGATCGGGATCAGCAGCACCGACGCGTCCTCATCCGCCAGAGCCGGTTGCCATGCCTCGGACCGCAAGCTGACCGCCTGCATGAACCCGGCGGCCCAATCCTCGGCCACCGTCGTGCCGGTTTCGTCCTGCCAAAGGATTGCGCTGTAGTGAAGCTGGGTCGCGTCCAGGCCCGCCTCGATCGCGGCATAGCGTTCGAAGATCGCCCCCTCGACCGCCGCCTGCTCCTCGGCGTCAACATATTCGGGGTCTTCGTTGTCCCAGATTTCGGCCAGCCATTCCTCACGGGGCACAACCTCCGGTCCGGCCACCAGGCCGGCCAGGAACCCGTCCAGTTCCGACAGATCCATGCACCCCGGTGGGGCGCTGGAGGAATTCAGGAAGTGCGCGAGTTCATCAAGAGACACCGGGCCACCGTCCGCTGCTATGGGTCTGGTTATAAAGCCTTTGTGCGGCGACTGGAAACGGTCCATTGCATGACATCTCAGGCGCTCCTCGCCATGCGGGGCCGTTAGGCAAGAAGTGAAGCCGCAAGCCCATGAGGGCGACCGTCCGCGCCCATGACTGTCCTGATATGTGCTCTCCGCCGCCCCATGTCGAGGACGGGCGGATCATTCGCATACAGGCCAACCCGGCCGAGCCGGGCGATGACGCCGGAATGCCTGCCTCGCCTCGTCAGGCCGGTTTGGCGAGCACGTACAATCCCACATTGATCGTCCCAGCGCGGAACCCGCCCTCGCAATAGGCCAGATAATACTCCCACATGCGGCGGAACCGCGCATCGAAGCCCTGGCGTTCGATCTCCGGCCAGGCGGCGACGAAACGGCGGCGCCATTCCGCCAGGGTGCGCGCATAGCTGGCGCCGAAGGTTTCCATCGACCGCAGCACCATCCCCGCCCGTTCGGTCTGGCGGCGAATTTCGGTGATCGTCGGCAGCATGCCGCCCGGAAAGATGTAGTGCTGGATGAAATCGGTGCAGCGGCGATAGCCCTCGAACTGGTCTTCGTCGATCGTGATGGCCTGCAGCACCGCCAGTCCGCCGGGTTTGAGGCGGTTGTGCAACGTGGCGAAATAGCTCGGCCAGTAGGCCTCGCCCACCGCCTCCATCATTTCGATGGACACGATCCTGTCGAATATCCCGCCGACATCCCGGTAATCCTGAAGCCGCAAATCGGCCGGCGTGTCCTGCCCCTGCAGGCGCTCGGTCGCATACTCCAGTTGCGCCGCCGACAAGGTCACGCCGGTCACCTGGCATCCGGCGCCGCGCACCAGTTGCTCCGCCAGACCGCCCCAGCCGCAGCCGATCTCAAGGACCGTTTCGCCGGGTTGCAGGTCCAGCAGCGCGATGGCGCGGCGCTGCTTTTCGGTCTGCGCGTCCTCCAGCGTCTGATCCTCCGCGGTGAATACCGCGGAGGAATAGCTCATGCCGCTGTCCAGCCAGGCGGCATAGAAATCGTTCCCTAAATCGTAGTGATGGCGGATGTTGCGCTTGCTACCACGTTTCGTATTAGCATTAAGCTGGTGCATGATCCGGTTACGCAACCGATCGAACCAGTTGGCCTCGAAGGCATCCCGCAGGGTCGGTATGTTCCGCCCGGCAAGCTCGATCAGCGCCGTCAGGTCGGGGCTGTCCCAGTCGCCATCAATATAGGCCTCGGCGAAGGCGATGTCCCCTTGCAGCAACAGCCGCCGCAAGGTGCGCCAGCGGCGCAGCACCAGCACGCCTTGCGGCCCGTCGTCGCGGCCATGCGACAGCCGGAATCCGGACGGGGTGACGATCGTCAGACGCCCGTCATGAATGCGGGACAGCAGCACGTCGGACAGCCGGCGCGCCAGCCAGCCGAGGTCAGGGCGCAGGTCGCTACAAGCCGGGAGGGCATCGATCGACAGGTCGGTCATGGTCAGCCTTGCAGGATGGAAACGACAGTAACGGGATTGTCCGGCGGCGCCGGGCGCGGCTGCAGCCGCAGGCCCTTCAGCCACAGTTTTGCGGCTTCCCAGTGAATCGCGCCGAGCACCTTCAGGCTCAGCATCCCGTGCCGAAGCACGATGGCCGCCAGCGAGGCATCGGAAAGCTCCGTCCGCCGCCCAGCGAACGAGGCGGTGATGACGCGCCCTTCGGCATCGTCGCCATGCACCACCACGGCGGTCGTCTCGGCGGGGGGGACGACCCGGAACGCGTAGGTCATGGCCATCCGGTTGAATGGCGAGACAAAGAATGCCTTGGCGCAGCCCTGCCGGATGGTCTTCGCCGCCGGGCCCTCGACCGGGATCAGGTAGCTGTGGCGGTCGCCGAAGGTGTTGTGCACTTCGTACAGCATCGCGGTCAGGGTGCCGTCGCTTCGGTAGCAGAAGAACACCGTGATCGGGTTGAAGGCGTGGCCGAGCACCCGCGGCATGCAGAGCAGGCGAATCGCCCCGCCATCCGGATGCAACCCGGCCGCCGCCAACGCCGCCTCGACCTGACCGCGCAAATTGCCTACCGAGCCGTCGAGATGGTCGCGGTCGTGGAAGCTGATCAGGTTGAACCGGTTGTGCGAAAACAAATGCAGCCGATGCGGCAGGTCATCCAGGTCGAACAGCATCCAGCACAGCCGATAGCGCAGCGCGTGCCGCCGCGGCTTGTAGCGCTGGTGCATGACCGTGCCGGTGTAGAGTGCGGAGGTCACGCCGCCAACTCCGGCTGCGTCACGCGGATGCGGCCGTTTTCATCCGCCACCGTCCATGGCCGCCGCACGCCGCCGAGCTGCTCCGCCACCGCCAGGCCCGCCTGCAAACCGTCCTCATGGAAGCCGGCACCGAACCAGGCGCCGCAGAACCAGGTGCGCTGGCGGCCCTGCAACGACCACAGCGCCTCCTGCGCCCGCATGGCGCCCGCGTCGAACCGCGGGTGCTCGTAGACCTGCTCGAGATGCACGCTTTCCTGCAACGGTTCCATCGCGGGATTGAGAGTTACGAACAAAGGTGGGGCGTTCCCCAAATCTTGAAGGCGGTTCATCCAATAGGTCACATGCAATTCATCGGGCTCGTCGCTTCTGCCGAGATAGTTCCAGCTTGACCATACCGCCTTGCGCCTTGGCATCAGCCGAGGATCGCTGTGCAGGACCGCCCGGTTGCTGGTGTATTCGAACGCGCCGAGCAGCGTGGCTTCCGGCTCCGTCGGCTGCTCCAGCAGCGCCAGGGCGTGATCCGCGTGGCAGGCCAGCACCACGTGGTCGAAGGTGCGCGACTCCCCCGCGGAATCCCGCACGACAACGGAGTCCGGCTGACGGCGGATCGACTGCGCTGCGACGCCCAGCCTGGGGTTGTCGATCGCCTGCACCAGGCGCTCGACATAGGTGCGGCTGCCGCCCGCGACGGTGCGCCATATCGGGCGGTCGGTGAATTTCAGCAGTCCGTGGTTTTCGCAGAACCGGATGAAATGCCGCGCCGGGTAGTCGCGCAGGGTCGCGGCGGAGGCGGACCAGATCGCCCCGGCCATCGGCAGCAGGTGGTCCTGCTGGAACGCTTCGCCGTAGCCGTTACTGTCCAGCAATTCGCCGAGCGAGGTGTGCCCCGGCAGCCGATCGGCCAGGCCGGGAGCGTCGCGGTAGAAGCGGCGCAGATCGCGCAGCATCGACCAGAAGCGCGGGCGGATCAGGTTGATCGGCTGGCCGAACAGGCCGCGCAGGTCGTTGCCGCCGTATTCCAGGCGCCCGCCGTCGAGCGAAACGGCGAAGCTCATTTCCGATTCGTTCGTGGCGACGCCAAGATGGGAGAACAGCGCCGTCAGGTTGGGATAGGTGACCTCATTATAGACGATGAACCCGGTATCGACTGATGTGACGGTGTCGCCGAACCTTACCTCCACCGTGTTGCTGTGGCCGCCGGGGCGCGGCGCGGACTCGTAGAGAGTGACCCGGTGGCGCTGGCGGAGCAGCCAGGCGGCCGAAAGTCCGGAAATGCCGCTGCCGACGACGGCAATGTCCAATGCTTGATTCACCGTGACGCCCCGAAAATGATTGTTGGTTACAATCATAGCAGTGATACGTGCCGCGCAAGGGGGTGGATCACTCGGATTGGCACGTGATCCATTCGCATCCGAATCACGTAAGAGGTTCCGTGAATGCAACCGCGCCCTCTTGCCGAGCTTCGGACATCCGTCCCGCGCCTGCCCCGCCGCGTGGCGGAATAGCGGGGTTGGTGCTACCGTTCCGCCGCCGTATATCAGCGGCAGGCATGACTTCGGACCTTCCGACCACGGACGACCACGCGGCTCTCATCCAGGCGATCGCGCAGCGGCGGGATCGTGTCGCCTTCGCAGCGCTGTTCCGCTTCTTCGCGCCGCGGGTGAAGGCATGGATGCTGCGCGGCGGCGCCAGCCCGGTCGCGGCCGAGGAACTGGCGCAGGAGACGCTGCTGACGGTCTGGCAGAAGGCCGCTTTGTTCGATCCGGCCCGGGCCGGGGCCTCCACCTGGATCTTCACCATCGCCCGCAACCAGCGGATCGATTCGCTACGGCGCGAACGCCACCCCGCCACCTTGCTGCCCGATCCGGCCGACGAGCCCGAGGGACCGGTGCAGGCGGACCGTGTGATGTCGATCGCAGAGCAGGAATCGCGCATCCGCATGGCGATGGCGGAGCTTCCGGCGGAACAGGCCGATGTGATTCGCCGGGCGTTCTTCGAGGACAAGGTTCATGCCGAGATAGGGAAGGAACTGGGCATTCCGCTGGGAACCGTGAAGTCGCGTCTGAGGCTGGCGATGAACCGCCTGCGCGCGGCCTTGGGGGATGTGACATGATCTCGCATCACCCGAGCGAGACGACGCTGCTGGCCTATGCCGCCGGGACGCTTCCGGAGGCGCTTGCGATCGTAGCGGCGACTCATATTGGCGGATGCCGCGTGTGCCGGCACGGGCTCAACGCGTTGGAAGCCGCCGGTGGCGTCCTGCTGGACTCCCTGCGCCCCGCCACCCTCGCCGATAACGCGTTTGATCGTCTGCTGGCGCGCACCAATGAGCCGGTGCCTGCGCTGCCGCCGGCGCTGAATGCCGGGTTGCCGCCGCCGCTCGACCGCGTTCCGCTTGGCCGCTGGTGGCCTATCGGCATCGGCGCGCGCTGGCGGCCGATGCAGGCGGAGGGCGCGGCCTGGGGCGGGCTGATCCTGGTGCAGCCCGGACGGGCACTGCCGCGGCACGGGCATGACGGGCTGGAGCTGACCTGCGTCCTGAAGGGTGCGTTCTCCGACGCGTCCGGCCTGTATCGGCCGGGCGACCTGTCCGAGCCGGAGGAGGATCACGACCAGCCGCCGGTCGCCGCCGCGGGCGAGCCTTGCCTGTGCGTCATCGCCTCGGAGGGCATGCGGCTGCGCGGACTGCTCGGCTGGGGTCAGCGGATGTTCGGCGTATGAGGCAGAGATGGCGCGGGCTTGGTTGGGGGTGGCGATGCTGACATTTTTGTCGGCCTGTTCTCCGGTGACGGTTCTCAACGCGCTGGCGCCGAGGCAGGGCGTCAGTGAAACCCGGGATGTGCCTTATGCCGCCGGGGAGCGGCACGGGCTCGACATCTATGCGCCCGCTGGTGCAGCGGATGCGCCGGTCGTTGTGTTCATCTACGGCGGCGGCTGGAAGGATGGCGACAAGGCGCTGTATCGATTCACCGGAGCGGCCCTGGCGGCGCGCGGGTTCGTCACCGTGGTGCCGGACTACCGGGTGTTCCCGGCGGTGCGGTTCCCGGTCTTTATCCAGGACGCGGCGGCCGCGGTGGCCTGGACCCGGGCCAATGTGGCCCGCTACGGCGGCGATCCGCAGCGCGTGTTCCTGATGGGCCACTCGGCCGGGGCGCAGATCGCCGCGCTGCTGACGCTCGACCGCCGGTGGCTGGGCGCGGAGGGGATGGACGCTGATCGCGACATCGCCGGCTTCGCCGGGCTGGCCGGGCCCTATGATTTCCTGCCGCTGCACGACCCGGAACTGGACGACATTTTTGCCCCGGCCGGCGATTTGCGGCTGACCCAGCCGATTACCTTCGCCCGCGGCGACGCGCCGCCGGTGTTTTTGGCGGCGGGCACCGCCGATACCACAGTGCTGCCACGGAATACGATCAACCTCGCCGCGGCCATCCGCCGCGACGGCGGGCGGGCGGAGGAAAAGCTGTATCCCGGAATCGGCCACAAGCTGATCCTGGGGTCGTTCTCCGGGCTGCTGCGCTGGCGGGTGCCGGCGCTGGATGACGTCACCCGGTTTCTGGATCGGGTTGCATTCGGCGCAACGGCCTCCGCCGCACCGTCATGGCCGGGCGTGTTCCGGCCATCCGCGCGTCAACGGTGGTGCGAGGATCGCCGGGATGAGCCCGGCCATGACGGTGAGGCAGAAACGCCGGCCACAACGATGCGAGATGCGCAGCATTCCGCCATGACACTTCAGGGTATCCGCCCATGATCATCACCTTCGTCGCCGCCGCCATTCTGCTCTCCGCCATTATGGCCGGGGCCTGGGCGCTGCAGCGCGCCACCGGCAACTCCGGCTGGGTGGACGCCGTCTGGTCGTTCGGTCTCGGCGTCGCCGGACTGGTGCTGGCGCTGGTTCCCGGGATCGGGGCGCCCTCCACCCGCCAGGTCGTCGTCGCCGTGCTGATCGCGCTGTGGTCGCTGCGGCTTGGCCTTTACATCGCGCAACGCTCGAGGCACGGGCCGGAGGACGCGCGTTACGCGGCGCTGCGGCGGGAATGGGGGGCGGAATTCGAGAAGCGGCTGTTCGTCTTCCTGCAGATCCAGGCCGCCGCCGCCGCCCTGCTCGGCCTGTCGATGATGCTGGCGGCGCACAACCCCGCACCCTGGCCGCGCTTGCTGGACGTCGCCGGCATCGCCGTGCTGATCTCTGCCGTTGCAGGTGAGGGCCTGGCTGACGAGCAGTTGCGCCGCTTCAAGGCCAACCCCGCCAACAAGGGCCGGGTCTGCGATGCCGGGCTGTGGGGATGGTCGCGCCATCCGAACTACTTCTTCGAGTGGCTCGGCTGGGTCGCCTACCCGCTGCTGGCAATCGACCTGTCCGGCGGCTGGTATTGGGGCTGGCTGGCGGTCTCCGGCCCGGCCTTCATGTACTGGCTGCTTGTCTATGTGTCCGGCATTCCGTTGCTGGAGAAGCAGATGCTGCAATCGCGCGGCGCTGCCTATACGGCCTACCAGGCCCGGGTCAGCCCGTTCTTTCCGCTTCCGCCCAAAGGATCGCTCCCATGAGCCTCGTTACCGCCGCCACAAACGTCATCGAGCGCATGCCGATACCGGACGCTGTCACCTCCGCCGGGATCTCCTTCCTGGTGGACCGCACCCGCCGCAAGCTGGCCCGCACGGGCGGCGCGTCGGAGGTCGATTTCGCCCGCCTGATGAGCGAGCATCCAATCGCCGTGCGGCCCGACGCGGCGAACCAACAGCATTACGAAGTGGCGCCGGAGTTCTTCGGCGTGGTGCTCGGGCCGCGCCGGAAATACTCCTGCTGCCTGTACCGGACGGATGCCGACACCCTGGCCGCGGCCGAGGAGCACGCGCTTGCGGAGACCGCCGACCATGCGGGGCTGGCGGATGGGCAGGACATCCTCGAACTCGGCTGCGGCTGGGGCTCGCTCAGCCTGTGGATGGCCGAGCGGTTCCCGGCGGCGCGGATCACGGCGGTGTCGAATTCCCGTCCGCAGCGCGCTTATATCGAAGCGGAAGCGGCGAAGCGCGGGTTCGGCAACCTGCGGGTGATCACCGCCGACATGAATGACTTCGCCGCCGCCGGGACGTTCGACCGGATCGTCTCGGTGGAGATGTTCGAGCACATGACCAACTGGCAGTCGCTGCTGCGCCGCATCCACGGCTGGCTGCGCCCGGACGGGCGGCTGTTCCTGCACGTGTTCAGCCACCGCTCGGCGCCGTATCTGTTCGACACCGCCGACAAGGAAGACTGGATCGCGCAGCACTTCTTCACCGGCGGGATCATGCCGAGCCACGGCCTGATCCGGCACGTCTCTGATGTGTTCGAGCTGGAGGCGGACTGGCGCTGGAACGGCACGCACTACGCCCGCACCGCGCGCGACTGGCTGGCCAATTTCGACCGCGAGCAGGACGCGGTGATGGAGGTGCTGCGCGGGGTTTACGGGGCCGAGGCGCCGTTGTGGAAGCGCCGCTGGCGGCTGTTCTTCCTGGCGACGGCGGGGCTGTTCGGGCATGCCGGGGGGGAGGAATGGGGGGTCAGCCATTACCGGCTGCGGCCGCTGTGAGGGGCCGGAGCCGTCCCGGACTGATCGTTTGTTGCAAGCAAGAATCTTACCACAGAGGAAGAAATGAGGGCCACAGAGCACACAGAGAAGCAAGCGTTGCGCTTCGATCGGTATCTTGCCGCCGGCGCGTTGGTCCGTGGTCCGGAGTTCCGCCGCGTTCTGTCCGCCCGGGGAGATCTTACAATGGGCGCTCACCCCTTGGTTCCGCTCGCTGTGTGCCCTCTGTGCCCCTCATTTCTTCCTCTGGGCTAAAAACTGGCGTTCTGTTGCCGCACCGGCCTGGCCCCGGCCCCGGGACGGTGCAGTCGCGCTCTCGCCCGGCGAACCGGAAGGCGGACCAAATCGACCTGTCTCCCGGCCGATCGGCCATTTGATAACGGACTGGAAATCTTAGATGCTGCGCTGGCTTCGCGCCTACATGGCGACGGACGATCCCCGGGTCTCGGCGTCCAACACCATCGCCATGGTGCTTGCCTGGAACCAGCCCTACTACCCGCTCTACCTCTGGTGGATCGTCGGCCGGGACGCCTGGATCGGCATTCCCGATGCCTTCTCCAGCCTGTTGTTCTTCGCCGTCCCGGCCATTTCGCGGCGGTCCGGGCTGCTCGGCCGGGTGGCGCTGGTGGTGTTCTCTGTGGCCAACGTGGTGTTTGTCTCGCTGATGCTGGGCGAGGCGGCTGGCGTGCAGTTGCTGTACCTGCCGTGCGGGATGCTGGCCGCGATCCTGTTCGGCTGGCGGGAGCGGTTCGTGATGCTGGCAATGACGGCGCTGCCGCTGGGAGTCTGGCTGCTGACCCGCGGGCGGCTGGACATCCCGCCGATACGGTTCTCCGGCGGGGCCTATGCGTCGCTGTTCACGCTGAACGCGGTCAGCTCGGGGTTGCTGATGGTGTTCTTCGGATGGCTGCTGGCGGGGATCGACCGGGGGCTGGAGGAAAGGCGGCGATAGATTTACCCGGCCAGCGCCTTGCGCGGCCGTCCGCCCTTGGCGCCGTTGGCACGCGCCGCCGCCGCTTTGGCCGGCGAGGTCGTCTGCCCCGCCGCGCGGGCAAGCGCCCGCGTCATCCAGGCTCGCGTTCCAAAAATCCCCGAAACCAGCGCCGGAACATAAAGATCGACGTCCAGCGCCGGCCAGTGCAGGTTGAAGCCAAGTCCATCAACGACGATGTCGGCTAACGCCTCGGGGCTTGCGCGCTGCAAATCCTCGACAAGCTGCGCCGGAAACGCGTAGGTGCAGTCGTTTACCAGATCGATTTCGATCCGGCCCGTTTCGGCGTTCAGACGGGCGGTTCTGGCACGGGGCTCGCTCTCAAGCATCGCAAGGCCGCGGTCCTCGGCAAGCTCGAGTTGTGCGTCAGTCGGAGGCTTCATGAATTCGCTTCCAATCGTGCAAGAACGCATCCCGGCGTTTGAAGACCTCTTCCATCAGGCGCCGCAAGTCGGCCCGCTTGATACCGGCACTGAAGACAAGCTCCGGTGCGCCATCGCGGCCCAATAGATTGATTTTCGCCTGCCCGGGACCGGTAATGTGGACGTGAGCCGGCTCATGATCAGCGGTGTATAAGACGAACCGATAGCCGTGTGCCCGATGAACGACAACCATGCGGACATAGAACCCAACTGATCGGTTATCAAGCCCCTCGACGCCGGCTCGAAATGTGGAAGCTGCAACGGGTTCAGTACAACAGCATAGCGCAATCGTCACGTGCAACGCGAAACATCTGCCGGCCGCTCAGTCCTGCGAAAACGCCCCCGACTTGCCGCCGTCCTTGTGCGTCACCCGCAGCGCCTCGATTCGCATCGACCGGTCCACCGCCTTGCACATGTCGTAAACCGTCAGAGCCGCCACGCTCGCGGCCGTCAGAGCCTCCATCTCCACCCCGGTCCGGCCCGTGGTGCGCACCGTGGCGGCGATCTCCACGCCGGTGCCGACCGCCTCCAGCTCCACGGTCACCGCGGAAATCGGCAGCGGGTGGCATAGCGGGATCAGCTCGGCGGTGCGCTTCGCCGCCATGATCCCGGCCAGCCGGGCCACCCCGAGCACGTCGCCCTTTTTCGCGGACCCGGCCCGGATCATCGCCAGAGTTTCCGGCTGCATCGCCACATGCGCCCGGGCGGTTGCCGTGCGCGCCGTCACCGCCTTGTCCGACACATCGACCATGGCCGCATTGCCAGCCTTGTCGAAATGGGTAAACCCGCTCATTCCGGCGTGGCGTCTCCCAGCAACGCCCGCGTCGCGGCGGTCAGGTCCTCCTGCAGCATCAGGCTCTCACCCACGAGGTAGCAATTCAGCCCCACCGCCGCCAGACGCTCCACATCCGCGTTGTCCCGGACACCGCTTTCCGCGATCAGGAAGCGGTCCGGCGGAACCAGCGGCGCAAGCTCCTCGGTCACGCACAGATCGGTTACCAGGGTCCTGAGATTGCGGTTGTTGATCCCGATCAACGACGTTTCCAGCAGCAGCGCCCGTTCGAGTTCGTCGCGGTCATGCACCTCCACCAGCACATCCATGTCCATGCTCAGCGAGAGCTGCTCAAGCTCCCGCGCCTGCGTGTCCGATAGCGCCGCCATGATCAGCAGAATGCAGTCCGCCCCCATCGCGCGGCTTTCGTAGATCTGCCACGGATCGATCATGAAGTCCTTGCGCAGCACAGGCAGGGTTACCGCCGCGCGGGCTGCCTTCAGATGCGCCGGGTCGCCCTGGAAATGCGTCCGCTCGGTGAGCACCGACAGGCAGGCCGCTCCGCCGGCCGCATAGGCGCGGGCCAGCGCCGGCGGGTCGAAATCCTCCCGGATCAGGCCGCCGGAGGGTGACGCCTTCTTGATCTCGGCGATCAGCCCGTAGCGGCCGCTTGCCGAGGCGGTCTTCAAGGCGAAGCCGAAGCCGCGCGGCGGATCGTTGCGCGCAGCGATTTCATTGCGCAGCGCGTCGATCCCGCGTACCGCCTTGCGTGCCGCTATATCGGCCCGGACGTCGCCGCAGATCCGGGCGAGCACGTCCGGCATCGAGCTTAAATCGTCTGGCATTCGCTCTCCCTGGATTTCAGGATTCAGTCGCGGCGCTGACGCGCCGCAGGGTCTCCAACGCCGCGAGCGCCGCCCCGGATGCGATGGCGGCCGAGGCCAACTCTACACCTTCGCGCAGGTCGCCGGCCACTCCGGCGACGATCAACGCAGCGGACGCATTGAGCAACACGGTATCACGGTAGGCGCCGGCCGCACCCTGCAAAAGTGATTGCAGAGCCGCCGCGTTGAATGCCGCATCGCCGCCGCGGATCGCCGCGATGGGGGAGCACGGCAGGCCGGCGTCCTCTGGTTGTAAAACGAAGCTGCGGATCTCCTGGTCCAGCAGCGCGGTGACATGGTTCGGGCCGGCGACGGTCAGCTCATCCAGACCCTGCCCATGCACGATCCACGCCGAGTCATGCCCCAGCGCCAGCAACGTCTCTGCCATCGGACGGGTCCAGTCCGGCGCGAAAACGCCGGTCAGTTGCCGCCGCACCCGCGCCGGATTGGCCAGCGGGCCAAGCAGATTGAAGATCGTGCGCGTCCCCAACTCCACCCGCGGTCCGGCGGCATGCCGCATCGACGGGTGATGCCGCGGCGCGAACAGGAACACGCAGCCGGCTTCGGCCAGGATCGCTGGCAATGCGTCCATCGGCGCGTCGACGTTAACCCCGAGGGCGGTCAGCACATCGGCCCCGCCGGTGCGCGACGACAAGGCGCGGTTGCCGTGCTTGGCGACCGGCACGCCGCAGCCGGCGACCACGAAGGTCACTGCCGAGGAGACGTTCAGCGTCCCCGCGCCGTCGCCGCCGGTGCCGCACACATCCATCGCGCCGGCGGGCGCCTCGATCGCCGTCATGCGTGCCCGCATGGCACGAACCGCGCCGGTAATCTCCGCCACCGTCTCGCCGCGCAGCCGCATCGCCATCAGCAGGGCGCCGATTTGCGCCGGCGTGGCCTCGCCCGACATGATGACGTCGAATGCCGCCTCGGCCTGGTCATCCGTCAGGGTTTCGCCGGCAGCCAGACGGGCGATCACGGGTTTCAGCGTCGCCGGCATGATCAGGCCGCGCGCGCCGGAGAGTGGCTGCCGCGGGCGATCGCCAGGAAATTGGCCAGCACGGCGTGGCCATGCTCGCTGGCGATGCTCTCGGGATGGAACTGCACGCCGAAGATGGGCAGGGTGCGGTGGTGCATCGCCATGATCAGGCCGTCGCCGGTCCAGGCGGAGGGAACCAGCGTATCGGGGATGCCGTCGCGCTCTACGATCAGGCTGTGATAGCGCGTGGCGTGGAACGGTGACGGCAGGCCGGCGAAGAGATCGGTTCCCGTATGGCTGATCGCGCTGACCTTGCCGTGCATCGGCTGCGGCGCGCGGATGACCTTGCCGCCGAACGCCTGGCCGATGGCCTGGTGTCCGAGGCACACGCCCAACAGCGGCACCTTGCCGGCCGCGGCGGCGATCAGTTCGAGGCAGATGCCGGCTTCCGTCGGTGTGCACGGGCCGGGCGAGAGGACGATGGCCTCCGGCTGCATCGCCAGGGCCTCGGGCACCGACAGCTTGTCATTCCGCCACACTTCACATTGAGCGCCGACATCGCCCAGGAAGTGGTAGAGGTTGAAGGTGAAGCTGTCGTAGTTGTCGATGAGCAGGATCATGGCGGCGCATCTTTGGTCCGGCGGCGGGCGGCGGTCAATGACGGAACGTCTTGCCGCGCGTTGACCCCGGGCGGGCGGCCGATGGGACCGGAGCGTTGAATGCCAATCCTGCCATCCATGATGCTGCCGGACCGCTTCGACGTCATCGCTCCGGACGGGTCGGAGGTCCGCATCCTGCTGGCCGCCAAGGGCGGCAGCATGGCGCATTTCCGGCTCGCCGCCGGGCAGGTGTCCCGCGCCGTGCGGCACCGCACGGTCGACGAAATCTGGTTCATCCTGTCAGGCCGCGGCGAGATGTGGCGATCCGCCGGAGGTCAGGACGACCTCGCCGCGCTTGTTCCGGGCGCATGCCTGACGATCGCGGCCGGCACGCGCTTCCAGTTCCGGGCAGAGCCGGATGGGCCGCTGGCTGCCGTCGCGGTCACAATGCCCGCGTGGCCGGGGGACGGCGAGGCCGAGCTTGTCGAGGGACTCTGGCATTCTTCCCTCTCGTCATCTTCCCTCTCGTCACCTCCCGGACAAGGCGAGCCATGACGCTGAGAGAACGACCCCGCCGGCCTCCGCCATCACCGGGCGGAAACAGTCTCCGCCGCCTGCAGCCGTGCCAGCCCGCCCAGCCGCTCGATCACGCCGGCGACCTCCGCGGCCGGCACCGGGCGGCTGAACAGATAGCCCTGACCCTCGTTGCAGGTCGCCGCGACCGCCCGCCTGGCCTGATCCTCCGTTTCGATGCCCTCGGCAAGCGTGCGGATGCCCAGCACCGTGCCAAGGCTGACAACGGCGCGAATGATCGCCTCCGCCTCCGTTGCCGTACCAAGGTTGTGGACAAAGGACCTGTCCACCTTGATCCTGTCGACCGGGAATTTTTGCAGATAACTCAATGACGAGTAGCCGGTCCCGAAGTCGTCGAGCGAGATGTGCACCCCCAGCGCGCGGAGTTGCGCCAGGGCGGACAGACCGGTCTCGGTGTCGGTGAGCAAGACCCGCTCGGTGATTTCAAGCTCCAGCCGATCGGCGGCCAGGCCGGCGCCGGCCAGTGCGGCCTGCACCGCGGCAGCGAAATCCGGCACCTGCAACTGCTGCGATGAGATGTTGACCGCCACCCGGATGTCTCGCTCCCAGCGCGCGGCGTCGAGGCAAGCCCTGCGGAGGATGCCCTGGCCGATATCGGCCAGAAGCCCGCATTCCTCGGCTGCCTTGATGAACGAATCGGGTTGGAGAAGCCCGCGCTCGGGGTGCTGCCAGCGCATCAGGGCCTCGAACCCGACCACATGTCGCTCCGGAAGCGCCACGATAGGCTGATAGTGCGCCACGAACTCCCCGCTTCGGCTCGCGCGGCGCAGATCGGCCTCAAGCTCGAAGCGCTCCTGCATCCCCTGGCTCATGGCCGGGTCATACACAGTGAACATGCCGCGGCCCCGGTGCTTGGAGACATACAGCGCGGTGTCGGCCTGCTTCATCAGCTCCACGGGGTCGGTTGCGCCGCCCCGGGCCATGGCGATGCCGATGCTCACGCCAATCGAAACCGCGTGACCCTGGATCTCGAACTGACGGCCCAGCATATCGATGACGCGCCCGGCCAGCGATTCCGCCTGGCGGGGATGCCGGCACGCCACAAGGGCGAAAGCGAACTCATCGCCGCCGAGGCGAGCCAGCAGGTCGCCCCTCCGGATCGTGTCGAGCATCCGCGCCGCCGCCATGCGCAGGAGTTCGTCTCCGGCCGGGTGGCCGTAGGTGTCGTTCACCTCCTTGAAGCGATCGAGGTCGCACAGCAGCAGGGCGACACCGTCCGATGGATTACGTTTCGACTGATCGATCGCCTCCGTGAGCCTGTCCTGGAAGCAGGCGCGGTTCGGCAAGCCGGTCAGCATGTCGTGGTGCGCGAGATGAATGATCTTCGCCTCGGCGGCCCGCCGCTGCGACACCGACGCGGCAACGTCGCGGCCAATCCACGCGGCCAGCCCGCCCGCGACGGCCAGGGCGCCGAGCACCACCATGGCGACGTCGAACAGATACCTCCGGAAAGCCGAGTCGATATCGCCGATGTAGACGCCGGTGCCGATCACCAGGTCCCAGGGAGGGAATTCCCGGACATAGGCCAGCTTCGGCACCGGCGCTTCGCCGGGTTTGCGCGGATACCAGTAGTTCAGCGTGCCGCCGTTGCCGCGCGACGAGGCGATGATCGACTGGATGAGCAGCTTCCCGGTGACGTCCCGCAACGCCATGCGATTGTGGCCCTGCATCGCAGGATCGTTGCCAAGGGCGATGGTGTTGCCATCGTAGTCATAGACGAACAGGTATTCGTCGCCGTTGTAACGCGTTGCGTAAATGAAGTTGCGGAAGCTATCGATCGCCTCCTCCCGGGCCACCCGGCCGGCGGCGATATCCGCTTGCAACTGCTTCGCCCGGGTTTCCGCGACGTCGACGACCGCTTGCAGCTTGGCGATGCGGTCGCTGATCATGCGGTCGTGGGTCAGATAGGCGGAGCCGGCCAGAAGCGCGGCAAGCGTGGTCAGATACGATCCCAGGACCAGCGCCAGAACCTTGACGCTAAGCGGCCGGTTAGGCGGCATCTGCATGCGAGTCTCGCCCGATTCGAGGACTCGGCCGCCGAGGCGATGCTCCCGGGCTATGCCGCCCGGACATACGTAAGGAAGCTGCGCGCCTCACCGGCCAATTGGTCTGCCTGCTTCGACAGATCGGCCGCGGCAGTCAAGAATTTTTCCGCTGTCGTACCTGTTTCACTCGCCGCCTGGCTGACGCCGCCGATACCGATGGTCACCGCCTGTGCCGCCTGGCTGGTCTGCTGGACGTTGCGTGCGATCTCCGCCGTGGCCGCGCCCTGCTCCTCGACCGCCGCGGCTATGGTGGTGGAAATCACGCTGACCTCCTCGATGGTCGCCGAGATCGCGCGAATGGCCTCCACCGCCTCATGCGTGGCGGCCTGAATCTGGGTGATCTGCGCGCCAATCTCCTCCGTCGCGTTGGCGGTCTGGGTGGCGAGGCTTTTGACCTCCGACGCCACCACGGCGAAGCCCTTGCCGGCATCGCCCGCCCGTGCCGCCTCGATCGTCGCGTTCAGCGCGAGCAGGTTGGTCTGGCTGGCGATGTTGGTGATCAGGCCGACAACGGCGCCGATGCGCTCCGCCCCGGCGGCCAGTGCGCGGACGATGCCATCGGTGCGCCGTGCGTCATCGACCGCGGTGCCGGCAATCTTCGAGGACTGCGCGACCTGGCGGGTGATCTCGCTGATGGAGGCGGTGAGTTCCTCCGCGGCGGAGGCGACGGTCTGCAGGCCGGCGCTGGCTTCCTCCGCGGCGGAAGCGACGGAAGCAGCCTGCTGGTTGCTGACATTCGCCGTGCCGGTGACCGACCGGGCGGTGGCTTCCAACTCGGTGGAGCGTGCGGACAATGATGCGGCCAGCCGGCCGATCTGGCGTTCGAAGCCGTCCGCGAGGCCGTTCAGGGAAGCCTTGTGCCCGGCGGCGGCCTGTTGCCTGAGTGCATCCTGTTCGGCCCGCAGGCGTTCCGCCTCGGTCATGTTGTCCTTGAAGACCAGCAGCGCGGCCGCCATTTCGCCGACTTCGTCGAGCCGGCCGGTACCGGGGACCTCCGTTGCCAGGTCTCCTTCCGCCAGCCGGTGCATGGCGACCTTCAGGCCGCCAAGCGAGACGGTGATGTCACGGTTGATCAGCCAGGCGGCGAGAAGCGAAATCAACATGATCGCACCGCCGAAACATACCATGCGGAAAAGCGATGCATGGAAGTCGGCATCCAGGTCGTCGGTATAGGCCCCTGCATAGAAAGCCATGCCCCATGGCGAGAACCTCGTGACCACCACCAGCTTCGACAGCGGCTCGGTCTGGCCGGGCTTCGGGTACATGTACCTCGCCACGCCCTCATCCGATGACCGAACGGCATCGAGGATGAAGTTGGAGATGGGGCGACCCGTCTCGGCGTCATTCGGATTGGGCTTGCCCTCCAGCGCCGGATTCGCCCCATGCATCAGGACGTTTCCGGTAGCGAGATCGACGATCGAAACATAGCCGACACCCCCGTCGAAGCGAATGGCACGGATGTCCCGGTGCAACAGGTCAAGCGCCACATCCCGGGCGATTTCCCCGGCGCCTACCCGGGCGTCGAGCGCGGTCGCAATCGCGACGGTGGCGTGGATGGTGGCCCGGAGCTTGTCGATCCGGTCATCGATCGTGCGCTGGTGGATCGTAGCCGCGGCGATCACGGCGATGGAGACCATTGCCACCGCCGACAGGCCAACCAGAGCCGTCAGTTTGGTGCGGAGCTTGAGGCGGCTGAAGAGGGACACGGCGTTTCGACGTCCTTTGCTTGGATTGGCGGCCGGACGTCTGCGTAGCAGGGAAAGATGAACAATCTCTTAAGACGAGAGGCGGCTTTGGCGCCTGCGTCCGGATACGAAAAAGCGGCCTCTTCCCGAGGGAAGAGGCCGCTCCGCATCTAAACCCGGAAACCTGGATCAGCGCTTGCTGAACTGGAAGCTCCGCCGCGCCTTCGCCTTGCCGTATTTCTTGCGCTCCACCGCGCGGGAGTCGCGGGTCAGGAACCCGGCCACCTTCAGGATGCTGCGCAATTCCGGCTCATAATAGGTCAGCGCCCGGCTGATGCCGTGCCGCACCGCGCCGGCCTGGCCCGACAGCCCGCCGCCTGTCACCGTGCAGTACACGTCGAACTGGTTGTAGCGATCCGCGACCAGGAACGGCTGCGTGAGGAGCATCCGCAGCACCGGGCGGGCAAAATACTGCACCACCTTCTTGCCGTTGACGATGATCTCGCCCTTGCCCGGCCTGATCCAGACGCGCGCGGTGGATTCCTTGCGGCGGCCGGTGGCGTAGGAGCGGCCGAGTTCGTCCCGCTTCGGCTCCCGGTGCGGCTGGGTGCTGGCGAGCAGCGGGGCAGGGGCGCCGGTTGTCACCGCTTCCGCTTCCGCCGCGGCCTGCCGTGCCGCCAGCGCTTCCTTCAGATCGGCCAGGGTGCCGGTTTGAATTCCAGACATCGAATCAGCCCCTCTTGTTCTTCGGATTCAGCGCGGCGACGTCCAGCGTCTTCGGCTGCTGGCCGTCATGCGGATGCTCGGGTCCGCCATAGATGTGCAGGTGCTTCATCTGCTTGCGCTGCAGCGGGCCGCGGGTGATCATGCGCTCCACCGCCTTTTCCAGCACCCGCTCCGGGTGGCGGGATTCCAGGCGCTGGCGGATGGTGCGGCCCTTGATGCCGCCGGCGTAGCCGGTGTGGTAGTAGAACACCGACTGGTCGAGCTTGTTGCCCGTGACCTTCACCTTGGCGGCGTTGACCACGACGACGTTGTCGCCGCAATCGACATGCGGGGTGAACTGCGGCTTGTGCTTGCCGCGCAGATGGTTGGCGATGACGACGGCAAGGCGGCCGAGGACGATGCCGTCGGCATCGATCAGCACCCAGTTCTTCGTCACCTCCGACGGTTTGATGGACGCGGTTGTCTTGAGCATGTGAGGGTCCGGTTATTCAGAAGGCGCGGGTTATGGCGTCGGGGCCCTTGGCGGTCAAGCGGTTTTCCTGTGTGGTAATATGATACCACGGTCTGCGGCGGATCGGAACGGCAAACCCGAAGCAGGTTGTGTCAGCCGCTCGTGCCCCTTCCGAGAGTTATGGATCTCCTGCACAACCGGGGCGGAGCGCCGGCATCTACGGGCTGTATGGAATGCGCGGCCTTGGAGTGGGGATGATCGCGTTCGATGTCAGAGCCGAGGGGCTGCGACGGCTGGCGAGATGGGGGATTGCGAGAGCGCGAACCGTCTACATCACCGGCGGCCTCGGACACTGATTTCAAATTTGATTCCATCCAACAACCGGTTCGACTGCTCAATGGCGACTGCGAGCGCTTTGAGGTTAGCCTGCACACGAGTATCGGCCGCTTTCGTTCGGCGGAGGACCTCGGCGCCTCCCTGGGTCGCCCGTCTGGTTTCGTCACAGAGGCGGTCGATGTGGAACGGCTTTTTTATGTAGGGAAAGCCAAGGTGGCCGAGCCTGGTGTTTGTTGCCGGATGCCGGGAAATGAGCAGCGCCGGCGTGTTTTGGTTGGCGGCGAATGCGGCCAGTTCGGTCCCGAGGATTTCCGGGAGAAACGAGTCAATAAGAGCAATGTCATATTGGCCGGTGCCGATCAATCGCGCACCCGGCGTCCCGGTCCGTGCGTAATCGACTTCAACCGCCAGCCTGTCGCCAAGGCAGTCGATAATTGGATCGGCCAAAGGCTCGGTGTCCACTACCAACATTCGCATGTCACCATACTCCTTCGCTGGCCCGCATCGCTGCGTCGAGCACCGGCATCCGCGGCCGATGAGATCTACTGGCTACAAGTAACGATAATGACCCGCTGTTCGCGGCCCCGGCAATCTTTACCGATTGATGACTTCGTTGGTCATTTGCCGGTCTGCGCGATTTAACGCATTATTCGCGAATTCACCAACAGGGTGGCGCTCAGGCTTCCTGCCGAACCGAACACATTGACCGCATCAGATTAAGTACATTTCTACGCATTACCGGATCGGCGACATTATGATAGGCTTCGAGCAAGTCCAGTGATTCCCGCCGACCGGTTGCTTCGCCAGCGAGCGCAGCCGGTGCGTCCGGCCGGTGACCCGTATGCCGGGCCGCCCTCCCATCGATGTCGCACGAGACATCCGGCGGGGCGTCCTCGAAAAAGAAGCTCATGGTGACACCGAGCACAACGGAGATATCCCACAGACGGCAGGCGCCAACCCGGTTTAAGCCACTCTCATACTTCGCGATCTGTTGAAAGGTCACGCCAACCCCTGCACCCAGTTGTTCCAGCGACATGCCCAGCGACAGCCGGCGGGAGCGGATACGTGACCCGATACTTACATCGATCGCGCCTGGACGGTGCCTTTTAACTGGCATCCTGACACTCTGTGGTTCTGTCATCCGGTCCGTCCCCTGTGCTGGCAAATCAGGATCAACGTTCAACCCTACGTTGCGCTTGGACACCCTGCGACCCGCCAATGCTGACGAACTTTCCGCTGGGACGAATGTATTTCCTCGGCAGTCGCGAGAACTTGCTCGTAACATGTCCATGTCTAACGATATCCATTACACTGGATATGAGTCTTGTAGCGTAATACTGGTGACCACGCAATGAGTCGGCGGCGGAGGTAACTTCACGAAGGCGTGAGCTTGCGTTTGCTTGCTAAATCGGCCAAAGCACAACAAAACTGACATGGTGTGCGTGGTACAGCCTGCCAAGTCCAGGAACACGATGTATGTCGAACGGTTCACAGAAGATATATGTATTCTCCTTCGAAAGGTTGGAAAAAATCTCTTTCGTCGTGCTACGGATGCAGCTCGTTGACCCGCTGGTCAATCCCGCGCTCATCGGCTTCGCTGGCCGGCTTTTGTCCTTCAAATAACATAGATTTGTCATGCCTCTACGAGGTTCCCAGCAGCCAAAATTGTGGCAACCGCGTTTACGGGCCGGCAAGTTCGAGATATTCCGGCGAACCGGCGTTGCAGCCGCCGTACACGCCTTGCGTAAAGCGTTACTGTAACATTTAACCGCTGGTTGATACATCGACGATCCATTCGTGCGGATCGCCGATTCCGGCACGCGTGACGGTGTGCCGGCGATCTGGCGCCGCGCAATCGCCACCTTCTGCTCGCCGGCTGGCATGCCGAGCACGCCGATCAGCGTCGCAACCGGCGGAGCCAGCGAGCGTCAGCCGTATCCGCCTGGCCCATTCTGCTACCAGATGTTGGCTTCGATCCAAGTGGTCATCTGACCCCGGGACATCAATCCGGCCTTATGCCCCTCCACCGAGCCGTCAATGACCATCATCAGGTCCGGGGCCGCGCTGATACCGTACCTTCGTGCGGTTTGGTTATTTTCGTCGATGTCCAGTTCGACGAACTTGACCCTGCCGTCATACTCGTCCGCGGCCTGCAGGAGCGTCGGTTTGAGCGCCTCGCAAGGGCCGCTCCGCTCTGCCGAAAAGTAAACGATCACCGGGACGTCCGACCTCAGGACATGTTGTTCGAAGTCTTGGTCGTTGACGGGTTCTACCTGACCTGACATAGAGTCTCCGGTTTGACTTTGGGCGCGCCGGAGGTTAACCGCTCGCCGCGGCAGTCGGGCGGGCCGTGGTGACGACGAAATGCCGATGCCTCATGCCCGGTAAGCCGGACAGACGCCTGATGCGCCCAACATGAATTTTCGTCAACAATAATCATGGTGCCATCATATTGCCGGCACCATAACGACGCCAACGGCCGGGACGGCGCCGGCAACGCAGCAATAAGCCGCCGCGTGGCAGCGCTTCAGCGCCAAACCGTGACGGTGCTTCCAACGCGATGCGGGCCGCTACGCTGACGCCCGGAGGTCTATCCTCACGCCCCCGCCTTCTCCTCGATACGGTCCCAGATCGCCGTCTCGATCCGCACCCCGTCGAACCGCGCGATCTCCTGCAAGCCCGTCGGCGAGGTCACGTTGATCTCCGTCAGGTAGTCGCCGATCACGTCGATCCCGACGAATATCAACCCCTGATCTCGCAGTGTTGGGCCGATAGCGGCGCAGATCTCCAGGTCGCGCGCGGTTAGCAGCGATTTTTCCGCGCGGCCTCCGACATGCATGTTCGATCGCGCCTCGCCCTCGGCCGGCACCCGGTTCACCGCGCCAGCCGGCTCGCCGTCCACCAGGATGATCCGCTTGTCGCCGCGCCGGACCGCGGCCTCATAGCGCTGGAACATCAGCGGCTCGCGGGATCGGGCGAAATGCATCTCCAGAAGCGCGGCGAGGTTCTCGTCGTCCGGCCTGATCCGGAACACCCCGGCGCCGCCGTTGCCATACAGCGGCTTGACGATGATGTCCTTGTATTCGGCCCGGAACGCGCGGATCGCTTCGAGGTCCCAGGTGATCAGTGTCGGCGGCATCAGGTCGGGAAAATGCGTCACCATGATCTTCTCCGGCGCATTCCGCACCGCTGCCGGGTCGTTCACCACCAAAGTCCCGGGCTGGATATGCTCCAGCATGTGGGTCGCGGTGATATACGCCATGTCGAACGGCGGGTCCTGGCGCATCAGCACCACGTCCATTGTACCGAGGTCCCGCGTCTCCATCGGTCCGAACGTATAGTGCGCGCCATGCGACCGGGCGATCGTCACCGCGTGGCCGCGGGCGAACAGCCGTTCCTCGCGACGGCCGCCTGCCGCGCGGGAGGCACCCTCCTTCAATGCCATGTGCCGCACTTCGTAGTGCCACAGCGAATGGCCACGCGCCTGAGCCTCCAGCATCAAGGCAAAGGTGGAATCCGCATCGATGTTGATGCTGCCGATCGGGTCCATCTGGACCGCGACCTTGAGCGAGCGCGCCATTCAACGTCCCCTGTCCGCCTGTGAGGCGCTGTCCATACGGCGTCAACCTGATCAGGGGAAGGGCCGGCGTTCAGGCCGCCTGCCGCAACCGCGGCGCAATCCCCTCCGCCATGGCATGCAGGCGGTTGCTCGCTTCGTCCGAGTAGAACCGGGCGTGGTTCCGCTCGAATCCCGCCGCCCGCGTGCGCCGCACGGTCGTCCCTCCGGCGACTACCGACACGCGCCGGCTATCACAGCATAAAGCTGGGGCAATGAAGCCACCCTCTGATCCGCCCGTCACGCTTCTGTATACAGGATGACAATTCCCTCGGCATGGTTGCAATTGCGCTATCATGCGGACGCTTCGCCGCGCGCCAATCCCGGCCGCTGCCACGCAACTGAAACGCCGCTCTTGCCCGGAGTCCGGTTGATCGCCATGTAGGTCCATTATGCAGAACCTCACAAACGCCGGAGCCGATCCGATCGGATGGCACGGCACAACCATCCTGTGCGTCAGGCGGGATGGCAAAGTCACCATGGCCGGCGACGGCCAGGTCAGCATGGGACAGACCATCGTCAAGGGCAACGCCCGCAAGGTCCGGCGCATCGGCGCCGGCGGCACCGTCATCTCCGGCTTCGCCGGGGCGACCGCCGATGCATTCACCCTGCTCGAGCGCCTGGAAAGCAAGCTGGAGCGCTACCCCAACCAGCTCGAACGCGCCTGTGTGGAGCTGGCCAAGGACTGGCGCACCGACCGATACCTGCGCCGTCTGGAAGCGCTGATGGCGGTGGCCGACAAGGACCGCAGCTTCACACTGACCGGCAACGGCGACGTGTTGGAGCCGGAGGATGGCGTCATCGGCATCGGCTCCGGCGGCAACTACGCCCTCGCCGCCGCCCGCGCGCTGATGTCGGTTCCCGACCTGTCGGCCGAGGAAATCGCCCGGCGGTCGATGAAGATCGCCTCCGACATCTGCGTCTACACCAACGGCAACATCATCATCGAGTCGATCTAGATGGAAGTCCCCACATACTCCCCGAGAGAGATCGTCTCGGAACTCGACCGCTTCATCGTCGGCCAGGACGACGCCAAGCGGGCGGTCGCGATCGCGCTGCGCAACCGCTGGCGGCGCCAGCAGCTTCCCGAAGCCCTGCGCGAGGAAGTCGTCCCGAAAAACATCCTCATGATCGGCCCCACCGGCTGCGGCAAGACCGAGATCGCGCGGCGGTTGGCGAAGCTGGCACAGGCGCCGTTCCTGAAGGTCGAGGCGACCAAGTTCACCGAAGTCGGCTATGTCGGGCGCGACGTGGAAAGCATCGTCCGCGACCTGGTGGACGCCAGCCTGAACATGCTGCGGGAGAGCAGCCGCAAGAGCGTGCAGGCCAAGGCCGAGACGGCGGCGGAGGAACGCCTGATCACCGCCCTGGTGGGCGAGGAAGCCGCCGCCGACACGCGCTCGAAATTCCGCCGCATGCTGCGCAACGGCGAGTTCGAGCAGAAGGAGATCGAGATCGCGGTTGCCGATGCCGGCGGTTCGCCGATCGGCCAGCTCGATTTGCCGGGGATGCCGCCCGGGCAGGTGATTAACCTGAGCGAGATGATGAAGGGTCTGATGGGCAACCGGCCGTTGCAAAAGCGCCGCATGACCGTCGAGTCCGCCCGCCGCATCCTCGAAGCCGAGGAAGCCGATCGGCTGCTGGATAATGAGCAACTGACGAAGGACGCGGTGTCGCACGCCGAAAACAACGGCATCGTCTTCCTGGACGAGATCGATAAGATCTGCGCCCGCACGATGGAAGGCGGCTTCCGCGGCGGCGATGTCAGCCGCGAGGGGGTGCAGCGCGACCTGCTGCCGCTGATAGAGGGCACCACCGTCAACACCAAGTATGGCCTGGTGAAGACGGACCACATCCTGTTCATCGCCTCGGGTGCGTTCCATCTGGCCAAGCCGTCGGACCTGCTGCCGGAGCTGCAAGGCCGCCTGCCGATACGGGTGGAGCTGCTGCCGCTGACCCGGGCCGATTTGCGACGAATCCTGACGGAGCCGGAGCACTCGCTGCTGAAGCAGTATGCCGCGCTGCTGGGCACCGAAAGCGTGACGCTCGATTTCCGCGATGATGCGGTGGATGCGCTGGCCGATCTGGCGTCGGATATCAACGATCGGGTGGAGAATATCGGGGCACGGCGGCTGCATACGGTGCTGGAGCGGCTGCTGGAGGATATCAGCTTCACCGCGACCGACCGGGCGGGCGAGACCTTCGTTGTCGATGCCGCGTACGTGTCGGAGAAAGTGGCGCCGCTGGCGCAGAAAGGCGACCTCAGCCGGTTTATCCTGTAGCCTCGCCGTCTAACCTATGTTATAACGCGAGGGCACGCCAGGAGGGCATGCCATGCAGACTTTGAAACTCACACAGATCGGAAATTCCGTGGGCGTTATCCTGCCGAGGGAGTTGCTGGCCAGGCTGGGCATGGTGAAGGGCGATACGCTCTACGCCGTGGAGCAGCCGGATGGCGTGCGCCTGACCGTCGCGGACCCTGAGTTCGGCGCGCAGATGGATGTCGCGCGCAGTGTGATGAAGGAACGCCGGGCGGTGTTGCGCGAACTGGCGAAGTGACCGTCTGGCTGTCGCCGCAGCTTATTCTCGCGATCCATGACGAACAACTGGCGGAACACGGGGGCTCGACCGGCCTCCGTGACGCCGGGCTTCTGGACAGCGCGCTGGCCCGCCCGCTGAACCGGGCGAGCTACGGGGAGCCGGATATCGCTGAACTGGCCGCGGTGTATGCGCTGGGGATTGCCAAGAACCATCCCTTTATCGACGGCAATAAGCGAACCGCCTTCGTCGCGCTGGAAGTGTTCCTGCGCCTGAACGGCTGCCGGTTCGCCGCCGGCGACGCCGAGGCTGTGGTCATGACGCTCGCCATGGCGGCCGGGGAGTTGCCGGACGACGAGTTCACCGCCTGGGTGCGGATGCACACCGTTCCTGCGGTCTGACGGTTTCCGTCCTTGACCTTCGCCGCATAGCCTCGCACATCGAAGCGATGACCGATCCATTCGTAAAACCCGAGGAACTCACCGCCGCCGAGGCGATCACGGCGATTGGCGAAGAACTGGACATGTTCGACGACTGGATGGAGCGCTACGAGTTCATCATCGGCATGGGCCGCAAGCTGCCGCCGTTCCCGGATGATTGGGCGAACGATGCGCACCGCGTGCCGGGGTGCCAGAGCCGGGTGTGGATGGAGGCGGTGCTGCGCGACGGCGCGCTGTATTTCGCCGGGGTCTCCGATGCGGCGATCGTCTCCGGCCTGATCGCGCTGCTGCTGCGGGTGTATTCCGGTCGCTCGCCGGAAGAGATACTGGCAACCGACCCGGTGTTCCTGAAGGATTTGGGATTGCTGGAGGCGCTGTCGACCAATCGCGGCAACGGCATCGCGTCCATGGCACGCAAAGTGAGGGAAGTCGCGGCGCTGCAACGCGCCGGCTGATCCCGCCGTGCCGGTGGCGGTGCGGCCCGCCGCGTTCAGTGGCACGTTCTTAGCGGCCAATTCCAATGCTTTATGCGACTGAATCAAAGGCCGATCCCATCAATCCGGGTGGCGGATTCGTTGGACTTTCTGCAGCCTTCTGTTTAATATCGTTATAAGAACGGCAAAGAGTCCCCCCGATCATAATATCCTGAGAGAAGCGCCTTGGGTGAACATATGGACAGCGACGGAGCCTCTCGGTCCGCGAGTCGCGAAGGTTTCCGATACTGCCGCCGGGACGCATACCTGGTTCCGGCCACTCGTTCATGACCACTCTCGAACCGGCCGGTAGCCGCATAGGGACGAGCCTGACGCGACGGTCCGCACTGGTGGTAACGGGAGGCCTCGCTGCCGCGGTAGCCCTTGGCCAGGACTTTGGGTCACGACACCAGTTATCGCGAGCCGACCTGGCGTCCTGCGTGTGCCGTTTGTTCAGCGACCTCGCCGGATGTCGCCGGTTAGGGCGGCAATACCTGGACGCTCATCCCGAGGAAGCCGTCGTTGACGTGCTGATCGCCTCGCTACTCGGCATGGATCCCGATCGGCTTCGCTTCGATGACCCGGCGGCACTTCGAAGCGGCATCGCCGCGCGCCGGGCATCGGACTTTGCCGCGGGGCGCATCACACATTTGGACGGCTGGGTTGTGGCGCTGACCGAAGCACGGGCCTTCGCGCTTGCAGCGTTGATCTGATGCCATGCTGATCGACGTCCGGACGTTGGCGGAGGAAGCGGTCATCGAGGCAGACCTGTGCGTCGTCGGCGCCGGAGCTGCCGGCATCGCAATTTCGCTATCGCTTATCGGAACCCGTCATCAGATCTGCGTCCTCGAAAGCGGCGGCCTTGAGTTCGAGCCGGATACGCAGGCTCTCTATGCGGGTGAGGCCGTCGGCATGCCCTGGGGAACCACCCTCGACTCCTCACGCCTACGCTACTTTGGCGGGACCACCAACCATTGGGGAGGGGGATGCATTCCGCTTGACGAGATGGACTTCCGCGAACGGCCATGGGTTCCCCATAGCGGCTGGCCCATTTCGCGATCGGACCTCGACCCTTGGTATGGACGGGCGCGTCCGATCCTCCATCTGCCGTCGATCCCATTCGACGACGAGGCGGTGCTTGCGCGGAATGCCCCGTCGTTCAGCTTCGATTCCAGCAAGCTTGTCCATCGCTACCAATTACCCAGCCTGCAACCGCGCCTTGGCGCGGTTTATCGCGCCGATCTCGAAAAGGCCGACAATGTCAGGGTGCTACTGCATGCAAACCTGATCGAATTCACGACCAATGAGGCGGCCAGCGCTGTGTCCGAAGCGCGCGTACGCACACTTGACGGCAGAAGCGGACATGTGCGGGCGCGGCACTACGTTTTGGCCTGCGGCGGGATAGAGAATGCCCGGCTGTTGTTGCTATCCAACGCCGTTTGCCCCTCGGGCCTCGGCAATGGCCGCGATCTCGTCGGCCGCTTTTTCATGGATCATCCAAGTGGCAAGCTGGGGACGATAACGTCGGACGACCCGGCCCGTCTCGCTGATCCGTACAACCGGCAGATGGAGTTGTTCGGGGTACCGCGTCCAGGAGAGATCAGCCTGTCGCGAGACGTCCAGGAGAAGGAGCGGCTGCTCAACGGACGCCTGCGCCCGCAGGACTACGAAGAGCCGCCGCCGGATGGCATTGTGGCGTTCCGGCGGTTACGCTCAGACGTTCACGACGGCCACTTTCCCGGCGACCTCGCCAAGGATGTCTGGCGCATGGCCGCGGATATCGAGGACCTCGTACCGGGCATCTATCGCCGGCTCCTGGGCAAACCGGTGATCAAATCCCATCGGATCGATTTCGAGGGCTTTTTCGAGCAAGCGCCCAATCCGGAAAGCCGTATCGGTTTGGCCGACACGCTGGACGCTCTTGGGCAGAGGCGGGTCCGGCTGGATTGGCGGCTCACTGAACTCGACATCCGGACCTACCGGGCCGCGGCCGACATCTTCGCGGCCGAGCTCGCGCGGTTGGAACTCGGGCGGGTGCAACTGGACCCTTGGCTACGACCCGGGGTCAATGTCACGCCCGAGGTTTGGGGTATGGCCCACCACCTCGGTACCACCCGCATGGCCGAAGATCCGCGAAACGGCGTTGTCGACCGCGACTGCAAGGTCCACGGCATCGACAATCTCTATGTCGCGGGCGGATCGGTATTTCCAGCCGGCGGCTGGGCGTTTCCAACGCTGACCATCATCGCCCTGGCGTTGCGACTGACAGATCACGTGACCGCCAGGCTGAACGCCGGTTAGTTGGCGGCCGAGGGCAACGGGGACGGCTGGCTCGCGCGCGGAACATAAATCTGATGGTTCGATGGGAACGACGCGATCTTCTCGTCCGACATCCTAACCCCCGTCCGGACGGCTGCGTCCCGGCCGCACCCGAAGCGCCCGGATCACCGCCTCCGGATCCGCATTGATGACCCGCAGCAGGGTCGAAGCCGGCCCGGATGGAGTCCGCCGCCCCTGTTCGTATTGCTGCACGGTATCGACGGTGAAACCGAACCGGTGAGCGAACTGCGCCTGACTCAGACCAAGCCGGCTCCGCAACGCCCGCACCTGTTCCGCCGTCGGCGGCGGATACACTGCGATCGCAGAGGCCACGTCTTCTTCAGTCCAGGCGTCGGCATCCTCGGCTGCCGCCGCATCGATTTCGGCCTCTGTCCAACTCCGGCTGGCAGCCAGATCGGCCAGCAGCTTTGCTTCGTCGATGTCAGTTTTGGAACGCCGCACGATAGGCATCAGACTCTCGCCCGTTTGCCCGGCGCAGGCTGATAATCCGCCGCACCGGACCCCTGTCCAAATAAATGCAGTGAAGGATCACGCCGCCCACATGGCCGATGGCCAGGACGCGCGGTTCGCCGTAATCCCGCCGGAGGTCGCGCCGCTCGAGAGAGGGGCGTTTGAACAAAAGGATCGCTGGGTCGAACGGTATCTCGCGTTCGAGAACGTTCCGGTCGCTTTTTCTTTGGTCCCATTCGAAGTCGCGGCCGGCTTCCGGAATGACGATATACGTCATAGACCGATATACGTCAAGGACGCACTATCCTGCCAGAAATAACTGCCAGGATAGTTACCACCCAAAGCTTGAGAACCGATTAACGCCCCTCCCGCCGCCATGCCAGCATCAGCAATCCCAGCATCACCGGCAGCGAAATCCACCCGGGCAGCAGGTCCAGCGCCGCCACCCCGGTCACGACATGATCGTGCCGGCGCTGCAACCCGATCCAGGCGCTGCCGGAGGCGGCGCGGCCTTCCTCGGTCCGGCGCAACTCCGGCACATCGCCAGTGCCGAGCCAATGCACGCCGCCCTCGGACGCTCTTGCCAGCGGTCCCGCCATCGTCGCCGTCGCCCGCAGATCCGCCAGTTCCGGCGGGTTCGCCGCGCCCGCCGCGGCGTAGGCGGACTGTTCTCCCCGAGTCGCCTGCCACACACCCGGCACCGCCGCGACGCGCGCCGCGCTCGCCCGGCCGGGGGCGTCCTCGTGCAGCTTCACGGTCTCGGCCTTCCCGTCCGGATCCGTCACGACCACGTCGCCCGGCGGCCCGGGATCGGTTGAGCGGCTTTCGATCCGCAGCCGTCCATCCGCCACCCGGGCGGTCAGTGCGTTCTCCTCCAGGTCGGGCTCTTGCATCAGCCAGTGCGCGATCCGGCGCAGCAGTTCAGCCTGCGGACCGCCGCCCTGGTGCCCGCGCGACCACAGCCATATCTGGTCTGACAGCAGCAGCGCGGTGCGCCCCTGGCCGACACGGTCCAGCGCCAGCAACGGCTGCCCCTCGGGCGTGCGCATAAGGACTTCGCCCTCCACCGGACCAGGCTCGATCCGCCGATACCACGGCCCCCAGTCCGGTCCCTTCGCGTCGGCCGCGGCCGGGTTGGCGCCGGGCAGTCCCTGAGTCACCGGGTGGCGCTGCCCGAGATCGGACACCCAAGGCTTGAACGGACCATCGACCACCGCATCGCTCCGCGCCGGCGCACCGGGCAGCACGCCGCCGAGCGGGGTCGAGGCCAGGCTGGCTGCACCGGAAAACTCCGGTCCCACGCTCATCAGCAAGGCGCCGCCCTGGCGCACCCGGTTGGCGATGTTCGCCAGATATGGCAGGGGAAGCAGGCCGCGATTCTGGAACCGGTCGAGGATGATCAGGTCGAACTCGCCAATTTTATCGACGAACAGTTCGCGCACCGGGAAGGCGATCAGCGCGAGTTCGTTCAACGGGGTGCGATCATCCTTCTCCGGCGGCCGCAAAATCGTGAAATGCACCAGATCGACCGAGGGATCGGCTTTCAGCAGCCGCCGCCAGGTCCGTTCGCCCGGATGCGGCTCCCCCGAGATCAGCAATACGCGCAAGCGATCGCGGACGCCGTTGATTTCCACGACGGCGCGGTTGTTGAGCTGGGACACCTCGCCCGCCAGCGGACTCGCCGCCATCTCGATAATTGTCGGACCGGCCCGGGTGATCGGCACCTCGATCCCCTGCTCAACCCCGACGGGCACGCTTTCGGACAGGAACGGCTGGCCGTCGCGGCGGACGGTTAGCGTCGCCGGGCCGGTCCTTCCGGTCACGCCCAGATCATCCACCGAGACGCGCACGGTGATGGATTTGCCGACGATGCCGTAGCCGGGCGCTTCGATCACCCGAAGGCGGCGGTCAATTTCCTCGCCCTTGCCCGTCAGCAGCAGGTTCAGCGGCGCGCCGCCCGGCCCCGCCCTTGGCACGTCATGCACCTGTCCGTCGGTAATCGCGATCGTCCCCGCCAGCCGGGAGCGCGGGATATCGGCCAGCGCGCGATCGATTGCCGAAAACAACTGCGTGCCACCGTTACCGGCCTCCGGGACCGTGATCGTCCGCAGATCCAGGTCCGGCAGCCGCGCGGCCTGCGCCTCGATCGACTGCCGCGCCGCCTCGGCCAACCGCGCGCGGTCGCCAACCTGCATGGATGCCGACTGATCGACGACCAGCAGCCCGATGTCGCGCAGCGAGTCCCGCGTCTCCTGCACCAGCCGGGGCCCGGTCAGCCACAGCAGCAGAACCGCGAAGGCCGCCAGCCGCAGCAAACTACCGCTGCCGCGCCGCCATAGCCCGAGCCCGACAACCGCCAGGCACGCAAGCCCGAGCACGACCAGCATCCAGACCGGCAGCAGCGGGTCGAAGCGGAGCGCGGCGATGACCTGTTCCGGGCGCATCACTGGCCCAGCCGCTGCAGGATGGCCGGAACGTGCACCTGATCGCCTTTGTAGTTCCCGGTCAGCGCATACATCACCAGGTTAACGCCGAAACGATAGGCCAACGTCCGTTGCCGCTGGCCGCCGGGGATCACCGCGTAGGGATTGTTGCCGTCGGCATCTTCCGCCCAGGCGGCGGCCCAGTCGTTGCCGCCGATGATCACCGGGCTGACGCTGTCATTGGTGCGGTCCTGGTCGCGCTGCACCCACACTGTGTCGCCGGTGAACCGGCCAGGAAAATCCGACAGCAGGTAGAAGGAGCGCGACAGCACATGCTCGCCGCTCAGCGGTGCCAGCGGCGGCACGATCAGGCCGCGGGCGATGCGCTGCAGCGCCGCCTCGGTGCCGGGGGCGAACCCGGCGCCGGAGCCGGAATCGCGCGTGTCGATCAGGATGATTCCGCCGCGGCTCATGTAGTCGTTCAGCGCCGCCGCCTGAGCGCCCGTGAGCTCCGGCGCATCCGCCGTTATCGGCCAGTAAAGCAGCGGATAAAGACTGAGATCCGTCTGGCCCGGCTGCACCGCATCCGGCTCGAACAAGGTCGCAGCGGTGCGGTGGTTGACGTAGTCGGACAGTCCCTCCAGCCCCGCCCTGGCCACGGCGTCCACCTGCGTGTCGCCGGAAGCGATGTAGCCCAGCCGCGTATCGGTGGCCGGGTTCGGGCTGCTGTCCAGCGCATGCGCCGCCGGGACCAGCACAAGCATCAGGGCCGCCGCCGTTGCCGACACACGGGGCTTCAGCAGTCCTCGCAACGCCATCGACACCGCCATATCCAAGCAAAGCAGCAGGATCGCCAGCGCCAGCAACGGCGGCCCCAGCGCCTTCTCGCGTGCCGAACCGCTCACCGTCTCCAGCGTTGCGCCGGCAATCGGCGGAGCGGCTTCCGGCGCCGCGATGCCCGTCCCAAGGTTCAGCACCTGCCGCCCGCTCTCCGGACCGTACAGCCCGGGCGGATGGCGCGGCGAAGCAGGCGTCGAGCCGAACTTATCCGCCTGCAAGCCGATGGCGGCGGGCGGCGGCTGGGTCAGCAGCCCGAACCCGTCGAGTGTTTCGGCCGGCGCCAGCACCGCGCTGCTTTGGGTGTTGGCAACGCCGACGGACAACTGCACCAGGCGCCGCAGCATTTCCACGAACAGCCCGGACAGCGGCAGGTTCGACCAATCGGCATTGGCGGTGACATGGAACAGCACCACTCGCCCGGCCCCCTCCGGCATCTCGGTCACCAGCGGCGTGCCATCTTCAAGCGCCGCCCAGGTCCGCGGCGCCAGATCAGCGCTCGGTTCCGCCAGCACCTGCCGGCTCACCTTCACCTCATCCGTGACCGGCAGCCCGGCGAACGGCGACGCGGCAGGAAACGGTGCCAGCCCGGCCGGCTGGCTCCATGATAGCGACCCGCCGAGCTGCCGATCGCCGGCCAGCAGGCGAACCGGCAACAAGGTGTCGGCGTCATTTGTCGCCGCCTCGGCCGTCCGCGGCCCGGCGAAGCGGATCAGCAAACCGCCCTTCCTCACCCACGCCACCAGCGCATCCCGCTCCGCCCCATCCGGCAACGGCCGATCGGCCAGGATCAGGACGGAGATGTCGCGCTTGAGAAGCGTGGAGGTGTCGCCGCTGCGCAGTTCGGTAAACGGTTCCAGCGCCCGGCGCAGGAAGTAGACCGAGCCGGTGAACGGCGTGTCGGCGGTGGCGAGATCGCCCGACAGCAGCCCCACCGGCCGACGCCGCCAGCGCTCATCCAGCAGGACGACGGACCCGGCACTCGGCGGCCCGTCCAGCACCAGCCGCGTCAGCCGGTTGCGCAACTCCGGCGGCAAGGCGATGGAGCCGGATGCGACCGACGCTCCCGCGGGCACGGTGATGTCCGTCCGCGCCAGGGTGCGGCCGTCGCCGCTCTGCGCGAGAATGCTGGCGGCCGTCGCCCCCCCCCGTGGCGCCAGCGCCAGATGCACATCCAGCCGATCGGCGTCGCTGGTGGGGGGCAGGAGGAGGGGAGAGGACGCCACGTCGCAGCAGATCTCCGTCACCGGTCCGGCGTCCCGCATCGCCGCGGCAAAGTCGTCGAAGCCGGCTCCATCCGTCAGGCCATCCGGCGCATAGATGACCGAGGCGCCGTCGCGATCCGTCCAGGCGCGGATCGCCCCGGCGGAGGCCGGGCGGTCGGACGGCCAGGCCTGCGGCTGCAACGCCGCCAGACGCGCCCGCATATCGGCCATCGGCATCGTGGCGGAGACCGCAATCGGCTTGCCGCCGCCGTCCGGCGCGGTGGCAAGCAGCGCGGCCTTGCGCCCCGCCCGTTCCGCCCGGTCGAGCAGCACGCCCGCGGCCTCCTTGCGGCGTGCCCAGTCATCCGCGGAAGCCCAGCCGTTATCCACCACCAGCAGCACCGGACCCTTGCCCGCGAGCACCGCGCCGGCATCCAGCACCGGCCGCGCCAGCGCGACGATCACCAGGCCGGCCGCCGCCATCCGCAGCGCCAGCAGCCACCAGGGTGTCCGCGCCGGAGTCTCCTCGGTCGCGTTCAGCCCGAGCAGGAAACGGACGGCCGGAAACACCTCGGACCGCGGCGCCGGGGGCGTGACCCGGATCAGCCACCACAGCACCGGCAAGGCGAGCAGGCCGAGCAAGATCCATGGGGCAACAAAAATCATTTCACCGCCAGGGCTGTGTAGAGCGTCAGCAGGGCCATCTCCGGCGGATGGTCGGTGCGGTGGACGCCAAAGCCGAAGCCGGCGGTGGCGCAGATCGCGGCCAGCCCGTCCTGCTGCGCCTTCAGCCGCTGGGCGTAGGCATCGCGCACGGATTCGACGCGCGGGATCAGCGTGTCGCCGTCATGCTCCAGGCCGCGGAAGCGGACCCGGCCGTGATAGGGCAGGGCGGTCTCCGCCGGATCGAGGACCTGCATCAGGAAGCCGGTCACCGGCACCGCCGCGAAGCGGGCGATCAGCGCGCGGACGTCCTCCAGAGGCGACAGGAAGTCGCTGAACAGCACCACGCTGCCATGGCGCGGCAGCCGCACGGCGGGCGGCAGGCCGGCATCGTCCTCACCGCCGCGTTCGAGGTCCGCGGCAAACCTGTCCAGGCCGCCGCGGCTGGCCACCGGACGGGCATCGTTCTGCATCATCATCACTCTCTCCCCCCCACGAAGCAGCAAGGAGGCGAGGGAAAGCAACAGCAGATTGGCGCGGTCCCGCTTCTCCACCGGAACCTGGCGGGACCGCCAGCGCATCGAGGCCGACGCGTCGCGCCACAGGCAAACGGTCTGCGCGGCCTCCCATTCCGTCTCGCGGATGAACCAGCCCTCAGGCGCGCCGCGGCCGGATTTTGCGGACTGTCTCCAATCGATTCGCGCCAGCGGATCGCCGGAGACGAATCTGCGAAACTGCCAAAAACTGTCACCCTGCCCGACACGCCTGCGGCCGTGCACACCCTGGGCCACGGTCGAAGCCACCCGATCCGCCGCCACCAGCAGCGGCGGCAGGCGGGCGCCGAGCGCCTCGGCGGCGAGCGCCCCGTGCCCGGGCTTAGGCAATCTTGCCAACCAGGCGGTCGATCACGTCGGTCAGCGCGATGCCGTCCGCGCGCGCCGAGAAGCTCAGCGCCATGCGATGCCGCAGCACAGGGCGAGCCAGCGCCGCGACATCGTCGACGCTCGGCGCCAGGCGTCCCTGCAGGAGCGCCCGCGCCCGGGACGCCAGCATCAGTGCTTGCGCCGCGCGCGGGCCGGGACCCCAGGCGACATGCTGGCGCACGATGTCGTCCCCGGCGGTCTCCGGACGGCAGCCGCGCACCAGGGTCAGGATCGCATCGACCACTTTCTCACCAATCGGCAGGCGGCGGACCAGCGCCTGGGCGTACAGCAGGTCATCCGCCGTCATCGCCTGCACCGGACGGGCGTCGTGCGCACCGGTGGTCGCCAGCAGCATGGCGCGTTCGGCGTCGCGGTCCGGGTAGCTGACGGTGATCTCCAGCAGGAAGCGGTCGAGTTGCGCTTCCGGCAGCGGATAGGTGCCTTCCTGCTCGATCGGGTTCTGCGTCGCCAGCACATGGAACGGGCGCGGCAGGACGTGTTCGACGCCGCCGATGGCGACCCGATGCTCCTGCATCGCCTGGAGCAGAGCGGACTGGGTGCGCGGGCTGGCGCGGTTGATCTCGTCGGCCATCAGCAACTGGCAGAAAACCGGACCGGGCACAAAACGGAACGCCCGGCGTCCTTCCGTTTCATCCAGCACCTCGCTGCCGACGATATCGGCCGGCATCAAATCGGGGGTGAACTGGATGCGCTTCGTCGCCATCCCCAGCACCACGCCAAGCGTCTCCACCAGCCGGCTTTTTCCCAGGCCCGGCACGCCGACGAGCAGGACGTGACCACCCGACAACAATGTGATCAAGGTCTCATCAACGACTTCGTCCTGGCCGAAAATGATGCGGCCGATGGCCGAACGCACCTGCACGATCCGGGCGCCGAGCGCTTCAGTCGCAGCCAGGATGGTATTCGGATCGTCCGTCCCGAAACCGGGTTGATCTAAAGCGCCCGGGGAAATCCCCTGTGGCGAGCCAGCCATACCACCCGACATAGGGCTTCGACCCTCCGCGTTTGCATTCCTGAATTCATATAGGCACTTTCACCGCAGGGGGGATGCTACCTATATCGCGTCCCTGAAAGGAAGCTCCGCTTCCACGGGAGACGGTTACGTGAACGGCACTACTACGCCCTTCGATTTTGCCGCCGCGAAGCTGCCCGATGCCGCGGCGGATCGCGCTTTGGCCGCATGCCCGGGGCATGGGCGCAATGTCGCGCCCCGCCGGAAGCGGGAACCGGCCGACTGCGGCGATCTGCCCTTTCTGATCAAGCGGGACGGCACCTGGCTGTACCAGGGTACGCCGATCAACCGGAAGGAACTCGTTTGCCTGTTCTCCAGCGTACTGCATCGCGAGGCGGACGGAAGCTGGTGGCTGGAGACTCCGGCCGAGCGGGGCCGCATCCAGGTCGAAGACGCGCCATTCGTCGCGGTCGAACTGGACTGGCGGGGAGATGACACGCATCAGTTGCTATCGTTCCGGACAAACATCGACCAGATACTGACCGCCGGACCGGAGCATCCGATCCGGGTGTCGCACGATATCATCACCTGCGAGCCCACTCCATACATTCGCGTGCGTGGCGGCCCGGGGATGCTGGCTGTCGAGGCCCGGATCAACCGTGCCACCTATTACGAACTCGTCGCTCTCGCCGTCCCCAAATGGGTCGGCTGCCGGCGCATGCTGGGCGTGTGGAGCCAGGGTGTATTCTTTCCCCTGGGCGAGATGCCGCCCGGCGAGGCGTGACGCCGGCCGCGCTGCGGGTTCGGCTGGCCGAGATCGCAGCCGAACCTATGGCCGCACCCGTTTCCTACCGCGACGACGTGGTGCCGCTTGAAAAGCCGCCGATACCGGCGGCCGTGCTGGTGCCGGTCGTGCTCGGGGACCCGCCCGGGGTCTTGCTGACCAAACGCACTGCACACCTCAGCCATCATGCCGGCCAGGTCAGCTTTCCTGGCGGCCGGATCGATCCCGGGGACAGCGGTCCCGAAGCCGCCGCTCTGCGCGAAGCGCGGGAGGAGATCGGCCTCGACCCCGGGAATGTGGAGGTTATGGGACGGCTGCCGGATTATCTCACCGGGACGGGATATCGCATCACGCCTATCCTGGCTGTGGTGCCGCCCGATCTGCGCTATGAGATGTCCGCTCATGAGGTGGAGACGATCTTCGAACTGCCGATGAGCGTGGTGATGGACCCGAACGCGCCACGGTTGCAGCGGCAACATGTTCGTGGGGTATGGCGCGACTACTGGGTCTGGCCACACCCGCAACACTATATATGGGGCGCGACCGCGGCCATATTGGTAAGGCTCGCGGAACGGCTCCGAGAAAGGATCGCCTGAATGCGTATCGCAATATTTGCCGGGTTATTGGCGCTGCTGTCGGCTCCGGCGCTGGCGCAGACCCGGATCGATTCGATCAACACCAACTTCCGCTGGCTGGGGCCGGACGACAAAGTCATCGTCGAGCGGTATGACGATCCGCGGGTGCAGAACGTGTCCTGCTACCTGTCACGGGCGGCCACCGGCGGGGTCAGCGGCGGGCTTGGGTTTGCCGAGGATCCCAGCCGGTTCTCGATCGCCTGCCGGGCGGTTGGGCCGGTGACCTTGCCGGACAAGATGCCGGACAAGGAGGTGATTGCGTTTTCCTCGGCGTCGCTGTTCTTCAAGTCGTTTCAGATCCACCGGGCGCTGGATACGGAAAAGCAGACGCTGGTGTATACCGTTGTCAGCACGAAGCTGATCAACGGTTCGCCGTTCAATAGTATCAGCGTGGTGCCGACGTATCAGAGGCAATAATGTGTCATGGCCGGGCTTGTCCCGGCCATCCACGGCTTGCGGTGCTTGTCGAGACAAAGTCGTAGATGGCCGGCACAAGGCCGGCCATGACACAGGGCGGGGCGGGGCCAACTCGCCCCGCCCGTTTCGTTAGCCCGTTAATACGTAGCCCCGCCGTGGTGTCCGAACAACAGGAACAACACGATCAGCACCACGACCAACGTCATACCTCCACCGTAATGAGCGCCGCCGTAGTAACCGGAACGGTAGCCGTAGTATCCGCCCCCGCCGAACAGCAGGAACAGGATCACGAGCAGCAATATAAGACTCATGGATGTCTCCTCTCCTTGACGACCCGAACGCAGATCGGGATCGACCGCGGCCGTCGCGTGGCGACACCATGTCAACGTGGCGGCGGGCCTGATGCAGCGGTAAACTCCGCGATATGGCCCTTCCCGTCTGGCACCCCGAAAGCCTCGCCGCCCGCCTGCCGTTCCTGACCCGCCGCGGCGCCCTGACCGGCGCGGTGCGCCGCTTCTTCCACGACCGCGGCTACACCGAGGTCGAAACCCCCTACGCCGTGCCCGCTCCCGGCGAGGAGGTGCATCTGCGCGCCTTCGCCACGTTGCGTGAGCATCCCGATGGCACCCTTGAACCGCTTTGGCTGAACACCAGCCCGGAATTCGCCATGAAGCGGCTGCTCGTCGCGGGCGTCGGTCCGATTTTCCAGTTCGCCCGGGTGTGGCGGAACGGCGACGCGGGCGCGCTGCATGCGCCGGAGTTCACCATGCTGGAATGGTATCGCCCCGGCGCGGATATGGATGCGCTGATCGAGGAAACCACCGCGCTGCTGCGCGACGTTCTGCCGCCCGTCGTGCGCTGCCGCGGCATCGCCACGGACCTGTCCCGGACCGAGCGGCTGACCGTGGCGGAGGCGTTCGCCCGGCACGCCGGCGTCCCCCGCCTTCTGGAGATCGGGGAAGATGCTGCCGCCCTGGCTGCCGCCGCCGGGGTCAGGCTGCGGGACGGCGAGAACTGGGAGGATCTTTTCTTCCGCCTGCTGCTGGAACGGGTCGAGCCGCATCTTGGCCGCTTGCATCCGACTTTCATGACCCACTGGCCGGCCGCCCAGGCTGCTCTGGCACGGCGCGACCCGGCCGATCCCCGGGTCGCGGAGCGGTTCGAGCTGTTCGTCTGCGGGATCGAACTGGCGAACGCCTTCGTCGAACTGACCGACCCAACCGAGCAGCGCCTCCGCTTCAAAGCCGATCGGCTGCGGCGGCAGGGGGTGTCGGGACCGGATTGGGCGCTGGACGAGGATTTTCTGGCGGCCATGGAATACGGAATGCCGCCCGCCGCCGGCATCGCCGTCGGCTTCGATCGGCTGGTAATGCTGGCCTCGGGCGCGGATCGGATCGGGCAGGTGCTTTGGCTGCCGCCCGCTGATCTTGGGTAGGGACTCCCCGGCAAAGGCTTCTGCCTCACCGTCATGGCCGGGCGTGGGTTCAACCGGGCCATGACGGCGAGGACAGGGACGCCCTTGGTGCCGCAGGAAGAAAAACCCGACAGTTGATCGATATCAACGACCGTGGCGCATCTGCGGCGCTGATGTGCGAGACTTGCGCGAATTCCCTTGGAGGCCACCATGCTGCGACGTGTGTTGAAAGCATTGGCCCCGGTTGCCGTGGCCATTGCGATAGCCTTGATCCCCGCCCCGGGCCTGGCCCAGCACACATGGTATTTCTTCGCCATCTTCACCGGCGTCATCGTCGGCCTGATGCTCGAACCGCTGCCCGGGGGCGCCATCGGTCTCATCGGCGTCACGGTCGTGACGGTGCTCTCGCCCTGGGTCCTGTTCAGCCCGGAGGAGTTGGCCAAACCCGGGTTCAACAGCGCGAATGCCGCACTGACCTGGGAATTGTCGGGCTTCTCGAACGGCACGGTCTGGCTGATCTTCGGCGCTTTCATGTTCGCCCTCGGCTATGAGAAGACCGGGCTGGGCAAGAGGCTTTCGCTACTGCTGGTGAAGTCGATGGGACGCCGGACGCTGACCCTCGGCTACGCGATCATGCTGGCCGATGCCGGGCTGGCGCCGTTCACGCCGTCCAACACCGCGCGCAGCGGCGGCACGATTTTCCCGATTATCAACCACCTGCCGCCGCTGTACGATTCGAAGCCGCACGATCCGTCCTCGCGCCGCATCGGCGGCTACCTGATGTGGGTCGCCATCGCCTCGACCTGCGTAACCAGTTCGATGTTCCTCACCGGCCTCGCGCCTAACCTGCTGGCGGCCGAACTGTCGCGGAAGATCGCGAACGTGCAGTTCGACTGGACGACATGGTTCTTTGCCTTCGCGCCTGTCGGCATCGTGCTGCTGGCGCTGGTTCCGTTGTTGACCTGGTGGTTCTACCCGCCGGAGGTCAAGGAAGGGCGCGAAGTGCCGCTGTGGGCGGCGCGCGAACTGGTGGCCATGGGCCGCCTGACCAGGCCGGAGATGCTGCTGGCAGGGCTGGTCCTGCTGGCGCTCGTGCTGTGGATTTTCGCGGCGGACTCGATCAATGCGACCACCGTGGCGCTGGTCGTGATCTCGCTGATGCTGGTGCTGCGCGTCGTGACATGGGCCGACGTGATCGCCAACAAGGCGGCGTGGAATACGCTGGCCTGGTTCGCGACGCTGGTGGCGCTGGCGGACGGTCTGAACCGCACCGGGTTCGTCGATTGGTTCGCCGAGACGATCGCGCATCACATGAGCGGGTTCTCGCCGGTGAGCGCGATGATTGTGCTGGTGGTGCTGTTCTACCTTGTGCACTATCTGTTCGCGAGTGTTACAGCCCACGTAACCGCGATGCTGCCGGTGTTCCTGGCGGTGGGAACGACGATCCCGGGCCTGGACATGGCGCAGTTCGCTTTGCTGTTGTCGTTGACGCTCGGCATCATGGGGATCATTACGCCGTACGGCACGGGGCCGAGCCCGGTCTATTACGGGTCGGGCTATATCCCGTCGGCGGACTGGTGGCGGCTGGGCGCAATTTTCGGGGTGATCTACCTGGCGGTCTTCCTGTGCATCGGCCTGCCCTGGGTGCTGCTGACCGACTGATTGCGCCGATCTGCCGCGGGTGAGCATCCGCTGAGGCAGGCCGCTTTGGTTTCGTCACATGGGCATGATCGCCACCGCCGTCATGCCGGATGAAGGGCCGCCATCGCCGTGCTGTGAAAAGCCAGAGGCGTGGATGTCGACCTCCGTTGGCATGGAGGGGAGGAACAGCCGAAGGGCCGAGGCCGGGACCTCCGGCTGATACTGCACCACTTGCGCGGATACGACCGAGCGAGCCTCACTCCAAACCGATAAACGCATCCGTTTCAGTCTGTAGCGGAATACTCCCCTGGCTTCCCGGGCGGGTGCAGCACAACGCCGCCGCCCCGCT
This sequence comes from uncultured Rhodopila sp., assembly GCA_903851415.1. Lineage (GTDB taxonomy): Bacteria > Pseudomonadota > Alphaproteobacteria > Acetobacterales > Acetobacteraceae > Rhodopila. The sequence continues at coordinate 190,035 of CAINOE010000109.1, read as the reverse complement.
GGCCCGCCGGACGGCATCGCGCAACGACTCCCCGCGGTCCAGCCGGTGCGCCATAACTCCGACGAAACAATCCCCCGCCGCCGTCGTATCGATCGCCTCTACCGGCACCGCCGGCTCATGCCATGCCTCATCCGGCCCGGCGATCTCCGCCCCGGCCTCGCCCAGCGTCAACACCACCGCCACGCCGCACAGCCGCCCGGCCAAAGCCTCCGCCGACGCCGCGCAGCCCAGATGGGCCGCCAGCCACGCCGCTTCCGTCCCGTTCGCCACCAGCACATCGACCGCCCGCAGCGCCGCTTCCGGCAGCGCGGCGGCTGGCGCCAGGTTCAGGACGATCCGCGTCCCCAACGCCCGCGCCCGTCCGATCAGCGCCGCGGTCTCCTCCGCCGCGAGCTCCATCTGCAGCACCAGGGTCGTCCCGGAGCCAAGCACCGCGTCCTCGACCTGCGCCGCCCGTGCCAGCAGATTCGCCCCCGAGCCCACGGAAATCGCATTGTTGCCGGCCGGATCGACGGCGATAGCCGCGCAGCCGGTGCTGCTGTCCACCCGGACAACGCGATCCAGGTCCACCCCCGCATCGTGCAGCAGCGCCATCGCACCGGCCCCGAGCGCGTCGCCCCCGACCGCGCCCGCCATCAGGACGCCGGCGCCGTCCCGCGCCGCGGCGACCGCCTGGTTCGCGCCCTTGCCGCCCGGTTCGACCCGGGCCGAGGGGCCGAGCACGGTCTCCCCCGCCGCCGGAATCTTCGGCAGGCTGAAAATCAGGTCGAGGTTGATCGAGCCGAATACGATAACCATCATGCGCCTCCAATCCGGCGTCAGCGTATCCTCTCGGCCGGTAAGGTCACCGTCGCGGTTGTCCCATGCCCTTTGACACTTTTCAATTCCAGCCGCCCGCCATGCAGCTCCACCAGCCGGTGCGCCAGCGGCAGGCCCAGTCCGGTGCCCTCAAATGAACGCGACAGGCTGTTGTCCACTTGTCCGAACGGCGCCATGGCGATCTCGATGTCCGCCTCGGTCATGCCGATGCCGCTGTCGGCAACCGTCAGGACCAGTTCGCCGCGCGGCGACCTGCCCACGGCCAGGACGATCCGGCCATTGTCGGGCGTGAACTTCACCGCATTGGACAGCAGATTGATCAGCACCTGCTGCAGCCGCGTCCGGTCGGCCCAGACTTTGAGCGTGTCATCCGGCTTTTGCACGTCGATCGCAATGCAACGCGCCTGCGCCTGCGCGCGCACGGATATCAGGCTTGAGCGCATCAGGTCCGCCACCGCGACGACCGTCTCGGCCAGCGTCGCCGTCCCGGATTCAACCTTCGAGATGTCCAGGATGGAATTTATCAGATCCAGCAGATGCCGCCCGGAGGTCCAGATGTCGCGCGCGTATCCCGCTATCGGCGGCGACCCCGGCGCGGAGGGGGACTGGTCCTTGATCAGCTCGGAAAACCCGATGATGGCGTGCAGCGGGGTCCGCAGCTCGTGGCTCATATGCGCCAGGAACTGCGACTTCGCGCGGTTTGCCGCGTCGGCACTTTCCTTGCTCGCCAGCAGCTCCCGATTCGTCTCCGCCAGCCTCGCCCGATCGGCCTCGATCTGCGCCTGCGCCAGGGCCAAGCGGTCGCGGTCGACCGACAGCTCGATCTCCCGCCGTGTCCGCCGCCGGACCTCGCGCACCAAAAGCATGCAGAGCACGCCAATCAGGGCGGTGGCGCCAAGGCCCACCAGGCCGACAAGCCATAGATGGGAGCGAGCCGAACCCAGCACGTCGTCGAGGTCCAGCGCGACCAGCACGTTCACCGGATAGCGTTCCAGCCGGCGCATCGTGACCAACCGTTCGATGCCCCTGGACCGGCCGGCGCGGACGTAATCCGACGTGCGGCCCGGGGCGAGGGTCTCCGGATACGGCACGCCCCGAAGATCGGTGCCCACGGCGGACATGCCGTCCGGATGGTCCCGGTCGTAGCCCGCCTGGACGATGCCATCGAGACCGGTGATTGCCAGCATGCCGCGGCGGCCGATATCGATCTCACGGTTGAGTTGGATGAGGTTCTCGGGCGGCAGCAGCAACATGATTTCGCCGCCGAACGCGCCATCGGCGGCATCCAGGCGTTGGCTGAGTTCGATCCGGTTGTCCTTACCGGGATCCGGCCTGTCGAGCAGCATGCCAGCCGCGGGGTCGTCGCGGTGACGGATGAAATGCCCGCGGCTGTTGTAATCCGCAGATCCCGGGTCCGGCTTTTGCGTCGAAAACAGCAGGCGGCCGTCCGGCCCTGCGATACGGGCCTGGCTCCCCGGAGGCAGGACGCTTCTCAGCTCTCGGGCGAGACGCGCGTCGGCCGCTGGCGTGCCCGGCGGCATGAGCTTGATGCCGGCCTCGATCGTCCGGAACTCCGCGTCGATGGCATCGAGCGTCATCGACAGCTCGTTGGCGAAGGCTGCGGTCAGGTTGTAAGCCTGGACCCGGCCGTTTGCGCGCGCGGTATCGTCCGCCGACCAGATCGACCAGGCGATGAGGCACCACATCAGGACCGCCAGCGACAGCGCGATGCCGGCGATCATGCGGCTGACGCGCAACGCCTGTCGGGTCGCCATGCGCTCGAACTCGCCGGCCGGGGGGGAAGTCACGGTGACCTGGTCGAGCTGCATGCTGTCGAGGCTTGGCCCACTCGGATCGGATGGCTGGCGTACTCCCTCTACAGCAATGAAAGCGCACCCGCAATCAATCCGCGAGGAAGGCCCTGACTTCGCGCAGGAAAAGGTCGAGCTGGTCGTGGTGGACCCAGTGCCCGGCCTTTGCGACCGGCAGCACGCAGGCGTTGCGGAAGCAGGCGAGCCGCCCGTCGTTCGCCGGGTTCCTGGCCCAGCTTTCGGTGCCGTAGACCAGCAGGGTGGGGCAGGTGATCGATTCCCACAGCGCGGCGATGGCTTCGCGGGTCATGTCGTAGGGCGGCCACAGCCGCACGTAGTGGTCGAACTTCCAGCTATAGGTGCCGTCCTCGTTCTGGTTGACGCCGTGCTGCGTCAGATGCCGCGCCTGCTCCGGCGACAGGTGCTTGTTCTCCTCCTGCATCCTTGCATAGGCTGCCTCCACCGTCGGGTAGCGGCGCGGCTGGCGGCCGGAGATCGACCGCTGCTCCTCGATCCAGGTCCGCATTCTCTCGCCGATGGGCTTGCGGTCGGCCTCGACATGGGTTTTCGGCCCGGGGCCGAGACCTTCGATCGCCACCAGGCGGTTGACGTTCTCCGGGTAGATGCCGCTGTAGCGGAGCGCGATGTTGCCGCCGAGCGAGTGGGCGACGATGCGGACCGGGGCGAGGGCCTGCTGATGGATCAACTGGGCGAGATCGTAGATAAAGCCGGACATCGAATAGCCGCCGGAGGCCTGCCACGCCGAATCGCCATGGCCGCGCAGGTCGGGGCAGATGACATGGTAGTCTTTGCGCAAATCGGCGGCGACCCAGTCCCAGTTGCGGCAGTGGTCGCGCCCGCCATGCAGCAGGATCAGCGGCGGCGCGTCCGGGTTGCCCCAATCGACATAGTGCAGCCGCAACCGCTGCGAGAAATACACCCGGGAGGTCGGGCCGGCGCCCGTCAGGATTGCCTGGTTCATTCCGATTCCTCAGCCCATCGGCGGACTGGTCTTGCGCCGGCCGCCGTTTCGTTCACATGGCCGAGTCGTAGCACGGTGGCGCGGCGGTGTATCGGGCGGATGGCCTCGCTTTCCATGTCATGGCCCGGCACGTCGCCGGCATCGTACAGTTCCGGGGTCCCCCGGGTAAAAAAAGGGCGGTACGACCGGGGGAGGGCCGTACCGCCTGAAGGTGGCCGCGCACTGTGTGGCGCGGCTTTCGGGGAGGAAACAGGACACCGCCATCGCGGCGCCGCAACCCTATGTAAAGAAGAAATATTGACGAAAGGTTAACAACGCCGTGTTCGAACTAAAAAACCTCTGGATAACTTTCGTCCATAATCACGGGATTCCCCTCGCATGACCGCGCCGCCCCTCGCCGGCCTGAAGATCCTCGAGATCGGCCACTACATCGCTGCTCCCTTCTGCACCCGAATCCTGGCCGATCTGGGGGCGGAGGTGATCAAGCTGGAGCCGCCGGGCGGCGATCCGTTCCGCGGCTGGGGCGCGGCGAAGGACGGGAACTCCGTCTGGTTCAGCATCCATGGCCGCAACAAGCTCTCCGTCGAACTGGATTTGAAAAAGGACCGCGAGACCCTGCTGAAGCTCGCCGCCCGCGCCGACGTGCTGGTGGAGAACCTGCGCGCCGGCCAGTTGGAGCGCCTGAACATCGGTCCGGATGTGCTGCTTGCGGCGAATCCGCGGCTGGTGATCGCGCGGATCTCCGGCTACGGCCAGGACGGGCCTTATCGGGACAAGCCGGCCTTCGGCGCCATCGGCGAGGCCATCGGCGGGTTGCGGCACCTGACTGGCCATCCCGGCGGGACGTCGGAGCTGCCGCCGCCGCGCTGCGGGATATCGATCAGCGACGACCTTGCCGGGCTGTATGCCGCTATCGGCCTGCTGGCGGCGGTGTGGCAGCGCGACGCGATGGGAACGGGGCGGGGACGCGTGGTCGACGTCAACCTGGTGGACAGTGTGTTCAGCCTGATGGAGGGCATGCTGCCGGAATACGCGCTCGATGGCCGGGTCCGCCAACCGGCCGGCGCGGCGCTGCCGACCGCCTCACCGACGAACACCTATCCGTGCGCGGATGGGCGGTGGCTGTGCATCGGGGGGAATTCCGACCTGATCTTCGCCCGGCTGATGGCGGCGATCGGGCGCCCCGAGTTGGCCGGCGACCCGGCCTATGCGACCAACGGGCTGCGCTGCGAGAACCGCACGGCGCTGGATTTCGCGATCTCCGCCTGGACGCGGACCCTGCCGGCGAGGGAGGCCGAGGCGATCCTGGAGGCGGCCGAGGTTCCGTGCTCGCGCCTGTTCGACATCGCCGACTGCGCGGCGGACCCGCATTTCCGGGCGCGGCGGGCGGTGCAGGAGATCGATGACCCGCTGATCGGACGCACCCTGCATCCGGGCCCGGCGATCCGGCTGGACGGGGAACGGCCGGAGGATGTGGTCCGCTGGACCGGACCCGCGGTTGGCGCCCACACCGATCACGTGCTGCATACATTGCTGGGGCTGCCGAGGGGGTAGTTGCGGGCGCCGCGATGGCGCTTTGCCGCCCGGTCTCGACCCCGGGCCGGCGGCGGCGAAGCGATGCGGTGGTCCCTGCCCCTCGGCAAGGGACGGCGGGGCTTCAACGACCGCTTTTTGGCACAGAGGAAGCAGGAGAGCCACCGAGGACACAGAGAAGGCAAGCAACGGGCGCTTCCCGCAATTGCATTTGCGGCGCGGCTGCCGGGAGGCCGCGGTGCGGGTTGTTCACGACGGTTCCAGGTGTAAGCCCTTCGTTTTATTGGGAGGAAGTTCTTTAGTCACGGGGAGATCACTTCGTCCAATACGCCAGAAAATGAACGGCGAAGAAACGTCGACGGCGTGATCAATGGTATATCGTTCCGAACTTTTATCGCAATAAAGTCGCAACGGTAAAGCAGGCAGCCGCCTGGTTTATCAACCCCCTGGCCGGCAAGAGCGATCCTGCGTTCTCTGTGCGCTCTGTGGCTCTCAATACTTCCTCTGTGCAAAAAAGCCGTTGATACGCACCCGACTTCCTTTCGTGCGACGCACAAAATGCCAAATCACCGTGCCGCGGGCGAACGCCCCCCGACCCCGCAATTCCCGGTCGTCACCAAGCCCTCGTCGGCACCGGCCGGAGACTCCGCCAGCCGCCCGGCCGCCCCCTCGATCCGCCGGCGCGCCGAACCGAACCCCGGCGCCAATTGGCGGCACTTGCTCTTTCAACCTGGAACCGTAGCGGTCAGGGCCGTAAAATCACCTTGATTCAGGTCAATGAACCTGCCACGCGGGGCCGTGAGAATCGGCATGGTTGCGGGAGATGTCGGGATCGCCAACGGCTGTATGGGGAACGGCGGCAGCGGAATCGGCGGGGCCGCCACTCGCGCGCGTCGTCATGTCCGCCGCCGTGACGACAGGGGCGAGGGTGGCGATGGCGCCCCTTGACCTCCGGACTCTCCTCGCCCCTCCGCTCGCCGAGAGTTAACGATGGCCCTGTTGCTTGGAGGCCTTGTGTTCGCCGCCCTGCTGCCGCTCGTGCTGCCGCTGTTGCAGCGCGCCCGCCCGATGCCGAAGCGCAGCGACTTCGACTGCGCGGTCTATCGCGACCAGCTCAGGGAACTCGACCGCGACGTGGCCCGTGGCCTGATCAGCCCGGCGAATGAGGCAGCGTCCCGCCTGGAAATCCAGCGCCGTCTGCTGGCCGCCGGCTGCGCGCCGGACGCACCTGAGGAGCAGCCACGCCCCGGCCGCAGCCCGGTCGCCGCGCTGACGGTCGCCCTGTTCGTCGCCGGCGGCGCGCTTGGCCTGTATTACTATCTGGGCGCGGCCGGGACCCCGGATGTCGTCTTCGTGCCGCGTCCGCCGCTGGCCGGTGCGACGCCCGGCAGCGCGCCGGTGCCGCGCTATGCTGATCTTCAGCGCGCCGCCTCGCGGCTGGCGGAGAAGCTGGAGGCGGATCCCTCGAACGCCGATCGGTGGGTTCAGTTGGCGAGGACATCGGCCAGTCTGCGGCGGTGGGATTCCGCGGCGGATGCCTACCGCCACGCCGTCTCGCTCGGTCTCAGCGGCCCTGACATCCAGGTCGGTTTCGGCGAGATGCTGGTGATGCAGGCGGACGGGATCGTCACGCCGGCGGCGCAGGACGCCTTCGCGGCGACCTTGAAGGACGATCCGAAGAACGAGGTCGCACGGTATTATGTGGCGCGCGCGGCGGTCCAGGCGGGCCATCCGCGGGACGCGATCCGGCAGATGCAGGCGCTGCTCGCCGATATCCCGGAGGACTCGGCGATGCGCGACCCCATCGGCCGGCAGATCGAGCAGGCCGCGAAAGCCGCCGGGCTGCCAATGCCGGAACTCGCCAGGGGAACGCCGTCTGTGCCGCCCGGGTCCGTGGCCAAGGAAGCCAACCCGGATTCCGCCACGGCTGAGCAGCAGGCGGCGCGGCTGGCGGAAGCGCCTGATGACGCCGAAGGCTGGATGCGTCTCGGCCGGGCCTATGCGGCGCTGCACGAACGCGACAAGGCGGCGGACGCCTATGACCGCGCCATCGCGCTGGTGCCCGGCGATGCGGCGATCCGGCTGCGGGCGATCGAGAACCTGCTGGACGGCGTCAAGCCCGGCGACACGTTGCCGCCGCGCACCCGGGCGCTGCTGCGGCAGACCGAGGCGATCGCTCCGGACCAGCCGGAACTGCTATGGTATCTGGGCCTGGCCGCGGCGCTGGAGGCGCACCCGGCGGACGCAAGGAGATACTGGACGCACCTGCTGGCGAGGCTTCCCGCCGAGAGCGAGAATGCCGCCATGGTCAAGGCCGCGATGGACTCGCTGAAGGGGGGGTAGCAAGACGTTTCGTCCCGCCCGGACCGCGCCGAAGCCTGCCGCAACGGATGGCCCGGACAATACCCCGGACAAGCCGGGGCAGGGCTATGACGGGGAGGGCCTCACCCCAAACCGCCCGCCATTGACCGCGCCGCCCGCCCTGTCTATTGCCACGTAGCGACATAAGACGGCGCCCAAGCGCCCGCGGGGGGAACACCATCATGGATGCGATTGAAAAGCGCACGATTGCCAAGGTCGCGCGGCGGCTGGTGCCGTTTTTGATGCTCTGCTACTTCGTCGCCTATCTCGATCGCGTGAACGTCGGCTTCGCCGCGCTGACCATGAACAAGGCGCTCGGCATCTCCGCCACCGCCTACGGCTTCGGCGCCGGCATCTTCTTCTTCAGCTATTTCATCTTCGAGGTTCCCTCGAACCTCGCGCTGGAGCGCTTCGGCGCGCGCGTATGGATCGCGCGGATCATGCTGTCCTGGGGCATCCTGTCCGGCGCGATGGCGCTGGTCACCGGCGAAACCAGCTTCTATCTCGTGCGCGTGCTGCTGGGCGCGGCGGAGGCGGGATTCTTTCCCGGCATCATCTTCTACCTGACGCTCTGGTTTCCCGGCACCTACCGCGCCCGCATCATCGGTTGGTTCATGGCGGCGATCCCGCTGTCCTCCGTGCTCGGCTTTCCGGTCTCCGGCATCATCCTGAACCTGGACGGCGGCTGGGGCCTCGCCGGCTGGCAGTGGCTGTTCATCATTGAGGCCGCCCCGGCAATTATTCTTTCGGCGGTCGTCTTTTTCTACCTGACCGACCGGCCGGCTGACGCCAAGTGGCTGGAACCGGATGAGCGCGCCTGGTTGGCCCGGCGCCTGTCCGCCGAGGCGCAGCAGAAGGAGGACGTCCACGGCATCAGCGTCCGCCAGGCGCTGACCAACCCGAAGGTGCTGGCGCTGTCGCTGGTCTATTTCGGCGCGGTGGCGGCCAATTACGGCATCGCTTTCTGGCTGCCGCAGATCGTCAAGGGTTTCGGCCTGACCAACGTGCAGACCGGCTTCGTCTCGGCCATCCCGTATATCGTCGGCACCGTCGGCATGGTGCTCTGGAGCCGCCGCTCGGACGAGAAGCTGGAGCGCAAGCTGCACGCGGCGGTGCCGTTCCTGATCGCGGCGGTGGGCATCGCCGGTTCGACGCTGGTGGACAGCCCGGTGCTGAAGATGGCGGCGCTGTCGTTCGGCGCGTTCGGCGTGTTCGCCGTTCTTCCGGTGTTCTGGACGTTCCCGACGGCGTTCCTGTCGGGTGCCGCGGCGGCGGCCGGCATCGCGGTGATCAATTCCGTCGGCAATCTCGCGGGGTTCTTCGGCCCGTTCATCATGGGCTGGCTGAAGGATGTCACCGGCAATTTCGCCTCCGGCCTGTGGGCGATCGCGGCTTGCGCGCTGATGGGCATGGTGATCGTCTTGCTGTTGCGGCACGACACCGCGCTGGAAGCAGCACCGCGTTCGGCGCGCCCGGCGGAGTGACCTGTTCGGTTCGACCGGCGCGCGCTATGGGTCGCGCCGCTAGCAAGGGAGGATGTTCATGCCTGTTGACGTTCTGTATCGCACCACCGCCACCGCCACCGGCGGCCGCGACGGCCATGCCGCCACCGAGGATGGCAGCCTGGATGTAAAGCTCAGCACGCCGAAGGAACTCGGCGGCGGCGGCGGCCCCGGTAACAATCCCGAGCAATTGTTCGCCGCCGGCTATTCCGCCTGCTTCCTCGGCGCCATGAAGTTCGTCGCGTCGCAGGGCGGTCCGAAGGTGCCGGACAACGCCAGCGTCACCGCCACCGTCGGCATCGGCCCGCGCAGCGAGGGCGGCTTCGGCATCGATGTCGCGCTGAAGATTTCCTTGCCCGGCATTGAGCACAAGGCGGCGGAGGAGCTGGTGGAAAAGGCGCATCAGGTGTGCCCGTATTCCAACGCGACGCGCAACAACGTCGCGGTCGCCCTCACGGTCGTATAGGTCCGGTGGTGTAGGTCCGGCGGCGGGGAGGGCGCGATACAGGCGGTATCGACGCCCTCCCCGCTCTGGCCAATTTGCGTCAAACCGACTACAGAATCCAGTCTGCCCATACAGGTGCGGACGCTGCTCCCGTGCCGGGCCGACACACGGGGGAAATCTGTTTCATGAACGGTGCCGAGAGCCTTGTGAATTCGCTGCTCAAGAGCGGCGTGACCACCTGCTTCTCCAATCCCGGCACGTCGGAGATGCACTTTGTCGCCGCGCTCGACCGCATTCCGGGGATGCATTGCGTGCTCGGGCTGTTCGAGGGCGTTGTGACCGGCGCGGCCGACGGCTACGCGCGGATGGCCGGCACGCCGGCCGCGACCTTGCTGCATTGCGGTCCCGGCCTCGCCAACGGCCTGGCGAACCTGCACAACGCCCGCCGCGCCGCGACCCCTGTCGTGAATATCGTCGGCGACCAGGCGACCTATCACCGCCCGCTGGATCCCCCTCTGACCGCCGACACCGAGGGCTTTGCGCGTGGCGTCTCCGGTTGGGTGCGGACCTCGACGGACGCGCGCTTCGTCGGCGCGGATGCCGCCGCGGCGGTGCAGGCATCGATGATCGCACCCGGGCAGGTCGCCACGCTGATCCTGCCCTCCGACACATCCTGGGACGAGGGCGGCGTGGTGGCGGAGGCATTGCCGCGCCTGCCAGCCCCGTCAGCGGCGCCCGGCCAGATCGAGGAAGCCGCCACCGTGCTGCGCCGGGGCGGCACCGGCGTGGTGCTGCTGCTCGGCGGCGTGGCTTTGCACGAGGAGGGGCTGGCGCTGGCGCACCGCATCTCGGTGGCGACCGGCTGCCGCGTGGTGGCGCAAGGGTCGAACGCGCGGCTGGCGCGCGGGCAGGGGCGTCTGCCGGTCGAGCGGGTGCCCTATGTCGTCGATGCCGCGGTGAAGTTCATGGAGGGCACGGCGCAGCTGATCCTGGCCGGGTCGCGCAAGCCGGTGACCTTCTTTGCCTATCCGAACACAGTGCAGAGTTCGGTGCCACGCGGCGCCGGGATCCATGTCCTTGCCCGGCCGGAACAGGATAGTGTCGGGGCGCTGGCCCGCCTGGCCGATGCGCTGGGTTGCCCGAAGGTTGCGCCGCCGGACAACGGCGAACGTCCGCATGCCGCCAGCGGCGCGCTGACTCCCGAATCCGTGGCCGCCACGCTGGCCGCGCTGATGCCTGAGCATGCGGTGATCGCTGACGAATCCATCAGTTTCGGCCGTGGTTTTTTTGCCAACACCAAGGCGGCGGCGCCGCATGACTGGCTGAACGTCACCGGCGGGGCCATCGGCGGCGGCATCCCGATGGCCACCGGGGCGGCGCTCGGGGCGCCGGGGCGCCGGGTGATCAACCTGCAGGCCGACGGCTCCGCGATGTATACCGTGCAGGCGCTGTGGACCCAGGCGCGTGAGCAGCTGGACATCGTTACCGTTATTCTATCGAACCGAAAATACCAGATACTGCTCGGCGAACTGTCGCAGGTCGGCGCCAATCCCGGGCGCACCGCGCTCGACATGATGGATATCGGCAATCCGGATATCGACTGGCCGCGTCTGGCGGAATCGCTCGGGGTGGAAGCCGCGCGCACCGCTTCGGCCGAGGGTTTCGCCGATTTGCTGGGTCATGCGCTGCGGCGGTCCGGTCCGTTCCTGATTGAGTTGCTGATCTGAAGCCGATTCCGGCACCATTGCGCGCTTCATGGGGCTGTCATGATTAACTTGACCGTAGCGACAGGCGTGCGTACACCTTTGCGCGGGCGGGCGTAGCTACACTCCGCGTGCGCCCGCGATAACGGTCTGATCGGGTCTGGAACCAACCGGACCCGCCAACACGGGAGGTTACCATGGCAAAGCAAATTCGATCTGCGAATGCACCAACCAAGTCTCGGGCCGTGGCTGCGAAGTCGCGGCCTCGGACAGCGCCGGCAAAGGCCTCGGCGGCACGTCAGTTGCCCGAGGCGTCGCGGGCGGGCTGGGCAACCGATCTGGTGTTCGACGTGCGGGAGCCGAAGCTGGCGGTCAGCCTGCGCCTGGACGCGGATGTGCTGCGGTTCTTCCGCGGTTTCGGCGCCGGCTACCAGACCCGTATCAATGAGGTGCTGAAGGCGTTCATGCAGGCGCGGGGAGGCGTCGATGTCGTGCCGCATCCGGTGCCGGCGGCGCGGGTTGCCCGCTCGAACAACGGGGTCTCGAAGCGGGCGCGTTGATGGACTGAGACGCTTCCGCTGCGATGGCGGCGGAAGCGTCTCAAGGCTGTGCGGGGTCCGGTTTGGCGGTGTCGTGTTGGGCGGGCTTTGACTGCGCCGCGATCCAGCCGCGCAGGATGGCCGGTATGCGTCGTTGCCAGTCCGCTTGGTTGGCCTTGAACCAGGCCAGGACGTCGGCATCCACGGTCAGCGGGTCGCAAGCCGCACGGCGCGGCGGCCAGTCAGCCGGACCCGGGCCCTCGGGAGTGGGGGGGAGTACGATCCCGGTGTAAGCCTCGATCAGGGCATCGTCGTCGAGGCAGTCGGCGTCCTCATCCGGTTCGTCTGAAATCATCGTCGGTCGCAACGCTCTGCTGGATACCCGTTGGCTGGAATAGGCCGGAAACTCCGGTGTGAAACCCGGTTGGTCCTGAAGTCCGGCGAGGACGCCGATGCAGAAACTATCAAAGAGTCGTTAATAAAAGGTTAACGGCGGCAGATTTATCCACGCCGGGGTGGTCCGCCCGAGGACGGGTGCGTGCCGGCATCTACCGGAACGGATTGACGATGAGAAGCCCCTCGTCCAGTGCCATGCCGTGCTGCAGGTCCTCTGACCAGAGCCTGTCGCAACCTGCCAGCAGCGCCGCCGCGACGATCATCGCATCATAGGTGGAGAAATCGTATCGCTTGGACAGCGCCAGCCCGGTTTCATGCGTCTCGATCGTCAGCGGATGAACGGACAGCAGGCCGCGAACGGTCGACAACAGCACATGCGTCTCCCGCCAGGACATTCGCATCTTCCGGCGTGCCACATTGGCGAGCTCGTTCAGAACCTGAACGCTTATGCAACCGCCGCCTCCGATGGTCTCTGCCGCCTTCTCCGCTTTCGCCGCATCGGCGGATGCGACGTAGACGAGGACATTGGTATCGAAGAAGCTACCGGGCACTCGCTTCGTCCCGGTCGAATTTGAAATCCGCGGGCAACCTGCCGCGGAAGGCGCGGAGCCGCTTCAGCAGCTCTTCGCGCCCGGGCTTGCGCGCGACGGCGAACTCCCGCGCGTCCGCGATATGGACCTCGATTTCGTCGCCGTCCCGGAGTTCGAGCGCTTCAACCAGCGCGGCGGGAAGGCGGATGGCGAGGCTGTTGCCCCACTTGGCGACCTGCATGGGACCTCCATTTGGATATACCTGGAGCAAAAAGTATATGTAAGATGGTGGCCGGTCAAGTGGCTAATGGTCCAATGCGTCATGGCCCGGCTTGACCGGGCCACCTGAACCAGCATTCTGCCGCGACAGGTGGCCCGGACAAGCCCGGCCCCAACACAAAAGTGTCAGTCCGCCGCGTCGGCCACATCCTCTACGGGCTTGTTCTCCGCCCGGATGCGCTGCACCGCGGTCTCCACATGCCGGCTGAACACGTATTCCGCCGGACGCTGCTTCTCCAGCGAGACATCCGGCGCCATCGGACCGTCCGTGCGGATCCCCAGCATCATATGCGCGGCCGCCTTCCACGGCTTGCGCACCGTCTCCAGCACCGCGCTCGCCTCATAACCGGAGTGCACCATGCAGTCGGCGCATTTTTCATAGTTACCGGTGCCGTAGCGATCCCAATCCGTGGTCTCCATCAGTTCCTTGAAGGTCTTTGCGTAGCCCTCGCCCAGCAGGTAGCAGGGCCGCTGCCAGCCGAAATACGTCCGCGTCGGGTTGCCCCACGGCGTGCAATGGAAGGTCTGGTTGCCCGCCAGGAAGTCGAGGAACATGGAGGACTGGTTGAACGCCCACCTGCCCTTCCAGGACCCCTTGCCCTGCCGGCTGAAAATCCCGCGGAACAGCTCCTTGGTCTTCGACCGGTTCAGGAAATGCTGCTGGTCAGGCGCCCGCTCATACGCATAGCCCGGCGACACCGAAATCCCGTCCACCCCCAGCGCCATCACGTCGTCGAAGAACGCCGCCACCTTCTCCGGCTCTGCCGTGTTGAACAGTGTGGTGTTGATGATCGTCCGGAACCCGCGCCGCTTCGATTCCGCAATCGCCGCCACGGCGCGATCGTAGACGCCCTCCTGGCAGACCGAAATGTCATGCTCCATCCGCCCGCCATCCAGGTGAACCGACCAGGAGAACCACTTGCTCGGCTTGAACAGGTGCATCTTCTTTTCGAGCAGCAGCGCATTCGTGCAGACGATCACGAACTTCTTGCGCGCGATCGCGCCCTCGACGACCTGGTCGATCTCCTTGTGCAGCAGCGGCTCCCCGCCGGCGATCACCACCACCGGCGCGTCGCATTCGTCCACCGCCTCCAGGCACTCGGCGACCGACAACCGCTGGTTCAGGATTTCCGGCGGATAATCGATCTTGCCACAGCCGGCGCAGGCGAGGTTGCAGCGGAACAATGGCTCCAGCATCAGCACCAGCGGGTAGCGCTTGCGGCCGAGCAGATGCTGTTTGACGACATAGGCACCGACGCGGAGCGCCTGGTTCAACGGGACGGACATGCTGGACTGGATTCCTTAAACGTCGGCGACCTGAGCGGGGAAGCGGAAGCGAACGTCCTCCGCCACGCCATCCTGTAGCGATATATGTGTCTCGCCGAAGCGTTGCAGCCCGTCGAGCACGCCCTGCACCAGGGTTTCCGGCGCCGACGCCCCGGCGGTAACGCCGACGGAGCTGATCCCGACGAACCATTCGGCGCGCAGTGCGTCGGCATCGTCGATCAGATAGGCCGGCTTGCCCAGTTCGGCGCCAATCTCCCGCAGCCGGTTGGAATTTGACGAATTCCGCGAGCCGACGACGAGCAGCATGTCGACATCGTGCGCGAGGTCGCGCACTGCCTGCTGGCGGTTCTGCGTCGCATAGCAGATGTCGCGCACGTCCGGACCGATGGTCGCCGGAAACCGTTCCATCAGTGCCTGGATGATGCTGCGGGTGTCGTCCACGGACAGTGTGGTCTGGGTGATATAGGCCAGCTTCTCGGGATCCCCGACCTGAAGCCGGCCGATGTCGTCGACGGTCTGCACAAGGTGGACCTTGCCCTGGATCTGGCCGATTACGCCCTCCACCTCCGCATGGCCGGCATGACCGATCAGCACGATTTCGCGGCCCTGCCTTGCGTAGCGGCGACCCTCGTTATGGACTTTGGCAACGAGGGGGCAGGTGGCGTCGATCACCGGCAGCCCGCGTTCGGCTGCCGCCTGCTCGACCGACTTCGGCACGCCGTGGGCGGAGAACACCGTCATCGAGCCGGGTGGGATCTCATCCAGTTCATCAACAAAAACGGCGCCGCGCGTGCGCAGATCTTCCACCACATGCCGATTGTGCACAATCTCGTGACGAACATAGATCGGCGGCCCGAATTTCTTCAGGGCGCGCTCCACGATTTCGATGGCCCGCTCCACGCCGGCGCAAAAACCGCGGGGTTGGGCGAGGACGACACGCAGCATCACAGTTAGTCTCCGAGCTAATACCGGACCGCGAAAGTCCCGATTAAAACCGCACAGATATCGCAGATCGACCCGCGCGCCGCAATCACGATGCGCCGCGTTGCAGGGCAACATAGGGGCGCCGCTCCGGTATCGCCATGCCGGAGGGGATATCAGGCGCACGCTTTCGCGCCCGGCCTGATCTTAGGGGCTTGCAATGCGTGGCATTTCTGCAACAAGTGCCGGTTTCCGCTTGCGGGTCGAGATGCACAATCTCCGCAAGCGTGTTATCGGCGTGAAACTTGGCTCCTGTTTGGGGGAGTCGCTGATCTCGGGGCTGGCTGTGGCTTTGATGAAAATCGTACTGCCGAACGACCTGCCGGCTGAGATGGCGCGGACCGCCGCGCTTGTGGAACAGGCTTTGGATGTGCTGCTGCCGCCGGTGGAAGGCGCGGAGGGCAGGCTGGCGGAAGCCATGCGCTATGCAACGCTGAACGGCGGCAAGCGGATGCGCGGCTTCCTGGTCATGCAGACCGCCTCGCTGTTTGCCGTGGCGCAGACCTGCGCCGCGCGGGTCGCGGCCTCGGTGGAGATGCTGCACGCCTATTCGCTGGTGCACGACGACCTGCCGGCGATGGACAATGACGATCTGCGCCGCGGCAAGCCCAGCACGCACCGCGCCTTCGATGAGGCCACGGCAATCCTGGCTGGCGACGCTTTGCAGACCCGGGCGTTCGAAATCCTGGCCGAACAGGATACCCACTCCGATCCGCTGGCTCGATGCGAATTGGTGGCGGCGCTGGGCGCCGCGTCCGGCGCTCGGGGCATGGCCGGCGGGCAGATGATCGACATGCTGGCCGAGGGGCAGACATTGGACGCCCCGGCGGTGACCCGTCTTCAGGCACTGAAAACCGGCCGTCTGATCCAGTACAGCGTGGAAGCCGGCGCCATTCTCGGCCGGGCCTCGCCGCAAGATCGCCATGTTCTAGCGGCCTACGGGCGCGATATCGGCGCGGCATTCCAGATCGCCGACGATCTGCTGGATGTCGAAGGCACCGATGCGGATCTCGGCAAGACCGCCGGCAAGGACGAAGCGGCCGGAAAGGCGACGATGGTGGCGGTGCTGGGCGTGGACATGGCGCGGGCGCATGCGGACATGCTGGCCAGGCAGGCCGCGGCCCACCTGGAGGGATTCGGAGATCGTGCGGCTTACCTTCGCGAACTGGCGGCCTTTGTCGTCGCCCGGCGCAATTGAACAGGAGTTTTGATGAGCCCGATTACAACCCCGCTGCTCGACCGCGTCTCCACGCCGGCCGACATGCGCAATTTCTCCATCGAGCAGCTCAAGCAGCTCGCGGATGAAGTTCGGGCCGAGACGGTTGACGCGGTATCCGTGACCGGCGGTCATTTGGGCGCATCCCTGGGCGTGGTGGAGCTGACTGTCGCCATTCACGCGGTATTCGATACCCCGACAGACCGGGTGATCTGGGACGTCGGGCATCAGGCCTATCCGCACAAGATCCTGACCGGGCGGCGCGACCGTATCCGCACCTTGCGCCAGGGTGGCGGGCTGTCCGGCTTCACCCGCCGGGCGGAAAGCGAATACGACCCGTTCGGCGCGGCGCATTCATCGACCTCGATCTCCGCCGGCCTGGGCATGGCGGTGGCGCGCGACCTGAAGGCGGAGCGCTTCCATGCCGCCTCCGAGGAGGAGCGGGCCGCGCAGGGTCTGGAGAACGACCAGCGCAACGTGATCTGTATCATCGGCGATGGGTCGATGAGCGCCGGCATGGCCTATGAGGCCATGAACAATGCCGGGGCGCTGAAATCGCGGCTCATCGTCATCCTCAACGACAATGATATGTCGATCGCCCCGCCGGTGGGTGCGATGAGCGCCTATCTGTCCAGGCTGATGTCATCCCGCAGCTTCCTGTCGCTGCGCGATCTCGCGGTAAAAATGGTGAAGCGCTTCCCGCGCGGCATCGAACGCACCGCCCGCCGCGCCGAGGAATATGCGCGCGGCATCCTGACCGGCGGCACGCTGTTCGAGGAACTCGGCTTCTACTATCTGGGGCCGATCGACGGCCACAACCTGGATCACCTGCTGCCGGTGCTGCGCAACATGCGCGAGGCCGAGGAGGCGGGGCCGATCCTGCTGCATGCGATTACGCAGAAGGGCAAGGGCTACGGCCCGGCGGAACGCGCGCCCGACAAGTATCATGGCGTGTCCAAGTTCAACGTCATCACCGGCGAGCAGGCGAAGGCGCCTCCAGGTCCGCCGAGCTACACGAAGGTGTTCGGCGATGCCCTGATCGCGGAGGCTGAACGCGACCCGGCCGTGGTAGCGATCACCGCGGCGATGCCGACGGGCACCGGCCTCGACAAGTTCGCTGCGCAGTTCCCGGATCGAATGTTCGATGTTGGTATCGCCGAGCAGCATGCCGTCACCTTCGCCGCCGGTATGGCGACCGAGGGGATGAAACCTTTCTGCGCGATCTACTCGACATTTTTGCAACGGGCCTATGACCAGGTCGTGCATGACGTCGCGCTGCAGTCGCTGCCGGTTCGCTTCGCCATGGACCGCGCCGGGTTCGTCGGCGCCGACGGATCGACCCATGCCGGCAGCTTCGACCTCTCCTTCCTCGGCTGCCTGCCGAACATGGTCATCATGGCCCCGGCCGACGAGGCCGAACTGGTCCATGTCGTTGCCACATCCGTTGCGATCGACGATCGGCCGAGCGC
Organism: uncultured Rhodopila sp.; assembly: GCA_903851415.1. Classification (GTDB taxonomy): domain Bacteria; phylum Pseudomonadota; class Alphaproteobacteria; order Acetobacterales; family Acetobacteraceae; genus Rhodopila. The sequence goes on along the minus strand of CAINOE010000109.1, from coordinate 172,182 downwards.
CTTTCGCTACCCCCGCGGGGAAGGAACCGGCGTCGCATTGCCGACCGCGGGCGAGGTTCTAAGTCTGGGCAAGGGCCGGGTGCTGCGAGAGGGCACCAATATCGCCATCCTGTCGTTGGGCACGCGCCTTGGCGACGCGCTGAAGGCGGCCGACGAACTGGCGGCGCGCGGTTTCCCGGCCACAGTTGCTGACGCCCGTTTCGCCAAGCCGATCGATACGGCGCTGGTGGAGCAACTGGCGAAGCACCATGAAGTTCTTATCACCATCGAAGAGGCTGCAATCGGTGGGTTCGGTGCCCGGGTGATGCAGCATCTGGCCTGGAAGGGCCTGCTTGATAACGGCCTGAAGATCCGTCCGATGATTATGCCCGACCTCTTCATCGACCACGACTCGCAGTCCAGGCAGATGGCCGCGGCTGGATTGTCGGCGCGCGACATCGTCAATGTTGCGCTCGCCGCCGTCGGGATCGAAATCCCGAGCGCGGGCCCGACGAAAGTCCAGACATCCAGATGAGCCGGCTGACCAGGCGCGCGCTGCTGCCATCCTCCATGGCGGCAGCGCTGATTGGCTCCCGCGATGTCCGGGCTCAGCCGGGCGGCGACATCGGGCAACCGCTGATCGCCCTGTATTCCGGGCTGGAATCGGCGATGCGGGCGGGCCATTCGGTGTCGTTTGTTCAGCGCTTCGACGCGCTTGCGCCACTGGTGGATCGGGCGTTCGACCTTGGGATTGTGCTGAGGGTCTCCGTCGGCATGCGGTGGGATGCAATGGACCCTGAGGTGCAGGCCAGGCTGTTGAAGGCCTTCCGCCGTTTCACCGTGGCGACCTATGTCGCCAATTTCGACAAGTATGACGGCGAGCGATTCCAGGTGCTGCCGGGTTCGCGGGTGTCCGGAGCCGACAGGATCGTCCGCACTGAGATCATCTCCGGCAACGGCGACCGTATGCGGCTGGATTACCTGATGCGCGACGATGGCGGCGCATGGCGGATCGTTGATGTGCTGCTCGACGGGTCCATCAGTCGTGTGGCCGTGCAGCGCTCCGATTTTCGCAAGATCCTCGCCGGGGGAGATGCCGATGCCCTTATCGCCAGCCTTCACCGGAAGATCGCGGATTTGTCCGAAGGTGCGTTGAGTTCGTGATGACTCTCCTGGCGAGTCTCTTTGCGGCGGCGTCCGTCATCGGGCTGCTACAGGTGTTGGTTGCCTCCCAACTGGTTGCGAGATTTGCCCGGGCCAGGCGGGCGGAGCCGTCGTGGCGCCCCCCGGTGACGGTGCTCAAACCGCTGCACGGCGGCGAGCCGTTGCTGGAGGACGCTCTGGCGACGATCTGCCGGCAGGACTATCCGCAATGGCAGGTCGTGTTTGGCGTGGCTGAAGCTGGCGATCCGGCGGTCGCGGTCGTCCGGCGTTTGCAGACCCGATTCCCGGCCTGCGACATCGCCCTGGTCATCGATCCCACTTTGCACGGGCGCAACCGGAAGGTTGGCAATCTGATCAACATGCTGCCGGCGGCGCGGCACGACGTTCTGGTGATCGCCGATTCCGATATTCATGTGCGGCCGGATTACCTCGACCGCCTCGTCCTCGCGCTGGCCGAACCGGGAGTCGGGCTGGTAACCACCATCTACGCCGGGCTACCCGCCACCAAGGCTTTGCCCGCGATGAACGGCGCCATGCAGATCACCCAGGGCTTCCTGCCCGGCGCGATCATGGCCCGGGCCATCGGACGGCAGGACTGCCTGGGCGCAACGATGTGCCTGCGGCGGCGCGACCTCGTGCGTTGCGGCGGGCTGCGCGGGCTGGTCGATCATCTGGCGGACGACAATGTGCTGGGACGGCGGATACTCGGCCTCGGATTGCAGGTGGGGCTGGCCGATACGGTGCCGCTGACCACCGTGCCCGAGGACAACTACGCCGCGCTGTTCCGCCATGAGCTGCGCTGGGCGCGCACGATCCGGGCGCTGGAACCGGCGGGGTTCGCGGCCTCCGCGATGCAATACCCGTTGGCGTGGGCGATGCTGACTGTGCTGCTGTCGGGCGGTGAACTCTGGTCGGGCGGCCTGCTCGCCGTTGCATGGCTGCTGCGCGCTGCTGCGGCGATCCGGGTGGACCGTGCGCTGGCGACACAGTGGAAGGGCCAGGACAGCGCCGCGCTGGCATTCAGGTGCCCGGTCTGGCTGTTGCCGTCGCGCGACCTCTTGTCCGTGGCGGTCATGGTTGCCAGCTATGGCGGGCGTCAGGTGGACTGGCGCGGCTACGGGCTGCATGCGGATACTCCGGACGCGGTCCAGCCGGCTGTCCGGTTTGGTCCGATCGAGGAAATCAACGCGCGATGATGAAGACCCTGTTCCTGCACCCGCCCTCATTCGACGGCTTCGACGGAGGTGCGGGTTCGCGATACCAGGCCAGGCGCGAGATCAAGTCGTTCTGGTTTCCGACGTGGCTGGCGCAGCCCGCCGCATTGGTGCCCGGCAGTAAGCTGATCGATGCCCCGCCGGCGCGAATCAGCCTGGAGACCGTGGTGGCCGGGGCGCGTGGCTATGAGCTCTGCGTAATGCACACGTCGACACCCTCCTTTGCTTCCGACGTCAAGGTCGCCGAAGCCCTGAAAGCCGCCAACCCCTCCCTGAAGATCGGCTTTGTCGGCGCCAAGGTGGCGGTGCAGCCGGAGGAGAGCCTGACGCAAGGCGCGGTGATCGACTTCGTGGCGCGCAACGAGTTCGACTTCACCATCAAGGAGATCGCCGAGGGCCGCGACTGGTCGCTGGTGGACGGGATTTCCTACCGTGCCAGTGGGGGCGTGATCATCCACAACAAGGATCGCGCGACGCTGGAGGATATGGACTCGCTGCCGTTCGTGACCGATGTCTACAAACGCGACCTGCGGATCGAGGACTACTTCATCGGCTACCTGCTGCATCCGTATATCTCCTTGTATACCGGCCGCGGCTGCAAGTCGCATTGCACCTTCTGCCTGTGGCCGCAGACCGTTGGCGGGCATCGCTACCGGGTGCGGTCTCCGGCGCATGTCGCTGAGGAAATCCGGCAGGCAAAGAAGTTGTTTCCGCAGGTCAAGGAATTCTTCTTCGACGACGACACATTCACCGACAACCTTCCCCGCGCCGAGGCGATTGCGCGCGAACTCGGCAAGATGGGTGTCACCTGGTCGTGCAACGCCAAGGCGAACGTGCCGCGTGAGACGCTGAAGGTGCTGAAGGATAACGGGTTGCGGCTGCTGCTGGTCGGCTACGAGAGCGGCAACCAGCAAATTCTGCATAATATAAAGAAAGGCATGCGGATCGAGGTCGCACGCCAGTTCACCCGGGATTGCCACGACCTCGGGATCAAGATCCACGGCACGTTTATTCTCGGGCTGCCGGGCGAGACGCGGGAGACGATCGAGGAAACCATCCGCTTCGCCACGGATATCAACCCTCACACGATTCAGGTATCTCTGGCGGCGCCGTATCCGGGGACGTTTCTGTACAAGCAGGCGGTGGAGAATGGCTGGCTGGACGCGGAACACGCCGAGTTGGTTGATGAAGGCGGGGTGCAGATTGCCCCGCTGCACTACCCTGATCTGTCGCACACGGAAATTTTCGACAACGTGGAGACGTTCTATAAGCGATTTTACTTCCGGGCGCCGAAGATCGCCTCGATCGTGAATGAGATGGTGCGCAGTCCGCAGATGATGAAGCGGCGTCTACGGGAGGGTGTGGAGTTCTTCCAGTTCCTCAAAGAGCGTCATAAGGCGGCGTGATGATCGGTTCGGCATGCTATCGTCTGCCCGAAACTTATTGAAAACCCAGATTTTTTTTGGTTAGCTTCCAGTTGCCAATTTCTGGAGGCGGCTATGGCTGACAGCAAGACCGACCATCGCCCGGACGGCACTGAATATACGAAGGCCGAAGACGCGGATTCCGGCCTCCCTCGGATGGCCGAAACTGCGCCAGCCTTCGTCCTGCGCCCGTCATCGGGCGCCGAAGCCGATATGCTGCGCGAAATCGACGCCATCCAGGAGCGGCTTCGTGTGGGTATTCCTCAGCTTCACCGGGAAATGGACATACTGCTTGGGCGGATTCACACGCCAGGTTCCCTGTAGTGGGCCTCGACGCATTCGGCCGCATCTTCACCTTCGCCCGCGAAACCGAGGATCTATATGCGCTTCAGAGCAAGCTCAAGGACGGCTTGATTGCGTTGGACGAACGACTGCGCCAGGTCGAAGATCGGCTGATCCGGCTTGAGGCCGAGCAGCGCCGCATCGTCGCCGAAGCGAAGTCCGCTGCTACCGGCGCGGCGACGCTGATCGCGTCAGCCGTGATTTCCGATGCCGTAACGCGGGTCACGCGGGTGGAAGAAGGGGTCAGGCGCCTGTCCTCAGGGCCGATACAGCTTGTCAGCGACCCGGCGCTGCCACACGCGCTATCCCAGCCGGGCGCGCGCTGAAGCAGGCGCTTACTTCCTCTTCCGCGACGCAGGTGCCTTCGCTGTCACGATCGTCGCCTTCCCCGACGGTCGCGCCGGTGCCGTCCGATCGGCCGTTTGCGGACCCGGGGCAGGCAATCCTCGCCGCGCTCTGGTAAATCCCTCCCACGGATCGCACTTCAGCCGCCGCAACCGCTCCGGCACCGTCCGCAGCGTGAACGCCTGCAAATCCAGCTTCGGCGTCACTTCCTTCCACGCCAAAGGCGTCGCGACGCCCGCCCCCGGCCGGGCGCGAGGGCAGAACGACGCCACCGCCGTCGACCCCAACCCGTTTCTCAACCAATCAATCAATACCCGCCCCCGCCGATCGGCGATCTTGACGTGGGCGAGGTATTTGTCGGGGGCGGCCTCGCTGGCCTGCTCGGCGAAGCTCTTGCACCACGCCCGCACCGGGTCCCAGGGCTGATCCGGCACCAGCGGCACCACGACATGCAGCCCCTTGCCCCCGCTCGTGCGGCAGAACGATGCCAGCCCCAGCGCCTCGAGCCTGTCCCGAATATCCAGCGCCGCGGCGGCGATTGCAGGCGTCGTCACGCCCTCTCCGGGATCGAGGTCGAAAACGAGCTGGTCCGGATGCAGCGGATCGTCTTCCGTCGCCCCCCAGACATGCAGTTCGATGGCCGACATCTGCGCCATCGCCGCCAGACCCTGCAGCCCGTCGATCGCCAGGAACGGGGCCTTGCCGGCGGTGCCCTCGCGAATGCCGGGGGGCATCGTCCCGTGCCCGTGCTTCTGGAAGAAGTGCTCGCCATCGACGCCTTCGGGGCACCTGACGATCGCCAGAGGGCGCCGCGCCAAGCCGGGCAGCGCGTGGTCCGCCGCCGCCTGCCAGTATTCCACCAGGTCGCGCTTGGTGATCCCCGGCCACAACGCCCGGTCGGGATGCGTTAGCGTCACCCCCTCGATCGTCTCGGTCCGCGCGCGAGGTGCCTTCGCGGTCACGATGGCGCTGCTGGTTCGTGCGGCGGCGGCGCGGACCGGCCCGCGCTTCGGCGGCACGGCAACCACCGGACCTTTCCGCCTGGCCGAGCCGGCAAAGTCCTTCGGATCAATCGCCCGCCGCTCGGCATCCGGATCGGCAACATCCCGAACCACCTCCCCCGCCGCCTTATCCTCCCGCAATCCGAGGAACACCGCGTGCCGCACCCGGCCGGCCCCGGACCACGCGGCGAACGAGACTTCGGCGATCAGCTCCGGCCGAACCCAGTGGATGGTGCGTTCCAGATCGTCGCCGGCCACCATCAACCCGCGCGGCGGCGCGCTGCCCAGCCCGTCCAGGCGGTCGCGCAGGATTTCCAGTGTCTCGTCCGAAAACCCGGAGCCGACGGCACCGGCGTAATGCATTCGCCCATCCGCGTCGTAATACCCCAGGTGCAACGCACCCAACCCGGTCCGGCTGCCGGCCGGTTCCGTCCAGCCGAGGACCAGCAACTCCTCCCGGCCGGCGCACTTGACCTTCAGCCAGTCACGGCCGCGGCCGGAGCGATACCGGCCGTCCGCCTTCTTGCAGATGATGCCTTCCAGCTTCATCTGGCAGGCGGCCTGGCGCATGCGTGCGGCGTCGCCCTCGTGGTGGTCGCTGTAGCGCAGCATGCCGTGCCAGGTGTCGATCCCCTTCAGCCGCTGCTTGCGGTCGCGCAGCGCGCAGGGCCGCAGGTCCCAGCCGTCCAGGTGCAGCAGGTCGAACAGATAGAACACCAGCGTCTCGTCGTGACCGCTCGAAAGCGCCGCCTGCAAGGCCGGGAAAGATGAAATCCCGTCCTTGTCCAGCGCGACGAGCTCGCCGTCCAGCAGCGCCGAGTCCACATAGAGCTGCCCGACCGCCCTGGCGACCGCGGGCAAACGGTCGGTCCAGTCGTTGCCGTTGCGCGTCAGCAGCCGGACCTGGCCGTGATCGAGGAACGCCAGGATCCGGTAGCCGTCGAACTTGATCTCGGTCAGCCAGCCATCCGCCTCCGGCGGCGCATCCGCCACCGAAGCCAATTGCGGCGCCAGCTTGTCCAGCAGCTTCCCGCGCACCGCACCGGGGATGCTCAGCGCCTTGGTGCGGCGCTGCTTGCCGGGGGGTGCGACGGCGGCTTCCAGGGTCTCGGCATCAGCACCGGGCTGTTCGTCCGCGTCGTGGCCTTTGATGAGCAGCCAATTGTCCTGCCGACCGCGTTGCCCGGGTTTCGGCTTCAGCCGCACCAGGGTGAACTTGCCGTGCAAACGCTGCCCGGATAGCACGAACTTGATCTCGCCGTCGCGCAGGCCCTCGTCCGGGTCGATCAGAGGCTGCCAGGTGCCGCGGTCCCAGGTTTCCGCCGTGCCAGCGCCGTAGTGGCCGTCGGGGATCGTGCCCTGGAAGTCGGCATAGTCCAGCGGATGGTCCTCGACATGGACGGCGATGCGCTTGTCGGCAGGGTCCATCGAGGGTCCTTTGCGCACCGCCCAGCTCCAGAGCACGTCGTTATGTTCGAGACGGAAGTCCCAGTGCAGGCCTGCGCGGTGCGCCTGATGCTTTTGCACCACGAATAGCGGTGCCGCGGGCTGGCCCTTGCGCGGGCCGGGCGCGGGTTCTGATGATGCGGTAAAGTCACGCTTCGACTGGTAGGCACGGATCGAGGTGTCCTGTTGTGACGATGCCGCGCGTGCCATGGCACTCTCCTGACCTGACGCCGTACCCCCATGACACGGGGGACAATCGCCATCCCGCCGCAACCGGATACCGCAACGCCCTCCAACTGTCATAAGTTCCGGATCGCCAGTATATCAGCGATTGCACGGCGGAAAATGTGTCGCTAGATTGCCCAAATCATGGGCAACTGTCGTTCACACATCACACCTACTGCCCTCGGATCAATCGATCTGGGCCACGGAGTCAAGATCGAGACGCCCGTCATCCTCGCCCCCATGTCCGGGGTCACGGACCTGCCATTCCGCCGCACGGCGAAACAACTCGGCGCCGGGATGGTGGTTTCGGAGATGATCGCCTCTTGGGCGATGATCCGGGAGAACCGCAAGACCCTCGACATGGCCGAGGTCGACGGCCAAGGCGGGATTTCCGCGGTCCAGCTCGCCGGCTGCGACCCCGCAGCGATGGCCGATGCCGCCCGTCTGGCGGTCGACAAGGGCGCCCACCTGATCGACATCAACTTCGGCTGCCCGGTCAAGAAGGTCGCGGTCGGCCAGGCCGCCGGCTCCGCCCTGATGCGCGACGAAACCGCCGCCGCGGCGATCCTCGAGGCGACCGTCAAGGCCGTCCCGGTTCCGGTCACGCTGAAGATGCGCATGGGCTGGGACCACGCCAGCCTGAACGCGCCCCGGCTCGCCCGCATCGCGCAGGAGTCCGGCATCCGCATGGTCACCGTGCACGGCCGCACCCGCCAGCAATTCTACACCGGCACCGCCGACTGGGCCTTCGTCCGCCAGGTCAAGGACGCCGTCGAAATCCCCGTCATCGTCAACGGCGACATCCTGACCGAATCCGACGCCGCCGCCGCCCTGGCGCAATCCGCCGCCGACGGCATCATGATCGGCCGCGGCTGCTACGGCCGCCCCTGGTTCCTCGCCGGGGCCGCGCACTTCCTGCGCACCGGCGAGCACCTCCCCGACCCGTCATTGCCGGAGCAGAAGGACATCCTGCTCGGTCACTACCGCCTGATGCTCTCCCGGTTCGGCACCGGCCCGGGAGTCCGCCTCGCCCGCAAGCACCTGTCCTGGTACTCGCGCGGCCTGCCCGGGTCCGCCGAGTTCCGCGCCACCATGAACCGCCTGCCGGACGCTGACTCCGTGCTGCGCCTGATCGACAGCTTCTACGACCCGCTGATCGCCCGCGGTGCCACCCGCGCTCACGCTGCCCCCGACGACGAAGCCCGGGAGGCGGCATGATCGGCGCGGTCACCCGTGCGACCCGACTGCTCACCCGCGCCAAGGCTGGCGATGCCGCCGCGATTCTCGGCGCACTGCCCGTGCCGGTTATGCTGATCGACCCGGACAACCGCTTCCGCCACGTCAACCAGGCGGCGGAGCAGTTTTTCGGCACATCCGCCGCCAGCCTGGGCCAGATGCGGTTGCAGGACCTGATCCCGCTCGACAACCCTGTCTTTTTGCTGATCGAGCAGGTGCGCAACACCGAAGCCACCATCTCCGACCACGACCTCGATCTCGACAGCCCGCGTCTGCAAAAGCGCGGCATCACCGTGCAGGGATCGCCGCTGCCGGAGGAACCGGGGTCGGTGCTGCTGGTCATGCAGGACGCATCCGCCGCCCGCGCGCTGGATCGCCAGTTGGCGTTCCGCGGCGCCGCCCGCAGCGTCTCCGGTATGGCTGGCATACTGGCGCATGAGGTGAAGAACCCGCTGTCGGGTATCCGTGGCGCCGCGCAACTTCTGGAGGCGAGCGTCGGCCCGGCCGACAGGGAACTGGCCGAACTGATCCGTGAGGAGGCGGATCGCATCCGGGCTCTGGTGGACCGGATGGAGGCATTCGGCGAAAAGCCCATCGCCCGCACGGCGGTGAATATCCATCGGGTTTTGGAACACGTGCGCAAACTGGCGCAGACCGGCTTCGCCGCGCATATCCGCTTCCACGAACTGTATGACCCGTCCTTGCCGCCGGTCTGGGCCAACCGCGACCAACTGATCCAGGTGATCCTGAACCTGGTCAAGAACGCGGCCGAGGCGGCTTCCCGCGAGGCCGCCGCTTATCCCGAAATCACCCTGTCCACCGGATTCCAGCATGGCGTGCGGGTCGCCATCCCCGGCAGCACTGTGCGAATGGACTTGCCGCTGTTCGTCGCCGTCCGCGACAACGGTCCGGGCATTCCCGAGGACATCAGACCCCATCTCTTCGAGCCCTTCGTGACCTCGAAGGCGACCGGCAGCGGCCTTGGGCTGTCGCTGGTCGCCAAGATCGTCGGCGACCATGGCGGCCTCATCGAGGTCGACAGCCGTCCCGGCCGCACGGAATTCCGCCTTCACCTGCCGGTGGTGACCGAGAAAGACGCCGATCAATGACTTTGCCCACGGTTTTGATTGCCGACGACGACCGTTCGATAAGAACGGTTCTGACCCAGGCTCTCGGGCGCTCCGGCTATCAGGTGCGCAGCACCGGGAATGCCGCAACCTTGTGGCGGTGGGTGGAGGACGGGGAAGGGGATCTGGTGATCACCGACGTGGTGATGCCGGATGAAAACGGCCTCGACCTGATCCCGCGGATCAAGCGCATCCGCCCGGATTTGCGGGTGGTGGTCATGAGTGCTCAATCCACCCTGATGACCGCCGTGAAAGCCACTCAGCGCGGCGCCTTCGAATATCTGCCCAAGCCTTTCGACCTGCGCGAACTGCTCTCCGTCGTCGGCCGGGCGCTGGCTGCACCGACGGAACCGGCGACCACGGTCACGGAAGCCAGGGACAGCGAAGAACGGCTGCCGCTGATTGGCCGCAGCGCCTCGATGCAGGAGATCTACCGCACCATCGCGCGGCTCACGACGGCCGACCTGACGGTGATGATCAACGGCGAATCCGGCACGGGTAAGGAACTTGTGGCTCGCGCTTTGCACGACTACGGGAAACGCCGTGCCGGTTCGTTCGTTGCCATCAACATGGCCGCCATCCCGCGCGAACTGATCGAAAGCGAGCTGTTCGGCCACGAGCGTGGCGCCTTCACCGGCGCCACCAACCGCAGCCAGGGCCGCTTCGAGCAGGCCAATGGGGGCACCCTGTTCCTGGATGAGATCGGCGACATGCCGCCGGAGGCGCAGACAAGGCTGCTGCGGGTGCTGCAGGAAGGCGAGTTCACCAGCGTCGGCGGGCGCCAGCCGATAAAGGCCAACGTCCGGATCATTGCCGCGACGCATCGCGACCTGCGCAACGCGATCCGCCAGGGGCTGTTCCGCGAGGACCTGTTCTACCGCCTCAACGTTGTGCCGATCCGCCTTCCGCCGCTGCGGGAACGGCCGGAGGACATCCCGTCTTTGGCCAGCCATTTCCTGGATCGCGCGCGTGAGGACGGGCTGCCGTTCAAGAGCCTCGACCAGGGCGCGATCGATCGCCTGAAGCAACACAGTTGGCCAGGCAACGTGCGCGAACTTGAGAATCTGATGCGGCGGCTCGCGGCCCTGTGTCCGGATGAAGTGATCGGCGCCGACACGGTATCCGTAGAACTCGCGGAGCCGGTTGCGATGGCCGGGCCGGCCGCCGTTTCGCCGGGGCCGAACGGTCAGGAGTCGCTCTCCACCGCGGTGGAGCGCCACATCAAGGAGTTTCTCGCCGCGCATAACGACGGGCTGGGCGTTACCGACGTCTACGACAAGATCATCGCCGAGGTTGAGCGGCCACTGATCCGGCTGACCCTCGCCGCGACGCGGGGCAACCAGATCAAGGCGGCGTCGATGCTCGGGCTGAACCGCAACACCCTGCGCAAGAAGATCCGGGACCTCGAAATTCCGGTTGTGCGGGGGCTGATGTGATGGCGGCAGGTCCCCGATGCCGGACGATATGAACCTCACACCGCCGCGCACCAGCCTGCGCCGGCGTGCGGCGCCGAATATCATTTCGGAACCGCGTTCTTCCCGGTTCGGGCAATTCGGCGACTTCGTCCTCGGCAAGGGCTTTACGCTCGCCCTGACGGCGCTGGCCTTCATGGTCGGGCTGGCGACGTTTATCATCCTGGCGCGCGGCTCGCCGCTGGGCTGGAAGCCGGGCGTCACCGTCGGCCTGGTGCTGGCGAACATGTCCATGCTGCTGATGCTGGGCGCGGTGCTGGCCGGGCGGCTGACGCGGGTCTGGGTGGAGCGGCGGCGCGGCTCCGCCGGGTCGCGCCTGCACGTGCGCCTGGTGTTCCTGTTCAGCGGCATCGCCGTCGCGCCGACGATCGTCGTCGCCTGTTTCGCCGTCGCCTTCTTCCACTTCGGCATCCAGTCCTGGTTCAACGACCCGGTGCGCGCCTCGCTGGCGGAATCGTTGCAGGTCTCGCGCGGCTACCTTGAGGAGCACCGCAACAACATCCGCATCGTCGCGCTGCAAATGGCCAACGACCTGGCCCGCGCCGGCGGGTTCCTGTCGGGCGACCCGACGGGGTTCGCGGAGGTGCTGGATGCCCAGACCACCTTGCGCGGCCTGACCGAAGCGGTGATCTTCGAGCCGACGACGATGCAGGTGTTGGCCGCGGACGGCATCTTCGTCGGCATGGGTGTCGAGGCGCCGCCGCATGATGCTATCCAGGAGGCGTTGCGCGGCGATGTCGCGGTATTGAACGCTGGCGACAGCACCCGGGTGAAGGCGGTCGTCAAACTGGAATCCACCCCACCGCTGATCCTGCTGATTGGCCGCCCGATCGATCCGGCGATCCTGGGGTATATGCAGCGGACGGAGCAGGCCGAAGCGGAATACCAGCGGCTGGACCAGAACCGGTCCTGGCTGCAGATCGCCTTCGCCTGGATCTTCGCGATCGTGGCGCTGCTGGTCCTGCTCGCGGCCGGACTGATCGGGTTGATCATGGCCAACCAGATCGCGCGGCCCGTCGGCATGCTGATCAACGCGGCGGAGCGAGTGCGCTCCGGCGACCTTGCCGTCCGGGTGGAGGAGGCCTCGACGGGCGATGAACTGGCGGGGCTGTCGCGCGCCTTCAACCGGATGACCGGCCAGCTCGCGGCCCAGCGCACCGAGCTGATGGACGCCTACAGCCAGATCGACGAACGCCGCCGCTTTACCGAAACGGTGCTGTCCGGCGTTTCGGCCGGCGTCATCGGGCTGGACGCGCAGGGCCGCATCGAACTGCCGAACCGCGCCGCCGATGAGTTGCTGGGGCTGGACCTGCTGGCCGCCATCGGCCATCCGCTGGCGGACGTCGTGCCGGAATTCGTGCCGCTGTTCGATGAGGCCGCCGCCTCCCCGGACAAGGCGCGAACGGCGGAGATCCAGATCGGCCCGGCCAATCACCGCCGCATCCTGCTGGTCCGAATCGGCGCGGAGCTGTCCGGCGGCCGCACCGACGGCTTCGTCGTCACCTTCGACGACATCACCGAGTTGCAGTCGGCTCAGCGCAAGGCCGCCTGGGCCGACGTCGCCCGCCGCATCGCGCACGAGATCAAGAATCCGCTGACGCCAATACAGCTTTCCGCGGAGCGGCTGAAGCGGCGCTTCGCCAAGGAAATCCAGTCCGACCCCGAGACGTTCGCGCAATGCGCCGACACGATCATCAAGCATGTCGGCGATATCGGCCGGATGGTGGACGAGTTCTCGGCTTTCGCCCGCATGCCGCATCCGGTGATCAAGCCGGAGGATGTGGGCCGCATCGCCCGCGACGCGCTGGTGCTGCAGAAGACCGCTCGCCCGGGCATCGAGTGGACGACTGACATCCCGGAGCGCGGCCCGGTGGCGCCATGCGACAGGCGCATGCTGCGTCAGGCGCTGACCAACCTGTTGCAGAACGCGGCGGATGCGGTGGCGATGCGCGATGGCGCCTCGCATATCGCGCTGACGGTGGAAGACCTTGATGATGAGGTGCGGATTTCGGTGGCCGACGACGGAGTCGGCCTGCCGGAGGAGGACCGCGCCCGGCTGACCGAGCCCTATGTGACTCATAAGCCGAAGGGAACCGGATTGGGATTGGCGATCGTGAAAAAGATCATGGAAGACCACGGCGGCGCGGTGACTCTGGCCGATGCGCCGGACGGGCCGGGGGCCGTGGCGAGCCTTATTTTACCGCGGACCCCGGCCATGGCCGCCCCGGAAACAACAACGGCGAATGCCGAGCTGAAGCAGGTGCCCCATGGCGCATGACATCCTGATCATCGACGACGAACCGGATATCCGCCTGCTGATCGAGGGGATTCTGCGCGACGAGGGCTACGACACCCGCGGCGCCGGCGATGCCGAGTCGGCCATCGGCGCGTTCCGGAACCGTCGGCCCTCTCTTGTGGTGCTGGACGTGTGGCTGCAGGGCAGCCGCATGGACGGGATCGGCCTTCTGGAGGCCTTCCAGTCGGAGGAACCGGCGGTGCCGGTGGTGATGATCTCCGGCCACGGCACGATCGAGATGGCCGTCGGCGCCATCCAGCAGGGCGCCTACGACTTCATCGAGAAGCCGTTCCAGTCCGACCGCCTTTTGTTGGTGGTGCGCCGTGCGCTGGAAGCCGCCGCTCTGGCGCGGGAGAACGCCGAACTGCGGCTGCGCGCGGGGCCGGAAGCCACGCTGACGGGGGAGTCCTCGCTGATTGCCCAGGTCCGGTCGCAGGTGGAGCGGGTGGCGCCGACGGGGTCGCGGGTGATGATCTCCGGTCCTGCCGGGTCGGGCAAGGAGGTGGTGGCGCGGATGATCCACACCCGGTCGCGCCGCAGCACCGGACCGTTCGTGGTGATGAATTGCGCGACGCTGAACCCGGGGCGGTTCGAGGAGGAATTGTTCGGGCTGGAGGCCGGCAGCGACCCGCTGACGCATCCTCGCCGCGCCGGCGTGCTGGAGCGGGCGCATGGCGGCACCTTGCTGCTGGACGAGGTCTCCGACATGCCGCTGGAGACTCAGGGCAAGATCGTGCGCGCGTTGCAGGACCAGACGTTCGAGCGGCTGGGCGGATCGTCGCGGGTGAAGGTGGATGTGCGGGTACTGTCCACGACGAACCGGGACTTGCAGGCGGAGATCGCGGCGGGCCGGTTCCGGGAGGATCTGTACTACCGCCTGGCGGTGGTGCCGGTGAAGATCCCGGCGCTGCGTGAGCGGCGGGAGGACGTGCCAAGTTTGGCGCTTCACTTCATCAGTCGGTCTGCCGAAAGTTCGGGGATTCCGGTGCGGGCGCTGTCGGCGGATACGCTGGCAGCGTTGCAGGCGTATGATTGGCCCGGCAACGTGCGGCAGTTGCGCAACCTGATGGACTGGCTGCTGATCATGGCTCCCGGCCAGGCTGGCGACCCTATCCGCGCCGACATGCTGCCCCCCGAGATTGGGTCGCGGGCGCCTGCGCTGCTGAATATCGACCCGACGGCGGATATCATGTCGCTGCCGCTGCGGGAGGCTCGGGATCTGTTCGAGACGCAGTACCTGCATGCGCAGTTGCTGCGGTTCGGCGGCAATATTTCGCGGACGGCGCAGTTCGTCGGGATGGAGCGGTCGGCGCTGCACCGGAAACTGAAGCAGTTGGGGGTGAATTCGGACGAGCGGGTCGGGGGGTAGGACGTCCGGGCCGACCTTCGTCGTCTGGCCCGCCTTGTCCGGGCCACCTATACCAGCACGCTGCTGCGATGGGTGGGCCGGACAACAAGCCGGGACATGACGGTCCGGCAGCGTCCGTCGCCTTTCCAGTCAGCGTGAAAACGGTCTAAACTCCGGTGTGGAACTGAGGCGAAGCGATGACCGCTTATCGCGCCCTTCTTCGCAAGGAACCCGAGAGCGATTTTGGCGTGGATTTCCCGGATTTTCCCGGCTGCGCGACCGCTGGCAAGACTCTCGAGGAGGCTCGGCACATGGCGGCCGAAGCGCTTGCGCTGCATGTCGAGGGGATGTTGGAGGATCATGAGCCAATCCCCGAACCCTCCATCCTTGACGCCATCATGGGCGATCCGCAAAATCGTGACGCAGTCGCATTCCTTGTCGATGTCGGCACGCGGCCGGCAAAATCGGTCCGGATCAACGTCATGCTCCCGGAAGACCTGGTGGCGGCCATCGACCACGTGGAGTCTAACCGGTCGCGGTTTCTGGCCGATACCGCCGTGGCCGCTTTCCAAGGGCGTTCAAATCCTGTGCAAGACTGATTTTTCAACTGCGCAGCCTGATGGACCGGTCGCTGAACATGGCTCCGGGGCAGGCGGGCCGCCTGTCGCGGCCAACGTGCCGCGATAGATGGCCCGGACACGCCGGGCCATGACGATTGAACGGAACGGGCCGACCTCCCTCACGCCTCCGGCGTCACTCCCAGAATCCGCGCGAACCGCTCCCGGTACACCGGCCAAACCTCCGGGTTCAGCAGCCGGGGCGGCTTCTTCCCGTCCAGGATGTCCAGCAACTGCTCCGCCGCGATCTTCGCAATCGTGTGCCGCGACTGGTTCGTCACCCCGGCCGTGTGCGGGCTGACGATCACCGAGTCGAAGCCCAGCAGTGGATGGTCCGAGGGCGGCGGCTCGTCCTCCCACACGTCCAGCCCTGCGCCGGCCACCTGGCCGGCCGTCAGAGCCGCCGCCAGCGCCGCCTCGTCATGGATGCCGCCCCGCGCGGTGGTGATGAAATACGCATGCGGCTGCATCCGGGCGAACTGCGCCGCGCCGAACATGCCGCGCGTTTCCGCCGTATGCGGGCAATTGACGGAGACGTAATCGGACTGCCGTAGCAGGTCCTCCAGCGCCTCGACCTTCTCGCCGCCGCGCGCGGCGATCTGCTCCGCCGTCAGATACGGGTCATACGCCAGCACCCGCATCCCGAACAGGCCGCGGCACAGCTCCGCCACCCGCGTGCCGACATGGCCGATGCCGATGATCCCGATAGTGCGCCCCTGCACGTCGTCGCCGATGAAGTCCCGGCGGTGATACGGCACCCCGCTGCGCATGACGTGGTTCGAGGCCACCAGCCGCTTCGACAGCGCCAGCATCATGCCGAGCACGTGCTCGGCCACCCCCTCCTTGTTGCCGCCGGCCTGGTTGACCACGATCACTCCCGCCGCCATGGCGTCCGCCAGGCTGACCGTGTCGAATCCGGCGCCGCTGGTGGACAGCACCAGCAGGTTCGGGCAGCGCTTCAGCAACGGCGCGTAGCCCTGGAACTTCATCGCCAGTTCCTGGCGGGTGGAGCCGATCTGGTAGGCGTGAGCGAGGGAAAGGATGGGTTCGGCGTCGGCGTCGGAGGAGTCGTTCTCCAGCCTGTCCACCTCGATATCCGGCCGGGTCGCCAGGATGTCGAGAAAGACCGGGGCGGCGACGTTGTTCACGTAGAACACCCGCTTGGTATTCGCCCGCTTGGAATCCGGCAGCATGGGTAGCCTTTCGTCAGGACGATCAGAGGCGGCCAGTTAGCCCCGGGCCGGGCCTGCGGGCAAACGCCGGGTGAAACGATGCATCGAATGGCAGCCCCGCGGCGTTAACCAATCGGAAAGCTTTCCCCGCTAGACTGAGAGCCGCGGCGGCGGACATCCGCCCGACCGCCAGACCCGGGATCGCGCCGCCTCTATCGTGAACAACCTGCTCGACATCATCCGCAAGTTCGGCATCGTCCGCGCCGTCGCCCTGATCGGCGTCGCCATCGGCGTGCTCGGCGCGTTCCTGATGCTGGAGCTGCACGGCGTCAACACGAGCCGGATGACGCTGCTGGTCTCCGACCTCGACTCGCACAGCCTGCAGCAGGCGATCGATGAACTCGACCGCCGCAAGATCCCCTACCGCATGGACGAGTCGGGCGGCCAGATCTTCGTTCCCGACACCGAGATGAACGCCGCCCGCGCCACTCTGACCAAAGCCGGCCTGTCGGTCACCGGGACCACCGGCTACGAGATATTCGACCGCGGCACGGACTTCTCCACCACCGACTTCGACCAGCAGGTCAAGCTGACCCGCGCGCTGGAGGGCGAACTCGCCCGCACCATCCAGTCGGTTCGCGGCATCACCCATGCCCGCGTGCACCTGGTGCTGCCGCGCCGCGAACCCTTCGAGCGAGAGCGGCGGGAGGCGCAGGCCAGCGTCATGCTCACTTTGGCCGGGCGGCAGTCGCTGTCGCCCGAGGCGGTGCAGTCGATCGTCAACCTGGTCGCCGCCGGGGTGCCCGGGCTGAAGCCGCAGAACATCACCGTCGTCGATTCCAATTTGCACTTGCTGGTCCAGGCCGGCGATGCAGACGACCCGCGGCTGCGCTCGATGCAGGCCGAGGACATCCGCCGAAAGAAGGAGCTTCGGCTGGCGCAGGACGTCGAACAGTTGCTGGAGCGCAGCCTGGGCGCGGGCCATGTCCACGCCGAAGCCTCGATCCGGATGAACTTCGACAAGGTCAACGAGACTTTGGAGAAGTTCGATCCGGACAGCGCGGTGATCCGCAGCACGCAGAACGTCACCGCGAACAACAAGACGACGGACCGCGCCGCCCCGGTCTCCCTGCAGAACAACCTGCCGAACGCCGACGCGAGCAACACCCAGGCCAGCGGCAGCCAGGAAGGGCGGCAGGAGGAGACGACCAACTACGAGATCACCAAGACCGTCCGCGCCACCGTGCATGATCAGCCGCAGGTGGAGCGGATCACGCTCGCGGTCATGGTGGACGGCGTGGACGATGTCGGCCCCGACGGCAAACATGTCTGGAAGGCGCGCGAGCAGGCCGAGCTGGACCGGATCGAGAAGCTGGTCAAGACCTCCATCGGCTTCGACGACAAGCGCGGCGACGTGGTGGAGGTCGTCAGCATGCCCCTCGTCAATCCGGCAGACGACCCCGACCCGGGTTCCGCCGCGCCGCCGGCGCAGGAGCGCGGCAAGCTGATGAAGACGCTGGAGATGGTGGCGTTCGGCATCGTCGGCATCGGGGTCATCCTACTGACCGCCCGCTCGATCTTCGCCGGCCTCGCGCGTCCGCCCGCGACGATGGCGCTTGGCGGTCCGCAAGCGGAGCAGCTCGCCGTCTCCGGCACGGGCCTGAGCCTGGAGCCTCAGGCGGCGGCGGCGCTGCGCAGCATCGCGGCGGGGGCTGTGCCGCGCAGCCCGCCGGAGGAGAGCGAGGCGCCGCCGGAGGAGGACGAGATGGTCACGCTCGCCCGCATCCAGGGGCAGATGCGGTCGTCGTCGATCCGCAAGGTGACGCAGTTGGTGGACCGCTATCCGGAGGCGACCCTGGGGATCATCCGCGGCTGGATTGCCGGGGATAACAAGTAGGACGGGACCCCTGATGCCGGCGGGCACCTGCAGTCGGTTCAGAGGCCCGGAAGGACACCGGGCTCGGATGGTTGCATCGGGCCGGTAGCGGAGCATGCCGGTGAGGCGTTGCGATCCCCACCTTGCTTCTTGCGACGCATTGGTGCGACACACCGCTCATATCGAACCGGGCGCCCGATCGAGCCAACGCATGACCCTTTCCGAACTGGCTGCCGAGCTGGATGGCGAGTTCGCAAGCTCCTATCACAGCAGCAATCTCGTCAACGTGCCCTCACGCGACCTCGGAAGCTGGCGGTTCAACGACGATCCGGCGGCCTTGCGCATTGCCGGGGTCCGCGAATTCAACCGCAGCCTGTTCGAGATGCTCGGCCAGGCGGAGACCCCGGCGGAGGCCGCGGACGCATTCGAGACCTACATCCATGCCGCCTTCGGCATCGATCCGGGGCAGCGCGACCACTCCGGCCGGCGCCGCCGGGTCCGGTCGAGCTTTATGAGTCTGCTGCGGGGCTGGGGCTATGACTCGAACAGCCGGGAAGGCGCGGTGATCAAGGGTTGGGTGGAAAGCCGCTTCGGCCTGCTGCCGACTCACCACAAGGAACCGATGAACCCCGAATCCGTCGATGCCTGGACCACCTACGTCGTGGAGAAGATGGCGGCGCGCTATCATGACAACTCCATCCATGTGCAGCTCGACTTGCTGTACGAGTTCTGCCAATGGCAGTTTCGCCGTTTCCAGGCCGGCAGGACGCATGTCACGCTGTTCCGTGGGACTAACGAATACGACGAGGCGAAAGTCATCCGGCAAATCGATCGGCGCACCGCCGTGGTGCGGTTCAACAATGTCGTTTCCTTCTCGGACGATCGCGATATTGCCGGCATCTTTGGCAACCGCATCCTGGAGGCGCAGGTCCCCGTAACGAAAATCCTGTTCTTCAACGCCCTGTTCCCGCGGCATCCGCTCAAGTCCGAAAGCGAGCACCTTGTCATCGGCGGGGAATACCGGGTCGTTGTCCGTTGGGACTGAAGTGACAATGCCCGGGCTGCATGAACGCGCGCTTGGCGCCTATCTCGGCTTTGCCGCCGGCGACGCCCTCGGCGCGACCGTCGAGTTCATGACACGGCGCGAGATCGAGACAACCTACCGCAGGCATGAGACCATCACGGGCGGCGGCTGGCTGCGTCTGGCACCCGGCCAGGTCACCGACGATACCGAAATGACGCTGTGCGTCGGCCGCGCTATACTTGAGGCGGAGACGTGGGACGCCGTGCGTGTCTGCGAGCAGTTCGCCGCGTGGCTTCGCGGCAAGCCCGTCGATATCGGCAATACCTGCCGCCGCGGCATCCGCCGCTACATGGCCGACGGATCGATTGGCGGCGCGTTCAACGAGGGCGATGCCGGCAACGGCGCGCTGATGCGCAACCTGCCGGTGGTGCTGGCCACGCTGACCGATGAGGCCGCCTTCGAGCGCTGGAGCATCGAGCAGAGCCATATCACCCACCATCACCCGCTCTCCGACGCGGCGGTCCTGGCGCTGGGCCGGATGACCCGGGTGCTGGTTACGGGAGAAGGCGTGGCCGCGGCCCGGCGCGAGGCGGCCGTCCTGGTGGCCGGGCACCCCATGTTCCGTTTCAAGCCGTATCGCGGCCTGTCCACCGCGTATGTGGTCGATACCGTGCAGACCGTGCTGCATTATTTCTTCGCGACCGACAGCTTCGGCTCCTGCGTGGTCGAGACCGTGAACCAGGGCGGCGACGCCGACACAACCGGGGCGCTGGCCGGAATGCTGGCTGGCGCGGCTTACGGGGTGCAGGACATCCCGCCGCGGTGGCTGTCCCGGCTCGATCCGGGGGTCACCAGCGAGATCCGCGGACAGGTGGCGGCCCTGCTTGCGCGAAGCCAGGGGTAAGCTGATGCGGGGTGGAGTGCGAAGCCGGGATTACCGCCAAAACAACTACCGAAATCCGCATTGCGGTCTTCCGAGGATACGCCGCGCTACACTCTTTCGATGCGTGGCAGTAACCTCCAGAGCTGCGTCCCGGCCTGCCGAAGCGGTTGCAGCCGCACGGCGAGTTGAGCGGCGGCGAACCAGGGCAGGATGATGATGTCGTCCGGTGCTCGCTGCGCCAGCATCTCCATCGGCACCACCGGGATGCGGCAGCCCGCCAGCCATCTTCCATGCCGGTTCGGTTCGGCTTCGGCGACGCATGCAATCTCATTGGTGGTGATGCCGCAGTTGTTGAGCAGCGCCGAGCCGCGTGCCGTTGCGCCGCAGGCCGCCACGACCCGTCCGGCCCGGCGCCGGTCGCGCAGGAAGCCGAGTATGTCTTCCCGTGCCACAGCAACCCGCCCGGCGAACTGGCGGTACAGCGCCGGCCGTTGCGCTTCCGCCTCCGCTTCGGCCAGACGCACCGCCTTCAGGCCATGGCGCGCCGGATGCGGGCTGTGGGCGTGGCATGCCTGAATCCGCAGGCATCCGCCGTCCTCCGGCAGGCGCTCCGCGTCGAACACCCGCAAGCCGACGGAGCGGAGCAGGTGCTGGGTCACCGGCAGCGAGAGATACGTATGGGTGTCGTGCCGAAACGCGTCGAACTGGACGCCCTGGAGCAGCGACAGCAAGTGCGGGAACTGCAGGCTCAGCACTCCGTTCGGACGCAGGATGCAGGCGAGGCCGGCGGCAAAATCGAACAGGTCGGGCGCGTGCGGCAGCACGTCATGCGCTACGAGGACGTCGGCGCAGCCGCGCTCGACTGCGGCTTTCATGGCGGTGTCGGTGCCGAACACGGCGGGATCGATGGCAAACCCGGGGATGCCGGCGGCCTGCAAGCGGGACAGCAGCGGGCTTTCGGCCGGGCTGAGATCGATCACGAGCGAGTCGGTGCCGAGGCGGAAGCGGTCGCGCAGCGTCTCCGCGTATCGCCCGGGGCGTGCGGCGGGCTCGGCGAAGGCGGGGTCCGCGACAGCGCCGGCCGGGATGTCCGAGGTTTGCGCCAGGCCGCAATCGTTGCACAGTCGGATATGCAGCGGATGCAGCACCTCGGTCTCTCCGGCGGCGAGGCCGCTTGTTGCCACCGGCTGGGGACCGAGGTCGAGCAGGGTGGTGTGCAGCGGAGCGCCGCACAGGCGGCAGTCGGGCGCGGCAGTGGTGTGTTTGCGCGGGGCGGGGGCGAGCATGGTCAGCATCGCGCCGCGGCCCGGCTGCGGTTTGCGCCGGCCAATCGGCTTATCACGGCGGACAGCCTTTCCCTTTTGCGGGGAAGCCAGGGAATGGCCGTTCTGCCCACCGGACCTGACGAGGTCGCGTTCTTCGCTGTCGCCACCCTAGCGCGGAAGGGTTAACAAAAGGTTTCTACCGGGTCGCGAAATTCAGATTTTCGGTGGTAACGTTGGCCGGGTGCAGCGAGCCGGTCCAGGCGACCTCGGAGTCCGGCAGGCGGACGCCGTGGTGAGCGAGGGCAGGGGCCAGCAGCGCGGCGGGATGCTCGGATGCCATGGCCAGTGCCATCGGCGGGTCCGCAAACCCCCATGCGACGACGTTGCGCACCGCCTGGTCCAGGCACAGCGCCGAGCCGGCCAGCGTCGCGGTGCCAGGGACGCGGACCGAGCCGTCCGCGGCGTGCTCGATGGACATGCTGGCGAAGCGATACAGGCCGGGCGGCGCGGCGGCGGCGGCGGTCGCGTCGGTGACCAGGATACAGCGTTCGGCGCCCTTGGCGCGCAGCAGCACCTTCAGCGCGAGCGGCGGGATGTGGATGCCGTCGGCGATGAAGCTGGCGTGCAGCGCGTCTTCGGCCAGTTGCGCCATCAGCGGGTTGAAGAATTTTGGCTGCGGCTGCGGCAGGGCGTTGCCGAGATGGGTGCTGAGCGTCACTCCGGCCCGCGCCGCTTGCTCGGTGGCGGCGGCATCGGCCGCGGTGTGGCCCATCGCGACGGCGATGCCGGCGGCGCGGGCGTGGCGGATCAGATTCATCGCGCCGGGCCGCTCGGGGGCCAGGGTCAGTAGCAGGAACGGGCGGCGGAGGTTGCTTTTGAGCCGATCGAGGGCTTGGGGGTCGGGCGGGATGATCGCCTCGAGCGGGTGGCAGCCGGCGTAGCCGCGGGCGGGGTTGAGGAACGGACCCTCCAGGTGGAAGCCCGGCACCATCAACGGGCCGAGGCGGCTGTGCGCGACGGCTTCGTCCAGAGCGTGGAGGCGGTCTGCCAGATCCGCTTCGGCGGCGGTGATCAGCGTCGGCAGGCAGGTGGTGACGCCGGAGCGGAGCATCGCCTCCAGCGCGTGGTCGAGCGCGGCGGCGGTCAGCGCGGTGTCGTTGAAATCGACGCCGGCGTAGCCGTTGACCTGGAGGTCGATCAGGCCGGTTGAGTGCATGCGGCGGCTTTGGCGGCGGAAGGGCAGGAGAGTCAAGCGGGGTCGATCACGCGGTTGGGGTTAACTGGACAGCGTCACCGCGACGGCGGCTTTACGCTTGACGTAATGCGTCTTTCTTGGCTGGAAAGCGGCTTGATCCTGAGCTAACGGGACAAGCGAACCCGCATGTTTGCCGAGGGCCAGGATGTCCCGGCCTTCGAGACGTTCCGCCGGCAAGCGGAAAAGCGCCTCGACCGGCTGGAAGCGGCTCCGGATCTGCGAGCTTTGCGCGGCTTTCCGGGCAACCGGCTCGAAGCGCTCCAGGGCAATCGCAGGGGGCAATACAGCATTCGCATCAACGACCAATGGCGGATTTGTTTTGAATGGCCGGACGGCGACGCGGGTCCGAGCGAGGTCGAAATCGTCGATTACCACCACTGAGTTTGCGAGGGGGCATTCCATGGCGCGCACGGCTATGCCGCGCGACAATCAAGGTGAGAATCCAGATTGTCGCGCTACACGGCTATCCATCCCTGTGAGCATCTGGCCGATGAGCTACAGGAACTCGGTATGAGCGCGGCCGAACTGGCGCGGCAGATTGCGGTGCCGGTCAACCGGGTGACGCAGATCATCAACGGCCAGCGGGCGATTACCGCCGACACGGCGTTGCGCCTCGGTCACTGGTTTCAGACCGGGCCGGAGGTCTGGCTGAACCTGCAGCAGCTCTATGAATTGCGGCGTGCGCGGGAGGTTGCCGGAGACGAGATCGAGCGGCTGCCCCGCAGGGCGGGCGGGGCGGGTGCGGGTATCAGCGGGGGGGATTGACCGTTTTTCGGAGGCTGACGCCGTGAGCGGATTGGACTGCCGTTCATGCTTGTCGGGGTAGCCGGCGCGGCGACCTGGTAGTGGGTGCGGCACACGCGTTGACGACGATCCTGATGAGCCATCCTCGGGACTACCCTGACACGATCCAAAGCGCCGAGACCGGGCGGCCGTTGCGGCGTGGCGTGAAGATGCTGACCATCGATGCCGGCGGCGTGCCTTTTACCTGTGGCCAGCCGGGATGGTGGGCCTCCCTGGACGATCCGGCGGGTCAGGACGGTCAACTGGTCTACGAAGACAATGTCATCTGGACCGTGGCGCGGCGAGGGGCCAGGTAAGCCGATCGCGCAGGCGGGCATGTGGTTACCGGCGGCCTTCACTGTCAGGTCCGGACTATGCAAGGCCGAGAAAGACGACGGCGGCTCGGGTCAGGCGGACGAGGTCATCATCGCTCAGCCGCCCGACGCGCTGCCCGAGATTCGATCTCGGGACGGTCGTGATCTTGTCCACCATCAGGCGGCAGGGGAACCGCAACCCGTTGCCGCTGTCCGGCAGCAGGTCCAGCCGGAAAAGCGGCGCGTCGATGGGGTCGGTTGTGCAAGGGACCAGCGTGATCGAGGCTGTATCGCTGAACCGGTCGGACTGAATGATCACGGCCGGACGGGGCTTGTTGGCGTAGACGTCCCCCGAGACGGTCCAGACCTCGCCGCGGGTTACGGCCATTCTGCCGAGATCGCGTCCACGAACGCCTGATCCTCTTTGGCGTGCTCGCTGGACGCGACTGCGGCGGACTGGCGCCGGGCTTCCGCGGCAAAGGCGGGAGACCGCGTATCGGGCACCCATATCTGGACCGGACGCAATCCCTGCGCGCGCAGCTTGTCGCGGTGCCGGCGAACGTTCTCGCGGGATGATCGGACGGTGGCCATTGCAGCCTCTTCGGGATCATTACATGTAACCTATCGGTTGGTCACATTCAACGGGTGATGCGAAGTTCGCCGGGATGCGAGGTTCGGAAGCAGTCTATCCTCGGGACCGGTTTCGAGCTGGTGCCTTCACCGAACAAATCAGCCTCCTTTTTGCCGGCCTCGCCGGCGCCCGGACGTTGCTGCCGGTCGCCACGCAGGAGCGTAGCGCAGCGCTGATCGGGCAGGCGTCAGCCGGTATCTTAATCCGCAGGCGGCCAGAGCATGGCATCGTGCAGCACCCGCAATACGGCGATCTGGTGACCTTCCGAAAGCGTCGTTCCCGCTTCGACGCTGTAGACGATCAGGTATGGATATCGTGTTACGCCGAGTTCGCTTGTGTCCGGTGCTCGCCCCGGCTTTCCGGCAAACGGATGCTCATTGAGGAGTTCGACCGCATCGAGGATGCGCCGGCCGACCTTGGCCGCGGCGGCCGGGTTTCTGGCCTGAAGCCATTCGACGATGCTGAAAGTCCGTGCTGGCCGGCTCCGTCCAGCGGATCGTTGTCACGGATTGGTTGCGGTGAGCCGGTTGAAGGCCGCCACGACGGTTTCGTGATCGATCATGCGGCCGTCGCGCAAGGCCTGCTTGCCCTCCTCGACCGCGGCCAGGAATTGCTGCTCGGTCGCCACGTAGGAGCGTAGCGCGGCGGTGATCACCTGCGATTTCGACCGGCCCGTCGCGGTCGCGAGCCGGCCCGGATCGTCGTCGAGATCGGCATCGACGCGAGCGGCAAGGGTTACGGACTTACGCATGATGATGCCGCTGGCGTTAAACAATGTTTGCGTTGTAGCGCGGGGACGAGCCGGGCACAAACTGCCGCGGTTCGCGGGATCTGGGCGTATCGGCCCTGAATATGACTGGATCTCCGTGTTCTCGACGAGGCACGCGACTACCTGCCGCCCCCGGGGGCGATATCTGTCTTGCTGAAGTCGTCGCCTTTGAATAGCAGCGTCCTGCGATGGCTTTTCGCCACCGCATAGGCGAAGCAGTCGCCGATATTTAGCTGCGCCGGATGCCCTCGCCCCCTGCCGTAGCGAGCAAATGCCGACAGCGCCAAGTCCGCCTCATCGGTTCCAATGGGCACGACTTTCACGTGCGCAGCCTCCAGGAAGTCGGCAACGTCGGTCCTGCCCTCGTCCACTCCGGCGTTCCGTTTGCGGCACAGCCCGAGGGTTGCCTCGAAGATCGCGATGGCGGAGGTTATCGGCTTTGCTGCGCCTTCCAGCCGATCGATCAGGTTGCCGGCATCCGGTTCATTTGTGAGGATGGCGATGATGGCGGAGGCATCGACGAACATCAGAGATCACCGCTGAGTTCATCGAAGAACGCCTTGTCCGCGTCCAACCCCGTCGCCGGGCGCGACATGACGCGATCCTGGATCGGCCGGAGCCGCGCCTGCAAAGGCGTCGCCTCCGCCAGGCGCTGAAGTTCGTTGCGCAGCGCCCGGGCCACCGCCTCGGTCTTGTTGACCGCCAGTTTCGCTGCCAACGCCTCGGCCAACTGGTTGACGGCCTCGTTACGGATGTTCAGAGGCATCCGTTGGCCTTTGTGTAGACGCGGACAATGCTCTGTCTACACAAAAAGGCGCCAGCAGCAAGAAAATACCCGGTGCAAGGGCCGGGTTCGACTTGGGTGGTGAAGCCGAGCACATTGCTCAGGCTCGGACGTGGTCGGGCGGCCGGCGCGGTATTCCTGGAGCGCAAGCGCTTCCAACGCCTTGCGGCCGGAGATCGACGAAGCCGAGGCGTTTGGCGGTTCCGTTCGTGCTGCGGGGGAGGCTGATGCCCAGCGGGTTGGGTCATTGTATTTGGGTGTAGCCGATGCGTCTCGATGAGGCCGGGTCTGCTTGACGAGGCGATGGCCTAAACCTCCAGCAGCGCAACCCCGGCCGCGCGTGCGGCTTTCCGGAGTTCCTTGTCGTTGGACGCGAGCGGTAAGCCGCGCCGGATGGCGAGTTCAAGGTAGGTGGCGTCGTAGGCGGTCAATCGGTGGGTCCGCGGGTCTTTCCGGCGCGGAAGGCGCGGAAGCGGGTTGCCAGGTCGCGATCCGGCTGATCATCGGCGAGGGGAGCGGTGATGCCGTTGGCGATCAGGAAGCCGTCGAGGTCGTCTTGGGTGGTGTAGCCGAGCACATCGCTCAGGCCGGACACGGTCAGGCGGCCGGCGCGGTATTCCTGCAGCGCAAGCGCCTCCAGCGCCTTGCGGCCGAGGTCGCCGGAGCCGAGGCGCCTGGCGAAGTCATCCGGGATGCGGACGGTCACGTTCATGGTGCGGGTGACGCTAATGCCCGGCGGGTTGCCGGGTCAATTTGTTTGGGTAAAGCCCGGATGGCCATCGAAGCCGTGCCCAAGGAAGGTGACGATTGCGGATCCCGATGTGAGTTGGCGATAGTGACTGCTCAACAACGGAGGGCGGCCGGGTGCGTCGGCCGGTCGCGGCATGAGCCTGATAGAAAACGAGCGGACCAAGCTGCTCGCAACGGCGCTGAACAACGTCGCGGTGGCCACGGTAGCAACAGCTTTGATCGCACCGACGGCGAGTTTCCTGTATACTGAGGGCAGGAGCGCGTTCCAGATTTGGCGGTTTGGTCTTGCGGCGGTTTGGTTTGCCGGCGGCCTTTGCCTAGATCTGTTTGCGCATATCGTGTTGGGAAGGCTGAAGCCGTGACCGGACTTGACCTTTACCTGCTGCTCGCGCCGCTGGTGCTTGTCGCGGTTGGCGGCGGGGCGACCTGGTGGTGGGTGCGGCACACGCGTTGACGACGATCCTCATGAGCCATCCTCGGCACTACCCTGACACGATCCAAGGCGCCGAGACCGGGCGGCCCTTGCGGCGTGGCGTGAAGATGCTGACCATCGATGCCGGCGGCGTGCCGTTTAGCTATGGCCAGCCGGGATGGTGGGCCTCCTCGGACGATCCGGCGGATGAGGATGGTCAACTGGTCGACGAAGACAGTGTGATCCGGGCTGCCGCGCGGCGAGAGGCCAGGGCAAAGGCCAGGTAAGCCTTGCACCCAGACGGGTGTGTGGTTACCGGCGACCCTACGCTACAATCGCGCGGGAATATCGGCCGACTCGTAGAAGACGCCGACGATGGTCGGAGGCTGCGATTTGCGGTAGGCGATCCAATATCGCCCAGCCTTGATCCAAGCCCGGCCCGGCAGCGTCAGCCCGGGATAGGGTCGGGGCGCCGGCAGACCGCTAGCAGGGTTGGCTTCGATTTTCCGTTCAGCCCCCGCCAATGCGGCGAACAAGCCCCGAACGGCTTCAGGCCGATCCTTGTCTTCGTAATACCGGCGGAGGTCATCAACCTGTCGCTCCGCTTTCGGCGTGTAGGCGATCAACGGCGGCTTGTATCCATGGGGGCGGTCGCGCCCGCTCGCTTGGCCTCAAGCCGGGCTATACTCTCGCGAAGCCGCTGCATGATCGGCTCCGACGGGACAGTCTGCCCGGCGGCAAGTTCAGCTTCGCTCTCTGCGAGGGCTTCTAGCCAGCCGGGAGGCGCTGGGGGTAAAGGATCGTCCATCACCGCAGGATAGGCGCGGTTCGCGTTGAAATCCAGCCCGGAGTGACCGCCGATCGGAACCTTTGACGAAGGCGCTGGGAAGCAGTGCCGGCGGATGACGTTGCGGCACAGCCCGAGCGTCGCCCGGGAGATCGCGATGGTGGAGGTTATCGGCTTTGCTGCGCCTTCCAGCAGATCGGTCAGGTCGCCGGCATCCGGCTGTTTCGTCGGGATGGCGTTGATGGCGGAGGCATCGGCGAACGTCAGAGATCGCCGCTGAGTTCATCGAAGAACGCCTTGTCCGCCTGCTGCCCGGTCGCCGGGCGCGACATCACGCGATCCTGGATCGGCCGGAGCCGCGCCCGCAAAGGCGTCGTCTCCGCCACGCGCTGGAGTTCGTTGCGCAGCGTCCGGGCCACCGCCTCGGTCTTGTTGATCGCCAGTTTCGCTGCCAGCGCTTCGGCCAACTGGTTGACCGCTTCGTTTCGGATGTTCAGAGGCATCGGTTGGCCCTCGAAGGCGTTTGGCGAAATCCCCCGGGATGCTGGGGGTCGCTTTCATGGTTTGCAAAACGTCGCGATCGGCACGTTCCCGATTTTATCGGTCTGGGCGCCTTGATACGATATCAAGATCAAGGTAAGATTTGCTGTCTAGCTGGGATTGCTTGCCGTGCCACTAATCCGCGCATCTGTCGAGAGTTCGAAATTCAACCAGCAGGCAAACCTGCCCTTTCAATTGCGCCTGGCGGACTTCGAAATCGCCATGCGGGATGTCTACGACTTTTTTTTCGACGTGAACACGCTTCTGCTCGAACGCGGCCTCTATCGGCTTGATGACATGCTTCGGCCAGCGGCCATGTCGGGGATGGTGTCGGACATGCTGACTGCCTCCATGGCGAAGCATGCACGTTCGTTGGTCGAAAATAAGCACTTCAACGGCCATCCTGACTTAATCGTACAGGGTCGGTACGCCAATAACTCGGTCAAGGCAGGTACTGACGGCGTAGAGATCAAGAGCACAAGGAAGAAGGGGGGCGCCGTAGATACACATGGCGCTCGGGAACAATACATGTGCGTTTTCGTGTATCAGACTGATCACAAAACAGAACCAGCTATCAACCGCGAGCCGATGCGCTTCACTGAAGTGTATCTTGCGCACGTGGTGCCCGATGATTTTCGGAGAAACCCGCGGGGCGACCTGGGAACGCGAACGGCGACGCTGGACCGTGATGGCGTCCAGAAGTTACGAGCTAACTGGATCTACCTTTTGACTGACAATAAGGGCGCTTAGGTTCGCAATGGCACCCCGTGCCATGGCCACATATTCAGTATCCCTTTCAAGGCCAATGCTGTCATAACCGACTGCATTGGCGGCAGCGAGGGTTGACCCTGAACCGGCAAAAGGATCGAGAATTACCCCCTCGCCAAGTGGCAGCGCCGCCCGCACGAGGGTTCGCAAGAACGCTTGTGGCTTGAGTGACGGATGGGGCGCAATTTGTTTCTCTTTTCTGGGAGTGGGGCTGGATTTTATTACATCGCCAAAAGGGCGATCATCGGACGGACGACGGAACCCGCCGGTCTTCCACTGCCGGAGATTGTCCTGAACGCGGCCCTCGAGCGGGTGTCGCAGCACAAGCCATGGCTCGAACATCGACCTGGGCAATACGCTCACGTCTGTGAATTCCTTATGAGCATTCTTTGGCCGGTCGCCGCCGCGCATGGTCATAACGAGGCGCGTGATGGTGCCCCGCACTTCAAGACCAGCGGCGCTCATCGCCGAGCTAACAACGTGTGAGAGCAGGGGGTTACTTGCAACGATGATATTTGCCCCCGGGACGGTCGCCCGAAGAGCGAGATGGCCGAACTCGAGAAAGAAGTCCCGCATCACCTGCAGGTCGCCTTCATGTAAAACAGTAAAGCGCGGCAAGGGCGCACGCTTATGACCATCGAACGAAGGTGGGATGCGCCAGACTCCGCCGCGGCCCAAACGCAGTTTGGCTTGCTCGGAACCACTGTACTCGAGAAGTCCGTATGGCGGGTCGGTGATGATCGCGTGCACTGAGCGGGGATTGCGCTGGCGCAACCACTCGAAGCAGTCTGTGTGCACAAGTGTGGCACGGTCGATCGAATAGGTTGCCTCGGCCGCAGCCTTTGCGGACTTCCCCCCTGCTAGCTTTAGCCGGTACTGGCCCCGTCCGATGCGTTCGAAAACCTCGGGGGTGTTCAAATTCAGATAGGACCGAATCGACGAAGCGGGAACATTACCGAGGCCACTGGCGACTGCATGCTTGATCTGCGGAATCGATGCACTATCCACGACCGCCAAATATTTGACGATCAGGTCTCGAATCATACCCGGGGCAGTGCGATTGCTCATTGGTTCCTCTCGAGTCGGGAACATACAAGTTTGACGTCCCGACGTCAAACGAGAAGCTCCCTGGGCGGGACGTCGCACAGGTAGGGCGGCAAATTGCCGAGCGCCCGGAATTGCGACGGCACCAAAGATCTCGCATCAGGAGGGTTTGCTTCGCGGCCGTTCGATTCGCTAACGCCTTCTCCGAAGGTGCAGCATTCCGCCGTCCTACCGATTAGATAGGCCGAACCATCGTGGAACTCACCCATTCCCAAACCTGCCCTTACAAGTCTAGCTAGAACGGGATGATAGCCGACACACGTTTTGGCGTTGGACCAACAATATTTAGTAAACGAAGACAATCGCATTCATGATACTTTGCCTGACATTCATAAATAGCTGAATGACGGAGATAGACCGGATACCTTACATAGCGGACCGCGGAAAAACCTGGTCCGCGTCCTCTGATCGGTGCACACCGGTATGGATGAAGCGATGAATCACACGTTCCGGTGCCACCGCGTTTCGTTCCAGCGTTTCGCAAGAGGCTGCTAAGCGGGTGCTAGGTATACGCGCCCTAATGCCCCCGCAATATCTGACTCAAAAACAGCTTCAACCGCTCCGTTCGCGGGTTCTCAAACAACTCCCCGGGCGCCCCGCTCTCCACAATCTCCCCCCGGTCCATGAACACCACCCGGTGCGCCACCTGCCGCGCAAACCCCATCTCATGCGTCACGCAAACCATCGTCATGCCCGTATCGGCAAGGCCGATCATGGTATCCAGCACCTCCTTGATCATCTCCGGATCCAGGGCCGAGGTCGGCTCATCGAACAGCATGATCTTCGGCTTCATGCACAGCGCCCGAGCAATCGCCACGCGCTGCTGCTGACCGCCCGACAATTGCCCGGGGTATTTCCGCGCCTGCTCGGGGATCTTCACCCGCTCCAGATACGACATCGCGAGCGCTTCCGCCTCGGCTTTCGGCATCTTGCGCACCCATATCGGCGCCAGCGTGCAGTTCTCCAAAATCGTCAGATGCGGGAACAGGTTGAACGACTGGAACACCATCCCGACCTCCCGCCTTATCGTATCCAGCGCGCGGATATCGTCGGTCAGTTCCGTCCCGTCCACCACAATCCGGCCTTCCTGGTGCGTCTCCAGCCGGTTGATGCAGCGGATCATCGTGGACTTGCCCGACCCCGACGGCCCGCACACCACCACCCGCTCCTTCTCCGCCACATTCAGCGTCACGTCGCGCAGCACGTGCATCGCGCCGTACCACTTGTTGACCTTGTCCAGAACGATCGCCGGAGGCCCCTGGAACCCAGCACTCTGCATGATACAAACTCCCCGTCAGCGCTGGCGGGAGCGGTTGAGGTCACGCTCCAGGCTTCGGCTGTATTTCGACATGGCAAAACAGAAGGCGATGTAGATCAACGCCAAAAACACATAAACCTCGGTCGAGAAACTCTGCCAGGGCGGATCGCTCAGCGCCACCTTGCCCATGGTCAGCAGGTCGAACAGACCGATGATCAGCACCAAAGACGTATCCTTGAACGACCCGATAAACGTGTTGACCAGCGGCGGAATCACCAGCCGCAGCGCCTGCGGCAGAACGATGAACCCGGTCTTCTGCCAGTAGTTCAACCCGAGCGCATCCGCCGCCTCGGCCTGGCCCTTGGGCAGCGCCTGCAGCCCGCCGCGCACGACCTCCGCCAGATACGCGGCGCTGAACAGAATGAAGGCGATCTGCGCGCGCAGCAGCTTGTTGACGTTGACGCCCTCCGGCATGAACAGCGGGAACATGACGCTGGCCATGAACAGGAAGGCGATCAGCGGCACGCCGCGGATCAGCTCGACGTACAGCACGCACAGCAGCTTCACCGCCGGCAGCCCGGTGGACCGCCGCCCGAGTGCGACCAGCACCGCCAACGGGAACGCGAAGGCCAGGCCGAACGTCGCCAGGATCAGCGTCAGCGGCAGGCCGCCCCAGAAATCCTCCGTCACCAGCGGCAGGCCGGGAATGCCGCCGAACATCAGCACGCCGATAACCGTCAGCGTGCCAATCCAGATCAGGATCAGCTCCTTCCGCCAGAAGCGGCGCATGGCGGAGACGGCATACAGGCCGATGAACAGCAGCACGACGACCGCCGGGCGCCATTGCTGGTCATACGGATAGCGGCCGAACAGGATCAGCCGGTATTTGTCGGCGATCACCGCCCAGCAGGCGCCGGTGCCCTTGGCCTCCTGGCAGATCCCCGTATCGGGCGCGCCGGAGTCGCTGTACGGCACCGACCAGATGGCATGGACGAGTCCCCACTCCACCAGCCCGAACACCACGCGCAGGATCAGGTAGCCCAGCGCCAGGGTGATCGCGGTGGACCACCACGACCCGAACAGGTTGGCGCGCGCCCAGGCCCACGGCCCCAGCCCGGGGATCTTGATCTGCTCCCGCGCGGCGGTGGGGACGTGGTCCGAGGCGGTGGCGGCGGATTGGCTCATGGTTCAGCGCTCCACCAGCGCAATGCGCGCGTTGTACCAGTTCATGAACAGGCTTATCGACAGGCTGATGGTCAGATAGACCGCCATGATAACGGCGATGCCCTCGATCGCCTGTCCGGTCTGATTAAGCGTCGTGTTG
Source organism: uncultured Rhodopila sp. (assembly GCA_903851415.1). Taxonomy (GTDB): domain Bacteria; phylum Pseudomonadota; class Alphaproteobacteria; order Acetobacterales; family Acetobacteraceae; genus Rhodopila. The sequence goes on along the minus strand of CAINOE010000109.1, from coordinate 139,247 downwards.
GCGACCGACACGATGTCCTGGAAGCCGATGGCGACGGCCAGGGAGCTGTTCTTGGTCAGGTTCAGGTACTGCGACGTCATCGGCGGCACGATCACCCGCAGCGCCTGCGGCAGGATGATCTGGCGCAGAACCAAGCCGGGGCTCAGCCCCAGCGCCTCGGCGGCTTCCCATTGGCCCCGCGGGATAGCCTGGGTGCCGGAGCGGACGATCTCCGCGATATACGACGCAGTGTAGGTCACCAGGCCGATCAGCAGCGCGAAATACTCCGGGCTGAGCGTTAAACCGCCCTGGATGTTGAAGCCCCGCAGCGCCGGCAGTTCGACATCAAACGGCGCCCCGAGCAGCGCCCAGACAGCAACTGGCAGGCCAACCAGAAGCGCCAGAGCGACCGGCCAGACGGCGGGGCGGATGCCGGTCGCCTCCTGCCGGCGGCGGGCGCGGCGGTTCCACAGCACGGTGCCGATGATGCCAACAAAGAAGGCAAACACGGCGGCGGTATGCGCCGTCTGCCACTCGAGCAGCGGCAGCTTCAGGCCGCGATTTGACAGGAAGACGACGGACCCGACATGCAGCGCCTGCTTCGGCCCGGGCAGCCCCTGGAGCAGCGTGTACCAGAAGAATAGCTGCAGCAGCACCGGCAGATCGCGCAGCGTCTCGACGTAGAATGCCGTGATCTTCGACAGCAGCCAGTTGTTCGACAGCCGCCCGATGCCGATCAGGGTGCCCAGGATGGTAGCCAGGATGATGCCGATCACGGCAACCTGCAGCGTATTCAACACGCCAATCAGCAGCGCCCGGCCGTAGGTGTTGACCGACGGATCGTACGGGATCAGCGACTCGCCGATGGGGATGCCCGCCACGCGATCGAGGAAGCCGAAGCCCGTGGCGATGTGCCGCGCCGCCAGATTGGCGTTGGTGTTGCCGACGAGATACCAGACGATCGCCACGACAAGCCCGACGATGACCACCTGCCAGACGATCGAGCGGAACACCGGATCGGTCCACGACAGCCTGACGCGCCGTTTCGGCGCCGCGCGCGCCCTGATCATCCGCGGATCGGCTACAGCGTGAGACATCAGGCGGTGAACTCCCCTCTTGACCGGTCGCAACAAGCAAGATCAGCGCCAAACGCGATGCACCGGCCGCAAGCCTGTATGGACACGACTGTGCGTCGTTTGGCGGCGCAGATCAATCGTCCCCCTTTGTCCCGGGACGATTTTGATTCCCCGGCCTTGACGCCGGAGTGTCGCGGCGCAGCCGTTTCGGCGTGCGGATCGGGTGACTCCGCCCGCGATCGGTGCCAAAACAGCGCTGACTAGCCGGGAGGTCTCCCAATGAACGCGCCGATGACAACGTTCGCGGCACTGTCACCGCCGGAAACGCGGCATGTGCACATCCTGAAGCAGTTGGAGCGCAAGCTGCTCTGGCTGTCCGCCTGGATGATCCACAACGCCAACCACATCCGCCCCAACCGGGACGGGCTGAAAGTCGGCGGCCACCAGGCCTCCTGCGCCTCCTGCATCTCCATCCTGGCGGCGCTGTATTTCGAGGTCGCCCGGCCGCAGGACCGCATCGCGGTGAAGCCGCATGCCGGCCCGGTGTTCCACGCCATGAACTACCTGTTCGGCCGCCAGACCCGCGACAAGCTGGAGCGCCTGCGGCAGTTCGGCGGCATCCAGCCCTATCCCTCGCGGGTCAAGGACGGCGCGGAGGTGGATTTCTCCACCGGCTCCGTCGGCCTCGGCGTGGCGATGACCAGCTTCGCCGCGCTGATGGCGGACTATGCGCGGCTGCACGGCATCGGCCGCACCGACCTGCCGCCCGGCCGCCACATCGCCGTCTGCGGCGACGCCGAACTGGACGAGGGCAACATCTACGAGGCCCTGCTGGAAGGCTGGAAGCACGACGTCCGCAACGTCTGGTGGATCGTCGATTATAACCGCCAAAGCCTCGATTCCGTCGTCCCCGACCGCCTGTTCGGCCGCATCGAGGGCCTGTTCCGCGACATGGGCTGGAACTGCGTCACCATCAAGTTCGGCCGCAAGCTGGAGGCCGCCTTCGCCCGCGACGGCGGCGAGGCGCTGCGCGATTGGATCGATGACTGCCCCAACAGCCTGTATTCCGCGCTGACCTTCCAGGGCGGCGCGGCGTGGCGGCAGACGCTGCTGTCGGACCTGGGACGATCGAAGGCGCGCGCGATCATCGACGAGCTGAATGACGAGGAACTCGGCTCGCTGATGACCAACCTCGGCGGCCACGACATCGAGACAGTGATCGAAACCCTGCGCGCCGCGGACGCCGACAGCGACCAGCCGACATGCTTCATCGCCTACACCATCAAGGGCATGGGGCTGCCCTTCGCCGGCCACAAGGACAACCACGCCGGCATGATGAGCAAGGAGCAGATGGAGCAGTTCCGCCAGGAAATGAACATCCGCCCCGGCCATGAATGGGACCTGTTCGAGGGCCTGGACGTGCCCGAGGCCGAACTCCAGGCGTTCCTGCGCGCTTGCCCGTTCGGGACGCCGCTGACGCCCTCTGGCCGCCTTTTGACCGCGCCGGAGGTCTTTGTCCCGCCCGTGTTGCCGAACCCCAAGCAGAGCGGCCGCAAGATGTCCACCCAGGGCGGCTTCGGCGAAATCCTCGCCGAGATCGGCCGCGGCCAGGGCGAGTTGAAGGACCTCGCCGCGCATATCATGACGACGTCGCCCGACGTGACCGTCTCCACCAACCTCGGCCCCTGGGTCAATCGCCGCGGCATCTTCGATCGGCATACCCGCAACGACGTGTTCCGTGACTCCAAGCTTGCGAGCGCGCAGCGCTGGGGGATGTCGCCGAAGGGCCAGCATGTCGAGCTGGGCATCGCCGAGCAGAACCTGTTCCTGCTGCTGGGCGCCGCCGGGCTGGCCGCCGGCATGACCGGGGCGCGGCTGCTGCCGATCGGCACGGTGTATGATCCGTTTGTCAACCGCGGCCTGGATGCGCTGATCTACGCCTGTTACCAGGATGCGCGGTTCCTGCTGGTGTCCACGCCGTCGGGGCTCAGCCTTGCGCCGGAGGGCGGACAGCACCAATCCATCAACACCCCCCTGATCGGGATGGCCGCCGATCGGCTGGCCAGTTTCGAACCGGCGCATGTGGATGAGCTGGGGATTTTGCTGCGTCACGCATTCGACTTCATGCAGCGGCCGGACGGGTCCGCCGTGTGGCTGCGGCTGTCCACCCGGGCGCTGGAGCAGACTCCGCGCGACCTGGACCCCGCGGCGGTGATAGCCGGGGCGCATTGGGTGGTGCCGCCGGCGGAGGGGACGCGGATCGCTTTGGCCTATCAGGGCCCGGTCGCGCCCGAAGCCGAGGCGGCGTTCGAGGTGCTGCGCGATGAGGAGCCGGGGGCGGGGCTGCTTGCTGTGACGTCCCCCGACCGACTGCACGCGGGCTGGCTGGATGCACAACGGGCGCGGCGGAGCGGGGATCGCAACGCGGTGTCGCATATTGAACGCGTGCTGGCGCCGCTGGCGCGCGGGGCGTCCCTGGTGACGGTGCTGGACGGCCACCCGGCGACACACTCCTGGATGGGGGCGGTGCGCGGGCAAAGGGTGGTGCCGCTGGGTCCCGACCATTTCGGGCAGAGCGGCGATATTCCGGACCTATATCGGGAATACGGGCTGGATACGGACGCGATCCTGGATGCGTGTGCGCAGGCGATGCTGGCAAGCTGACCGAATGCCGCGCTCGCCGCCGGGAACGGAGCCGGCGGCCTCGCCTGGCGCGATAGCCGCCAGCCGGACGGCCGCTACATGATCTCCCAGAAGCCGGTTTCTTCGTCGAGCCGGGCATTGTCCAGGGCGGTGAAGTCGCCGCGCGAGACGATGCCGACGACATGGGTGCCATCGACCACCGGCAGGTGGCGGTAGCCGCCGTCATCCATCATCCGCAGCGCATCAGTCGCGTGGCCCTGCGGCTGCAGCGCCTCCGGTTCCAGTGTCATGACGCTGCGGAGCAAGGTTTTCGCCGGGTCAAGCGCCTCGGCAACCACCCTCGCGACAGCGTCGCGGCCGGTGAACAAACCGGTCAGGCGCCCGTCAGGGGCGGTGACAAGGACCGCGCCGATGCGCTGGTCCCGCATCATGCGGCACGCCGCCTGGACGGTCGCGGTGTCGGGAAGCGTGACCGGATTTTGGCGTTTGACCACGTCGCCCAGACTTCTCTCGGGCATGTCAACCTCCTGATCGATAATGATCTTGGACGCTAATAGAACTGACCGCTACACCAGCATCCCGGGAGCGCGCGAGATCGCGGCGACAAGATCCGATCGGCTGACAATGCCGATGACGCGTCCGTCGCGCAGGACGGGCACGCGCTTGATCCTGTGCCTGACCATCAGGTCCGCGATCTCCGGCAGCGTTGTATCCGGTTCGACCGCAATCACGTGCTGCACCATCACGTCGGCGGCCGTCCGCGTATCCTGGCGGATGTAGTCGAGGAAATCCTGCGGCAGGTTTTCGCCCTCGGCGACCACCCCCAGCCACCAGTCGCGCCGCACTCTGACCGATTCCCGGAACGGCTTGAGGATGTCGCCCTCGCTGACGACGCCGGCGAGCGAGCTGTCGGCGTTGCAGACCGGAACCGCGCTGATGTGCTTGCTGGCGAGCAAAGCGGCGATCTCGGCCATGCTGGTCTGCGGCGAAACGGCGATGACCGGTGAGGTCATGATATCGGCCGCGGTAATCGACATTGCGGAATCCTCCAAGCATCGGGCGCAGCCTCGTGCAACTGCCAGTGGAGGTCATTGATCAGGGTCAAGCCGGGCGGGTAATTCGCCCAGTCACATATGGCGGGGCGTGATCACGTGCGGAAGGCCCGCCACGGAGGCGACGACATTAGCCTGACCGGCCGACGCCAGCGGGCGCTGGACGGTCACCCCCGCGATGATCTCGATTCCCGGCGTGGTCCGGGGAGCGGCGGTTGGGGCTGCGGTGCCGCGGCCTCCCCACCGGCCGAGGACAGCGGCCTTATAGCTGTCGCCCAGCGCGGGGGTGGCCGAATGGTATCGCCCGACGGCGGCCTGCCAGCTTCCGGTCTCAGCATACAGAGCTTTGAGGAAATGCGCCGCATACCGGGCGTTGGCATCCGGATCGAACGCCTCCTCCAGGCTCGCGAACGCGGTCGGATGGTGATGCAGGTTGATCTGGAAGCAGCCGACGTCGATCGACTGGACGCCCGAGCGTAGCCGGTCGGTCACGTAGCCGATGGCGTCGGTCCGCGAGGGAAATAATCGTCCCTCTCCGGCCGCGTTGGCGGCGTAGGGCCAGGGCTGGACTTCTCCCGAGGCGGCATCCCACCGTCCGCTCTCCTGCTGGCCGATCGCCAGCAGGAGGCCGGGGGGGAGGCCTTGCTCCTGCTCGGCGCCGGCGGCGGCTTTGCGGCAGATCTGCATGTCACCCTGCGATCCGCCAGAGAATCCCGCGGCCCAAAGCGGCCGGGGAAGCATACCGGCCGCCACCAGCAGAAGCAGGACTGCGGGACAGGGCTTCATTGTGAAATCCGCAACGACGCGAGCTGTCCGCCGATATTCTTGAACGTGTCCTGCAACTGCGCGTCGGTCGCGTCCAAAAAGTAGTATTGCGGAGACGTGGCGCAGTTCTGAAACAAGGTCTGCGTATCGGTTGTCACCGAGCCATCATGATTGAACAGGATGCAATAGATGATAATGCCCTGCGCCTTGATCAGCGTGCACAACTGGCTCATTTTACTGTTGATGTTGGTGGTCGCATTGGCCTGCGTGTTCTGTCCGGCCGCAAGTTTCATGTTGTTGTCCAAAAGGCGGCCATAGGCCGTGAAGTCGGTATTGCCGTCATTGGTCCATTTTGTCGCAGTACCGTCGGACAGGTTCGCCGGTCCCGCGCCGGGGGCGCCGCCCGGCCAGTCGTACCACTGGTTGTTGCCGTCGGTCATCAACACGATGACCTTTTTCATATAGGGCTTGTTGTAATCGAGCGGCAATGTGGCGTTGCCCCACCCGGCCGCGCCGCGCCACCGCGGACTGAGCGTCCACCATCCGGCCTGCAGCCCGAGATTGATGAAGGTGCCGCCTCGGAAGTTCGCCACCATCTGGTTGATCTCCGCCAGCACCGTGGCACGGCTAGCGGTTTCCGGCAGGATCGGAAGGCCGCCGCCGGTGCTGTTCTGCGGGCAACCGAGGTTGGGGCCGACAGCAGTGTTCTGGGCGATCGTCGATTGCTGAGCCTCGGTGATATTGGACGGCGTCCAGTCGTTATCGCCAAAATACGCTGTCTTGCCTTTGTCCAGCACCGTATATATGCCGTAGGTCGATGGATACAGGTACGGTGTCATCGGCGCGCTGGCGGGCGGGACATCCGTGAAGTCGTTGGTCAGACCCGTCGCTGAATCGACCGTGTCATAGCGCGCCATGACGCAACCCATCCAACTCGTGTTCATGTACGCGCCCGCCGTATTGCTGCCGGTTTTCAACCATGCCGTATTGTTCGGCCCGATATTCACCTCAGCGGTGAACGGGACGACCGAAACCCAAAGGTTCGGCTCCGTATCAACCGTGCCGTTGGCATAAAGGACGTTCACCAGATCCGTGGCGGAGGCGATCACCGACGCGATCGGCCAGCCCGCCATCGATCCCGTATTGTCGAGCACGAGGGCTATTTCCGCTCCCGATGCCGCGCGGGTGGCCTGCGCGGCACTGACGACCGGCACAGTGCTGATGCCCAGGATGTTCATGAACGTCGTCGGCATGAGGCCGTTGGCCTGCACCGAAATCGTGTTGGTCGTGACATTCGAAACGGTCACGCTGGTGATGTTCGTCCCCAGGAAGCCCAGCGTCGATGTCGCGTTGCTGCGACCGAAATTCGCCCAGAACAGGTTCGTCGCGTTCGTTGAGCTGGCGGCAATGGTCATGTCACGCGCGGCGACGAGCGCCGCCGCATCGACGGCTGTCTTGAGGCGCGACTTCACCATGACCAGGCGCGTGCCGTCCACGGCAACGCCGATGGCGCCGATCAGGGAAACAATAACGACAGCAACGAAAACCGCCGTCGCGCCCCGCCGATCGGCGCCAAATCGCGTTATTGCGGCGTGGCAAGCGCTCCCGATCTTGGCTCGAAAATCGAATGGGCATACAGGGACGGCGCCCCGGGGCCGGCCATGAGTAACGAACTGAACTTCCATGGAGTAACACCCGTGTAGACTTCGGTTGCAATGATGCTGTGACCGCTCGGGACGGTGTAGCCGGGCGGCAGGGTCACTGCCCCCCCGGGCGTGCCGATCAGGCTGGGGTAGGCGGTTACGTTTCCAGTACGCTCCTGCCAGACCATTGTCGTTTTGGTTCCGTTGTTGGTTATGCCGCTGATGATGGTCGCCCCCCCGGCGCCGCAGACCGAAAGCGGGCTGGCGATGGCGTAGGCGATCGCAAAATAGTTCAGTGTGGCAGAGGTCCCCGAACAGTATCCCGCGGGAAATGCGCTCAAAGCCAGGGTGTTTTGTTCCGTGATTATATCCCCGACCTGGCTCGCGGTGTTGTCCAGGCGGAACTTGTTGATGAACCATACCGTCAGGTCGGTGCCCGCCAGCAGCAACAGCAACAGGATCGGCAGCACCAGCGCGAACTCGAATGCCGCGATCGCGCGGCGATCGTCAGCTCGAAGGAAACGCTTCATTCTGCACCACCGTTGAAAGGCTGAATGTGATCCCGGAAAGGCCGGTTGCCGTTACCGGAAAATAGCCCGCACCGCTCAACAGCCATGGCTGCCGATAGCTGACCTGATATTGCACCACCGCTCCGGAGCCGCCTGCACCGGCCGTTCCTTGTCCGGCAACGCCTACCGTGGTGAAGCCTGAATAGCTTGTCAGCGTGACGGACAGGTATGACGGGTTGATCAATCCCATGGCGGACGTCGCAATGATCTGGGTAATCGCCGCCTCTCGCGATGCCGGCGGGCTGGAGGCCATGCTCGGAGGGTAGGCCTGGCCGGTGATCCCGAACCGCGTTGCCTCGCGCAGGCCGTATTGCAGCACCGCGGCGGTCAGCAACTGGAACGAACCTTCGATCAGGAATACGACCAGGGAGATCAGCACGAGGGAGATGACCGCAAATTCCTCGATCGTCGCCCCGGCCCGGTCGCGTGCCAGTCCCCGGACGGAACGGATGATCCTGACCATGGCCGTTACCCGTGCAGCATGTGATAGACCTGCACCCCGGCAGGGCCGAGCACGACGATGATGACGCAGGGCAAAAAGAACCCGATCATCGGCAAGGTCAGCAGAACCGGCAGGCGCGCCGCTTTTTCTTCGAAGCGCACTAGCATGGTGTCGCGCATTTCGTTCGACAGCACGCGCAGCGCCTGCGTCAGCGGCGTGCCGTACTGAAGGGTCTGTGCCAGGGTTCCGCCCAGGGCGACCAGCGTCTCCAGGTTGGTCCGCAGCCCGATGTTCACCAGCGCCTGCCGGCGGTCCGGCAGCATTTTCATTTCATTGGCGGTCAGCGCGAGTTCGTTGGCCGTCGGCGGATCGCTGTCGCGGAACTCCATGGCGACCCGGTCCAGTGCGGTTTCCAGCGGCAGGCCCGCGTCGGCGCAGATAACCAGCAGGTCCAAGGCGTCGGGCAAGCCACGCTCGACCTCCGCCAGATAGCGCTTGCGCAGTCGCCCGATGATCAGGTCCGGCAGAAACAGTCCGATGGAAACCCCGCCGAAGGCGGCGACCAGTTGGATCGTGCTGTCCCCGCTGCCTTCGGTGAGGAACCAGGCGAGAAACGGCAAGGCGCCCATCAGGGCGACCTTGCCGCCCACCACCAGCGGCAATGCCGATGCGGGGCGGTAGCCGGCCGCGGCGAGCGTCTGCTCAAGATCCGCGGTGGTTTTGCTCGACAATATCCCGCTTTGCAGGATGATGCCGCCGAGGCGCCGGATCGCGCCGACGGCGTCCTCCACCCGGTTGGCCCGCGCCGTTCCGGCGGACCGCCTGCGCCCTTGCGCGACCCGGATGCGTTCGTCGATCTGATCCTGACGGCGGGCGACCTCCGACAGCAGCGCCGCCGCGATAATCATCAACGTGAAACCGGCGGCAAGAATAGGCCAGAGCATTACATGCGTCATGACAGGCTCCGTTTGATCATGGACCGCATCGTCAGCAGCCCCGAGCAAAGGCAGGTGATCGCAGCCAGCAGGATCTTCTTTCCGAGCGGGTCGGTTATCAGCAGCACGATGTAGTTCGGGGCCACGATCGTCAGCGCCCCGGCGACCAGGAACGGCAGCACGGTCAACACGATTGCCGTCGTCCGCCCCTCGGAGGTCAGCGCCTTGCCGCGCTGACGCAACGCGCTGCGCCTGCGGATGACATCGGCCAGTTTCTCCAGCGTTTCGGTCAGGTTGCCGCCGGTCTGCGCCTGAAGCGTGAGCGCGACGGCGAGAAAACGATACTCGCGCAGACCGGTGCGCGCGGCCATCTTCCACAGGCCGTCCTCCATCGTCCTGCCGACAGAGATTTCGTTTGCCAGTACGCTGAATTCCGCCGCGGTCAGGGCAGGCGATTCGCGTGCGACGACCTGGCAGGCTTCGGTCACCGGAATCCCCGCCCTGACGGTGCGGACGATCATCGACAGCGCGTCCGGCAATTGCCTGATCAGCTCGTTACGGTACTTGGTCAGCCAGTGCAGCAACAGCCAGCGCGAGCCGGCGAACCAGCCGATGGGCCAAGCGATCCAGCCGACATCGCCGACAAGAAACACGACCAGCTTGGCAAGCAGGAAGCCGGCCCCGAGCATCACCGATGGAATGGTCCACCATGGCACCGGATACAGGTCGGGCCGCCCGGGCTCCAGGCCGATGAGCTGGCCGGCCCGTTCGACCAGACTGGCGTTCGTGACGATGCCCTTCAGCCGCAGCGACCGCCCGGCCGCCGATACCGAGACCGGGGCGTAGGATGTTGCCACGGCCCTGGTGCGCTGTTCGACAAGCCGGTTGCGGGAGTCCATCGCCAGCAGGCTTCCCGCCCCGACCGCAAGCAGCGTGAAGCCCGCTGCCCCGAGCATCAGCATGGGCTGGTTCATCGGTCGGCTTCCTCAAGCGCCGACATCCAGATGCGGTCGACGCCGAAATAGGTCAGCCGTTGCAGGCAGGCGGGGCGGATGCGTGAGACGCGGTAGCGGCCATGCACCTTGCCTTCCGGGCTTTCGCTGTCGAACTCATACTGGAAGACGTCATTGAGCGTGACGATGTCGCCTTCCAGACCGACGACTTCGGTGATCTGGGTGACGCGGCGCACGCCGTCGCGCATGCGCTCGACCTGGACTATCAGGTCCACCGCGCTGACGACCTGGGTGCGGATCGCCCGCAGCGGAAGGTTTGGCTGCCCCATCTGCACCATGTTCTCGATACGCGTCATCGCGTCGCGGGTGGTGTTCGCGTGGATCGTGCTCAGGCTGCCGTCGTGGCCGGTGTTCATGGCCTGCAGCATGTCGAAGGCCTCGGAGCCGCGGACCTCGCCGATGATGATCCGGTCGGGCCGCATGCGCAGGGCGTTGCGCACCAGGTCGCGGGCGGTCACCTCGCCGCGGCCTTCCAGGTTCACCGGCCGGGTTTCCAGGCGGACCACATGCGGCTGCTGCAATTGCAGTTCCGCCGCGTCCTCGACGGTCACGATCCGTTCGTCGCGGTTGATCATGCGCGACATCGCGTTCATCAGCGTGGTCTTGCCCGATCCGGTGCCGCCCGAGATGATCACGTTCAGCCGCGCCTGCGACGCTGCTTCCAGCAGGCGGGCCATCGGCGGAGTGATCGATCCGTTCGCGACCAGCACGGAAAAATCGATGACCCGCCGGGCGAATTTGCGGATCGACATGCACGGCCCGTTCAGCGCGAGCGGCGGGAAGATGATGTTGACGCGGGACCCGTCAGCGAGGCGCGCATCGACCATCGGGCTGGATTCGTCGATCCGCCGCCCGACCGCCGCCGCGACGCGCTGGCAGATGTTGGCGACATGCGCGACGTCGCGGAACCGCACGTTGGACAGCACCAGCTTGCCGCGCTGTTCGACAAAGACCTTGTCCGGACCGTTCACCATGATGTCGGTGATGGTGTCGTCATCCAGCAGCGGCTCCAGCGGGCCCAGGCCGAGCATGTCATCGACCAGCTCGGCGGCAAGCTGGCGCTGCTCACGGCCATTGAGCTGGATCCGCATCTCATCGGCGATCTCCGCCAGCAGGCGCTCGACCTCCGCGGCCAGCTTGTCCGATCCCTGACCGGAAATCGTTGCGGGATCGAGGCGCGACAGGAAGATCGTGCGAAGTTGCGCGACCGGATCAGGCGGCGGCGCGGGCCGGGCGGCAGCGCTTGCCGCGGCACCCGTCACCCGAGGCCCGGGCGACGTCTCCGCCCCCCTGCGGCCGAAGGCGACCGGGGGGATCATCGGCCAAGCAGACGGGCAATAACGCTCCGTCCCTTCGGCTCGTGGTGGGTGCTGACAGCCACGGTGATTTCCTGCGCCAGCGATACCATCGCGTTGCGCAACGGACCCCGGCCGCGGGTCGCCGGCTTGCCGATGGTCGCAGCCCTGATCAGCGACTTCGGCGCATGCGGCACCACCACTTCGGGCGTCTGCCCGAGCGCGGCGATCACCTGCTTGCGCGGAAGCATCCCGGTATAGCCCTCATGGTTCAACACGACGATCGGCGGCCGCGACTGCGCCGCCCCGGCGGGCATTGCCAGGAAGCGCAGCGTGTCGCGGATCGACCCGAGCGAGCCGTCCATGACCAGAACGCGCTGGTGCGCCGCATCCAGGAACACCCGGTTGAAGGGCGTAATGAACCGCGGCACGTCGACGATGATGAAGTGATAGTGCTTGCGCAGCAGGTCCAACAGTTCGGCGGCGGATTCCGGCCGGATCATTGACGGACGATCCAGCGCTTCCTCGGCGCACAGGACCTGCAGACGGTCGCTGACGCTGCGCGCGCCGCGTTGCAGAAACACTTCGTCCACCCGGTCCGGATACTCCAGCGCGGTGCGCAGCGCGTCAGCGGTTTCAACCGAAAGCATCAGCGCGGAGGTGCCGCCATGCAGGTCCGCATCCAGCAGCAGCGTGTGCCGCCGGGTCGCCTCGCCGAGATGACTGGCCAGGTTGATGGCCATGGTGGTCGCCCCAACCCCGCCGCGTACGCCCGTAACAGTAATGATGCGCCCGGTCCGTATCTGCAGATCCGCCGGGTCGCGGCCGATGATCACCGGCCGGAAATGCCGGGCCACCGTCTCACGGTTCAACGGCTTGGCGAGATATTCCAGCACGCCGAGGCTTCTGATCGCCTGGCGGTAGAACTCCATGTCCTGAGTGTCGCCGATGACCAGCACGCGCACGCCGGGCTCGACGAATTGTGCGAGATCGTCCAGCACCCGTAGCGGGTGGTCTTCGCCCGAAACGTCCAGGATCAGGACATTCGGTGCGAGGTCGCGCTGTAGCGCCTGCCGGGTTGCCACCAGATCGGCGCGCCGGATCGCGGTTTCGTCCGGCATCAGATCGCCAAGTGCGTCGCGCAGGATCGCCTCGGTCGCCTTGTCGCGGACGAAAGCCCGGAACCGGGAGCGATCGGACCGGCCGGCGTCGTGCTCCGGCGATGGCGCCATGGCCGCGAGGTTCGGAATCACGGTCATTGTCCGCCTCCGCCGGCCGGTGCGGCGCCCGTGGGAACGGGCGTAAGCTGAAGCACCCCGGAGGTGGGCAGCTCCTTGACCTTGTCGGCACGCAGGCGTTCGATGGCGTTCGCCGCAGTGGCGCCGATGGCTGTGCCGTCGCCATGGCCGTGCTGCAGATCCGCGGGATTGGCGACCATGGCTTCCAGGTTGGCGTCGTTCACGTGCTGGGGCTTCCAGGTGCCGGCGCGGTATGACGGGTCGGGAATGTTCTGGCATCCCGCCAGGCAGCCCAACGCTGCAACGATCAGCAGTTTCTTCCGCACAACAGCCTCCTTAGTTCAGAATGAAACCGGCATCGCCCGGCAGGTGCGCGGAAATGATGTCCGGGCCGGTGCCGCGGCCGATCTGGCGGTTCAGGGTCACCCGGTCGAAATCATGCGGCGCCCGATAATCGTCAGTCGGCGCCCGCAACTGCCTGGGATCGTCAACCGGCCGCACGATATAGGGGGTGATGATGATGACCAGTTCGGAGTCGTTGCGCTGTATATTGTCGGACCGGAACAGCGGCCCGATGAAAGGCGCCTCGCCGGCATAGGGAAGGCCGCTGTTGCCGAGCGTGTTCTGGGCTGACAGCAGGCCGGCGATGGCGAAGCTCTGGCCGCTGCCAAGCTCCACGCTGGTGTCGGCGCGGCGCACCGTCAGGGCGGGCACGGAAATCGTACTGTTGCCGACACCAAGCTGAATGGCGCCCTGCGTGGTAAGCTGACTGACCTCCGGCCTGACATGCAGGCTGATATGATCGTTGCCGATGACGGTGGGCACGAAGGCGAGCGAGATGCCGTATTGCTTGTAATCGATCGTTATCGTGCTGTTCTGCTGGGCAACCGGGATCGGATACTCGCCGCCTGACAGGAAGCTGGCGGTTTCTCCGCTCATCGCGGTCAAATTGGGTTCCGCCAGGATGGTGGCGAGATTGTCCGCGGCCAGCAGGTCCAGCAGCGCATCGATCGACAGGTTGCTGTCGTGATAGCCGCCCAGCAACTGATGCGACGGACTGGCGGGCGAGTTGAACGGATCCAGGATCGATGCGCCGACAATGCCATATTTGCCGATGCTGCCCAGCGCCGCCCAGTTGATGCCGAACCGCCGTGTAACCTGTCGGGAGATTTCGGCGATGCGCACCCGCAGGTTGACCTGCACGCTCGATCCCACGGTCAGCCGGTTGTCCAGCGTCATCTTGTCGCCGAGATAGCCCTTGGCGATCACGTCCGCCTGCTCGGCCTCGGCCGCGCTGCCGACCTGCCCGGTCAGGGTCAATCCGCTGAGCGAGGTCTGGACGTTGACGTTACTGTGAGGCAGCGATTGCCGCAGCGCCGCCTGTGCCGCCGCCGCGCCGAAGGAGGACGGCCTGACGGTCACCTCGTAACGGCCAATGACGTTGCCGGCCTGATCCAGCGCGGCGATCGTGGTGCGGCCCGGTGCCACACCGAACACGAACACGCTGGTGGGGCTGGCAGGCCGCACCTCGGCGACCTTCGGATCGGCCGCGAACAGGTTGGTGATCGCCCGCCCGGTCTGGATCACTTGGCCGGAACCGGCGTCGATGGTCAGGGACGTTGGCGCGGCCGGCTGCGATCGCGGCGCCATCGGGGTTGACGGCATTGGCGACTGGGCGAAAGCCTGTGCGGATGTCAGCGACAGCCCACAGACAAGCAGGGGAAAGAGCGAGCGCATTAGTAGTGGTACTCCACGGGATTGGCTTGCGCCCCGGTGAACAGGCGGACAGTCATGTCGGGGTTGTGCGGGGACGATCGGTAAGCAGCTGAGACATCGCTGCTCCAGACCAGGCTGTCCGGCGCGACGGAGGCTACCACCGGCTGGCCCGCGGGATGGGCTTCATCCACGACCGGGGCGGGTTCGCTGGCCGAACGCACGACCACCGCGAGGTGTCCGAGCGTCGCGGCCACCGAGACTTTCTCAGCCTCCTTCGCCGGCACTTCGATCGTGACCGTGCGTGCAACGATGTTGTTGCTGAGCGCGCTGCCCGGCGCGACACCCTCAACCATGTGCTGATCCACGGCGATTACCCGGGCGTTCTGAATGACCGTCTCACCCACCACGCGGCGGCCGATGGGCGTGGCCGCGTCGTCGATTTTCTGGGTGAGGATCACGTCGACACGGTCGCCCGGCCAGATCAGTCCGGCGGTGCCGCTGACGGCGTCCACGCCGATCGTGGCTGCCCGGGTGCCGGGTGCCAGAACCGCCGCGAGGAAGCCGCGCTCGCCCGGCCGCACGACATCATCATGCATGATCGGCTGGCCGGGCTCCACCTGATGGCGAACCATGGCGCCCTGAATGGCGGCACGCGTGTCCAGGCTATCGACCCAGGCGCCCGCGGGGACGTCGGCCGGCAGCACAGCCTTGGAGACGACATCGTCGGGCAGCAGCAGGGTCCCGCCGTGGACGACGCGCGCGGCGGTGAGAATCTGGGTCTTGGGGACGACGACTTCCTGCGGGGCGGCAACCTGCACCGGCGCGGCAGCCGGACGCAGTCCGATGGCCACGGTGACGCCGATGCCGGCGAGACCAAGACCGATCAGCAGGAACAAAGCGATGCGGACCACCATGTTACACCTGGCTCGAGAAAAGGGTTAAGATGCCGCCAATCGCGATCGCAACGGCGTAGGGCAGGGGTGCTCGTTTGCGGATGCGCCAGGCCTCGGCCTTCAGCAGTCGCGGCAGGAAGCCGTTGCGCGAGCCCGGGGAAGGGCGGCGCAGCAGGCGGGACAGAATAATATAGACAATCGCCAGACCGCCGCCCGCGAGCGAGATGGCGATCAACAGCGGTCCCACGGCGGCCGGCGCCACCGCGACCGAGGCCGCGGTGAGAAGCTTGACATCGGCTCCGCCCAGCCATCCGCGGCGCCACATCAGCGCGGCCACGAAGAAAATCAGCAGACCAAGACCGATTGCAGTAAATATCATACCTACGACTGTCTGGAAAACGATACTGCAGATCAGGATCCCGATGGAGACCCAGTTGGGTACCCGGCGGGTTGCGATGTCGCGCAGTGCTGCGAAGACGAGCAGAGCGGCGATTACGGCCTGGAGGCAATATATGCTGCCCGGGTGCATGGCAATGGACCTGCCGGCTCGATAACTGAGCGCGGACTTGAATGATGGATTGGCGTTTTGCGAAGGCTTGCGGGACGCCGGGCTTGAAGTCCTGACGCCCCAAGCCAGCAGTTTATGTGGCCAAGTTGCCAATGACAGTGCTCATGGTGCTGAAGAAGGTCGACAGCGCAGTGCCGAACTTCGTTACACCGACGATGACGGCGACGGCGATGAAAGATACGAGCAGCGCATACTCAAGTGCGCCGGCCGCGTCGCGATCCTCGGTCAGCATGGCAGAATAGAGAGCGACAGAGGACTTGATGTTGGACAGCATGGGATTGCTCCTGTTCACGTTGACGTGTCGAACGCCGGGGTATGACTGAATTTGTCGGCGTCCTTTCCATCCGATCGGCAGTTGCGGCTCGTCGTTACGCTCCGCACCATCGCTCGGTGGTATCGGTATGACTGGAACAAGGACGAAAACGAACTGAATTATGTGTGAGAGTTTCGCCTCTGACGCGAGCGGGTCAGGTGGCGGCAGGCCGGCTGAATGCCGAGCGAACCTTGGGGGAACGGCAGATAACACGTTGTGGCAATTGGAATAAGCCGTTCAACCATCCCGATGTCCATTTGGCCGCCGCATCAAACGGCAGTCGCGATGTTGCTAGTTAATCGTGAAGATGGTCAAAAAATACACGGCACTGTGACAGTATTATGGCGATTCCGGGTTCCCACCGATGTTGGCGGGCAGATCAAAAATCGAGTTTTCCTACAGCCGCATGTGCAGCCGTGTCCGTTATCCCGTTTTGATCAGCAAAATGTCATGAGCAACCACTCGGCCAGAGTACATCCGTACGAATTCAGTTGATATTAGCTCCAAACAAAGAAATTTGATTGGTCGAGCGCCCGATGAACACAATCGTAGCCCGCACACAGTTGTTTGATGCCTTCAGTTGCGTGAAAACCTTGCAGATATGCACCTATTCCGTGAAGATGACTTCCGGATCGCGGGTCCAGCCGAACCGGAAAGGTATCGCCATGACACATGCCAAACATAAGTACGCGCGCCGGCCATTGCCGCTCGCCGCCGCGGCCCTCGGCGCATTGCTGCTCGCCGGGTGCGCCGCGTCGTCCGGCGGCAGCGCTCAGAATGACGAGGCAGCCCGCCTGCGGCTCGCGCGGATGGCGGAAGCGAACGGCAAT
Organism: uncultured Rhodopila sp.; assembly: GCA_903851415.1. Taxonomy (GTDB): domain Bacteria; phylum Pseudomonadota; class Alphaproteobacteria; order Acetobacterales; family Acetobacteraceae; genus Rhodopila. The sequence continues at coordinate 122,277 of CAINOE010000109.1, read as the reverse complement.
GTCAGCGATGAACTGGCGCTTCTGGGGCCGGCCGCCGCACGCGATCCCAACGACGCCGCTCTGCAGAAGCAATACGCGGCGGCACTCGCCAAGGCCGGCCGCAACACCGAGGCGCTCGACATTGCGCTGGCGCAGCATGGCCGCGATAGGAACGACACGGACACCGCACTTCTGGTCGGACGCCTGTATGTCCGCCTCGACAACGCCCCGGCCGCCGTCGCGATCTATCAGGACGTCGCCGCGCGCGCGGCGGACAATCTGGAGGCGCTCAACGGTCTCGGCATCGCCCGGGTCATGCAGCGATCCTTCCCCGACGCGGAAGCGGCGTTCCGCCGCGCCATCGCCGTGGCGCCGGACGACCAGGCATCGCGCAACAATCTCGCGCTGGCCCTGACGCTTGAGCACAAGACCGACGCCGCGATCGAGATCCTCGAGACGCTCCAGCGGGAAGACAACGGCTCGCGGCGCGTCCGGGTCAACCTGGCGCTCGCCTATGCCGCCGCCGGGAACCGCGACAAGGCCGCCGCTTTGCTGGCGCCGATAATGGATCAGGCCGAGGTCGAGAAGACGCTCGTTTCCTACGCCCGGCTTTCCGGCGATGCCGCCGAACCGGCGCCGGCGCGGATCAGCAGCGCCACGCAAGCCGAGGCCGGCGGCAAGACCGGACGCCCGGGAGGCTAACGCCGGGGCGGGTCCACTGCGGGCCGGGTGTTGCCGGCGAGGTCATGGACCCGGGTTTCGCCGAGCCCCTGCGTCACGAACGTCTCCGGTCCGATAGGTGCCACCAATCCGGCTCGGTGGCGGCGATGCCCTGCCGGGACAGCGCCTGCGCATTGCCTTGCCCGGTTGGACGGCACAATTCGGAGGAGCGAACACCGGATCCTTCGGTGGACGCGCCCACGGCACGTGGCCGCCCCGCATTCGCCACCGCAATGACTGCATCAGGCCGCGCGAGCCGTCCGGTGGGCCCGGGTGGAAGAAGCGCTGCCCGTCGCAGTGATCGGACACCGGAAAGCGCTGGTTCATCGGACACTCCCGGATTGTTTCGCGGCGCCCGGAAAAAAAACGGCGGTGCCCTGAGGCACCGCCGAAGTTTAGGGAGGAAACGTCCAAGAAAGCAGTGCGCCTGAGCGCGGTCTGCGATTGACAAGATGGCCAACGCCGCCGCCGCTTGCAAGCAGATTTTGCTGCGACGCAGCATTTTGTTATCGCTAACAGGGTGGCTGTAGCGAATCAGCCACAGCCAGACCTGTCACCGGCTCCCGCGCGTGCGGCTAGCTGAGAATTGCACAGGCGGCCCTCTGAGAAGTTCGCATAGCGGGCTATGCGGCGTGAAAGGTCCGGCCATAATAGATGCCATGCGACAGCTCAAATTCTGCAACGGCAGTGCTTTGGCCGCCGGAAAGGCCGCGATGGTCCGCGGTCTGACCGCCGCGGTTTTGCTTGCAGCCCCCCTTGCCGCTCCGCGGGCGGCCGAACTGGCCGGGGTGACGATGCCGGACTCCCAGGTGGTGGACGGCACGCGGCTGGTGCTGAACGGCATCGGCCTGCGCACCTTCTCGATACTCGGGATCAAAATCTATGTCGCAGGGCTGTTTCTGACGCAGCGAAGCAGCAATGCTGAGAGCATCCTGAATTCGCCTGAACCCAAAGCGCTCGACATCCGGTTTCTCCGCGATGTCGATGCGGAGCAGGCGCACAAATCCTGGCGCAACGGATTCGCCAACAACTGCCGCCCACCGGAGTGCTCGGTCGATCAGCACGACGTGGAGGAGTTCATCTCCCGGGTCCCCGCCGTTCGTGCCGGCGACGAGAGCCGGATCCTGTTCACCTCCAAGGGCGCCCGCCTGACGTTGAACGGGCAAGTGATGGGCACCATAACCAATCCCCACTTCGCGCAGGTTCTGCTTCGCACGTTCCTCGGCCCGGCGCCGCCGACGGCGCTGCTGAAGCGCGAGCTGCTCGGCCAGGAGTAGCCGTCGAACCGGCGATTGGGCCGGCTTATCAACCATCTAATTTCCCTATCGGACCCGCCGTGGCATGATCGCGGTATGGGGTCTTGAGTCGTTCCCGGTCTGAAGAGCATATTCCGCCGCGCCCTCAACCCCAGCACGTGATGGGAAGCCTTTTTTGATGCGTGGTATCGTCCTGCTCTGCCTCACGCTGGCCCTCGGCGGCTGTGGTTACAAGACCTGGTGGAACCCGCCGCTGACCGGCGGCTCCAACCCCAACCAGCCGATCGCGGATAGCGAAAACGTCTATCGCGTCCTGGGCGGCAACCCGGCTGTCGAGCCGATGACAACCGAACCCGGCGACATCTGGCCCGGCCCGCTGCCGCCGGCGCCGACGCTGAAGGATCTCGAGTCGCAGGGTGGTTTGACGCCGCAGCCGGAAGCGCCGGTCCCGGGGTCTCCGCTCAGCCGCGGCACCATGCCGTCGGTGTCGCCGAACCCCGCAAACGGGAGTTCGACGCCGCCCGGCAACAGCCAGCCCGGTCCGCCACCGTTGAACCCCGCCCCCCCGCTGTCCAGTTACGCATCGCCGCCGGCTGCTCCGCCGCCGCGCACCCCGGGCGGGCAGGTGATCCAGACACCGGGCGGGCCGTCCGTGACGACGGGCGGCGGTCCGGGGTATCAGACGACGACGAGCCCGGGCGGCGGGCAATCGATTGTTGTGCCGAACGGCAACGGGACCAGCACGGTGATCCATGCGGATGGACGGATCGAGACGATCCCGACCCCGAAGTGACGCGCTTGTGCAGGGCGGCCAGGATGGCTCACACGATATAGGCGGGAATGATCGAGCCGATCCGTGTCTTGTACTTTGCCTGGCTTCGGGAACGCGTAGGCGTTGCGCAGGAGGAGATACCGTTGCCGGAGGGTGTCGCAACGGTGACGGCGCTGGTCGATCATCTGTCGGCCATCGATGCGCGGCATGAGGCTGCGTTCCGTGACCGCAAGGCGGTGCGGTGCGCCGTCAATCAGGAATTTGCAGACCCGGGAAGCGCCGTGCGGCCGGGGGATGAGGTGGGTTTTTTCCCGCCGGTGACAGGTGGGTAGGGGGGCGCCGACGCTCGTGTGCCGCGGCCCCGCCGGGGCTGCGTCAACCCTCCGGCTATTTCGCCACGTCTGATCTGAGCGTTTCCAGGCGAGCCACCGCACTTCGGTCGCCCAGCGCCGCGGCCTTGCGGTACCATGCCGCCGCTGCCGCAGGATCAGGTTTGAGGCCGATCACACCCAATCGGTTGAGAAAGACCGGATCATAGGTTTCGGCCAGTGCCGCCGCCGCCCTCGCATTGCCTGCGTTGGCGGCGTACTCGTAAAACGACCGGGCCGCGGTGATATTCCTCATCGCCAACATCGCATCGCCACGACTGAGTGACGCCGCGGTTGCCGCCGCCTGGTCCGGCGCGGGTTGCTGAGTGGCAGGACGCGCAGGCACGGCTGCCGGCGGAGATGCCGCAGCGGGGGAAGGTTCAGGGACCGATTCCGCGTTGCGGCTTGCCATTTCCGCGGGGGCATCGTTGCCATTGGGTTCGGCGGGCAGCGTCCGCGACTTCGCCGCCGGTGGGGGCTCGTTTCTCCGGGAGTCCGCGTCCGCCGCATCGCCGCTCCCGCGTGCGTTCGCCTGGATCTGCGGTTCCGGGGCAGTGTCGCTTCGCCGGACCTCCGCCGGCGGAGCGGCAGCCTTATCGGCCGAAGCGGCGGCCGGCGGCTCCGGCCCTTCGCCCTTAAGCATGTCGGACGCCTCATCGGCGAAAATCGAGAGCTCGCGCGCAGTGACAGTTCGCCCCGCCGCCTGCTCGTCGGCGGCGTGGCGCCGGGACTCCGCGACGAAGTCTCTCAACGCCTTGACGGTCGCCGGTGAGCGCGGAACGATCACCTTCAGCAATCGCTTCCAGGTGAAAATCGCATTGTCTCCCTCGGGCGCCATTGTCTGACCCGCGACGACCTGCCGCAGCACCAGGTTCAGCAGCGCCTCCGCCCCTTGGTCCGCCGGCACCGCGTTATCCGGATGGGGTTCCGCGCGGCTGTTCTCTGTCCCAACCCCTGCGCCTGCCTGGACGGTCTCCGCGGCCTGAGCCATCGCGACACAGGGCGACAGGAATCCGGCCAGCGCGAGGATCAAAATGGTGTCTTTCATAACCCTCTCCCGGCTCGGCGCTTCGCCCGCTGGCAGACGGGTGGAGGTCAGACCGGCACACGTTGCCTTGCGGCAATAAACCGGTCGGTTGCTCCGTTACCGTGCCGGCTATGGCCGCACATAGGTCCAACCCTGTTCCTCAAGCTCAACAATCCGGGCAATTCCGGCCGGAACGATGCGGGCCTGGGAAACCAGCGTGATCTCTTTGTTCTCCTGTTTGGACTGTGCCGTCAAGGTGTTGCCGCAGCCGGTGAAGACAACGTTCTTCGTGCTACCTGACATTGCAGCCAGCCGATCCTTTACCGGCGAAGTGTCGTCGCGCATCATGGTGAGGCCGGGACCGTAGGCGACGAGCTCGACCTGCAGCGGTTCGCCCTTCTCCTTGTAGTATTTCACAAGGTTCTCGGCATTGTTGAGCGCCATGTTCATGATTGCCGGATCGTTCTGCGTCACCTGAATCACGACTCTGTGGGACATCTTCGAGGCCGAATGCGGCGGAAATGGGGTGGACGCGGGCTGCGACCGAGTAAGGGTTGGTATCAAAACGACAGCGGCGGCCACGGCACAGGAAACGGCGGCAGCCTTCCCGATAAAGCGCATGCGGGTCTGCGGACGATCCATCGGCTTGCTCCCGTCGGGATGGTGTTCATTTGCCATGCGTACGCTTCCATTCCAGGAATTCCTGGTACAACTTCTGCTTTTCAAGACTTGCCGGCACAGCGCCGGGGCCTGGCAGACCCGGGTCGCCGCTGTCACCTGAGGACGCCGCAACAACCCGCGACGCGCCGTTCCGGTCCAGCCAGTCCTGGGCCGCCGGCAACCTGTCCAGCCCCGGCACCCGGGCGTTCAGCACGACATCCTTCCATTTCGGGTGGAAGCCCGGCCCTTGCAGCGTGTCCAGGCGACTGAACAGATACTCCGCCAGCCGCGCGACGCGTTTATTGCGGTCCGAACCCTTCGGCCAGTTGAACGCCGCCAGGATCGTCGGAACGGCGATTGTTTGCACATCCTCGCCCTGCGGAATCAGTTGCGGATAGTCGCCGGAGGTCAGTGTCGCCGGCAAATAAAGCGAAGCCGGATCGAAGGGAACCGGAAGGAAATGATAACCTCCCTCCCATTTTCCATGCAGAAACGCATCGACGGGTTTCGATGTGATGAACACCACCGCTTCCATATCATTCTGGCCGGCTTTCATCTGCTCCAGCGCGACCTGGTGCGGAATGAACGTCTTCTGCACGTCGAGGCCGAGATGATCGAAGATCAGCGGACCCGAATAAGCTGCCGCGGTGCCCTGCGTGTTGAAGTTCACTTTCTTGCCCTTGAGATCGTCCAGCGACCTGATCCCGGGGCGGACAAAGACATGCAGTTCCGACGGGAACAGGCTGAGGATATAGGTAATCCTCTTCTGGATGTCCGGCACAACCGACTTGAACTGCTCCAATGCGTCCGAGTTGATGATCGCCACATCGACGCCCCTGAGATACAGCAGATCCTCAAGGTTTTCCGCAGGTCCGCGGGTGACGATCGGCAGCACGTGCAGGTTGTCGCCGTCGTCCACCACGCGCGCTATATCCGACGCGAAACGGATCGGCGCGCCCTCGAGCTGGCCGGCGGCGACGCCGACGGTCCAGGCGTTCAGCTTCTCAACGGCCCGCATTTCGGCGGCCCGCCGCGGCGACACCGGCGCGGGCGGCCGCGCGGACGGTGCGCCATTGGCATGAGTGTCGGCGGTTTCCGCGCCGATGGCCTGCGATCCCGTCGTTTGGTCTCCATTCGTTTCAGCCCTGGCAGGACTTTGCGAGACCGAGACGAAAACGGCGATCATCAGGAACGATCTGACAATAATTGCTATTTTTTTCAATGCACCATCCCCCTCGGGCAATGTCTATGGCACGGCTCTTGCCGGCGCCATAGAGAACACATTGTGATCGACGGTTCGCTGGGCTTGCTCAGGGGGCGCCGTTTTGCTTTGGCGATGCGGGTTTGAGCGCGGGCGGCAAACCGCCGCCGCCGGTGGCGTTGAGCCCCCCGCTACCGGCACAGAGGACGCGGAGATTCGAAGATCGCAGGGAGGCTTTCCCGGGCCACCGGCGCGGTGTTATTTCGCCGTCCGGAGACGGCCGCGCCGTCCGGAATCGAACCGCCAGCGCATATGCCGCGCCGAAGGCACTTCGCAACTTCTGCGCAAAAGAAGACGACGTTCGTCCCCGTCCGCAGTTTGCGACCCGCCCCATCAAGCCGATCCGGTCACGCCCGGCCGATATCGGCTGTCAGGGCCCGGAATCAGCCCCGACAAGCCCGCGGGCGAACTCCCCGGCGTCGAACGGCCGCAGGTCGCCGACTTTCTCGCCGACACCGACGGCGTGCACCGGCAGCCCGAATTCCTCGGCCAGAGCCACAACGATTCCGCCGCGGGCGCTGCCGTCCAGCTTGGTGACGACCAGACCGGTCACCGCCACCATATCGCGGAACACCTTCACCTGCTGCACGGCGTTCTGCCCCGTCGTCGCGTCCAGCACCAGCAGCACGGAATGCGGCGCCGCCGGGTCCTGCTTGCGCAGCACGCGGATCATCTTAGCCAGCTCATCCATGAGCGCAGCCTTGTTCTGCAGCCGCCCGGCGGTATCGATCAGCAGCACATCCGCGCCGATTGTCCTTGCCTTCGTCAGCGCATCGAACGCCAGCCCCGCGGAATCGGCGTCCCGCCCGCCGGAGACGACCGGGGTGCCGGTCCGCTCTCCCCAGATTTGCAACTGCTCCACCGCCGCGACACGGAAGGTGTCCCCGGCGGCCATCACCGCCCGTTTGCCCTGGTCGTGGAACAATTGCGCCATCTTGCCGATGGTCGTGGTCTTGCCGGTGCCGTTGACGCCGACGAACAGCACGACATGCGGCTTCAGCGCCGGATCGAGTTCGAACGGCTGCGCCACCGGCGCCAGGATTTCGGCGATCTTCTCGGCCAGCGTCGTCCGCACCTCCTCGTCGGTGACCTCGCTGCCGAACCGGGTGCGCCGGAACCCGGCGATCACCCGCTTCGCCGCCTCGGTGCCCATGTCCGACGTGATCAGCAGGTCTTCGAGTTCCTCCAGCGCTTCGCTGTCCAGCTTGCGCCTGGTGAACACCGCGCTGATTCCGCCAGAGAGTTTCTGCGAACTGCGCGCCAGGCCATCCTTCAGGTGCGTAACGAAACCGAGCGCCATCAGGCTGCCTCCGCCAGTAAGTGTTCCCGGGTCGATCCCGTGACGAGCGCGCGCACAAGCCGTCCGGGCTTGGCGGGCCGCGCCAGCCGCACCGGAGCAAAATGTTCGCTGTGGCCGGAGTCCGCCGCCTCGGTCAGCAGGGATACTACCGTGCCGACATGGAAGCTGAAGAAACGACACGCTTCGGCGTATCCCGCCTCGCGCAACCGCGCGGCGCGTTCCCGGCGGACGGGCTTCGGCACGGGCGGCATGCGGGCGGCCGGGGTGCCGGGCCGCTCGCTATAGGGGAACACGTGCAGGTAAGGAATTTGCGCCCCCCCCACAAAGCCCAGCGTCTCCTCGAACAGCGCATCCGTCTCGGTCGGGAAGCCGGCGATCAGGTCAGCCCCGATTGCGATCCCCGGGCGCAGGTCGCGGGCGCGCCGGATCGCCGTCAGCGCATCGCCGCGCAGATGGCGGCGGCGCATGCGCTTCAGGATCAGGTCGCTGCCGGCCTGCAGCGACAGATGCAGATGCGGCATCAGCCGGGGCTCCTCCGCGATCAGCCGCCACAAATCGGCGTCGATCGCGGCCGGGTCGATCGACGACAATCGCAGGCGGGGCAGCTCCGGCACCGCCGCCAGCACCCGGCGGATCATCTGGCCGAGCGACGGCGACCCCGGCAAATCCGGGCCATACGACGCGATATCGACTCCGGTCAGCACGACTTCGCGAAATCCGCTCGCCACCAGGGTCCGCACCTGGTCGGCGATCACGCCGATGGGCACCGAGCGGTTGGGGCCGCGGCCGAACGGAATGATGCAGAAGGTGCAGCGATGGTCGCAGCCCTGTTGCACCTGCACGAATGCCCGCGCCCGGCTGGCGAACTCCGTCACCAGATGCGCCGCGGTCTCGCGGGCGGCCATGATGTCGGACACGGCGGAACCGGCATCGGCGAGCCAGCTTTCCGGCTTCAGCTTGTCGTCGTTGCCCAGCACGCGGTGCACGTTTGGCAGCGCGGCCCAGGCGGCGGGATTGATCTGCGCCGCGCAGCCAGTGACGACGATGCGCGCCTCCGGCCGCTCGCGCGCGGCCTTGCGGATCGCCTGGCGCGCCTGGCGCTCCGCCTCGGCGGTCACGGCACAGGTGTTGACGATCACCGTATCGGTCGCGGCTGCCGAAAGGCCGCGCATGACCTCGGATTCGTAGGCGTTCAGCCGGCAGCCGAACGTCAGGATTTCGGTGCTCATGGCAGATCGATCTCGCCGCGGAAGGCGGTCACCACGGGACCGGTCATCAGCACGTGGTTGTCGTCGCGCCATGCGATCGTCAGGCTGCCGCCGTCCAGGATGAGGCGGGCGCGCCGGTGCGTCAGCCCGCGGCGATGCGCGTTCACCAGCGCGGCGCAGGCGCCGGAGCCGCAGGCCAGGGTCAGTCCCGCGCCGCGTTCCCAGACCTTCAGGCGGATGGTCTCGGGATCGAGGATCTGTGCGAAGCCGATATTGGCCCGCTGCGGGAACAGCGGGTTGTGCTCCAATTTCGGGCCAAGATCGGCGATGCGAACCGCGGCGAGGTCCGCGACGAAGAAGGTGGCGTGCGGGTTGCCCATGCCGGCGGCGGCCGGCTCGCCCGGCAGATCGAGGCGCAGCGTGTCGGCCGGTTCGGCCAGCGGAATGTCCGCCCAATCCAGCCGCGGCGGCCCCATGTCAACGGTGATGAGGCCATCTGCGCCGCGCGTCGCCGGCAGTTCGCCGGAGACGGTGCGGATGGCCACGGCGTCGGTTCCGGCGCCGCGCAGCAGGATGTCGGCGACGCAGCGCGTGGCATTGCCGCAGGCGCCGGCCTCGGAGCCGTCCGGGTTCCAGATCCGCATGAAGGCGTCGGCTCCGGTAACCGGCTGAATGGCGATCACCTGGTCGCAACCGATGCCCATGCGCCGGTTCGCCAGGAAGGCGGCCCGGGCAGGGGTCAGGCCGAGAAACCGCGCACGCTCGTCGAGGATGACGAAATCGTTGCCGCAGCCGTGCATCTTGACGAACGCCGTCTTCATACCGGCGGATATAGAGAAGCCCGCAGGTTTACGCCACGTGTCGTCTGCCAATAAGAAGCGGCCCTGTGGACGGCACCCGGGCCGGTGCGGTCCCGTTTCCCGGGGCACTACGAGCATGCCGGAAGCACCCTGGATATTTCCGGCGCTCGCCGGCCGACGTTGGGCCAGGGCGAATCTGGATGCGCTGGCGCGCGTCGAGTTTCCTTCAACGGTCGAGCCCAATCCGTTGAACGATGCCGGGTTCTGCCACCATTGGGTGGGCGAGGTGGCGACCCGGCTCGGGGCGGAGCATTGCTGGGGCGGGTGGCTCGTGCTGCGCTCCGGCGAACCGGAGGGAGGCGCGGACTACGTCCTGCCGGGACATTTGGCGCATGCCGGGTTGCCGCCGGCGGGAACGCACGTAACGCGCGGGACAGCGGTGGGCGTCATCGGCAAGCCGGAACAGAATGGCGGGTGGTATCCGCATTTGCATCGGCAGGCCCTCTCGGCCGAGGCGTGGGAGGCGGTGCAGCACGCCCCGGACGCTCGGCTGGATGGCCACGGCTACGCGGACGCGGCGCTCCGCCGGCTGTTTCCCGATCCGGCCCGGCTGGTCGGTCTGCGTTGAGCGCTGCCACCGCGGGCAGGCGGCGCGATGGCATGGCGGAGCCTCGCGGCGCCGCCATGCCATCAGCGTCAGGCAACGAGTTGCATGGCGGCCTGGACGGCAACCGGGAGGGCGATGGGTTGCATCGCCGGTTCGGCCAAGTGCTTCACCACCGGGATCTCGGTGGGATTCCCGGTGCAGCCCGCCCACCGCACCGGTTCGTATCCGTGGCGGACGTAGAAGCGGTAGGCGTCGCTGACGGCGTTCAGACAAATCGTCTCGGCGCCGTGCTCCCGGGCGAACTCTTCCGCCCTGGCGAGCATGACCGAGCCGAGCCCGCGCCCTTGCAGCGCGTCGTCGATGGCGACGAGGCGAAACACGGCACGGCCGTCGGGTTTGATATCGATCCGGATGGTGCCGATGACCCGTCCGTTGGCGAGAAAGACCAACGGATGGTTGGCCGGGTTGCCTTCGTCCGGATGCCAGGGGTCATATTCGAAATAATGCGGCGTACCCTTGCCATTGTACTTTTCGAACAGGCAGCGCTTACGGATTTCGTGGTAGCGGGCCCATTCACGCGAGCTCCGCGGTGCGCGGAGCTTTAGACTTCGAGGGCGCACAGAGCGACCCTTCTGCTGTTTCGTAAGCGGCGCTTCCTGCGCCGCTCTTGTCGCGGAGCGACGTTATATCGGCGGCGATGACAAAACAATGAAAATAGATGTCGATTTCGTACATGGAACCGTGCCGTCTCGGGATAGCGGCCGGGCGAGGGCCGCTGCGCGGTCCGAATGGCGGCCGGTGACCTTAAGCAAATCCGGCATGGCCCTGACAAGCCGGGCCACGACGTGAACGGTGGCGCCATCCGCCTGCGCCAAAAAAACGGCGGCGCCCGAGGCGCCGCCGAAGTTTAGGGAGGAAACGTCCAAGAAAGCAGCGCGCCGAAGCGCGGTCTGCTCGGGACAGGCTGATCTTCGCGGGTGCAGCATGCAATCACCCAAAGGTATTATACCGGGATCTCGCCATCTCATGGCCCGGGGCCGATTTCATTCCGGCTTCACCGTCAGCTCGTCCGACTCGATCCGGGTCCCGCCGATCCGGCCGAACAGACCATCCAGGCCGGTCGCGAGCTGGTCGGGCAAGCGCCCGCCGGGCGCCCCCAGCAGTGCATGCGGCAGTTCCGGGGTGATGTCCCTGTCGGCGAGCCAGCACCGGATATGCTGCGTCTCGTTCGAGGCGGTCAGTCCGTTCGGTTGCCGCCGTCCCGGGATCGACAACGGCGCCGAACCGCGCAGTTGCGCGCCGTCCACCGCGCCGGCGGGAAAAATCGGCCTGGCGCCGCCGTCCGCGTCCGTTGCGACACAATATAGATAGCCGTCCGTGCTCGCCATCACGGTCATCTCGATCGCTTCGCCGGGACGGTAGACCGGGCGCCGCCCCCTCCCGGTGGTGAGCCAAAGCTCCGGTGTGGCAACGGTTCGGCTGAACCGTCGCAGTTCCAACTCGAACTGATCGCGGCACCCCAGTGCAAGCCCGGTGGCAATGCGGCCCGGTCCGTCGGGAGCAGCCGGCGGAATGTTGCGGAACGTGACCGTTGCCAGCGCGGCGCTGCCGGTCGTGATCTCGAACTGGCTGCCGTCCTCTATCGGCACGTCTCCGGGCCATTCGATCCGCTGCGCCCCTTCCGGCCAGGCCAGGCTTCTTGTGCTGCCTTTGCGCCGCAGCGCGTAAGCGCCGGCATCCCCGGCCGGACGCGTGATCCACACCGATGTCGAAGGCTCGACGCAGTATGTCCCGGACCGTTCCGGATCGACCTGGACGTCATCCAGGGCGGGAGCCGAACGCGCCGGACCGGTGGAGCGTGTGCCGCCGATGACCGTCGCGTCCACGCCGTGCATGCGGAACATGTCCGCGAGCACCGCGGCGCCGCCCTGTGCGGCAGCCGTTTGCTGCTGAAACAAACTGCCCTCGAACGGGCCGCGCAGGCGCAGCGTTTCGCCCGACTGGAACAGCAAGGTGGCACTCGCTCCTTCCGGCAGACTCAGCCGATCGGCCGGGGAGACGACCATGCCGGGGACGTAGCCGGGGACGGTGGAGGCGAGCAGCACGGCGTCCTCCGCCCGGGCGGATGCGAAGCCGGGCAACGCCGCAGCCAGACCTGCACACAGCACGGCCCGGGCAAGGCGGTTCGGGATGCGCAGCATGATCGAAGTTTCCTTTCCATCGGCGTCCACTCTGGCGAACGCCGCGGCATCGCGATGTGGCATGGTTCACAGCACGGCCATTGCGGCCCGGATAACGTAAAGTTTCACTGACAGGACAGGTTAAGGAACCCGCAATGCGCCGGAAATGCGTTACTGTAAGTATTCGTTTGCATCGGGGCGATCAAGGGAAACGGATATGAAGAACAAACGCCAGTTCGCCGGCGTGCTCGCCGTCCTGTCGGCAATCGCCACCGGCGCTTACGCGGATCCGAAGCCGATATCCCCGGATGCGAAGGTCTATATTATCTGGCCGCAGGACGGACAGGTGATCCCGGGGGGCAAATTCTGGCTCCGCATGGGGCTGAGCGGCGCCGGCGTCGCGCCCGCCGGAATCGAGAAGGCGAATACCGGTCATCACCACGTGCTGGTGGACACCGATCTGCCGCCGCTCGATCAGGAAATTCCCAACGACAAACACCATATTCATTTCGGTAAAGGCCAGACCGAGGCGCGCCTGGAGCTGCCGCCCGGCAGGCACACGCTGCAACTGCTATTCGCGGACGACGTGCATATGCCGCACAATCCGCCGCTGTATTCGAAGAAGATCACCATCATCGTGCCGCCCTGAAGGAGACTCTCATGGATGGTTCAAGACGCCTGACGATCCTGGCGGCGGCTCTGACGCTTGCGGGGTTCGGCGCATCCGCGTTTGGCCAGGCTTCATCGCAAGCCCCGGACGCGGTGCATGATCACGCAGGGACAGAGGGCGGCTTCAAGCGGACTCCGGCGCCCGCCGACGCGTATGTCTATATCGGCTGGCCGAACGACAACGAAACGATCCATACCACGCATATCCGGGTTTGGTTTGGCACGCGCAACTTCGGCGTTGCGCCGGCGGGAACAGACAAGCCGAACACCGGGCACCATCATTTGCTGATCGATACGGCCTTGCCGCCGCTGGATCAACCGATACCAAACGACAAGAACCATCTGCACTTCGGCAACGGCCAGACCGAAACCGTCATCGACCTGCCGCCGGGAACCCACACGCTGCAGATCCTGATGGGCGACCGCGACCATGTTCCGCACGATCCGCCGTTGATGTCGAAGAAGATCACGATCCATGTCGTTGCCACGGAGAATAAGGTCGCGGAGTCGCATTGAAAAGAGCGGTCACTTCCGCCTCAACGTCATGGCCCGGACACGCCACATGCGTGACGGTGTACCGGGCCATGACGTTGGGGAGAAGAGCTACTCCAAATCCCGCGCCACCCGGAAGCCGTTGACGAGATACCGCACCGACGCGTCGTAATTGCCGCGATACATCACCGTGATCTCGTCATGAGGCGACCGGAACGAACCGCCGCGCAGCACCCGCTTGTCGCAGGCTTTACCCTCCCGCGGTGCCGCATCGGCCGGGGCGCCGCGATAGTTCGGGAACCAGCAATCCGCCGTCCATTGCGCCACGCCGCCCAGCATGTCGTACAGCCCGAACGGATTGGCCGACAGTGCATCGACCGGCAGCGGTGCGTAGGGATCCTGGCTCCCGCCGCAATCCGCGCAGTTCGCCAGCGCCATCCCGACCGAATCGCCCCACCAGTACCGCGTCGTGGTGCCGCCGCGGGCTGCGTACTCCCATTCCGCCTCGCTCGGCAGACGATACGGGTGCCCGCTGGTGGCCGACAGCCACGCCATATACTGGCCGACATCCTCCCAACTGAGATTGTGTATCGGCGTGCGATCATCCGACTCGCGCATGCGCGGCAGGAAATTGCAGGCCTTGGCTGCCATGCAGGCTTTCCACTCCGCCACGGTCACCGGGGTGAGGCCGATGGCGAAGGCGCGGACCTCCACCCGGTGGGCCGGAAGCGACTCCGCATCACGCGCGCCAAGCCCCATCGTGAAGCTGCCCGCGGGGATGCGGACCATCCGGGGACACCCCGGGCAATCCTGGAAGCGGTTGGCGTCTCCGCCATTCCCCCGTGGCGGGGTCGGGATCGCGCCGATGGGCGGGACGTTGGCTGCGGTGACGATCCGCCCTTGCTCCGCCGCCGGATTGCCGGCGGGCGGCGCTTCGGCTTTCGGCGCAGCGGCGGCTTGTCCCCCGGGTGGCTCGGCCCTGGCGGCGGCATGCGCCTTGCCGGCATCGGCCAGTTCCATATGCCGGTGCCTGGCCTCGCCGGCGTAGCGCGACGACGGGAACAGCCGCAGGAACAGATCGAACTCCGCCGGATCGGTGCTGTCGCGAATGGTTTGCCACATCGCCAGTTCCGGTCCGGGGTCGCTGATGCCGGACGCCGAGCCGACCTCGACATCGAGCGAACCCTCGGCCGAACCGCCATGGCCGTTGTCGACGGTATAGCGCAGGCTGCCCGCCGAACCGGAGAACCCGGCTTCCGGCCAGAAGGTCAGCTTCGACAGTTCCTGCGGCGTCACCGTGTCCCCGGCATGCAGGATCACCGCCCCGTTGCGGACGGTGCCGCGCGGCAGGGCGGTGATGGTCACGGTCAGCGGATCGCCGTCCGGGCTCACCGGCGGCGGGATGCCCAGCACCTGCTGCGCAACCTGCACGTGGCCTGGCCCCGACAGCACGGGCGGATGATGCGACGACCGCACGGTTATCGGCAGGCTCGCGGTCACGCTGCCGCCGCGGCCGTCCTCGATCAGGATATCCAGCGTGCCGGCCGCACCGATGGTCTTGCCGTCGGGCTTGTATACCGCGGTTTTGAGCTTCTCGGCCGACACTACCGTGTTGAGCGCTACCGTGTGCCCGTCGATCCGCACCTCGCCAAACCGCGGCAAGCCGATGAGGCGGGCGGTCAGCGGGTCCTGGTCGGGATCCGTCGGCTCCGGCAGGCCCAGTGCCGTCGGGCCGGAGACTTCCGTCAGTTCCAGCGGGGTGATCGCGGCGATCACCGGTGGCCGGTTCGGCGGGCGCGGGTAGAAGTAGAATGGCTCCGCGCCCAGCGAGCTGAAGACATAGGGTTCCTGGCGGTTGTTGGTGGCGCGCAGCACCGTGTCGCGCACGCTGCGGAAGAACAGGCTGAGCTCCAGGCCGGGGATCTGGAAATGCGCCAGCAGCGCGCTGGCGAATGGGCTGTGCTCCTGCCCGTCCTCGGCGATCTGGTCCGCCTTCGCGGCCATCACCACCATGGTGTTGCGCGGCACGTTGTCCACCCGCGCCAGCCCCGGCGTGGTCGCCACCGCCCGCCCGGCAACGGTCATCGACCGCGCGACCCGCTCGATGAACGGATTGTTGCGGCAACTGTCGAGCAGGATGATGCCAATCCGGCTGGCCTGCGACACCTCGCCGAGCAGACGATCGAGCGGCATGGCTTCGTAGAGAAGGTCCCGCTCGCGTTCGAGTTTGGCGTCGGCCGGGATCAGATAGTTCTCGCGATCAACCTGCACGCCGTGGCCGGCATAGTACACCACCGCAACGTCGGCGCTCGCGGCCCGGATGCCAAACGCCCGGATGCCGCTGTTCAGAGCGCGGAAATCCGGATCGTACAGTTCCATAACGTCGAATTTCAGGCGCCGCAGGCTGTCGCCGATGGCGCGGGCATCGTTCACCGGGTTGGCGAGGTGCGGCGCATTCTGGTAGCCGCCGACGCCGATGACCAGCGCGATCCGCTGCTCATCGGCACGCGCGGCGAACGCCGCCGTCAGCAGCCACAGGGACAACACGGCACGTATATATAAGGAGATCATCTGATAACCTCCACGGCCAGCCTGGCGTCAGCGACCTGCGCGCCGGGAATGCCGCGAAACTGCGCGGCGATGTCATCCAACCCGCTGACCGGCAAGGGTTCAAGGTCCTGCGCCTTCAGCCGATCGGCCAGGCGCAGCCCGATTTCCGTGTCGGAGCCGAGACAGGCGACCGCCTCGGCCCCGCCGGGATTGTCGAAACGGAGGGCAAACGATCGTTCTCCGGCGGGCGGGATTTCGATCTGCTGGCCGGCGCGCAGGAACGCGTCGGGCTGGAAGCGGTTGGGGAAGATGCGAGCGACCGTGCCGGCGGCATCCTGGTAGAAGCAGTAGACATACGCGTCCCGCGTCGGCTGCACGGACAGCGCCATCGTTTCTCCCACGTGGTAGATTGGCTTCGGGCCGCGCGGGCTGCTGACGACCAGGCCCGGGGGTGCGGCAGGCGCCGGTGTCGCAACCCCGCCATCATGCGCGGGCGCGGCAGCCGCCGGTTTCGCCGCCGGCGGCCGACCATCTGACGCCAGCAGCCGGTAGTACAGATCGAAATCCACCCGGCCGTTCGGCACCAGATCATTCTCCGCCTGGTAGCGGGCGATGGCATCGGACAACCCCGGCCCCGGCGCAGCGGCGGACCCTTGCAGGTAGCCCGCCCGCGTGAGCGCCGTGCTGACAAACCGGTTGCTGTCGGCCTCGGTCATGGTGTCGTACCAGCCGCGCGCTTCATTCCTGAAGTTCGGATTTGTCGATTCGATGCTGAGACATTGCCAATAGGGGACACGTGTCAATTTGCCAAGCACTTCGATGGTGGACAACTCGATCAGGTTGCGCACCGCCTGGTGGAAGCCCTCGGATTTGTCGAGCGACACACTGAGTGAAAGGCCCGCCTTGCCGATGAAGCCGCCGACATCGGCGCCCTTGCCGGACTGCACCACGGCGATCGAGTTGCTGGCTGAAATCCCCGGCATGATCTGCCGAGTGACCAGCTTGCCCACGTTCAGGTCGATGGAGACGACCGAGACCACCTGGTAGCCGTTGATGGCTGCGTCCATGCCGGGGATCGAGACGCCGCCGCCTGCAGACGATTGTAGGACGTTGCTGTCAAGCTGCGTGATCGCGCCGCGCACATAGTAGTTCGGCGCGACGAATTCCTTATGCAACCCCACCATTTCCGACAGCACCTGCACGTCGAGCTGGGTCGGGTCGTAATCGACGAAGTGAAACGCGTTGCTCTTGGCGGACATGCGGGAGACGGCGGTGATGAACATCTCCTTGGTGCCGGTGGCGATCAGCCCGGTGGCGTCAG
The DNA here is from genome assembly GCA_903851415.1 of uncultured Rhodopila sp. Classification (GTDB taxonomy): domain Bacteria; phylum Pseudomonadota; class Alphaproteobacteria; order Acetobacterales; family Acetobacteraceae; genus Rhodopila. The sequence continues at coordinate 105,107 of CAINOE010000109.1, read as the reverse complement.
GGATGCCGGCCGTGGTGATGTAGATGTCCTGCTTGCCCTGAGCGATGAACATGTCGTCCATGCAGCGCAGGGCCTCATTGAAGTTGCCGATGTTACGAACCGCGGCGGTGCGCGGGTTGGCGGCGTCGTAAGCCATCTGGGGCCGGGTCTGACAGGCGGCGAGGCCGGTCAGCAGCGCCATCAGCCAGGCGGCGGGACGCTTGAACCATTCAGATTTGCGATCCGGTTGTGTCATGGTCCGGGTTCCTCTGCCGCAACATGACCGGATGCCGAGCCGCCGCGAAGTGTATCTGAAGCAACCATGGCAACCGGGCGGCGCGTCGAAGGCAGGCGGACTATCTCCAGGCTGGCGGCCAGAACCGTTATCGACATTTTCCGCGAGCTCCTGTGTGCGAGGGCGTTGCCTCACGGACGGACCATGCCATGTAAGCCGTGACTCTACTGTGATCTGGCCGACAGGTGCGGCTGTTCGTTGCAAGAATAGCGTCGTTTTGCTTCACGATCGCTTGTGGTGCGGCAGTGTCGCGCCGAAGCGACTCGCAATCATCGGCGCGTGCCGTCAGCATCTTCCAACGGGGGTGCGAAATGGCAAATTCTCCGCTCAGCCGGGAGGACGTTCTTGCCGGCCATTTCCTGCTGAGATACCTGCGGCCGGAGGAACTGTCGCGCCTCGCCGCGACCGCGACACTGGTGCGCCACCGGGCAAACGCGACGATCTTCCAGAAGGGGGATCCGGGCCTCAGCATGGTGGCGGTGGTCAATGGACGGGTGAAAATCTGCACCTATTCGGCCGAGGGCAAGGAACTGGTGCTGAACATCATCGATCGCGGCGGCTTGTTCGGCGAAATCGCAGTGCTGGATGGCCAGCCCCGCTCCGCAGATGCCGTAACGCTGGAGGACTCCGAACTGCTGGTCCTGGAGCGCGCCCGCCTGATGCCGTTCCTGACCGCCAATCCGGAGATTCCCACGCGGCTGATTGGCATGCTGTGTCAGCGCCTGCGGCAGACCAGCGAGGCGCTGGAAGACGCCTTGCTGCGCGACGCCCCATCGCGGGTTGCACGCGGCCTGCTGCGGCTGGCCGGCACCTTCGGCAAGGTGGAAGCGTCGCGCCTCCGTATCGACATCAAGCTCTCGCAACAGCAAATCGGCAACCTGATCGGCATTTCCCGCGAAAGCACCAACAAATATATCGTTGACTGGAGCCGCGCGGGGTACCTGCAAGTCGATAACGGTCTTATAACGATCCTGGACAGGGCAGCGCTGGAAGGCCTGTCGCAGGCGGAGTTGTAGCCGCAACGGCTCGCCGGGCGGCGGTGGAATCGATCCGATACGCCGCCATGGCGGTATGCCGGCCGCGCAGCATGACGTCCCCGATGCGGGTGCCCGGGCACAGGCCGCCGAGGCGGGCCCATGTCGGCTCGCCCACCACGATGGTGCAGTAGCGGGGGCCGGGTTCGGCATACTCCTTGCCAAGCTGCTCCAGCCGCGCGCCGACATTCGCCGTGTCGCCGAGCAGGCAGAATTCCATGCGCGGGCCTTTGCCCAGGCTGCCGGCGACCATCGGGCCGGTGTGCAGGCCGACGCGCAGCCCGCCCACCGGCAGGCCCTCGGCGCTCCACGCATCGTTCAGCCGCTGCATGGCTGATTCCATCGCCAGGGCGCAACGCGCGGCGTTTTGCGCGTCCGCGGTGATGGCGGCTTCATCCAGACGCGGTATCGGCACGCCGAACACCGCCAGGATGCCGTCGCCGATGAAGCGCAGCAGGACGCCGTCATGCGCCATGATCAATGAGGCCATGGTGTCGATGTAGCGGTCCAGCCACGCAATCAGCGGCTCGGGTTGCATCCCCTCGCAAATCGTCGTGAAGCCGGCCACATCGGCGTACAGCACCGTCGCGGTCAGCTCGCGCGGGACGGGTCGGCCACCCGCCATGAACAGGTCGCGGTCCTTCATGATTTCGTTGACGACCGGCTCGCTGACGAAGCGCGAGAACAGCGCCCGCAACGCACGCCGATCGCGCTGCTCGGTTGCACTGCGCCACGCGCGGGCGGCACCGCCGGCGATGATCAGCGCGAGCAGCGGCGCCGCGGCGGGGACTAGCACACCAGTGTATGCGTACGCTGCCAACGTCCCCACCACGAACAGCATGCCGAAGCCTGCGAGTGCAGCCGAAAACAGATAACCGGTTACGACCAGTCCCAGCGTCACGCCGGCAACTGCGAGTCCCGCCGTGCCAAGAACCAAAGGCCAGGGGATCGCCGTTTCCGGTTCGGCCCGCCGGCTCAGCAATTGCGTCACGACCTGGGCATGGACCTCCACCCCGAACCCGGGTGGACCGAAGGCGGAGGCGATCGTGCGGTGCTCGTCGGTGCCGCTGATCAGGCTGCCAATCAGCGCGACCCTGCCTTTGAGCCATTCCGGCGGCAGCAGGGCGATGGACTCCGCGGGATAGGCCGGAACAGTCGGGCCGCGCGCGGTGCGCCGCCACTCGACCGGGAAGCGCCCGGGCGGCACCGGGGCGCCTAAAGCGGCGGCGATGGCGGCGGGGAAGCTCAGCCGGCCGGTCACCGGATGCACCGGCACGTGGTCGCGCACGACGTCGTCGAACCGATCCCGCGCGAGGTTGGCGTCACCCGTCCGCACCCCTTCCAGAAACCGCTCCAGGAAACGCCGCCCATCGGCTGGCATCGCGGTTTCGGGGGCGACGGTGATGGCGACAACGGGGATGTCCGTTCGTGTCAGGGCACGCCGCAGCGCCGCATCTTTCGCCGGCTCCGTCGGCCGATCGAGCAGGATATCAAGACCGATGGCGGCGACACCCTTGCGGGCGAGGGTGTCGATCACATCGGCCAGAAACGCCCGGTCGATGGGGGAGCGATAGGGCAGTGCCGCCAGCGTTTGCTCAGTGATCCCGACCACGACGACATTCGGGTCCGCCGAACTTAACGGCCCGAGGAAACGGAACGCGGCGGCCTCGAACAGTCGTTCGGCCGCGGCGAGCGGAAAGGGCGGCTGCGCCGACACCAGCGCGACCGCGATCGCCCCGATCAGCATGAGCGCGACCCGGGCAGCCGCGCCGATCCGCGTGGTAAGCATGCCGTTCATACCTGAGGCCGAATGCTCTGTTTCGGACCGCAGCCATCGGTGCCACAAGGTTTGTTTGATTGGCCGCCGTTCAAAAGTTACGGCACCCTCGGCGCCACCGGGATGAAAGGACCGCCTCGGCGCGGCGGCAGAGTTAGGATCGTCCGCGGACGGCTCTGCCAGAACGGGTTGAAAGCGCTCCAGGGCCAGATGGCGCAGGGCGGGAACCACGGCAACTGGGACTGGAGACCGCCGATAATCGTGTACTGAATGCTGAACGGCAGGTTGCCTCGCACGGGATGGCCTCCCGTCTGGACCGCCGGGTTGCCCGTTGCAGCCGGGCCGTCCCGGACCACAGTCGCCTCACCCCGGTCCGCCGCGCGGCAGACGATCAGCACGGCCGCGGCGGCGGAAATCAATCTGATGCGGGGGGCCATGGCTCAATCGATCCGCGCGAACTGCACACGCCGGTTGGCCGGATCATACCGGTTGGCGGTCAGCGGTTCGGCCATGCCCCTGCCCACGACCTCCAGCCGCGACGGGTCGATGCCCTGCTGAACGAGGTATTGGCCGACGGACAGCGCCCGCTTCTCCGACAGGAAGACATTGTAGGCGGCGGCGCCGCTGGCATCGGTGTGGCCCTCAACCCGCACCTTGATGGACGTGGTTTCCTTCATCAATTGGGCGATCAGGTCGATCATCTCATGCGCCGAGTCGGGCAGAACGGCGGAATTGAAGGCGAAATTCACGTGAAATGCTATCGGCTGCGGGGCGGGCATCGTGGCATCGGCCTTGACCGTCTGAACCGGCCTGTTCCGTGCCCTGGTACGCGAGGCCGGAGCCGCATCGGTGGACGCCCGTTGCACCGCCGGCGCCTGCGTTGCCGTATCCGGCATCTGCAGCACGATCGACCGGCTTGATCCCTGAACGGATTCCGGGATCATGATGCTGCGAAGCTGCTCGATCGTCGGCGCATCATCGAATACGGCGACCGGCTGGGCCGGCGCCACGCCGGCGAATATCAGCATGGCGGCCGACGCGAGAACCGCGATCCGGCTGAAGCGAGGGTGATGGGACATGGCGAATTTCTCCTTATGCCGATGGGCGTCCCGCTGGGTGACGCCGGTGGCGGCACAATGCGGCGGCGCGCGGCGGGCGGCTGTTGAGCGCTTCACTGCCTTGCCGTCGCGAGGGATTTTGCTGTCACGTGGCGGTGAGGTTCGACGGGGCATAGCCCCGGGATCCTGCTAACGTCGGTCGCATGCGAGGCATCGTCGAAGCGGTCAGTCAGCGCAGGGGCCATCATTTCAGCAAGCTGCCCGCAATGTGGATCACCCTGCTGGCGGGGCTGGGGGTGGAGGGCGACGGGCACGCCGGAACCACCGTGCAGCACCGGTCGAGAGTCGCGCGCGATCCGTCGCAGCCCAATCTGCGTCAGGTTCACCTTCTGCAGCGGGAGCTCCTGGAGGAACTCGAATCCAAAGGCTTCGCCGTCGGCCCCGGCCAAATCGGCGAGAACATCCTGACGCGCGGCGTTGACCTGCTCGGCCTGCCGGCGGATTCGCTGCTTTGCATCGGCGCTGCCGCCCGGGTGCGAGTGACCGGGCTGCGCAATCCCTGCATCCAACTGGATCGTTTCCTGCCGGGACTGATGGCGGCGACCTTGGATCGGGACGAGCGGGGCGGGCTGATCCGACGGGCGGGCATCATGGCGGTGGTGCTGCAAGGCGGTGTGGTTCGGCCGGGGGACGCAATCGAGGTCGTTCTGCCGCCGGAACCGCATCGGCCGCTGCGTCCGGTGTGACGCTTCACAGGCGTCCGCTCTGCTGGCACCCTGTGGGGAAAGGGGGAAGCAAATACCATGAACTTCGATTTTTCCGATGATCTGAAGCAGCTTCGCGACCAGGCGCGGCGGTTTCTGTCGGAGCGGTGCACCCCGGCGGTGGTGCGCCGATCGTTGGAGGGGCAGGAGGTGTTCGCGGCCGATCTGTGGCGTGAGATCGGCTCTATGGGCTGGATTGGCGCGGCGATACCGGAAACGCTCGGCGGCGCGGGGCTTGGATACGAAGGGTTGTGCGTGCTGGCTGAGGAAATCGGCCGCGCGGTGGCGCCGGTGCCGTTTGGTTCGACCGCGTATCTGGCGGCGGAGGCGATCCTGACGGCCGGTTCGGATACGCAACGGCGCGAATGGCTGCCGAAACTGGCGGATGGCTCGGTTATTGGATGCTTTGCGTTGTCCGAAGGCAACGGCAATCCGGAGCCGGCGCCTATACATGCCCGGGTTGTCGGCGGACTTTTGAAGGGATCGAAATGGCCGGTGGCGGATGGCGGCATCGCCGGCGTGGCCGTGGTCGTTGCGCGTGACGAGTCCGGGCAGCCGGGCCTGTTCCTGGCGGATCTGGCCGGTGTGCGGCGGCGGAATCTGCAGACACTCGATCCGGCGCGCAACCAGGCGCGGCTGGAGTTCGATGCGACACCGGTTGAAAGGCTGGGCGGCGGCTGGGGCGCGGTGCAGCGCGTCCTGGACCGCGCGGCCATACTGTTTGCATTCGAACAGGTTGGCGGCGCCGATGCGTGCCTGACGATGGCGCGGGACTATGCGCTCGATCGTTACGCCTTCGGGCGGCCGATCGGCTCGTTCCAGGCGATCAAGCACAAGCTGGCGGATATGTATGTGGCGGTGGAGCTGGCGCGGTCGAATGCCTACTACGGCGCCTGGGCTTTGGGGGCGGATGCGACTGATCTGCCGCTGGCCGCGGCGACGGCCCGGGTGTCGGCGACCGAAGCGTTCGAATTGGCGTCGAAGGAGAATATCCAGACGCATGGCGGCGTCGGCTTCACCTGGGCGGTGGATTGCCATTTGTTCTACCGGCGGTCCAAGCATCTCGGGTTGGCAATCGGTTCGTCACCATTCTGGAAGCACCGTCTGGTGGATCTGCTGGAAACCCGCAACGCGGCTTGAAGGAACCAACGTCATGGACTTCAGCGATACGCCCGAGGAAGCCGCGTTCCGTGCCGAGGCGCGGGCGTTTCTCGCCGCCAACGCGAAAACCCGGGGCGGCGCGCGGCCGGTGCTGCGTCAGGCAGGGTTGGATGCCGACGGTGTCGTTCTCTGCAAGAAATGGCAGGCCAGGAAGGCGGACGCGGGGTTCGCCGGGCTGACGTGGCCGAAACGGTTCGGCGGGCGGGAGGCACCGCCGATCATGGGGGTGATTTGGAATCAGGAGGAGAATGAGTTCGTTGTGCCGCGCGGGCTCTACGAAATCGGCCTCGGCATGTGTATCCCGACGATGATGGCTTACGCAACGGATGAGCAGCTCGATCGATACGTCCGGCCAGCCTTGCGCGGTGAGGAAGTGTGGTGCCAGTTGTTCAGCGAGCCGGCCGGCGGGTCCGATCTGGCGGCGTTGCGGACCAGGGCGGAGCGCGATGGCGCCGATTGGGTGGTCAACGGGCAGAAGATATGGACATCGGGCGCACATCTGGCGGATTTCGGCATCATCGTCGTGCGCACCGATCCGAACGTGCCGAAGCATGAGGGGCTGACGTTCTTCTTTCTGGACATGAAATCACCAGGCATCGAGGTGCGTCCGATCCAGCAGATGTCCGGCGCGCGGCATTTCAATGAGGTGTTTTTGACCGATGTGCGGGTACCGGACAGCCAGCGGCTTGGCGCGGTTGGCCAGGGCTGGCGGGTGTCTTTGACGACACTGATGACCGAGCGTCTGGCCGTGGGGGATGTGCAGCGGCCGGAGGTGGACGATCTGGTGGAACTGTCTCGCAAGCTGCGGCTCGACGGCAAGCCGGCGATCCAAAACGCTGCGGTTCGGGAACGGATTGCCGAGTGGCATGCCCGGTCGCAGGGTTTGAAGTTCACCCGGTTCCGGACGATGACGGCGCTGTCGAAAGGCGACACTCCGGGGCCGGAAAATTCGATCCACAAGCTTGTGAACGCCTCGAAACTTCAGGATATCGCGAGTTGCGGGCTGGATCTGATGGGGGCGGGCGGTATCTTGATGGATGACGATCTGGCGGAGGCGTATGCGATGTTTCAATCCGCGCTGCTGAGCTCTCCCGGGATGCGGATTGCCGGCGGATCGGATGAGATCCTGCGGAATATCATTGCGGAACGGGTGTTGGGATTGCCGCCGGACATCAGGGCTGACAAGGGTATCCCGTTCACCCTGGTTCCGACCGGGCGGCGTTAAGGCCGCCCGGCAGGAGGGGCTATTTCCGCTGCCCGAAAACGCAGAATGCGGGACCATTCGGATGATCCGGATGATCCAGGAAGATTTCGCAGTTGAAGCCTTCGTCTTCCATGATGCCGATGATGTCCTGCTTGCGGATCCAGTTGCTTCCGGGAGCTGAGCCGCCGCAGAATCCTTTCCAGTCAAGCGCCTGAAGATAACTTTGGTTGTAATATTCAACCACGCGGCCATGCGGGGTGATCACCTCTCGCGGCTTGAAGTCGAACTTGTTGTCCTGATAACGATCTCGCAACGGACCAGCGTTGAAATAATGCGTCCAAAGTCCCACCGCATCGCCGCAGAGGCACAGGTTACGCAATACCGTGGCGGGGTCGGTCATGTGATACAGCACGCCCGACGCGAGCGCGAAATCGACACGCTGAGGCGATGCGGCCAAATATTTGACGAAGTCGCCCAGCAGGAACGTCGCGCCGGCCATGCCGACCGCGTCCTTTGCCACAAGACAGCGCATCCAGGCCCGCACATTGGATTCGATAGCGGTTACCGTCGCGCCGCGCCGCGTCATCATATAGGTGTGGCCGCCTTCGAGAGGGCCGAGTTCCAGCACTCGCTTGCCGGCGAAGCCGCCGAGCCGCTCCTCGAACATGACGATGCGGTCATCGTCGAACAGCGGAATATTGCCGGTGGTCGAAAGGCCTGGAACGGCGGAGCTCCACTCGCCCTCGAACGCCCGTCCGGCATTCTCCCTGTCGGGGAACCAATCTACGTAGCGTGGTGGCGCTGGTTCCGCCTCGGCGGTTGGGGGCGGCTGCGGAGCGGCTGCCGCGGTCGCCGGCAACAAACCGAGCGGTCCGGTGACAAGCTCAGGTTCGCCTGCCAGAAGCCAGTCGATCTGCGCGCGCGTCTCCAGCATTGTGCGCTTAAGCAATGTCATCCGCCGTGCCGCGAACGCCTCCGCTGGCTGCGATGCCGCCGCCGCCATGCCGCCGCGGCGCAGCCAGGCGAAGAACTCGCAGCCCACCGCTTCCGTTACGCGCTCGACCTGCCAGTCACTTTGACCGAGCCGCGCCAACTCGAGCAGGAGGAGCTGAAAGCTCGCCGGCGAGAGTCGCCATGCGTGGGCGTCGATGTATTCTCTGTCCCTGGCGCCGAAGATGTCGAGTGCCTGCTCGATGGAGTGCATGAACCGGAGGCCGTTGGAGGGGCACTGACCCCAGGCGCCGCTGCCGCCGTTGCTGACAGCGTAGGCAACATGGTCGAACAGCAGTCGCCCGCTGTGTCTGGACCGCTGCTCCGCATGCGCCTCAATTATCTGTCCGGTCGTCGTCAGCGGTTGGAAGTAGTCGAAGCAATAGCGCTTGTCGGGTATCGCGAGGACGACGACTCCGTTGTGCTTCAACAAAGTCGCGGCGCTGTTCAGGAAAGCAATGAGGTCGGGTGTGTGCTCGATCACATGGCTCGCGATGAACGCATCGAAAGTTCCGTGCAGCGGCACCGGTACAGCGTCGCTCAGCGGACCGCCGCTCCAGACGAAGTCGACCTCTTCGATGCGGTTGACGTCGACGCCGGGATGGCCGGTATATTTCGCAACAAGCCCTTCGCGCGACAGATGATCCACCGAGCGGGCGTCCCAGCCTTCGGCCTTCGGCGCGATCGGGCTGAAACTCGGCCCGATCTCGATGATGCGGCCGTTGCGCGGTACTGGTGCGAGCAGGGTCTCAGATCGGCCGGGCATGGGCGTCTCCTGCTTCGGCGATCCGCAGCCATGGCTTCCGGCGCCGGGCTGGAAAGGCCAACTTGAAGCTATGATCCACGCGGGAAAAATTCTCGTTGTAGAAGGGATCGCTGTCCAACACCGGCCCCCAACGCTCTCTCATGTAACGGACTTCTCTCGAGAAGCGCTCAATCTTGTCGGGCGCCATGTCATCGCCGCGCGAGGCGGACTCCAGATGATACAGTCTGGCAAAGGGTGTCCAGATATTGCGGAACCCTGCGTCGCGCAGCCGCAGGCAAAAGTCGACGTCGTTGAAGCTGATCGCGAGGTTGTTTTCGTCAAGGCCGCCGACCTGCTCGAACACCGCTTTGCGGACCGCAAGACAGGCACCGGTGACGGCTCCGGCTTCCCGCATCAGGCTCATGTAGCCCTGGAGACCGACGTCTTCGGCCGGGAGGTTAAGGCCATAATGACCTGCGACGCCTCTCTCATCGTAGAAGCTTCCGGTGCCGAGGACAACGCCCGCGTGCTGGATCGTTTCGTTACCATAAATCAGCTTGCTGCCCACCGCACCGACATCCGGCCGCACTGCCAGCGATACCATTTCGCGCAGCCAGTCGGAATGAATGATGTCGATGTCGTTGTTCAGAAGCAACACGATCTCCCCGGTCGCGGCCCGCACGGCCGTATTGTTGATCGCGGAGTAATTGAACGGACCCGGGCACGGCAGCACTCGGACCCGCGGATCGTCGCCAAGCCTGCCGAGGAGGAAACGTGCCTCGGGATCGGTTGTGTCGTTATCGGCAATCAAGACCTCAAGGTCCGGATAGTCGGTCCGCAACAGCACCCCCGCCGTGCAGCGGGCCAGCAATTCCGGCCGATCGCGGGTTGGAATGATGACACTGACCTTGGGGGCGGGATCCGGCAGCGGCCAACGCACGCGCGTCCACGCCGGGACCGCGGGAGCCGGGCCGATCTCGGCGCCGCTCACCCCCTGTGAGGCCAGGAAGTCGCCGATGGCCCGCCGCGCGGCGGCGACGCACGACTGTTCGCGCGCCTTGGAGAAAGAGCTGGTGTGTTGCCGCCAGTGATACAGGATAGCCGGGATATGGCGAATTCGCCCGGATTCCGTCGCGGCGGCGGCTCGCAATGCCAGATCGTAGTCCTGGCTGCCTTCGTATCCGAGGCGCATGCCGCCGATGCGCTCGACCAGGCTGCGCCGGTAGGCCCCAAGGTGGCTGACCATGTTGTGGCCGAGCATCAGCTCGATGTTCCAATCGGGCTTGAAGTAAGGGGTGGTACGGCGCCCGGCGGAATCGATCTGGTCCTCGTCGCTGTAAAGGATGTCGGCGTCCGGATGCAGGTTGAGTTCCGCTGCGATTTCATACAACGCCTGCTCGGCCAACAGATCGTCATGGTCCATCAGGACGACGAACGCGCCGGAGGCGAGCGCCAGCGCCGAATTTGTTGCTGCGGCGATATGGCCATTCTGCTCGCGCCGGACCCATTTGATGCGCGGATCTTCCGCCGCCGCCTGTCGAAGGATGGCGGGCACTTGGCCTGAAGATGACGCATCATCGGCGATGCACAGCTCCCAATCGGGGTAAAGCTGCGCTCGAACCGACGCGATGGCCTCGCGCAGCAGATTCCCTGGCGTATTGTACGCGGGCATGACCACGGAGAACCGCGGGCGCAGCTCCATCGCGCCGATATGGCTGCGAATTTTCAGCCGATCGGCGTCCGTCAGTTGATCGCATTCTCGCACCCAACGGTCGTATTCTGTCTCCGCGACCGGTTCAGCCGCCGGAGCCGGTGCTGCCGCGGGCGCCGTCACGGGATCGGCGGCCGGGATCGGAGCCCGGGCCGCGCGCCACTCCTGCATGCGGCGGTTGAATTGCCCGGTGATGATCCAGTGGCTGGCCCGCAGCATCCGCCGCGCCGCTCGCCGCACCGGCACCGGCATCGCTGCGCCCGCACTCCTGATCGGTCTGGTCGCCCGCCAGATCGTCGAGCTTAGCACCGCGTCGCGCTCCGCCAATGCGGCGGCATGCCGCGCCAGCACTTCGTCGGACGCCGCGGTGGCGAGTCGGGCATGTTCGGCGACGGAGGCGGCGGCGAGTCTGGCATGCTCGGCGACGGAGGCGGCGGCTCCGGCCATCTGCTCGCGCGCCCACTCGACCTCTGCGGTCAGGGCGTCGCGCTGCTGTTCCGCCCGGGCGGCGGCGGCCTGCAGCCGTGCCTGTTCCGCCAAGGCGGCGCCGGTGACGGCTGCGGCGGCGGCCACGGCCTCGGTGCGCTCGGCCATCGCAGATTCCGCCTCGGCCCTGGAGGCGGCCGCCTGCCGGCTGGCCGCCGCCGCCTCGGCTGCCGCTCGTGCCGCGGCCTCAGACGCCGCGTGGGCGGCCTGCCCGGCGGCCGACAGTTCATGGCCGAGCGAGGCAATGCGGTCCTGCGCGACATCAAGCTGGTACCGGAGATGGACGGCCGCGCCGAGCCGGGCGTACGCTCCGCGAATCCCGGAGCGCTGCTGCGGGCTGGAATTGAAAAACCCGGCCAGCCCCTCGGGTATGGTCCGGCCGGGAGCCAGCACGCCCATGCCGTGGCCGTGATGAAATTCGAACGACGGATGTTCCGCCGACAGCTCCGACCAGAGCTTCCAGACGCCGAATTCGCGTTCGCGTACATTGGTATCATGAAACAAGACGACCGCCTGGCCGGAAAGTTTTGGCCGCCAGGTTTCGTAATCATGGCGAACGTCTTGATAGGTATGGCGGCCATCGATATGCAAAAGGTCGATCGACGCGTCCGGGAAGTAGCGCAGGGCGTCGTCGAACCGGCTTCGGATCAGACGTGAAAATCCAGAATAATTCCGTTCATTGATGGCTGACAGTGTGGCGAAGACGTCTTCTCCGTAAAACCCGGCGTGGTCGTCGCCGATCCACGTATCGATAGCGTAACAGGATGTCTGAAGCTGCAAGTGTTGCACCGCCTGACAGAACGCCAGATAGGAAAACCCTGTATGCGTCCCCAGCTCGACGAAACACGCCGGCTGCATCGCCCGGATCAACCAAAACGCAAAAGGACTATGTTCGTGCCAGGCGGATTCGAACATATGCAACGGCGTCCAAAACGCTGCCGGACCGATGCACTGGGGGTTTACCTCGGATACGGGATGGAAGTCCGGACCGATATCCATCTCAACGACCTCCGGGATGCGAATCCGTCCTGAGCACAGGAGGCACCATGTCCGATTCCCGAGAGTCGCGACAAGGCCCCGGAGACGCCGGCGCTTTTACGGCAAAACCGATACGAAACCGGCGGGAGTGAATACTTCGATCTCTCATGCCGGCGTTTGAATCATGAAAAGCCCGGATGGTCTTTTCACGACCTCGGCATAGACGGATTGTTGTTCCGGCGCCGCCGCCCGGGCGTCCGTCCTCATGCCGGGTGCGCAACCATAAGCTCTCTCGTTGCATTCAAACCAGTTGAGCCATGGCGTTGGGCAAGGCCAGCAGGAACCGGCCGCCAAAGATCCGGTCGACCCGTGCCGCCGGCTTCGCCATCCGGATCGGCTGCGCTGCGCCACGGCGCAAGCCATGGGCCCACGATCAAAGTCTTCGTCGCCACCGCCGTCCCGACGAGCGTCGCGAACGGTTCGATGCCCGGGCCGGGATCGCAGCCCGCGAGATCGCCGGAAATGGGGCGGTTCCGATATTACAATGAACTTGGAACCCCGGGACTCCGGCGCCCGTCCGTGCCTCCGCGAGCCATCGGGCAATCGGCAGCCGAAAGCGCGGCGCCGGATTTCAGCATCCTGATTTCCTCCTGATCGACACAGCCTGCCCGGTCCGTCGCCGGTGCTTCTGACCCGCACGAATGTGGACAACGCGTCATCCGCTCTGGCCGTCCGCCTCCCGCCGCGCTAGATTGGAGCGAATACAAACCACATAAGGAAAATACGGTGTCCGAAACGGAGCGCGACCCTTCCACCCGCACTGCGCCCGTCAAGATCACCGATGTGGCGGCGGCCGCGGGTGTCGCGCCGATGACAGTTTCCCGGGTCATCAACACGCCGGACCGCGTCTCGCCGGAAACCACCGCCCGGGTGCGGGAGGCGATCGCCCGGCTCGGCTACGTCCCCAACCTCATCGCCGGCGGCCTGTCGTCGCGCAAGTCCCGCATGGTCGCCGCCATCGTGCCGACGATCGCGCATCCTATGTTTGCCGGCCTGGTACAGTCCTTTAGCGACGCGATGCGCGTCGCCGGGTATCAGGTCATGCTGTCGATCAGCGGCTATGAGGATACCGACGACGAATCGCTGTTCCGCGCGCTGCTCGGCCGCCGCCCGGACGCGCTGATGATCACCGGCTCGGGCTACAGCCCGGCGGCGCTGCAGATGCTGATCGAGGCGCGGATTCCGGTGGTGGAGGTCTGGGACGTCTCCAGCCGCCCCATCGACATGGCCATCGGCTTCGATCATGCGCAGGTGGGCGCCGAGGTTGCGGCGTTCCTGCTTGCCAAGGGGCACGACCGCTTCGCCGTGCTGACGGCGCGGGATTCGCGGGCGCTGTCGCGCGCCCGCGGCTTCACCGAAGCGGTGGCGGCGGCGGGAAAGCCGATCGTCTGGGAGAAAATCACGCCGTCGCCCAGCACGGCGGCGGCGGGCCGGGAGGGTCTGCGCGCCTTGCTGCCGGCGCTCGATCAGCGTTGCGCGCTGTTGTGCAGCTCCGACCTGATGGCTTTCGGGGTGGTGACCGAGGCACGGGTGCAGGGTGTCATGATCCCGGAGCATCTGGCGGTTGTCGGCTTCGGCAACCTCGAACTGAGCGCCGCCAACGAACCCGCGATCACCACCGTCAGCCCCGAAGGCGCCGGCACCGGCCGATCGGCGGCGGGGTTCTTGCTGCGAAGGCTGTCGGGGGAGGGGCCGAGGGAGACGGACCGGGTGGTGGTGCCGTTCCGGATCATGGAGCGGGCGACGGCCTGAGCGACGCATCAGCCAGCCGGCATGCCCGTGATGCCGAACCGACACCGGCCACCCGGCGCAGCATCTCCTCGAACGCCGCGAAGACCTTGCGCATCTGCGGCTGCTTGTATGGGAACATGTCGGACGGATCCATCATATGGATGATGGCGGCGGTGTCGGCCTCGAACACCAGCAGCCGACCGTCGCGGGTCTCGGCGCAGTCGATGGAGTAGTAGTCGAAACCGAGGCGGTCATGCAGCGCCTCGAACGCGGCGGCGTGCCGGCGGGCGAAGCCGGTGTCGAAGGTGGCCATGGCATAGGCTTCCTCCGCCCGCTTGTCGGCGGATTCGGTCATGCCGGCGTTCAGGTAGTGCACCATCCAGTGGCGGGAAATCGCCTTGTGGCAGAGGAACGGGCGGCGGCCGATGAAGGCTATGCGCGACTTGCGGTAGAAGCCGTCCGGCGAAATGTAGTTCTCGAATGCGGTCAGGAAGAACGACTGTGCAAAGGTCCGGCCCAGATAGGTGGCCAGATCCGCCGGTGTTTCGGCCAGGGACAGACCGGCACCCGCGTGGGAGAAGCTGGGCCGGATCAGGCAGGGATAGCCGCATTCGATAGGGGCGCCGGAGCGGAGCTGGCGGTCCAGATCCGCGCGCGTCATCGCGATGGCGACCGGGCTACAGATCCCCGGTGCGTCGCGCAGGGACTGTGCCAGCGTGTCACGGGCCAGGTTCGGCAGCAGCCCGGGATTGTTTAGCGCCGGCCGTGGCCAGGAGTTGTAAAGGGCCTGCAGCCGGGCCAACGTGTCCGCATAGGCCTCACTTTGCGCAAAGAACGCGACGTCGTGGTCCGGGATCACCGGCGGCAGGGGATGGCCGGGTCGCACATAGAGCAGGTCGAGGCGGACATCGATGGCGTTGGTGATGAAGTCGAGTGGCGTGTTGACCATGAGATCGCCGGGTCCGGCGACCGCGAGCAACCGCAACGGCTTGTGCGCGCCGGCGCGGACCCGGAACACCTGCGCTCGATCCAGGGCCTGGTCCTGGAAATCCAGCCCCTCGGCGCGGCGGAACGCGAGCTGGCAGGCGATGCCGCGGTCATACAGGCCGGCGGTTTGGGCATCGGCCGGGGTCCCGGTCAGCGATTGGCTGATACGGTCCACCAGGCTGTCGTAGCCGTTCCCCTGATACGCGAAGCCGGTCAAATCCCCGGTGCCGAGAACCACGGGAGGGACGAAGGCGTCGTCCAGGGCGGGAAGCGTGTCGGGAGCGAAGGACATCGGCGGGACCGCGTGCGGTTGGGGCGCCAGAATACGATGGAAAGGTTAACAAAACCTTTATGGCGCGGCACCTTGCTGGTGTCAGCCGGCAGCATTCCCGATGCAGGAAAGCTCATCCAGGAACGCCGCGGCAAAACTTCCCGGCCCGCGAGACTGCGCCGCAGCGCGTTCCGCGGCATGCGCAAACACCGCGGATGCCGCGGTAGCAGCACGCTGCGGCGGAACGTCCGCCCCGAGGAAGGCGGCGATCAAAGCCCCCAGCGCACAGCCGGTGCCGACGACCCGGGTCATGATCGGATGGCCGCCGGCGATTTCGATCAGCGCGGTGCCGTTCGTCACGTAGTCGGTGGCCCCGCTGACCGCAACCACCGCACCGATGCGTCCGGCGAGCGCGCGGGCGGCATCCACGGCAGCCGAGGAGGCGGCGGTTGAATCAACGCCTTTGCCGCCGCCGTCCGCCCCCGCCAAAGCCAGTATCTCCGAAGCGTTTCCGCGGATCACGGCGGGGCGGTCGCGGAGCAGCGCTGCCGCCACGCCGCTACGGAACGCCAGCACGCCAACCGCAACAGGGTCGAGCACCCAGGGAGTCCCGGCACCGGCGGCGGCCGATGCGGCCTGTTCCATTGCCCCGGCCGAAGCGGCGGTGATCGTGCCGAGGTTGATCACCACGGCGTCGGCGCGGGCGGCAAAATCCGCGGCCTCCTGCTGTGCGATCACCATGGCCGGCGATGCGCCGACGGCCAGCAGCACGTTCGCCGTGAAGCCGGCCGCCACGAAGTTCGTCAGGCAGTGAACCAACGGCGCCCGCTCCCGCAACCGGGCCATATCGGCTTCGATGTCGGGATGCGGCCAGTTTCGCTGAATGGACGCTGGCACTTTGGTTCGCCCCTCTGTCTGCCGCGCGCCGGATAGCGCATCATGGTGCAGCTGCCCATAGGATTCGGCAAAATCCGGAAGAGGAGACGTCATGAACGCCCATCGCGCGGCTATCGGCGGTTTGCCTGTGATCACCGGGATGCGGGTCATCTCTGTCGCCGGACAGGATAGCGGGCTGGTGAACCTGTGCGGCGACCGATGCGCGGATTCGATCGATTGATGCGGCGTTTGGCTTAGACGCGCATCGATTGCCTGTTTAGTATTGATGGTGGTTTCGAGGTATTTGAATGAGCGGCCCCTCGCTCTCGCCTTCATGGCCCGCCCGGGGCGGGTTCGGGGGATCTCCCGGCGACCTGTCGCGGCGCAAACTTTCGAGGCGGAACGGAGGGCTCCGGACAGGGACAGCGACTGCACATACGCGAGATCGCGCCTCAGATACGATCGTCAATGAAGCAGATGTCCCGGATCGAAAGCGGCACGGAGGAAAACGATGCCAGACGGCACTGTATCGGCTGCCATTCCCATCCGCCCGGCAACCGGCCGGAAGACGAACATCCATTGGCTGACCGTCGCGTTGCTGTTCGTGGCCACCCCTGCCAGCTACCCGGAAAGGGCGGCCATCTCGATTGCCGGTCCTGTCATCAGCAAGGATCTCGACCTGAACCCGGCCCGGATGGGCGCCATCTGTTCGGCGTTCGGCCCGGCGCGGGCGATTTTCAACTCGGCGGAATACTTCGCCACGGTGATATTTGCACTGCTGATGGGCCCGATCACCTCTTCGTTCGGCTGCCCCCGTGTGTTCGGCGTCATGCGCGGTCTGAGCATTATCCTGACGGTCGCCCGGCCGGGGGCTGGTTTACGGCCCGACAGACCATCCGATGGCGGACCGCGCCGATGTCGATTACCTCGCCGGCGGCGGCCTGGCGAACATGGATCAGCCGGCGGCGAATGGTATTATAATGGAGGAAACAGCCCATGGCTGATCAGATCAAAGCTACCCCGGTCGTCCGATCGATGCGCGTGGTGCCCGTTGCCGGCCACGACAGCATGCTGCTGAACCTCAGCGGGGCGCACGGTCCTTTTTTCACGAGGAACATCGTGCTGCTGACGGACAACGCCGGGCGCACCGGGTTGGGTGAAGTGCCCGGCGGCGAGACGATCCGCCGAACTCTCGAAGAGTCATCGCCGCTGGTCGTCGGCCATCCGATTGGCGCTTACAAGACCATGCTCAATGCGGTGCGGCAGCGGTTCGCCGATCGCGACGCGGGCGGCCGCGGTTTGCAGACGTTCGATCTGCGCACGACGATTCACGCCGTCACCGCGATCGAGGCGGCGTTGCTGGATCTGCTGGGTCAGTATCTCAACGTGCCGGTTGCGGCTTTGCTCGGCGACGGGCAGCAGCGCGAGTTCGTTCCGGTGCTGGGGTATCTGTTCTACGTCGGGGATCGGGCGAAGACCGGTCTTCCCTATCTCGCGGAGACCGAAACCTCCGGCGACTGGTTGCGGCTGCGGCGCGACGAAGCGATGACTTCCGCCGCGGTCGTGCGGCTGGCCGAGGCGGCACAGGCCCGCTATGGCTTCGAAGATTTCAAGCTGAAAGGCGGCGTGCTGCCCGGGGAGAGGGAGATCGAGGCGATCGAGGCGCTGAAGCAGCGCTTCCCGGCGGCGCGCCTCACGCTCGACCCGAACGGTGCGTGGTCTTTGAATGAGGCGGTGCGGCTATGCAAGGGGCGTGGCGACGTTCTCGCCTATGCTGAGGATCCGTGCGGCGCCGAGGCGGGGTTCTCTGGCCGCGAGATCATGGCGGAGTTCCGCCGCGCCACCGGCCTGCCGACGGCGACGAACATGATCGCCACCGATTGGCGGCAGATGCGGCATGCGATCCAGCTTCAGTCCATCGACATTCCGCTGGCGGACCCGCATTTCTGGACCATGCAGGGGTCGGTGCGGGTCGCGCAGATGTGCCATGAGTGGGGCCTGACCTGGGGGTCGCATTCGAATAATCATTTCGATATCTCGCTGGCGATGTTCACCCATGTCGCCGCGGCGGCGCCGGGGAGGATCACGGCGATCGATACGCATTGGATCTGGCAGGACGGCCAGGCGCTGACGCGCGAACCGTTGCAGATCAAGGGCGGCCGCGTGGCGGTGCCGCAGCGTCCGGGGCTTGGCATCGAGGTGGACCCGGACGCTCTGGACCGCGCGCATGCGCTGTATCAGCGGCACGGCCTCGGCGCGCGCGATGATGCGGCAGCGATGCAGTCGCTGATACCGGGGTGGGCGTTCGACGCCAAACGTCCCTGCCTCGTGCGTTGAATTCTGTTGGGAGAGAGAACAATGGCCGATACGCCGCGCTACATTCGGGTCAACCAGAGCGATAACGTTGCGATCGTGGTCAATGCCGGCGGCCTGCCGAAGGGCACCGGGTTCGAAAACGGACTGACCTTGCGGGACCACGTGCCGCAGGGCCACAAGGTCAACCTGACCGACATCGCGGAGGGTGATCCGATCATTCGCTACGGCGAGGTCATCGGCACCGCGGCGCGGCTGATACCGCGGGGCAGTTGGGTCGAGGAATCGCTGGTGCGCATGCCGGGCGCGCCCTCGCTGGAGAACCTTCCGCTGGCGACGCGGGTGCCGCCGCCGCAGGCGCCTCTGGAGGGCTTCACCTTCGAGGGCTACCGCAACGCCGACGGAACGGTTGGCACGAAGAACCTGCTGGGCATCAGCACCAGCGTGCAATGCGTCGCCGGGGTGGTGGATTTCGCCGTGCAGCGCATCCGCCAGGAGCTGCTGCCGCGCTATCCCAATGTCGATGACGTGGTGGCGCTGAGCCACACCTATGGCTGCGGCGTCGCGATCACCGCTCCGGGCGCGGCAGTGCCGATACGGACGTTGCGCAATATCACGCGCAATCCGAATTTCGGTGGCGAACCGATGGTGGTCAGCCTCGGCTGCGAGAAGCTGATGCCGGAATGGCTGCTGGCCGACGGCCGCCCGGCGCCGGCCGCGGGCAATACGCCTGATATCGTGCGGCTGCAGGATGAGAGCCACCACGGGTTCGGGGACATGATCGCCTCGATCCTGGAGATGGCGGACAAGCGGCTGGCCGAGCTGAACCGGCGCACGCGCACGACCTGTCCGGCCGCCGATCTGGTGGTGGGCACGCAATGCGGCGGCAGCGATGCGTTCTCCGGCGTCACCGCCAACCCGGCCGTTGGTTTCGCAGCCGATCTGTTGGTGCGGGCCGGGGCGACGGTTATGTTCTCGGAAGTAACGGAAGTCCGCGATGCGATCCATCTGCTGACGCCGCGCGCCGCGACCGAGGATGTCGGGCGGGCGCTGATACGGGAGATGGCGTGGTACGACGAATATCTCCGGGAGGGGGCGGCGGATCGCAGCGCCAATACCACGCCGGGGAACAAGCGGGGCGGGCTGGCGAATATTGTCGAGAAGGCGCTGGGGTCGGTTGCCAAGTCGGGCACCAGCCCAATTGCCGGCGTGCTGTCTCCGGGGGAGCGGGTTGACCGCAAGGGGCTGATTTTCGCCGCCACGCCTGCCAGCGACTTCATTTGCGGCACGCTGCAGCTGGCGTCGGGGATGACGCTGCAGGTGTTCACCACGGGCCGCGGCACCCCGTACGGACTGGCGGCGGCGCCGGTGATCAAGATGGCGACGCGCGATGCGCTGAGCGAGCGGTGGCACGACCTGATCGATATCAGCGCTGGCGGCATCGCCACCGGAAGGGCAACGATCCAGGACGTCGGCTGGGAGCTGTTCCATCTGATCCTGGATGTCGCCAGCGGGCGCAGGAAGACGTGGTCGGATCATTGGGGCCTGCGCAACGCTCTGACCCTGTTCAACCCGGGGCCGGTGACCTGACCTGGAACGGAGCGTTCTCGATGCGTCTTGGGCCGTGATGACTGTGCGCCATGCGTGCCCGGGTCATGCGCGATCAGCCGGTTGTTTCCTGTCGGGAGTGAACTGCCGGACGATCGCATCCCGGAACGCCGGCAGCGCGGGGTTGGTGTTGTCGCGCCGCCAGACCAGATGCAGCTCCGCCACCGCCCGGCGCGGAGCAGACAGGATCGTTCTCAGAACAACTCCGTCGAAGTGCAGCGCCCGGGCCGCTTCGGGCACCAGCGCCAGGCCCAGCCCGGCGCCCACCAGGGCCAGGATCGTGTGGGTCTGGGTGATGTGTTGCACATAGGCCGGCATCACCCCCGCCGCGGCGCAAAGCCCGGTGACCAGATCGTAGAAGTAACGAGCCTCCACCGGCGACCACATCACCATCTTCTGCCCGTGCAAATCGGCGATCGACGGTTCCTCTCCATCGGCCAAGGAGTGCCCTTCCGGCACCGCCAGCAGCAACGGTTCGCGCAGCAGGCACACATCCTCCACCTGGCGGCGGTCGAACGGATGCCGCACCAGCCCGAGGTCCAGCCCGCCCGACGCCAGCGCCTCAATCTGCTCCGCCGTCACCATTTCCTTCAGCACAAGGTCGATCCCCGGCATGGTCGCGGAGGCGAAGGCCACCAGACGCGGCAGCAACCCGTAGCTTGCCGCCGCGGTGCAGCCGAGGCCGATGGACCCGGCTTCGCCGCGGGCGACCCGCCTGGCGGCGAGACCGGCGCCCTCGGCGAGCGCGATGATCCGCCGCGCCTCCGGCAGAAACGCCCGTCCCCCCGCCGTCAGCCGCGCCGATCGGCTGGTGCGTTCGAGCAGTTTGATGTCGAGCGCGTGCTCGAGGATTTGCACCTGGCGGCTGAGCGGCGGCTGCGTCATGTTCAGCCGGCTGGCGGCGCGGCCGAAATGCAGTTCCTCGGCGACCGCGACGAAGCAGCGCAACTGGCTGAGTTCGAACATCCATCCACATCCGGTATCGATCGATCCGCCCATTAGCTTAGACACACATCGATCGCCGGCCTACTGCGTGTCGCAAGGATGCCACGCCGTGCCGTCCGCAACAAACGCTGAGGAGGCTTGCCGTTCATGTCCGTTTCCCCCGTCCTGCCGCAAACCGTCATGCCGCCGAACCGCCTGAAAGCCGCCCTGCGCGACCATCGCCGCCAGATCGGCCTGTGGAGCAGCCTCGCCAGCAACGTCGTCGCCGAGGTGCTGAGCTATGCCGGCTACGACTGGATCGTCGTCGATACCGAGCACGCGCCGAGCGACCCGCTGGATGTGCTGTCGCAGTTGCAGGCGCTCGCCACGGGGACGGCCGAGCCGGTGGTGCGGGTGGCGTGGAACGACGCGGTGCTGATGAAGCGGCTGCTGGATATCGGCGCCCGCAGCCTGCTGGTGCCGATGGTGCAGTCGGAGGACGAGGCTCGCGCCGCGGTGGCGGCGACGCGGTATCCGCCGAAGGGGGTGCGGGGCGTTTCCGTGTCGCACCGGGCCAACCGGTTCGGCCGGGTGCCGGGGTATCTGCACGCCGCCGAACAGGAGATCTGCGTGCTGGTGCAGCTTGAGACCCGCGCCGCGCTGGGGCGGCTGGAGCCGATCGCCGCGGTGGACGGGATCGACGGCGTGTTCATCGGTCCGAGCGATCTGGCGGCCGATCTCGGGCACCTCGGGGACGCGGCGCATGCGGATGTGCAGGCGGCGATCACGGATGCCTGCGCGCGGATCCGGGCGGCGGGGAAGCCGGCGGGGATCCTCGCGCCGGTGGAGGCGGATGCGCGGCGGTATTTCGAGATGGGGTTCACGTTTGTCGCCATCGGCAGCGATGTCGGACTGCTGGCGGCGGGCAGCACGGGGCTGGTCGCGCGGATGCGGGAGGCTATCGGCGAGCCGCAGATGGTGTGATCGGGGCGGTTCGGGTATTGCGGCTGTTGGCGGCCCATCGGACGGTCAGTCCGGTGCAAGGCCGACGCCGTAAGGTTCGGCTACCCGCCAGAACCAGTCCCGATCGAGATTGGTTTCCCGATGAATTTTGCTGGTTCGCCGTCGAACAGCGCGTAACACACCGCCTCATCGTCGTGCCGTGCTGTATACGCAATCCCGTTGACGCCTGCCGGGTGCGCTCTCAGCGCTTTGGACCACGCTTGGGCGGTATCGTACGGCTTGCCGCCATGCACCATCTCGGCGGTTGCGCCGAGCCGGGCGAGGCCGGGGCCGCTGAACTTGATCAGTGTGAGCGGCCGCAGCACCCTCAGCCGCACATATCCTCTTTGGGCCAGCCGATCGGCCGGGATCAGCGTGCGGCCGGGGATTCGCAGGAAGGTTTCGGCGACGGCGCCGGCCTCGGTTTTCGCGGCATACAGGACGCCGTAGCTGCCGTCCGGGGCGTTGAGGCGCCCGCCTTGGCCCTGATCGAAAAACACGGGATCGAAGCCGGCGGTGAAAGAAGCGATTCAGCACGTCGTTTTCCGCGAGGTGAATGAGGTGCAGGTCACGGGTGGCGAGGTCCGGCGGTGGTTGCGGCGGAGGCTCCCGGGCGGGGCGCCTCACGTGCCTTGCTGATGCAGGCTCCGTGCTGCATCCACGACTTCACCGATCGCGCCGGCCTTCAGCCGATCGATTGGGGTGCGGCCGTTGAGGCGGTCATCCGGTTGGACGAGGAAGTTCAGTATGGCCCAGGGGTTGCGGGTCGCCAGGGCCTCGGTGACAGCTTTGAGGCCCGGCACCACGGAGCCGTCGGGCTGGAACTGCACGGTTGGGTAGTAGCGCCGGTTGCTCGGGCCGGGGACCGCCAGGAGGCCGCCGTCCCGGGTCTGTTTGGCGATGCGCTGGCGGGAGACGCCGCGGAGGAGGGTGCGCACCTGTTGCAGGTCGAAGGCGCCGCCTGAGGCGCGGAGATCGGCTTCGGCGATCTGGACTCCGCGCAGCAGGGCGCGGGCGCGGGCGTCGGGGCGGTAGGCTTCGCTGTCGATGCCGGGGGGTTGGGTGGGGATTTGGTCCATGGGTGGCTCTGGGGGGAGGATGGGTGGGTGTGGTCGGGATGTCAACTTTGACAACAAGGACAACAAGCGGGGCTGACATCTTCAATGTGGCATTGCAATCTTTCTGAACTAGCATCAAAGCCCGGGCCGTGCGGATTTTGAGGGATGTCGATGGCCTTGTCGCTCATCGAAGCTGTGGCCCGTTTGCTGCCGGGCTCTCGGCTGTCTTGGTCCAGGTTTGAGGACCACAAATCGGGGGCCATCACCCTGGCGTCGCCTGGCCAGCGTCGCCTATTCGAGTTCCTGCTTTCCCAAAAGTCACCTCACGTCGCGGAGGCAAATGAACGGCTTTTCGACGGGCTGCTTGCCGCTTGGGCACACGAGGCTCATGATCCGGCCGGCGCCGACATCCATGCAGGATCGCGCGACGGGTGCGGCGGACCGGTTTAGACGCCTCCCCTCAATCCACATACGTAATCCCCCAAGCCTTCCCCGCGGCCGCCGGAGGCTCGCACCACACCGGCACCCCGTTCCGCGTCCGCACATTCGGCGCGTGCCCCATCGCCCCGCGCAGCGCCCGGAACACCCCGCCATGCCCCACCACCAGCACCACCGGAGGCCGCTGGATGCACCGGTTGATCACCCCCACCGCCCGCTGCGTCAGCGCGGCGAAACTCTCTCCCCCGTCCGGCGTGAACTGTCCCTCCACCCACGCGGAGAACCACGCAGTCATAGGCTTGCCCTCCTGCACGCCGAACGCCACCTCCCGCAGCGCGTCATCCACCTGCACCGGCAGCCCCAACTGAGCTGCCACGATATCCGCCGTCGCCTTTGCCCGCGACAGCGGCGAACTGATCAGGCTGCGGATGCCCCGCTCCCGCAGCAGCAGCCCAGCCGAACGGGCCTGCGCCAGCCCGGTCTGGTTCAGCGGCACATCGACGCTCCCCTGCGCGAAATCCTGAGCGTTCCAGTCGGTCTCGCCATGGCGCAGGAACCAGAACGCGACGGGATGCACGGTCAAAGGGGGGTTGCTCATCGGCTCAGGCCAGGCCTTCCTGCTGCAGCACGCGCTGCACCGAGGGGCGGGCGGTCATCCGCCCGAAATGCGCCGCGACCGCCGGAGGCAGCACGATCCCGACGCGCTTCGTCCAAAACGACACATAGAAGATCGCGGTATCGGCAAAGGAGAACGCCCCCACCGCGTAGTCCTTCCCCGCCAGCGCCTTGTCGAGGATCGCAAATCCCTTTTCGGCGATCTCCTTGCCGCGCGCCTTCACGGTTTCCTCATCCGCCGCGCTCGGCGTGAAGTTGGCGGGGCGGAACTGGCGGGCGAAGCCCTGCATGTGGATCGTCGACACGGTGTAATCGGTCAGCTCCAGCACCCGGGTCTGCTGATCGACATCCTCCGGCAGCAGCGCCGCCGAGGGGTTCGTCCGCGCCAGCCAATACGCGATCGCCGGATATTCCGTCAAAACCGACCCGTCGTCGCGCACCAGGGTGGGCACCTTCGACTTCGGGTTCAACGCGGTGAAGGGCGGCTTGTATTGCTCGCCCTGCATCAGGTTCACCCGCTCGGATTCGTAGGGTTGGCCGATCTCCTCGAGCAGGATGTGGATGCCGATGGAGCAGGCGCCGGGCGCGTAAAACAGCTTCATGATCGTCTCCCTGGGTTATCGCGAGGCCCCCACCGGCGGATGGTTGAGGCCAAGGTTCCCCCGCACCGTAGCCCCGGAGGCGTCCCTATGGAACAGCCCCCGGCGTTGCAATTCGGGGACAACCTGGCGGGAAAAGGTCTCCTCCGTCTGTGCGGCGAAGCGCGTCCGCGGCTGGTCATCCCGGCCTGGATCAGCACCGGATGCTCTCGCGCCAGCCAGGCATCCCGTTCGCCGCGGAAGCCGGGGTGGAATTTGCCGGCCTCCGGTGCGCAGCCGATGTGGCGGTCGTAGCCGATGGCGGTGAAGTCCATAGCGGCGAGCGAATGGCACCAGGATGCGACGCACTTGGTTCGGTTCCGCGCTCGCAGCGAGACGGCCAGGGTCATCCGGCGCATGGTTTGTCTCCCTCGGCCTGGATGGGACCCTTGGCCGGGGCGCCGGATGCGGCGACGGCGGCGGGATTTAGGCGCTTGCATTGGGCGGCGAACCCGCCTAGAACCCGCGGCCTGATCGGAGCGCGGGCGTAGCTCAGGGGTAGAGCACAACCTTGCCAAGGTTGGGGTCGAGGGTTCGAATCCCTTCGCCCGCTCCAGATGCTCTTAATGATTTGGGGTTATGGGCGTCAGCGCCGACTGGTTCCGCGCCGTCTCGCTCATCTCGTGGAACCAGGGCGCAACCAGCCGAGCGTGCGATGGCTTTGTGCCGCGGTTAGACTTTCGGTCGAGCAATCTGAGGCTGCCGCGATCAACCGCGCGCGGCAAGGTCGATGAGGATGGCGGCGAGAAGGCGGTTCTCGATCATTTGCACCGCGCGGGCGCGCCGGAGCATCTCTCCAGCATCGTGGACAAGAAACGCCGCGGCCCGCATCACGTGGCCGAGCGGTGCGGCTGGGCGCACGTCGATCAACCCATACAACGCTGGTTTGCCCGTCGCCCAAACTGCATCGAACGCGTCGGCGCGCGAGTGAGTGTCGGCGATCGGCGCCGTGCCTGGCATCAGCGCGGCCACCCGGCACGAACCGGGTCGCCGGCGGCGCAGGCCTCGAGCACGGACGCATCCGGGTGGTCGGGCGTGGCACGCAGCAGTTCGCCACCGGCCCCGAGATCGGTTTTTCGCTGGTGCGGAAAAGCCCGTGCAGTAGTTGGACGCGGGGCGGACATCTCCCGGCTGGATCGTTGCACCGACCGGGAACGGCCGGGAGACCGGGCATTAAGGTCGTTGCCATGGTCCGCCGTGAAACCGATCCGAACCAACGTCCGAGTTGGGCACGGTCCGATATCCGAGGCTGCGATAGCCCGCCTCGCGCCTGGTCGCCATCTTCGCAAGTATCGGTTCGTTCTCATCGACGTAGTCGAAAACCACGACATCGCGCTTTGTGGCGTACAGGCGGTGCAACCGGCCGGCATACTGCGCGAGGATGCCGTGCCAGAAATCGGCATGGTCAGGAACAGGGTGTCCTCGACCGGGATAAAAGCCTGGTTGGGACACGCTCCGCACTTGACCCGCGGCTTTCCGCAAACGTCCCGGACCCATTCGTTGCGGCACATCGGTGCATAGCCGGCCTGCCCGGTTTTATGGTTTTCCCAACGGCGCGGCAGGACGTCCGCCCGCCCACGGAACAGGCTCCGGAACAGCGCGATCTTTGCGTAGGAAGACGAGGTCATCGTAACGATTACCGCGGTTCGATCGGGCTTCACGACCTCTCCGGCCGCCCTGGCCTGCTCAAGCAGGCTCAGTCGCGAGCTGATGTCCGACCGTTCCCGATCAAGGGTTTTCAGTCGGTGTTGCAGTATCGCAATCTGCCCGGCGATGTCGTAAGCGCTGGCGATCGTTTCGTGGCTTTCAATGATGAAGCGGTCTCGAAGCCCTGTCCCGTTTAGTATGTCAAGCGGCCGCCCGCCGGAAGCTCTGCAAGAGCGCGCCAAGCGAGCACGCGTTCATCGATGCCGTCGCAAACCAACGGCTTCCGTTGTTCGTCGAGCGGCTGCGTCTGTTTCAGCGATGACGCTGGTGCGGCGGACATGGCTGCGAGGCTTCATTGGCGGCCAACGTGGAGCTGATCGGGCTCCGGCTGGAATTTGGTTGAGATCGCCCGAGCTTGGGATCGCTCCGCCGGGCGGTCTGACCGACCCAGCCAGGACCTATCGTCCGGGACGATAAGCGGTAGGTCAGCCGCATGAGCAATGCCCCGCCGGCGCCGCGGCCACGGAGCCGAACGGCCGCGCCTTCGGCGAGAGCGTACGGGCAGAAAGTGGAATCTTCGTCCTGCTATAGAATGACCGGCGGCCGCAACCGCCGGCAATCGCATTTGCCCGGCCCGGCATCGCCGGTTGACAACCCTTATGCTCAGTCCCAGCATATGGTCGGTTATACTCAATCAGAGTATATTGAGTCCCCGCTTGCGGGACGATCGGACAGGACGGACGCTCCATGACGGTAGACGTGCGTAATATCGACCGGGCGCCGGTGATCGTCGGCGGTGGCATCGCAGGGTTGATGACGGCGCTGCGCCTGGCGCCGATGCCGGCCGTGGTTCTCGCCAAGGCCCCTTTGCAGACCGAGGCGTCGAGCGCCTGGGCGCAAGGCGGCATTGCCGCTGCCATCGGGTCTGACGATGATCCGGCGCTGCATCTCGCGGACACGCTCGCCGCGGGCGACGGGCTGTGCGATGTGGACGTGGCCGCACGGATCACCGCGGCCGGCCCGGCGGCCATCGAGATTCTGCTGCGATACGGCGCACGCTTCGACTGCGATTCCGCAGGGGCGATGCAGTTGGGGTTGGAGGCTGCGCACAGCCGCCGCCGCATTGTCCACGCGGGTGGCGACGGTACAGGCAAGGAAATCATGCGTGCGCTCGTTGCCGCGGTTCGGAAGACGCCATCGATCCGCGTGCTGTCAGGCTTCGAGGCGCGTCGCCTGGTGGTCACCGGCGGCGTGGTCAGCGGCGTGCTCGCGGGATCCTCAACCGATCGCGTGCTGCTGCCGACCAGCCGTGTCGTGCTGGCGACGGGCGGCGTGGGCGGTTTGTTTCTCGACACCACCAACCCGAGCGGATCGTTCGGCCAGGGCCTTGCGTTAGCGGCTCGGGCCGGAGCCGCCCTGGTGGACATGGAGTTTGTTCAGTTCCATCCGACCGCACTCGATACCGGAGGTCATCCTCTCGGGTTGGTCAGCGAGGCGGTTCGTGGCGAGGGAGCGACGTTGATCGACGAGACCGGGGTGCGGTTTATGGCGGGCGTGCCGGGCGGCGAGCTTGCTGCGCGCGATATCGTTGCCCGCGCCGTGTGGCGGCATCTGGCGGACGGTCATCGCGTGTACCTCGATGCCCGTGCCTCACTCGGCTGCAACTTCGCGGGGCACTTCCCGGCCATCGCGGCAGCTTGTGCTATGGCCGGCATCGATCCCGCACGACAACCGATCCCGATACGCCCGGCCGCTCATTACCACATGGGGGGCATCTCCGTGGATCGGGATGGGCGCAGCACGCTACCCGGCCTCTGGGCGTGCGGCGAAGTTGCCGGCACCGGGCTGCACGGCGCCAATCGGCTCGCCAGCAACTCGCTTCTTGAGGCGGTTGTCTGCGCGGTATCGGCGGCAGCCAGTGTCGCGGCGGCACCGGCCGGAGGGGATTGGCGCGAGGTCGCCATGACGCTTCCCGCGCCCGCCGATCCGGCATCAATCCGGCCAATCCTGTCGCGGGCAGCCGGCGTGGTGCGCACATACGACGGCCTGGCGGCTTCGATTGCATCCCTGTTGCCTCTGGTTGGATCGGGCGATCCTGCGGCGGACCCGGCGCTCGTCGCGCTGCTGATTGCCGTCGCGGCTTTGCGCCGATGCGAAAGCCGGGGTGGTCATTTC
The DNA here is from genome assembly GCA_903851415.1 of uncultured Rhodopila sp. Taxonomy (GTDB): domain Bacteria; phylum Pseudomonadota; class Alphaproteobacteria; order Acetobacterales; family Acetobacteraceae; genus Rhodopila. The sequence continues at coordinate 76,582 of CAINOE010000109.1, read as the reverse complement.
CGGAGCGATTTCCCGGCATCCGATGCGGCATTCCGGCAGCGCCGCACGCTGACCCTGGATACCGCGTTGCACGCGGCGAGGGAGATCGCGAGCCGTGATTGTTGCTACGCTTAACCCATCTTCGCGCATTGGCGGCTTTTGGACGGGGCCTGCAAGGGCGATATCTCCGACGCCGGGAGGGAACGCCCGCGCCCGAGCGCAATCGCCATCCCGTCGATCCGGCCGGAGCAGCAAGTCGCCCTCCGAGCGAGGGGCAGGCGGATGCACGTGGGTTGTGATGGCGCAAACCTGGCCGCTTTCGATGCGAAGTCGGCCGCTGGCGCCCGGCGTCCCCACCGCCTATCATGCGCCACGCACCCAAGGGGACGCGACGCCATGTACCGGAACGCGGCGGTTCTCGCCATTTTCCTCCTGCTCTATAGCGCCATCGCCGGCCGGGTGGAGCGGTCCTGGATCAGCGGTCCCATCGTGTTCACCGCGGCCGGCCTTGTGCTCGGGCCGTTCGGACTGAACGCGGTGCATCTGGAAGTCGCCGCCGAGGGACTGCGCCTGCTCGCCGAGGCCACCCTGGCGATGGTGTTGTTCACCGATGCCGCGAACGCCGATCTGTTGGTGGTGCGGCGGAATGTGGGGATGCCGCAGCGCCTGCTGCTGATTGGCCTGCCGCTGTCGATCCTGCTGGGCTTCGCCGTGGCGTGGCTGATCTTCCCCGACCTGGGCGTGCTGGAAGTCGCGTTACTCGCCACGATGCTGGCGCCGACGGATGCGGCGCTCGGCAAGCCGGTGGTGACCAACCCGGCGGTGCCCGCCGCGACCCGCGAGTCGCTGAACGTGGAGAGCGGGCTGAACGACGGCATCTGCGTGCCGATCGTCGTGATCCTGCTCGGCCTCGCCATCGGCACGCAGATCGAGGGCGATACAGCCTCCCACGTCGCCCGCGTCGTCGCCGAGGCGATCGGCATCGGCGTTGCCGTCGGAGCGGTCCTGCCCCTTTTGGCGGCGCTGCTGCTGCGCTTTTCGAAGGCGAGGGATTGGGTGAGCCCCGGCTGGTCGGAGGTCCCTGCGGTGGCGCTGGCTGGCGCCTGTTTCGCGGTGGCGCAGGAACTGGGCGGCAGCGGGTTCATTGCCTGCTTCGTCGGGGGACTGATCTTCGGGCGGCTGGTGGCGCAGGACAAGCACGCGGTGCTGCGCGGGGCGGAAAACACCGGCGAGACCCTGGCGCTGCTGACATGGATGCTGTTCGGGACGTTCGTTGTTGGGCAGTTGTTCGGGAAGCTGACCCTGCCGGTCGTGCTGTATGGCGTGTTGAGCCTGTCGCTGATCCGTATGCTGCCGGTTTTCCTGTGCCTTCTCGGCACACCGATGAGCAACGGGGAGCGGCTGTTCATCGGTTGGTTCGGACCCCGTGGCCTCGCCAGTATCGTCTTTGCGATCATGGTGTTCGACGCAGGCCTGCCGGGAAACACCACGCTGATGCCGGTCGTCGCGTTCACCGTGCTGTTGAGCGTCATCGCCCACGGCATCACCGCCAATCCGCTCGCGCGCGCGATCACAAGCCGCCGAGGGGCCGGCGAGATGGGGAAACCGGCGTGACGTGGATCCGCGGGGAATTGCCCTGAAATGCCAAAGGACCCCGTAGGGCCCTTTGGCGACGGTGACCCGGACGGGGCCGTGAACTGATGCTCCTTGCGGAACGGCGGTCTTCCCGAGGGTAGATCTGGCATTCCCCACCAGCCGTCAAGAATTATCACCGATCACCCCCGCGGCCGGCAGCCATTTCAATATCAACTGATGAACAGGACGGAATTCATTCAGCGTCAGTCTTTGGTACCTCGCCATGCGTGGCTGTCAGCCGGGTGCACGATACTGTGTACAGATGATTGCACACCGCCCAAACCTCGCAGCTCTCCGCCGGTGTCGGGTTGCGCGCCAGCTTGACCTCCCACCCGTTGTGCGGCTGCGCCTGCGTTGTCTGCGGCACCACCAGGATCGGCGCGGTCAGGCTGTTCCTGTAGGAAACCACGATGACCGGCCGCCGCTTGGAGAATTCCGGCGGCAGGGCAGCCTCCGGGAAATCGCAATAATAGACGTTGCGGATCTTCGGGGTCGCTTTGATCCTGATCCGTCCCGCCGCCGCGGCCGGACTTGCGGCAGGCGGCACCACGGCTCGCCCGGGGAGATGGAGCGTATGTTCCCTGCCGTCAGGCGCCACGCCGCCATAATCTCCGTCTCCTGCCGCGCCGCACGGCGCCCTCCCCGCTTTCTTGCTATATCAAGGCTTAAGATCGGGTTAACGCGGCGCGGCCTGACGCACCGCGGCCGGCATTAACCATTCTTTAACGATCCGGTGGTACACTCGAAACTTCCCGCCGGAAACGCCCGCATGGCCCGCCCGCCCTGGTTCGAGGACTTCAACGATCATGCCCCCCGGCCCGCCGCTGTGGCCGAGGACCCGCCTTCGCCGCCCGGAGACCTGCCCGATCCGCGTATGGAAGGCTGGACCGAAGGCTTCCTGGCGGGGTGCCGCGCCGGCAGCGCCGGCGCCGCGGGCCAGGCGAGGGACGTCGCCGCGGAGCTGACGCAGCGCGTGGCCGCCATCGAGGACAGCCTGAATGCGATCGCGAATCAATCGGCCGCAACGATGGGCGGCCTGCTGCTCGACATCCTCGCCGCCGTGCTGCCCCCCGCCGCACCAGCCGATCGGCTGGAGGAGGCCGCACCAGCCGATCGGCTGGAGGAGATTGTGGCGGCGATCCGGCCGATCTTCGCGCTGGAACCGCGGCTGCATGTCAGCCCCGCGGTGCCGGGTGAGGTTTCGTTCCGCGATCTCCCCGCGTTCTACCGCGCGATGGAGGCCGGCGACTGGGAACTCGCCCTGCGCTGGCACCAGCCCGGTGGCGATATCGATCCGGCCGGCATGGCCGCTTCGATCCGCCGCGCCATCGCGCCGGCAGGGGCCAAATCGGTTCCGCTCGCCGCCGATGAGGGATAGAAAGCCCGCGACTCGGGACCGCCTCACTATAATGCCGCGATTCCCCCCATCCGGACCGGAGATTCCTTCCATGAAACATTGGATCCTTGCCTGCCTGCTGGGCGCGGCGTTGCTCGCCGGCTGCTCATCATCCGACAGCTCGAAGAACGCCGCCGGATCGGGCAGCACCACAAGCGGCACGGGTTCAGAAGCCGGCGGCGCGGGCAGTGCGGGCGGTGCGGGCCATGCCGCCCCCGGTACGCAGGAGGACCTGGTGCAGTCCGCCGGCGACCGCATCTTCTTCGACACCGACCGCAGCAGCCTGACCCCCCAGGCGACCGCAACGCTCGATCGGCAATCCTCCTGGCTGCAGCAATACCCGCAGGTCAATGTCTGGGTGGCCGGCAACTGCGACGAACGCGGAACCGAGGAGTACAACCTCGCGCTCGGCCAGCGCCGCGCCAATACGGATCGGGATTATCTGGTCGCGCATGGCATCAACCGCGTCCGGATCGAGACCATCAGCTACGGCAAGTCGCGGCCGATAGACCCCGGCTCGACCGCGGAAGCCTGGGCGCAGAACAGGAACGCGATCACTTCGGTCCGCTAGAACCGAAAAAAAATAGGGCGGCGTTAACCGTCTGCTAACTCTTCCGCCCGATAATCCCCCGGTCTGCGATGGGGATTGTCATGCTGGAAGCTGCCGGATGTGTCGTCCGGGTTCATGATTTCGGACTGGCCGGCCTGGCCTGCCTCGCCGGGCTGTTGGCCGGCCTGTTCCCGGCCCGATACCTTATCGGCCGCCGCTCTGAGGAGTCGCTGCGGCTCCGCACTCTGGCGCGGGCCGGGCTCGAGGGGATCATTCTCGAGCAGGACGGACGCATCCGCGACGTCAACCCGGCACTATGCGCCATGGTGGAGATGCATGCCGGTGCGCTGGTGGGCCGCAAGGTCACCACGCTGATCCGCGGCCTCTCGCTGAGTGTGAACGACCCGCCGGGCGAGTATGATCTGATCCAGGCCGACGGCGGCTCCCGGGCGGTTGAGGTGCTGTGGCGCGACGGTCCGGATCCCGGCAGCCACGTGCTGGCCGTGCGCGACCTCTCCGCCGAGACGGCGGCGCAGCATAAGATCCGGCGGCTGGCACAGTTCGATCCGCTGACCGGCCTGGGCAACCGCGAACTGTTCGAAAACCAGTTGCAGAAAGTGCTGGCGCTGTCGGACCGCGCCACCGTCGGTGTCGCCGTGCTGTCGATCCAGTTGGACCGGTTCGAGATCGTCCGCGAGGTGTTCGGCGACCAGACGGCGGATCAGATCATCGTCCTGGCGGCAAGGCGGCTGCGCGATTGCGTGCGCAACACCGACACGGTCGCGCGGCTCGGGCCGGACGCGTTCGCCATCCTCCAGCCGCTGGCTGAAAAGCCCTCCGACGCTGCGGTGATGGCGGAACGGGTCGTCGCGGAACTGGCGCTGCCGTTCGAGCCGTGCGGGCAGCCGATAAACCTGACCGCCAGCGTCGGGGTGGCGCTGTATCCGGACGACGGCACCACCGCCGCCGCGATGATCGACAGCGCCGCGCTGGCGCTCGGCCGCGCCCAGCGGGACGGACGCGGCACCTGGCGCTACGTCGATCCCGCCACGGATGCGGCGCTGCGCGACAAGCGGTCGCTGGAGCGGGACCTGCGCAACGCATTGCGCGACGGAACCCTGGCCATCGTCTATCAGCCGTTCTTCAGAACCGAGACCATGGAGATAATCGGCTTCGAGGCGTTGCCGCGGTGGGATCATCCGGAACGGGGCACGATTTCCTCGGCCGAGTTCTTCGCCGTCGCGGAAGCCTGCGGTCTGATCATGCCCATCGGCCGGTGGATTTTGGCCACGGCGTGCGCCGAGGCGGTGGCGCTGCCGCATCCGGCGACACTCGCGGTGAACCTTTCGCCGGCGCAGTTCCTGCTGCCGGGCATCGTCGATGTTGTCGCTGCGGTCCTGCGCGACACCGGACTGCCGCCGCACCGGCTGGAACTGGAAATCACCGAGTCCACGCTGATGGAAGATGCGGAGGACTCGCTGCAAGTGCTCTCCGGCCTGAAGGCCCTGGGCATCCGCATCGCCGTGGATGAGTTCGGCGCCGGCTATTGCAGCCTCGGCAACCTGCGGCGGTTCCGGTTCGACAAGATCAAGATCGACCAGAGCTTCATCTGCGACATTGATAACGCCGGCAGCGGCGCTGAAGCGATCGTGCAGGCGATCATCGCCATGGCGGCCAGCCTGGGATTGGAGGTGGCGGCGGACGGCGTGGCGACGGCGCGGCATCTGGCGCTGCTGAAGACGCTGGGCTGCGGCTTCGTCCAGGGCTACATGCTGGGTCGTCCCGGTTCGGCCGGGTTCTCCGGCCGCCTGGCCGAAGAGCAGGCGCGGCTGATGAGCGAAACGGTAAAGCCGGTGCCCGGGCGGCAACGCGAGGCGGCCGCGCCAGGCGGAGCAGCGACCGCCTGAAGCGGTGCGGGGGCACCGGTGTAAGCCCTTCTATCGTCATGGCCGGCTCTCCAGGCCGCCTGTCCCGGCACGGGCTGGCAAGGGTGCCCCGTACAAGCCAGGCCATGACGATGGCGAGGGGATCGACGGGTCACCATTGACGCGGACTGGCGTTGCCGCCAACTCATGGCAACCCCGCTCGCCGGGGCTTCCACTTCAGCACGTGCGCAGCATCAGTTGCGCCGCTCCGGGTCAGGCATGAGCGTCAACCGGGGCCGCCAGGTTTCGTAGCGTTCGGACGCATACGGAAGCCGATAGTAATATATCGGCAGTTTACTTATTAAAAAGCCGGAATTATGTGCTATCCACAATGTCAATCGACAAGGTGGAGCCTTCCGATGGCCAATACGCTCTCCAGCCTCCCCGTGCCTGCAACTGAGACCACTTTCTTCGGCGGCACCATCCCCGGCACCATCACAAACACCCTGCATAGCTGGACGGCCGATCAAAATGGGCTGTTTCACACGGCGACGGACCTGAACGCCGAGTGGCAGGGTTATTACGAAACCATGCTGGCGGGCAACGCCGACACGCTGTCGTTCGTGCAACGGCTGGAGGGCAACGCGCAGGCGGTCTTCCTGAACACCAAACTCAACGGCCAGAGCACCGCCAACCAGGTGCGGGACCGCGAGGACGTGCAGCGGGAATTCGACGCGGTCGCAGCCGCGATGCAGGATCTCGGCCTGTCCGCCACGGCGCCGCTGACCACGGTGGAGTACCTGGAGGTCGGGCAGACCCTGCAGTCCGATCCGGTCCTGGAAGAGCTGGCCCTCCAGGGACACGGGCTGAACGATCCCAGCGTGGCGAAATATAACGGTTACACCAATGACTTTCAGCACAACGTCGACGGTTCGACCCTGTACGTAGGCGGCGGTTTGGACAACAACCAGAACGCGCTGGCCACATTCATGGACGACGTTGTGCTGTCCCACCTGCCGTTTCCGACAGTCGCGCAGAACGGCCATCTCGAACAGCTCAACCAGAACGGCGACGCGGAAGACAGCTTATCCGCTTCCGTCGGCGCGTTCGACCAGGCTGGCTGCGGCCGTGTCTACACGGCGGCGGATTTCTCCACTACCGCCGGCACCGCCGGCAGCACGCCGGCAGCGCCGCCGCCCGCGCCGTCGGGCACGCTGCCGACCACGCAGATGTATTCGCTGACCGGCATGGTCGTCTCTACCACCCTGACCGTCAACGGCCACACCTGGGTGGCCGACAGCCACGGCCTGTATCAGACCACAACCAACCTCGCCGCCGAATGGCAGGGCTACTATAAGCAGATGCTGGCCGGAAACGGCTCCTCGTTGACCGGCATCCAGCGGCTGGAGGGCAACGCCGAGGCGGTGTTCGAAAACACCGGGCTCGCCAGCCTGGCGGTGACCAACCCGATCCAGCTCAACCTGGACCGCGAGGACGTGCAGCGGGAACTGGATGCCATCGCCGCCACCATGGCGGCGCTCGGGATCAGCGACACCGCGCCGCTGACCCTGGCCAATTACCTCGCGCTGGAGCATGGGCTGCAGGACAATGCGGCGCTGGAGGAGCTGGCGATACAGGGGCACGGGCTGAACGACCCCTCCAATCCGCGCTACAACGGCTATACCACCGACTTCCAGACTACGGTGGATGACAAGACTCTTTATGTGGGTCCCGGCCTCGACAGCGGCGAGCGGGCGATCACCGATTTCCTTGACGACGACATTCTGACGCATCTCCCGTTCCCGACAGTCGCGGAGAATGGCGAACTGGAGCAACTGAACCAAAACGGCGATGCCGAGGATGCCGCGCAGGTCTCGGTTGACGGCATGAACCAGTTCATGTTCGGCCAGACCCTGACCGCGGCCAACTTCAACCTGCCCGGCAACCCGACCGCGGTAAACGCGGCCGGCACCGTCACCACGCTGTTCGGCAACACGATCGCCAGCACGATGACGGCCGGCGCGCATGTCTGGACCATCGGCACGGACGGGCGGTTCCATACGACGACCAACCTTGAGACAGAGTGGCAGGGCTATTACCAGCAGATGCTGGCGGGCAACGGTGCGTCGCTGACCGCCATCCAGCGGCTGGAAGGCAATGCCGAGGCGGTATTCGAGAACACCAGCCTGAGCAACCTGAAGAAATATGGCACGGCGGACCAGCAATCATTCCGTGAGGACGCGCAGCGCGAATTCGATGCCATGGCGGCTGCGATGCAGCAGCTTGGCCTCGGCGGTGCGCTGCTGACTGACCAGGATTACCTGAATATCGCCTCCCTCATCCAGTCGAGCCCGGCGCTGGAAGAACTGGCGATCCAGGGGCACGGGCTGAACGACTCGCCGCAGTCAAAATACTGCGGCTATACCGGTGACTTTCAGAACAACAGCGACAACTCCACATATTATGTCGGAGGCGGCGGCGATAATGGCGAAAAAGCCGTCACCGACTTCTTCGATGACATCATCATGTCTCACTTGCCGTTCCCGGTCGTGCCGGAGAACGGCACGCTGGAACAGCTCAATCAGAACGCCGATAACGAGGACACGCTCGCCACGGCCGTCTCCGACATCAACGACGCGATGTTCCGCCGCGTCTACGTCGCCGGGGACTTCAGCAAGACGGCGAGCACGGTCGGACCGGAGGTTTTCGTGACGCCGGCGGCAGCCACCGCCACGCCGCCGGCCGCGCCGGCAGCGGGAACCGGCCAGATGCTGTCGCTTTACGGTGACGTCATCCCGACAACGTTGACGGTGAACGGCGACACCTGGGTTGCCGACTCGGCCGGCCGCTACGAGACGACAACCGACCTGACGTTGAACTGGTACAACGCCTACCAGACGGCGCTCGCAGGCGGTTCGCTGAGCTTGACCCAGCGCTGGGAAGCGCAGGCCGAAGCCGTCTTCCTCAACACCGCGCTCAGCCAAGTGGGCGAGGGCCAGCAGGCGATCGATCGGCAGGACGTGCAGCGCGAAATCGATGCCGTGGTTGCCACGATGACGTCGCTCGGCCTCGGCAGCGCGCCGCTGACGGTCCAAAACTACCTGGCGGTCGAGCACGCCCTACAGGACAACGCCGCGCTGGAGGAACTGGCGCTTCAGGGTCACGGCCTGAACAATCCCTGGGTCGCCGGGCAGACGGAATACAACGGCTTCACCAACGATTTCCAGTACATCGACGGCCAAACGCTGTATGTCGGGCCCGGGGCGAATGACGGGGAGCGCGCCATCGCCAATTTTTTCGACGACGATATGATGACCCATCTGCCGTTCGCCGCGGTGCTGCAGAACGGCGAGATCGAGCAGCTCAATCAGAACGGGAATGCCGAAAGCACATTGGGCGCGGCCGTCGGCGAGCTAAACCAGACACTGTTCGGCGCCATCCTGACCGCCGCCAACTTCATGACTCCAGGGGCGCAGCCGGCTCCCGCCGCGCCCGCCGGTCCGTCCACGATTACAACATTGTACGGCCAGACCATTGCGGCGACGATCACCGTCAACGGCCATACCTGGGTCGCCGACGCGAACGGTGAGTTCCAGACCACCGCCAACCTGGAAATGGAATGGCGCACCGACTACCAGATCATGCTCGCCGGCAACGGCGACACGCTCACCGCGACGCAGCGAATTGAGGGCAATGCCGAGGCAGTGTTCGAGAACACCAATATCAACGGCATGTGGCAAGGCGCGGCGAAGGAGGAGGCCTACCGCGAGGACGTGCAACGGGAGATCGACGCGATCGCCGGGGCGATGCAGATCGACCTGTCATCCTACGGCATCAGCCTGTCCGCCCCGTTGACGGAAGCAAGCTACCTGCAACTCGGCACCACGCTGCGCGGCAACGCTTCGCTGGAAGAACTGGCGCTGCAAGGCACCGGGGTCACGGACCCGCCCTCCGTACAATACCGCGGCGCGCTGGCCGACTTCATCAACGGCGCGGACTGGAACACCTATTTCGCCGGCGGCGGCGCGGACAACGGCAAACTGGTGCTGCCCTATGTGTTCAGCGACATCGTCTCCGACCTGCCGTTCGCCACGGTCTATGAGAACGGCGCCTGGCAGCAATTGAACCAGAACGGCACTGTCGCCGAGACGGTCATCCAGGCGGCGACCGCGTTGAACACGACGATGTACCGCCAGGTGTTCGTCGCGGCCGATTTCAGCCAGTCCGACACTTCGACCGGACCGGTGGTGCTGATCCCGCACGCCGCCTCCGCCTCTGCCGCGCCGATCAGCGCGATCGTGCCGGCGGCGGGCAAGGTCGTCACCCTGAGCGGCGTGCAGATCGCCAACAGCATGACGGTGAACGGCCACACCTGGACCGCCGACGCCAACGGCACGTTCCAGACCACCACGAACCTCGCCGCCGAGTGGCAGGGCTATTACGCGGCGATGCTGCTCGGCAACGGGGGTTCGCTGACCGCGATCCAGCGGCTGGAGGGCAACGCCGAGGCGGTGTTCGAGGCCACCGGCCTGACCAAGCTGTCCGCCGCGCAGCAGCAGATCGACCGTTCCGACGTGCAGCGGCAGATCGACGCGATGGCTGGCGCTATTGCGATCGATGCCGCCACACTCAACATTCCTTCGCAAGCGCTGCTACTGACCGGCTCGTATCTGGCGCTGGAGCAGACGCTGCAAGGCAATGCCGCGCTGGAGGAGCTTGCCGTGCAGGGGCATGGGATCAGCGGGGCGACGTCGATCCGCTACCGCGGCTGGGTCAACGACATCGCCGGCGCGAATGGCAAGGTCAACTACATCGGCGGCGGGATCGATAGCGGGAAAAACGCGCTATCGGTGTTCCTGGGCGATAATATCCTGGGCAATACGCCGTTCGCTGTGGTCTGGCACAACGGCAAGCTGGTGCAATTGGACGAGAACGGGCAACCGGTGTTGGCGCTGGCAGACGCGGTCGCGGCGGCTGATGATGCAACGTGGTACCGGACTTACAAGGCGTCCGATTTTTCAAAGTAGTGTCTGATCGCTGGTGTCATCGCCGGATTTGTTCCGGCCATCCACGACTGAGCCGCAACCAGCCCCGTAATACGTGGATGGCAGGGACAAGCTGGCCAAATGCGAGCTTGACCGGCTCGTCGCCGCCGGCATCGGGTATCACGGGATGAAGCCGCACTCGAACAGCCTGTTTGCGATCGGCGCGGCAACGCGTTCGATGAACTCGCGGCGCATTTGCGGGTTATTTCGCATCACGCGAATGGCGTGCTCTTCCATCTCAGCGCGGTCGCCGGTTGGCCGGTGCCTGCGTTCGTCCGCCAAATCCTGGCAGGACGCGTATGTATATTTCTGCACGACCTTGTCCGCCAGACGGTCGACAAGCGCATAGTCCTGCGCCAGTGCGCTTCCGGCGAACAGGGCCGAGCAGGCGGCGGCAAGCGTGATCAGCACGAATGATCGCATATCGGTACTTCCTTGTGTTGCAGTCCGGGATACCGGTTACTGCCCGCGCAACGGCGGGATCATTCAGGTACGACACTGCGCCGAAGCCGCCATAAGCCGGCTTCGGCGTCCGTGCCCGTATGGCATCATAACCGGTTTGGTGCCGATCCCAAGGCAGCGCGACGATAGACCTTCAGCCGATTATCACGGCGGCGGCACCGGGCTGTAATAAACCCCGTTCGCGCCGTAGGACGGCGCAAGCCAATAGCCCCCGCATTCATAAGCGTGAGCAAAGACGCGGTAGACGCAACCGCCCGGCAGCGTCGCATAAGCCGGCGCCGCGGCCGCGCTCGCCACGGCCGCACCCGCAGCGGCACCGACAGCCACGCCCGCAACAGCGCCCGCCGCCGCCGCGCAGCCGTAGCAACCCGACCCCGAGTAATACGGCACCGCCACCGGTGGATGATAGGCGGAATACCCGCCGTAATAGCCGGGCGGGTGGTAGCTGCTGCCGCCATAGGCGTAGTTGTGCGTCGCACCCTGGCCGTAAGCGCCGTAGGTGCTGCCGCCATAGGCGTTGGTGTGCTCGGTCCCGCCGCCCCAGGCGTGGGCAGTGCTGCCACCATACGCGTTGGTATGCTCGGTGCCCTCGCCATACGCATGGCTGGTGCTGCCGCCATACGCGTTGGTGTGGCTGGTTTCGCCCCAGCTATGGCTGGTGCTGCCGCCCCAGCGGTTGGCGGAGGCCCACGCGCCGGCCGGGTCGTTCCAGAGCGTGCTGACCAAAAGGGCCGCCGCCAGCGCGGCAATCGGTTTCATGACAGGCTTCCTCATGACGGTGACTTCCCTGTTGCCGCGGCCTTGGGAGGTTTCACGTTCCCCAGCGGCTTTAGGCCACGCGGACCTGCGCCGTTCCCGGGCCGGTCGAACTTCATGGGATTGGCGCTCTTGGCCTTCTCCGAGGCGAACGCCTCCGCCGGGATCACGCCGTCGATCTGCCAGTCCGACAGGTCCAGTTGGTGGCGCAAGTTCGTCGGGTCATCGCGGTAGATCGCCCGCACCCGGCGCGGCAGCTTGTCCTCGGCGCCGATCCAGATTTGCAGGAAGACGTCGCGGTTGGCCCAGGCGACCATTTCGGTCTTGACGCCCCCGACCGTGCCCGACGGCCCGATATAGAACGCCAGGATCGCCCCCTCCGTCAGGGCGGCATATGGATCGGCCACAAGCAGGTCGGTGAACGGATAGTAGATGTCGGCTTTCTGGAACGCGGCTTTCAGCGCGCCCTCGATCGTCGGCGGCGCGTCGGCGACGGCGACCAGGTTTTCGGCCGGGGCAAAGGCCGTCATGGTCTTGCCGTCGTAGTAGAACTCGGAGGCCGGTCCGTCGCCGGGGATGATCACCCGCAGCTTGTCCGGCCGCTGCATCGCGACGTCGTATCGCACGGTATACAGGATGGGCGGCCCGAGCTGGCTGGGATACTCGTAGCTGACGACGGCGGTGAAGCTCAGGGATTTGGCCGCGGCCAGCCGCTCGCTGGCGGCTTTGAGCAGCTCCATTGCGCGCGGTTCCAGCACCAACTTGACGGGCGCGGGCTTTTGGGCCTTGGCCGCAGGCGGTTTGGCCGGCGTTGCGTCCTGCGCGCGCGCGACCGGGGCCGCGGCCAGCGCCGCGACAGCGCAGACCGCGGTGAATGTTCGGACGCCGGCAAACGGACCGGACATTCTGTTTCGCATCTTGGGCACCTTCATCATTTCACCCTCACCGCGTCATGACTGGTCAACGTGGCTCATGCCGATTCCCCGGGTGACACCGGCGAAGGACGGCGTCCTGCCCGAATCGGCCCTTGCACTCTTCGCTTCTACCACGACCGGGCGAGGCTCGGCCGTGATACTTAGTCTACGCTGATCGGCGGGACTGCCGATCAGTCGGCGTCCTGCGCCGCCTTGTAGGCTTCCATCAGCTTCTGCTTGTCGGCATCCGTCAGCACCGGCGGATCCAGCGCGATGGTTAGCTTGTCGATCTTGCCGGTGAACCTGAACGGCACCTGATAGTCCCGGTCATTGATCGGCGTGCCGGTATCCGAGCCGACATCGAACGTCTCGTCGATCGGCAGCAGGATCGGGATCGTCTGTTCCAGCGTTTGGGTGGAAACGACCTTCCCATCCACCTTGAAGGTGCCCGTGCCCGGACGGCCCAGCCCGCTCGGCGAGGCGAACGCCAGCGTCGCGAATCCGAGGCCATCATACTTGAAGTCGTACTCCAGCGTATGCTTGCCCGGCGCGAGAACGTCGGGACCTTCCCAACGCACCTGCTTCAGGCCAATCAGATTCCAATCGAACACCGGCTTGCCCTTCAGCAGGTAGAGGCCGTAGCCGCCGAAGCGCCCGCCATCGGTGACGATAACGCCTTCGCCGCCGCCCTGCGGAACGTCGATATCCGCCGTGATGGTGTAGGAGGTCCCCAGCACGTTCGGCGCAGCCCCGTTTGGAATCCCGGTGACCGGTTCGCCCGAGTAGGTGAACACCTTCCTGCCCGCGGCCAGCGACGGCCGCGGCGCCGCGAGGCGGGTGACGACCGAGGCATCCAGCGGGAGTACTTGGTACTTCGCGAACTGCGCGAACATCAGGTCTTTCATTTCCTGGACCTTTCTCGGGTTCTTCGCCGCAACGTCCTCGTCCTGGCTCCAGTCATGACGGAGGTCGTACAGCTCAAACCTGAAGGAACTGGCGGGGTCCAGGTTGATCTTGCCCCAGCCGATGTCCCACGGCGGCCGGGTCGGCACGGCGCTCAACATCCAGCCGTCGTCATACAGCCCCTGGACGCCGAACATCTCGAAATACTGGATCTTGTGGTGCGTCGGTGCATCGGCATTCGCCTTGTCGAAGGTGTAGGCCATGCTGACGCCGTCCATCGGCTTCTGCGCCACACCGTCTACCATCACCGGCGCGGGAATCCCCGTCACCTCCAGCAGTGTCGGCACGATGTCGTTGACGTGGTGGAACTGCCAGCGGATGCCGCCCTTGTCGGTGATGTGCCCGGGCCAGGAGATCGCCGCGCCCTGGCGGACGCCGCCGAAGAACGACGGGATCTGCTTGGTCCACTTGAACGGCGTATCGAACGCCCAGGCCCACGGCACCGCCATGTGCGGATAGGTCCGGTCGGTGCCCCACGCATCGAACCACGGCATCTGCTGTTCAGCGGTCAGGGTGACGCCGTTGAACATCAGCGTCTCATCAGGCGTGCCATTCAGCGTCCCCTCGGCGGAGGCGCCGTTGTCGCCGCTGATATAGATGATCAGCGTGTTGTCCAGTTTGCCCATGTCCTGCACCGCCTGTATCACGCGGCCGATCTCGTGGTCGGTGTAGGCGAGGTAGGCGGCGTAGATTTCGGCCTGGCGGACAAACAGCTTCTTCTCGGTGTCGCTCAGTTCGTCCCAGTTCTTCAGCAGGTCATGCGGCCAGGGCGTCAGCCTGGTGCCGGCCGGAATCACCCCGAGCTTCTTCTGGTTGTCGAATATCCGGTCGCGCAGGGCGTTCCACCCGTTGTCGAACAGATGCATGTCGCTGATCTTCTTGATCCACTCCGGCGTCGGATGGTGCGGCGCGTGGGTACCGCCGGGCACGTAATACACCAGGAACGGCATTGTGGGGTTGATGTCGTTCAACTGGTTCATCCAGCGGATCGCATCGTCCGCCATGGCGGTCGTCAAATTCCACTGCGGGTTCCCGACATAGGGATAGATCGCGGTGGTATTGCGGAACAGGTTCGGTTGCCACTGGCTGGTGTCGCCGCCGACGAAACCGTAGAAATACTCGAAGCCCATGCCGGTGGGCCATTGATCGAACGGACCCGCCTGGCTCGCCTGGTATGTCGGCGTGTTGTGGTCCTTGCCGAACCAGGACGTGCGGTAGCCGTTCTCCAGCAGGATGCGGCCGATGGTGGCACTGTCGTTCGGGATGATGCTGTTATAGCCGGGGAAGCCGGTTGACTGCTCGGAGATCACGCCGAACCCGACCGAGTGGTGGTTGCGCCCGGTGATCAGTGCCGCCCGCGTCGACGAGCACAGCGCGGTCGAGTGGAAATTGGTGTAGCGCAGGCCGTCATTGGCGATGCGGTCGAGCGACGGTGTCGGGATCACGCCGCCGAAGGTGCTCGGCGCGGCGAAGCCGACGTCGTCGGTCATGATCAGCAGGATGTTCGGCGCGCCCTTGGGCGGCACCACCCGGGCCGGCCACGCCGGCTTCGACTCGGCCGCGTTCAGGCCGATATCGCCGGTGAAGGGCTGCGGCGGCGGCGGCAGGTAGCGGCCGTCGATCGTCGTTGTCGCGGCCGGGGAGCCGGGGGCGCCGGTTTCCTGCTGGGCCGCGGCGGGAGGAGCCGCAGCCCCGGTTGTTAGAACCAATCCAAAGCACACCAACGCCCGCACGTGTGCGTTCACCATTCGGGTCCTCCATCCGGAAATCCGCCGTCGGGCGGGACTGTTGCCCCGAATTAATTCTCCCGCTATGCAGTTTTGGCGAAACCGTTACCCGGCGCTTCGCAATGGGTCGCAATATTCTGCCGATGGCCAGACACCACTGCTTGATCTTGACCGACCCGCACGATTACCGAAGCCGTCTGCGCGGCGCCGATCAGCAGGTCATGATCCTGGCCCGGGGGGATTACCGGGCCGAGCTGACGCATCTGGATTTTGGCAACGTGCTGGTGCAGCGCAGCCGGCAAAGCCTGCCGCACGTCGCGACCGCGGGCGCCCACCCGGAGCTGACCAGCATCGTCATGCTCTCCGACCCGCATCAGCCTGAAATCCGCGTCAATGGGGTCGATGCCGGGCACTGCGATCTGCTTGTTCTGGCGGCCGGCGCGGAGCACCACCACCGCGCCGGCGCGGATTCACGTTGGGGCAGCACGACGATGCGCACGGCGCAGCTCCTGGCATCCGCTCACGCGCTGCTCGGGCGCGAGATGCCGCCTCCGTCGGTGACGCGCCTGGTGACCCCGGACCCGGCCGCCATCGGGCGCCTGCGGTCGCTGCAGGAAAGGGGCGTCGCCCTGGCGGCGGCCCCGGGCGGGCTGCATGCGAACGTTGCCACGGCGCTGCGCCATGCGTTTGTCCAGACAATGGTTGACTGTCTCGTTGCGGACCAGCACTTCGGGGCCTCGGTTCGGCTCGACGGCCGCTCGGTGGCCGTGGTGCAGCGGTTCATGACGCGGGTGGAGGCGGATTTGGGGCGTCCGCTGTTCATGATTGACCTCTGCGAGGAACTGGGAGTGGCAGGGCGCACGCTGCGCCAGTATTGCCTCGGCCACCTGGGCATGAGTCCGAACCGCTACCTCTTGCTGCGGCGGATGAATTTGGCGCGGCGGGCGCTGGAGCGGGGTGGCGCCGCGACGACGGTGACGCAGGTCGCCAACGAGTACGGCTTCGGCGAGTTGGGCCGGTTCGCGGTGCGTTACCGGCAGTTGTTCGGGGAGACGCCCTCCGCGACGTTGCGCCGATCGGCTGGCTTCTTGCGTCATGGCCCGGCGCGGTGCGGACCGCCGATGGCGGCAGAAGGGCGGCCTGCTACGTTCCGCTGCCCGGCGTGAAGCAGTAGAAGCCCTTGTTCTCGGGGTGCCGCGTCCAGCAGGCAACCGGCTCCGGAACCTGCGACCCGTGGATCACCTTCGCATCGGGCACTTCGACATAGGCATCCGGTCCATTCGGCCAGCCATGCCCGTCGGGGGTCAGCTTGCGGATGAAGACTTCGTAGTGGCCGTCTTTGTTCACGCGCCAATTATCGACCGGACGGCAATCGGCCACGCTGCAACACGATACCTCGCCACCCGGCTGCTTCATGTCGCGGATCTGATCGGCGTAATCCCTCATGCGCACTGCGTCGCTGGAATCCGCTGGCGGAGGGTTGGCGTTGACGTTGACGTTGAACGAGATCAGGAGCGAAACGGCGGCGGTCAAAGAAAATCGTGTTGTGCCCATGATAAATCATCCGGCTCAATGAAATGCGCCGTGTCTGTCACGGCTTTGTGACTCTTGCTGCAATGCAGCATGAGTGACCGGCGCGTCAAGCATAAATTTTGTTGCTTCTGCCGCATTCATGGTGATGCAACACCGCAACGAACTGCCGCGGCTGCTGGCGCGGGGATTGCCCCGCCGGCCTGCATTCCGGCGCCCGGCATGACTGACCGCAATCGCCGGATGGCGACGGCTTGCGTGCACCGTGATACTGCGCGGCATGAACAAAACCGACATTCTGTGGGAACAGGTTCTCGGCCGGGCGGCGAGTGCCGATTTCCTCTACGCGGTGACCACGATGGGGGTGTATTGCCGCCCGTCCTGCCCCTCGCCGCGCCCGTTGCGCCAAAATGTCCGATTCTTCCCCTCCCCGCCGGAGGCCGAGGCCGCCGGCTTCCGCGCCTGCAAGCGCTGCGACCCGAAAGGCGAGCGGGCGCGTCTGGCGCAGGAGGTCGTGCGCGACGCCTGCGCCTTCATGGAGGCCAGCGAGGACCTGCCCTCGCTGGACGTACTGGCCACGCGATCGGGGTTCTCGAAATTCCACTTCCTGCGGATGTTCCGCGACCACACCGGCCTGACGCCGCGCAGCTATGCCGAGGGCGTCCGGGCGCGCCGCCTGCATGCCGCGTTGTCCAATGGCGAACGCGTGGCGGATGCGGTGGCCGGCGCCGGGTTCGGCTCGGAAAGCCGGGTGTACGAGAAGACCGGCGCGCTGCTGGGCATGACTCCCGGTTCGGTCCGCCGCGGCGGGCAGGGGGAGCTGATCCGCACCGCCTTCGCCGACTGCCCGTTCGGACGGCTGCTCGTGGGCGCCACGGACAAGGGTGTGTGCTTCATCGGCTTTGCCGAACCGGACGAGGCATTGATGGGCGATCTGCGGCGGCGGTTTCCGCACGCCGGCGTCACCACGGACGATCCTGCTCTGGTTGAGACGGTGCGGGCGGTGGTGGCGTTTCTGCGCGAACCGAAACAGGCGCTCAACCTGCCGCTGGACCTGCGCGGCACGGCGTTTCAGCAAAGGGTCTGGCGCACGCTGTGCACGATCCCGGCCGGCGAAACCCGCACCTATGCTGAGCTTGCGGCCATGGCGGGCAATCCGAAGGCGATCCGGGCGGTGGCGCGGTCCTGCGCGGTCAACCCGGTGTCGCTGGCAGTGCCATGCCACCGCATCATCGGCAGCGACGGCGATTTGACCGGCTATCGCTGGGGCGTGCCGCGCAAGCAGGCGCTGCTGGCGGCGGAGCGGGACGGCCTGCAGTCCCGCGATAAAATGTTGGGTATTGGCAAAGGTGACGGATGATTTTTCTCCGGCCGTCCCGCCTGGAGCGTTAATGTCGGTTGGGACGTTCGCCCGGGCATAAGGACACCGCGATGGCTTTGAACCGCCAGATCATTACCGCGTTGAACCGCGACGGGACCGACATGCTCGGCATGACCAACGTCGCGCTGAAGCAGGCGGACGAGAGCATCGTGTCCGGTTCGCTGCTGACCGTCGAGAGCAATCACTTCTGCATCCTCAAGTCGCGCGGCGCAGTGCTGCAGGTCTACGAAACCGGGCAATACACGCTGGTCACTCCGGACAAGCCGATTATCGGATCGTTCGTGCAGGGCTTCTGGGGCGGCAGTTCGCCCTGGCAGTATGAGGTCATCTACATCAACCGAGCCAAGCTGCTGGTGCGCAGCGAAGGAGTCGCGACCAGCAGCGAGATGGCCGAGGTCTCCTATCAGGTTGACTACTACATCCATGTCGACTCGCCTGATGCGGCGCTGAAGCTGATCACCCACATGCCGTTCAGCGGCGTCGTCATCGACACCAATGAGATCGCCGCCTATGCCGGGCCGGCCATCGAGCAGGCCATCAACCAGGTGATCCAGGTGACGCGGCTGGAAGCGATCAACGAACATATCGGCGAATTGCGGGAGGTGGTGAAGGAGCATCTGTCCAGCTTCCTGGCGATCTACGGCATCATGCTGAACGACCTGAAGATCCTGGTGCTGCCGAAAGATCCGCGCATGCGGGAGCTGATCTCGTTGCAGGCCATCGGCCTGACCCCGATCGAAGCCGTCCGCTACTATCTGGCGCTGCGCATGGCGGAGCGCGGGCTGATCTCGGCGCCCAACGCCGCCGCGGGGGTGCCGTTCAATATCGGCGGCCAGCCGATCGGCACGTTCCCGATTGACGTGGCCGGCGGCAAACCGGGCGCCTGAACGGTGTCGGGATCGGTTTTCTACGACGCGCCCAAGCTGGACCAGATTGCGATCAATCTGTTCTATGGCTGGGGCTACAATTTCTACCGGCTGGAAAACCAGCTTCGCGCGGATGATCTGCTGATCCGGGAGAAGGCCGGGTTCCTGCTGGGCCAATCGCGCGCAATGCTGGAGGCTGAACAGAATGCCTACCGGCGGACGCACCTGCCGCCGCCATCCCGCGCGCATCCGCTGCCGCCGCCCGAGGCGGTGGAGGGCGCCCGCGCCCTGGAGGATCTGTCAGCCGCCGTCGGCGCCCTGGAAGGCACGATCCGGGCGCTGCCGGTTCCGGAGAACGACCGCATGACCCAGCGCTACCGGCAGGAGGCGGAGACTCTGTTCGCGCTCGCGGCCTGCGACCAGCGTTTGATCGGTCTTGCCGAGGCGTTGCGTGAGACGCTTGATGGGCGGGACCATGCGTGGATGCTGGAATATCGCCAGACGATCAAGGATGCGCTCGGGCTGTTGCAGCGGCAGGTGCGGGAGAGGCAGTCGTTGCTGAAATAGATACGAACATCCCGATAGATGCAAACCGTCCGGCCGGGACGCCTTCGTGATTTCATGCATCCGCCTACGGATCGATCCGCGCAGTCGCCGAGCCCGACATGACCTCCTTGCCGTCCTGGTTCACCGTGGACACCGCCAGATCGACATAGTGCTGGCCATTTTCCTCGCGAACCGCGAGCACTGTCGCCTTCGCATCCAGCGTGTCCCCCGGCCAGACCTGGTTGGTGAACCGCACCCCGAACCGGGTCAGCGTGCCGTCGCCGGCAAAGTCCGTCACCACTTTTCCCGTCAGCCCCATGGTCAGCATGCCGTGCGCGAAAATGCTCGGGTAACCCGCGACCTGAGTGGTGTAGATCTCGTCGTGGTGCAGCGGGTTGTAGTCGCCCGATGCGCCGGCATACTGAACGATCTGGGTGCGCGTCAGGTTTTCCACGACGCGTTCGCTGTGGGTGTCGCCAACCTTCAGCGATGACGCTTTCAGGGCCATGATCGTGTTTCCTCCTCAGCCCTGGTCCACGGGACGTTCGGTGGTGACGCCGACACTGCGGACGGTGATCACCAGCGCGCCGAACTGGTCGCGGTATTCGGTGATCCGCTCGCGAAACGTCAGCTTGCCGGCGCGCTTGCTGTCCTTCTCCCACACCTCGCCTTGGTGCGTCTCGACGGTCAGCACGTCGCCCGGCCGCAGGTGGCGGTGGTATTCGTAATGATGTTCCGCATGCAGCGATCCGGAGGAGGGAGGCTTGCCTTCGATGCCGCTCGGCGTCTTGCCGGAGCCGAACCATTTCTGCCCCGGTTTCGGGCGCAGGTGGTAGTCCGGGTCGAACTGCGCGACCGCCTGAGGGAATGTGGGCGGGGCGATGATGCCGCAAGCCTCGGTAGCCTTGGCCGCCGCCGCGTCGTGATAGACGGGGTTGGTGTCGCCGATGGCGCGTGCAAACATCATGATGTGGCTCGCTTCCACGGGGAAGGTGATTTTGGCCAAGGGTTTCCTCCGATTGCTCTTGTGGCCGCAGATTAGCAGGGTTTCGCCGGGAGGAAACCGCCGGTGAGGCGCCGGAGCCTCGGCCTGCGGGCCGCTTTGGTTGCAGCCGAGATCCCGACCTTCGGTGCGCCGCGCGGCGAGACCGGGTCCGAAGCGATCCGCTTCGTCCGGGCGCCGGGTTGGGTTCCGCCCGGTCGGCGCGTTTACGCTGTCGGCGATATCCATGGCCAGCAAGACAGGCTGGCGGTTTTGCACGGCCTGATCGAAGCCGACCTCGCGGCGCGGCCGGCCAGGTCCGCCGTCGTCGTGCATCTGGGCGACTATATCGATCAAGGCCCGGACAGCAGCGGTGTCGTTGCGCTTCTGGCGCCCGGCCGGGGTGTGCCGGAGGTGAACCTGGTCGGCGATCACGAACGGATGCTGCTGGACGCTCTGTCCGGCGACCGCGCGGCGGCGACCGACTGGCTATGGTCTGGCGGGAAGCAGGCGCTGACCAGTTGGGGCCTCGACCCCGGCCTGCCGCGCGAGGACTGGGCAGCGGCCTTGCCGCCGGATCATGTGGCATGGTTGCGCGGCCTGGTGCTGAGTCACCGGGAGGGCAATTATCTGTTCGTCCATGCCGGCATCCGGCCCGGCGTTACGCTGGCCGAACAGACCCCGGAGGATATGGTCAGTATCCGCCAGCCGTTCCTGACCTCCGATCGCGATCATGGGGCGATCATCGTGCACGGCCACTCCTGCGAGCCATCGGTGCGGGTCGCAAACAACCGGATCGGCCTCGATACCGGGGCGGGGATCGGCGGCAAGCTGACCTGCGCGGTGCTGGAGGATGACGTCATCGGCCTGATCGTGGCGTGAACGTTACGCCACGTTTCCGACAACCCGCACCCGCCCGCGTGCGCGGTCCGGCGATTCGCCGCGCACCACGATATCCACATCCAGCCCAAGCGCCGCCATGCAGCGCAGCAGCCGGTCGCTGGAGAAGCCGGTGAGCCGGCCGTTCATCAAGGCGGAAACCTTCGGCTGATCGAGGCCGATCAGGGACGCCGCTTGAGCCTGTGTCAGTTTGCGGCGGGCAATTGCGGCACGGATATGAGAGGCGAGTTTGGCTTTCGCCAGTTCCTCCTCCGGTTGCGCAACACCGATGTCAGCGAAGACGTTGCCGGAGCCGGGGGTTACCGCGATGCGGTCTTCATCATGTCCAGCCATAGATCGTGATCCTCTTGGGCTCGTTTAAGACATTGCTCGATCAGCACGATTTCGTGACGCGGCGTGGCGATGCCGCTTTTCGACTTCTTCTGGAAGGCGTGCAGGACATAGACCGCGTAGCGGAAGCGCACGGTGTAGACCGCCCGGTAGGTGTCGCCGTCCTCGTCATCGACGATCTCCAGCACCCCGGCGCCGCCGAAACCGTGCAGCGGCTTTGCCCGGGGCGCCTTGCCGACGATCTGAGCTTCCCATAGCGCGCCGCCGATGCGCAGGCGGACGTCTTCCGTGAAGGCGCGGAGGTCCTGCTTGCTCGAGCCGATCGAGCGCACCGGCTTGGGTTGCGGGTCATTGTCGGTCACCATCTGCTCTCGCCATGCCATATGTAGCATATTGCCCGAATGGACGCCATCGCTCCTATCGGCCGCCCGGCCCCGTGGCGCTGAAGTCGGATCACAAGTGATAGAGGGAAAAGGTTAACGAACCGCTGACCGGCGCGACGATCGGAAGCAGCCGCTTGCCGTTGCAGCTGTTCACTTTCTCGGCGCGGCGGGGCGGCTGCTACTAGGGAGTAGCCCGGCTTTGTCGTATAGCCTCCGCAGCACCCCGCGCCCGGCTTTCAGCCGCCACCCAGCGAAGAAGACCGAAAACCATGTCCGAGACGGCAACGCTTCCGTTCACTGCACCACAAACGGCGGAGCATTTCGACGTGTTGATCGTGGGCGCTGGCATCTCCGGCATCGGCGGGGCCTATCACCTGAGGCAGCAGTGTCCCGGCAAGACCTTTGTCGTGCTCGAAGCGCTGGATCATTTCGGCGGCACGTGGTGGACCCACCGCTATCCGGGCATCCGATCCGACAGCGACCTGCACACCTTCGGCTACCGCTTCAAGCCATGGACCACCGCGCCGATAGCCACCGCCGCGGAAATCCTGTCCTACATGGGCGAGGTCATCATGGAGAACGGCCTCGCGCCGCACATCCGCTATCGCCACACGATCGCCACGGCGAGCTGGTCGAGCACGGAAAGTCTCTGGACCATCGAGGCGACGCGGACCGACACCGGCGAGGCGGCTCGCTTCACAGCCAATTTCCTGTGGATGTGCCAGGGCTACTACCGGCATTCCAAGGGCTACACGCCGCAGTGGGACGGCATGGAAACGTTCAAGGGCCGGATCGTTCACCCGCAGACCTGGCCGGAGGATTTGGACGTCAGCGGCAAGAAAATCGTGGTCATTGGCTCCGGCGCCACCGCGGCTACCTTGGTTCCCGCCATCGCGGGCGACTGCGCGCATGTGACGATGCTGCAACGCTCACCCACGTACTTCATTACAGGTCGCAATGCGATCCCGCTGGCAGAGGAACTGCGCGCGCTGCAGATCGACGAGACCTGGATCCATGAGATCGTGCGACGGAAGATCCTGCACGATCAGGCCGTGTTCACAAGACGGTCGTTTACCGAACCGGAAGTGGTGAAGCAGGAACTGCTGGCGATGGTGCGGGCGAATCTCGACGAAGACTATGACGTGGAAACGCATTTCACGCCCACGTACCGGCCGTGGCGGCAGCGAATCGCCTTTGTTCCGGATGCTGATCTCTTCAGGGGGATCAGGTCGGGGAAGGCGTCGGTCGTTACGGACGAAATCGAGCGGTTCACCGAAACCGGCATCCAACTGAAGTCCGGCCAGGCGCTGGAGGCGGACATCATCGTCACCGCCACCGGCTTCAACCTGTGCGTGCTCGGCGATATCGCGTTCAGCATCGACGGCGCACCGCTGGTGTTTGCCGATA
The DNA here is from genome assembly GCA_903851415.1 of uncultured Rhodopila sp. Classification (GTDB taxonomy): domain Bacteria; phylum Pseudomonadota; class Alphaproteobacteria; order Acetobacterales; family Acetobacteraceae; genus Rhodopila. The sequence continues at coordinate 52,965 of CAINOE010000109.1, read as the reverse complement.
CGGTAACGTATCGCGGCATGATGTTCACCGGCGTGCCGAACATGGCGTGGGTGTTCGGGTATTTCCGCGCGAGCTGGACGTTGCGGGCTGATCTGGTTGCGGATTTCGTCTGCCGGCTGCTGAACCACATGCAGGCCAGGGGCTACTCCCGGGTTGTCACGGCGCTGCGGCCGGAGGACAAGGACATGCCGCTATTGCCTTGGATCGACCCGGAGAACTTCAACCCGGGCTATGTGATGCGCGGCATGCACCTGCTGCCGAAGCGCGGCGACAAGCCGGAATGGCAGCATACGCAGGATTACTGGGCGGAGAAGGACCAGTTCCCGGCGATCGACCTGGATGATGCGGCGTTCGTCTACGGGTGAACGGCTGACGATGCGACGGCGGGTCGTCCGGCCGTTTCCGCGGCCGCGTGCAGCCTAAGCCCTTCGCTCCTTCCACCCGTCAACCCACCATTGAACCGGTTCTTGATCGGAAGCTGGCGGATTGCGGGCTTTTTTCGCAGGCGTGGCGGGCTTCCCGGCGCCGATGGGGTTTGCAGCCCCGGTCTTTCCAGCGAGATTGTTCGACGCCGCTACCGTCGCCGTCTTCGATTTCCGTCCCGCCGCCTGGCGAATTCTTAAGCGAGCCGCTTCAACCCGGGCGGCGAGCGCCGCGGCCTCCCGCGCCGCTACGATTTCGGAGGCCGCCGGCTTCGCCCGGGCGGCCGGTTTGGATGACGCTCCACCCGTCCGTGAGGTTTTCCTGGCCGGCACTTTGCCGGGAGCTTCCTCCGATCCCTCAGGTCTCCGGGCAATCGCCTGCGCTGCGTCCGGAGGCAGCGCACCGGGCGCGTCTTCGCCGCCCATATCCAGTCCGAACAACGCCGCCATGTCGCCGGTTTCCAGCACCTTGCCGGCAGCCGGCCCCTGCTTGGACATCGGCAAAGCCGTGCCGATATCGGCGACCAGATCCTTTTCGCTGACCGATCGCAACAGAAACAGCAATTCCGGTTTCACATCCAGCCGCGATCCGACGCCATACAGCGTGGCCGCGACGTGCTTGCACATCGATGCAGAGTCCGGGCAACTACAGGTGAACCGGATTTCCGACGGTTTCGGGAACAGTCCGGTGCCCTGGCGGCAGATCCGCTCCATCACGCCCTTGGAAAGCCGCCCCTGCAGCAGTTCCACCAGCGAGTCGATCCCGCCCGAGCAATCGGCGCAAATCGACTTCCAGTGCGCCTTGGCGACTTCGCCAACGCTGATCCTGACCGTGTAGAGCTCCGATCCGCTGACGATCGCCGTCACCTCGTTCGGGCCGATCTGGAGATCGACGACCGAGCCGTTGCGCACATAGGTGCGGCCGCGCGGCAGCCGGTTGTCGTAGTCGCGATAGCTTTCCAGGTTGTCGCACCACGCTTTGCCCCAGAACGTCGCGGCGATCTTCTTGCCTTCGAGCGTGACCGGAGAAACAACCGTGCCCTTTTTCGTCAGCTTCTGCATCGCCAGCGCCGCCTTGCGGCGGCGTTCCGCCACCGGCACATAAGGCGCCCATCCCCCGTAGTAGCGCGACATACCCCTTACTCCTTCATTGCGGTATGGAGGTCCAGGGCCACCAGCCGCAACAGCTCGTCGTTTCTCATTTCGGTGAGGTTGATCTCCCCGCCGCCCGCCAGCAGCTCATCTGACAACCCCCGCTTCGATTCGATCAAGCGGTCGATTTTCTCCTCGACCGTGCCGCGGCAGATGAACTTGTGAACCACGACGTTCTTCTTCTGGCCGATGCGGAACGCCCGGTCGGTTGCCTGATTCTCCACCGCCGGGTTCCACCAGCGATCGACGTGCACGACATGCGACGCCGCGGTCAGCGTCAGCCCGGAACCGCCCGCCTTCAGCGACAGCACGAAGAACGGCACGGACTCGTCGTCCTGGAAGCGCTGCACCAGCGCCTTGCGGTTCTTCACCGCCGTCTCGCCATGCAGCACCAGGCCGGAGCGGCCGAACACGCCACCCAGAAAGCTGGCCAGGGGTGCGGTCATTTCGCGGAACTGGGTGAAGACCAGCATCTTCTCCTGCCGTGCGGCGACAACCTCGGCGATCTCGCGCAGGCGGGCCCATTTGCCGCTGTCCTCCTCCGCCCAGTCACCGTCATTCAGCCACTGCGACGGGTGATTGCAGATCTGCTTGAGCCGCATCAGCATCGCCAGGACGACGCCCTTGCGCTGGATGCCCTCGGTGTCCTCCAGGCTTTTTTCCAGGTCCTGCACCGCCTGCTCGTACAGCGCCGCCTGCCGCCGGCTCAGCCCGCAATACGCCTTGATCTCCGTCTTGTCCGGCAGATCGGCGATGATCGATCGGTCGGTCTTCATGCGGCGCAGGATATAAGGCCGCACCAGCTCCCGCAGCGGCCCGTAGGGGTTGTCGGTCCGCTCGGCCAGGCCCTTGGCGTAGCGGGAGAACTGCCTGGCATTGCCCAGCAGGCCGGGATTGATGAAATCGAAGATCGACCACAGGTCGCCGAGGCTGTTCTCGACCGGCGTCCCGGTCAGCGCGATGCGCGCCGAACCGCGCAACGCCTTCGCCGCCCTGGTCTGCCGGGCGGCCGGATTCTTGATCGCCTGCGCCTCGTCCAGGATGACGAAGCGCCACACCGTCTCCGCAAACGTCGGGATGCGCAGCAGCGAGCCGTAGCTGGTGATGGCGAGATCGTATCCCTCGGGCGTGAACTGCCTGATCGCATCGGCTGGCATCGCCGATGGATGCACGATCGCCGCCTTCAGGCCGGGGGCGAATTTCTCGATCTCCGCGGCCCAGTTGCCCAGTAGCGAGGCCGGCGCCACGAGCAGGCTGGCGGGCCGCCCGGGATTGCGCGCCTTGTCCACCAGCAGCAGCGACAGCACCTGGATGGTCTTGCCGAGGCCCATGTCGTCGGCCAGGCAGGCGCCGAGGCCGAGGCCCGACAGCAGATGCAGCCACCGCGTGCCGGCGCGCTGGTACGGCCGCAACGTCCCGTGCAGCGCCGCGCCGGGATCGCCGCCATCGCCATCCGCGGTGCGTAGCGCGGTCAGCGTCTGTTCCAGCCAGGGTCCCGCCGTGACAGACGACCAGTCGGCGTCGCGCGCGGCCGGTTCGTCGCCGGTGACCGCGGCACCCGCCAGCATCCGCATCGCCTCGGCGAAGCTCATGCCGTCGCGCGCGGCGAGGTCCTCGGCGGCGCGGAACTGCTCCATGGTGCGTTCGAAGCGCGCCCGGTCGACCTCCACCCATTGGCCGCGCAGCAGCACCAGATCCTCGGTGCCGGAGAGCAGGCTGGCGATCTCCGCCTCGGTCAGCGGCTCGCCGTCCAGCGAGACGCCCATGCGGAAATCCAACATCGCGTCCAAGCCGACGGCCGAGGGCGCAGTTGTGCCGATGGTGCCGGTGACCTGCGGCCGCGGCGGCCGGTTGGCGCGCCAGGCGGCCGGCATGCGGACGATGACACCGGCGCTTTCCAGTTCGGGAAGGCTGCGGAGGAAGCGTGCCGCCTCTCCCGGACCCCAGCGCAATGGATGAAAAATCTCCCCCGCGTCGACCATCGGCCGCAGCCAGTCGCAATGCTCCGCCGCGCGCTGCACTGGCAGCAGCAGCGACAGCAGCCTGTCCCGGCTCGACTCACCGGCGTATTCGCGCAGTGCCTGGCCGAGCGGAACGTGCTGGGCTCGGGCCTGGGCGGAGAGCCGGGTCGTGTAGGTTGCCATGAAGGCGAACGGCTGTTCGGCGTCGCGGCGATTTTCCGCCAGGTTGAAATGCACCCGGCCGACCAGATTCCAGGCCGGGTTCAGCGACGTCAGGAAGCCCTGTAACCCCGTGCCGGATCCGGCCAGGGAGGCGGCGAAGGCCCGCGCCATCTCCACCCACAAGTCCAGCAGCACGTCCGTGGTCAGATAGTCGATGCCCGCCATCACCGGAGCGGTCAGCACCAGCGAGGCGCGCTCGGCCTCGGTTGGCGCCGGCACATCCGGCAACGCCGCCGTGCCATCATCCTCCGCGCCGGAGGCATGCAGGCAGAGCGACCCGATATACCGGGAAGCGAAGGCTCGCCACCAGACCAGCACGGGCGGCAGCGCCTGCCCGACTTCGCCGGCACCCAGCCGCACCAGCCCGCCTCCGGTTCCGCGGTGAAAAGCCTCGGTCAGGCGGGCCGCAACGCGGGCATCGATGTCCGGTGCGTCGTCCTGGCTATCGGCGATCAGGTGGCCGTGGGGGGTGAGTCGCAATCCGAATCCGGGCATGGCGGTATTCTAGGCCGGAGAAGAGGGTCTTGACCCGGGGAAAGTCTTGAGCGCGACCGGAATCCGGCCTCCATCGCGACGCGGCCAGGGTAACCGGATGCCGGCGGCAGCGGCCAGCCGTGTTAAGCGAAGTGTAACACTTGATTTAGATCAAGGCGCGGCGGCCGGACGGATGGACAATTGGTAGTAGGGTGGCAACAAAAACGACCAGGGAGGCCGTCATGAAACTCGGCATGCTGCACTTGTTCGAAAACCCGGCCGGCAAGACCGAGCACGAGGTGATCAAGGAACAGATGGAACTGATGTATGAAGCCGAGTCGCTCGGCTTCGATTCCGTCTGGCCGGCCGAACACCATTTTTCCGAATACGGCTACTGCGCCTCGCCGCAGCTTTCGCTCGCCGCCGTGGCGGCCAAGACGAAGCGCATCCGCCTCGGCACCGGCGTGGTCGTGCTGCCGTTCCATAACCCGATCCGGGTCGCGGAGGATTTCGCGTTCCTGGATCTTATGTCCGACGGACGGGTCGATCTCGGCGTCGGCCGCGGCTACCAGCCGATCGAATACAAGGGGTTCGGACTGGCCGACAAGCAGGCGCAGTCGCGCGAAATCTTCGACGAGGCGATCAACCTGGTCCGCAGGTGCTGGACCGAGGAGCGCGTCACCTTCAAGGGCAAGCACTATCAGGTTGAGGACCTGTATGTCCGCCCGAAGCCGCTGCAGCAGCCGCATCCGCCGATATATATGGCGTGCCTCTCGCCGGAGACCTTCCGGCTGGCCGGACGCTACGGCTTCAACGTCCTGATGTCCGGCGCCTTTGGCCTGTCCGCCGAGGGTGCCAAAATCGGCTGTGCCGATTACCGCGCCGGGCGGCGGGAAGCCGGCCTCGATCCGGCCGGCGGCAAGGTCGCGCTGCTGCTCAAGGTCTATATCGGCGATACGATGGATGGGGCGCGCCGCGACTACTCAGGGCCGTGCACGTGGTATTACCGCACGATCGCCAGATATGTCGCCCCGCCGCCCGGGCAGGCCGCGATCAAGAGCTACGAACTCTACAGCGGGACACGCAGCGCGGCGGAGACGCTGAATTTCGAGGATCTGGCGAACAGCCCGCTGATGGTTTGCGGCGATGTCGATCATTGCGTGGAGAAGCTGACCAGGCTGCGGGTGGAGTACGGTTTCGACGAGCTGCTCTGCTGGACCCGCATCGGCGGCCTGGAAAACCGCAAGGTGCTGCATTCGATGGAGCTCATGAGCGGACGGGTGATGCCGCGCCTGCGTCAGGTGACCGCGCTGGCGGCGTAAGCGGCGTCGCCTGCCTTTGGGCAGGCGAAGTCCGCTCCGGCATCGGCAAACGCTTGACGTCGTTCAGTGGCTGTTCTGGACGAAATGGGTCAGCACCCGGGCAATCGCGGCAATCAGGCCCGACGCGACAGCCAAGCCGGCACCGAACGCAGCGGACAGCGCCTTCCAAGGCTCCCACCGAAGCTGCTCCTGCTTCAGGTCCGTATCGGCTTTCTTGTTGGCGATATCAGCTTTCATCAGGGCCACCCTCAGCGTGCGATCCTCATCGGCACTCTCGGACACAGGCAGTCTACTCTCTCCGCGGAAGGGCGGCTATCCGCCGTTAGAATCGACCGCCCGGATCATTCAGCGGATCAGCGCTTCAGCCGCCTGACGATCCAAGAAGCAGCCCACCCGCCCAGCGCCACCAGCGGCAGCCATGGCAGCGCATAGGCGACCCACCCGACCATGTCGCCGAACGACTCGATTAACGTCTGCACAAACCGGTCGAACGCAATCCGTATCGGCGACAGGTCCACCGGTCCGGCCTGCTGGACCAGTCCATTGTACGATACATCCACCTTCACCGTATCGGTGATCGTGCGCAGGTAGTCGCGCTGCGCGGTTTCGCTCTCGATCGTGCCCTGCACGTCGGCCAGTTGCTTTTCGACGGCAACCAGGTCGCCGACGCTGGTGCCGGCCTGCTTCAGCATCTGCGCAAGACGATCGCGCAGCCCGATTTGCGCGTCGAGGCGCTTCTCGATGTCCAGCAGCGGGATCGTCTTGTCCTCCGCCGTCTCGGCGTGGCTGACCAGCCGGGCGGGCGGCGCGACCACCGCATCGGCGAACGCCTGATACTTGTCCGGCGCGATCCGTACCGAGATCGATCCTTCAACCGAGCCGTCGCGCAGGCGGTCCAGCCGCGTGTTCAGCACTGAGCAGCCGGCGGCGAGGCAGCGCTCGAGGGTCTTCTGCTGGGTCGTCTCGACGGCGCTGGCGGGAAGCTCGATCACGAAGCTTTCGGAGAACGCGATCCGGCGGTTGTCGGCATCGGGCGCGGCCGCCATCGCCATGCTGCGCATGCCGGCGGGGGCAGCGAGAGCGATTGGCATGAGCTGCGGCTGCCGCCTGCAGTCGGCCAGCGCGGCCAGAGATAAGATCAGAATGATCCAGAGGCGGGGCGGATGGCGCATCGGGGCTGGGTCTTTCCCGCCGGTTGTTGACAGGGTGAATCTAGCGGTTCGGGGGCGGGATGTCATCGTCCGGCTGCTGTCCGTGCCCGGGACCACCGCACGAGACCGGCGATCTCCGCAACCAGGACGCTTTCGCGGGTGCCACGCGCCGCCGCAACACCCGGAACCAGGCTCGCGGTTGACAGGATGCCATCATCCGCACCCATCACCGCCGCGCGCAGCCATCCGGCCTTTCCGGCGCGATGCTGTTGCGGCCTTATCGTCTCGCGATCACGCGGTAGAATACCGCTTTCACGACTTCAACAAGGCCCAGATACGTCACGGTCGCCGCAACCAGGAACACGAAGAACATCGGCGGCGGCGCCACAAATCCGAACCACCGTCCCCAGGGAACCAGCGGAAGGCCGATCGCAAGGGCGACGGCCCCGAGGTTCATCGCCACCAGGAACCGGCACGGCATGCTGCGGAAGAACAGCCGCCGGGTGCGGATGCAAAAGACCACCAGAGTTTGCGTCGTCATCGACTCGATGAACCATCCGGTCTGGAACAACGCCTCGCCCGCGCCGAAAAACGCCAGCATGGCGTAGAATGTAATGAAATCGAAGATCGAGCTGACCGGCCCGAACACCAGCATGAAGCGCTCGATAAGCCGGATGTCCCATTTCACCGGCCCGACAATGGCCTCGGCGTCGACGCCATCGAACGGGATCGCGATCTCCGACACGTTGTAAATCAAATTGTTCAGCAGGATCTGGATCGGCAGCATCGGCAGGAACGGTAGAATCAGCGTGGCGCCGGCCATGCTGAACATATTGCCGAAATTCGAGCTGGCGCCCATCAGCACATATTTCGATACGTTTTGCACCGTTGCGCGCCCGGCGGTCACCGCGTCCCGCACCACCGAAAGATCGTGTTCCAGCAGGATCAAATCGGCAGCGGCACGGGCGACGTCAGCCGCCCCGTCAACCGAAATCCCGACATCGGCGGCATGCAGCGCGGGCGCGTCATTGATGCCGTCGCCCATGAATCCGACGACATGACCCAGCCGCTTCAAGGCCAGCAGAATACGGTGTTTCTGCTGCGGATTGACCCGGCAGAACAGGTTGACGCGGCGCACCTGACCGATCAGCGCCTCCTCCGTCATATGCTCCAGGGCTTCGCCGGTCAGCACGCCCGTCACCGGCACGCCGATTTCGCCAAAGACGTGGCGGGATACCTGGTCGTTGTCGCCGGTCAACACCTTCACGGCGATTCCCGCTTCCGCCATCGACCGGATCGTTGCACCCGCACTGGCTTTGGGCGGATCGAGGAACACTGCGAAGCCGGCAAAAACCAGGTCCGCCTCATCGGCAATCGCCGCGGTTTCCGCGGCCGCGTCCGCCAGATGACTTGCGATCCCCAGCGCGCGAAATCCTTGCGCGCCAAGATCGTTCAGGGTGGCCTGAAAGGCCGCCCGCGTGGCGGCATCCAGGGGCTTCTGCCCGCCGCTGGCGTCCTGGTATTGCCCTGACAGCCGCAGCAGATCCTCTGGCGCGCCCTTGACGATCAGGCGCCGGTCGGCGCCATGCTGCACCAGGACCGAGACGCGCCTCCGCTCGAAATCGAAAGGAACTTCATCGATCTTCGTGAAGGCCGACATGTCGAACGGATGGGCAGCGATAATCGCATCGTCCAGCGGGCTCTTCATCCCGCTTTCGAACTGGCTATTGACATAGGCGTAGCGGTAAGCGTGCGCGCTTTCGGCACCGTGCCCGTCGATGACACGCATCAGCTTGATCGCCGCTTCGGTCAGCGTGCCGGTCTTGTCGGTGCACAGCACATCGATGGCGCCCAGGTCGTGGATCGCCGACAGACGCTTCACGATCACCTTCCGCCTGGCCATCTGCATCGCCGAACGGGCCAGCGTGACGGTAACGATCATCGGCAGAAGCTCAGGCGTCAGCCCTACGGCAAGTGCGACGGCGAACATCAGCGACTCCAGCATCGGGCGATGGAAAGCGATGTTCACAACCAGCACGAACAGAACCATCAGCACGGTGAAGCGCATAATCAGGATGCCGAAGCGCCGGATGCCGACGGTGAAGGCGGTGGCTGGCGGCTTCTCCGCCAGGCTGGTGGCGAGATGGCCGAGCGCCGTTCTGCTGCCGGTCCGGCAGATCAGGATCGTTGCGGTGCCGCTGATGACTGAGGTGCCGGCAAAAACCGAGTTGGAGGCGCTGGCCTGCGTTTTCGCCGCGGACGTCAACTCGCCGACACGTTTTTCGGCCGGATAGGGCTCGCCCGTCAGCAGTGCCTCGTTGACATACAGGTCCCGGCTTTCGAGCAGCCGGGAATCGGCGGGAACCAGATCGCCGGCGATCAGCTCGACAATGTCGCCCGGAACAAGTTCGTGAATCGGGACTGAAACAACCGCCCCTTCGCGCCGCACCGTGGCCTGCACAGCCACCGACTGACGCAGCGCCTCGACAGCATTCTGCGCCCGCACCTCCTGAACGAAATCGAAGATGATGCTGAGCATCACGATGCAGAATATGATGACGAAGCTGGCGATATCGCCGGTGGCGGCGGAAACTCCGCTGGCGATCAGCAGGATGATGATCAGCGGATTGCCGAATCGGGCGAGGAACTGCAGCCAAAGCGGCGTCCGCTTGACGGTGGCTGCGTCATTGGGCCCGTATGTTTCCAGTCGGGACAGTGCCTCATCCCCATCCAGTCCCGCGAGCTTCGTCCGCAACCGGATCATCAGCCGATCGGCGGGGTCCTGCCAAACCTGTTCTGAATCCGGTTCGCCGGAGGGCAGTTCGCCAATGCGATTGTTCATTGCGAAAGCTTCCCGTTGCGCCACCCGGCGATGATCGCCAGCGCCTGATCCGGTTTCTCGGTCAGCAACGCCAGCCGGCCCGCATGCACCGCCCCGGTATTTCCGTCCAGCGACACGAACTCGCCCTCCTGCAAGCTCGTCCCGCCGATCAGGCACAGTCGCCGGTCCAGATCAATGTGCAATCCGGGACAGGCCACAAGACACACTTTTCCAAGCTGGCGCGCCACCACCGCCGCATGCGATGTCCGCCCGCCGGAGGCCGTCAGGATCCCCACGGCCAGCGCCATCCCCTCGATATCCGACGTCACGGTATCCCGGCGCACCAGGATCGCCGGCGTTCCGGCAGCAGCAAGCCGCTTGACCGCGTCCGGATCCAACGCGACGGCGCCGCTCGCAACACCCATGCTCGCAACCTGAGCCATCGCCAGTGTCGCGGGAACGGGCTGCACGAAGGTGGTGCGAACAACGGCGTTCAGATCAATGCCGTCAAGCCGTGCCAGTCCCTCGGCCGGGGTCAAGGCACCCTCCTGGACCATGTCCACCGCAATCGTAACGGCGGCCCAGTCCGTGCGCTTGGCCCGCCTGGATTGAAGCAGAAACAGTTGGCCGGACTGGACTGTGAACTCGAAATCCTGTACGTCGCCGAACAGAACCTCCAGCGCGTGGCAGATGTCGTTCAGCCGTTTCCAGGCGGCAGGCAGCACAAGGCGCAAGCGATCGTTGTCCCGCAGCTTGTGGCGACCGGCGACGACGTCCTCGCCCTGGCCGTTGAACTGGAAGTCGAAATAAAACGTCCGCGTACCGGTGGCAGGGTCGCGGGTAAAGCCGACGCCCGCACCCGACTCGCCGCCGGCATTGCCAAAAACCATGGTCTGGACGGTGACCGCCGTACCAGCGTCATCGCTGATGCCGTTCATCCGCCTGTAGCTTGCCGCCTTGGGCGCATCCCACGACCGGAAGACCGCTTCGGCCGCCATGACAAGTTGCTCAAAGGGATCGGCCGGAAATGCCACTCCGGTCAGATCGCGGTAGCAATCAAGCATCGCCAGGGTCAGTGCCCGCAGCGCGCGATGATCGAGTTCACGCTGAGTCTCCGCCTCGCCCCGCACCAGCGCCGCCGCCACAAGCGCATCAAACGTTGCGATCGGCAGGTCTGTAACGACTTCCGCGTAGCACTGCACCAAACGCCGAAAACTGTCCCAGGCGAGCCGGGGATTGCCGGTCATGCGAACCAGCGCCTCGACTGTATCGTTATTTAGCCCGACATCCAGCACCGTCTCCATCATCCCCGGCATCGACACCGCGCCACCGGAACGGACGGACACCAGCAGCGGCCGTCGAACCCCGCCGAACGTCAGACCTGTCGCGGTTTCCAGCCGCCCGATCCCCTCGGCCAGAGTTTGCCGCAGAAGCGCGGGTTCGTTGCGTCCGCACCACGCCGTGGGCAAAACGAAAGCAGCGGGCACCGGAAGCCCGGCCTGCGCCATCAGCATCAGGCTCCAGGCTTTGTTGCCAACCTCCCGGGCGCCGCCCGCCGCCGGCGCCACGCCGGGCAGAATAAGATGGAGATCAGCCATCGATAACGTCCTCCAGCACGTGATCTCGCAGCAGCAGGCTGACGTGCTTCAGCACATCCGCGGCTGCCTCGAACTTGCCGCCGATGGCCGTGAACAGATGCAACTGGCGAAAATCCTTGGCATGCTGGATGGCGGAGGCCGCCAGCGCGCGTTCCGCATCGTCGGCTTGATGTTCCAGTGCCGAAACGCGATCGACCGCTTCCAGGAAATCCTCGGTCTCCGCACGGCCAGCCGTACGGCCGATCTGGGCGGCATGACCCAATGCCTTGATCCATTCCTGCGAGGCCTCCGCCAGCAGATCCGCGAGTGCCTGCATATCCTCCAGCGGTTTTCCTTGCAGCGTGTCCAGATCAAGCAGGAACACGGCGTCTTCCAGCTCGTCCGCTGCGTCATCAGCCGCTTCGAGCAGTTTCAGAAAAAACCCGAAGTCGGGACGGCGGCGCACCGCTTCCCTGGTCTCCACGACCAACTGGTCGGCATCATGTTCAAATCCCCTGGCGCGTTTTGCCCGCTTGCCCGAGCCGTCTGCTTCGGCCTGCACGCCATCCCGCACGAGGTTCGCAAGTTCGAAAATCAATCCGGCATGATCGGCTGCTATCCGCAGAAGTTGCCGTTGCTCGTTGCTGAAATGGGTCGCCAGGGTAACCCGGATACGATCATGGATCAGAGTATGGGATGTGCCTTGCAACAGCCCCTCTGTCGCGGTTTGAAACACGATGCGCAGGAATGCTTGCGTCTCCGTATCGCCGAGCACGTCGCACAGCCGATCGCCGAAATGCATGGATGATCCGGCGGTCACCTCGATAGCCTGATTCACCAGCCGAGCGCCGCCAAGTTCGAGAAAGCCGCGATGCCCGATCCCGGCCTCCGCCGCCCAGCTCAACAGGATAAGACGATCCGGCCCGCGCAGGAACTGGCGCAGTTGCTTGCGGGCTTGGTTCCAGTCGATCAGAAAGACCAGGCGCGAGCCGAGAAAGTCCAGATAGGCCCGGCAACCATCCTCATCGGTTGGCTTTACCGTCCCGGTCGCGAGATAGAACGGCGCGCCGGCGGCGAGCAGCGCGGTGCGTTGGGACTCCCAGGCAACGCCACGCGGCTTCAGCATATCCTGGAAAAACGCCAACCTTTCGGGATGCACGTCGGTATACGTTACACTGACGGTGAGATTCTGAACATGGATGACGATGACATGGGCGTCCGTCGTGCCGATGTCATTCTGAATGACCAGGCGGCCGCCGGCGCGCGTCGCGGTCGTGGCCAGGCCGGGATGGGTGAATTTCAGTTTCGCGGTCCGATTGACGCCGGCCATGAAGGCCGCGACCATCGGCCGATCCGCATCGGCCAGGCTGTATGTGGCGGCGCCGTCGATTGTTTCCTCGGCCAGCGCCGCTTGCATCGCGTTCAGCCGCTTGTGCAGATCCATCACCAGACGGTGCAGGCTGTCGGCGTGGCCGTGCCCGGCCTGCATCATTGCGGTGGTGGCATCGGGATCGAGCAGATCGTCCTTGTCCGCGGGCAGCGCCGCCAACAGCCGCTCAACGCGGGCAGCGAGGCCGTTTGGTTTTTCGGCGAGCACCGGTGCCGCCATCAGTCGCATGTCTTCCGCAATGCGCGCCACGACCCGGGCGGCCCCGGGCATATGGCAGGATTTCCCGGCCATACTGGATGCGGCCACAGCGGTGTCGAGATCGGGATCGTCGATGCCGCAGCCGATGCGCTCCTGCTTCAACGTTGGCGCGGTTTGTTCCGGATGCACGGCATGCGACAGCGCCATCTGCAACAGGGAGAACGCGTATTTTACCCGGTCATTCGCTGCCAATGCGGCGTTCAGGGCCGCCGCGGGCTGAAGTCCGTGCTCGCCGATCGCGGCCAGAATTTGTGTCTTCATGTGAGATCCTCGGGTAAGGCGCTAATCAGTTTACACCGTGAGGCTTCATCGCGAGAAGGCGCGGACACTACTCATCCGGGAGGTTGATGCGACACACAATGTTCCCGCCGGGTCCCGCTTGACATTGCAGCCCGCGGCATCTGGCTGCCTGACCGCGGCCGGACAACGCCTCCTTCGCAGCGTGCGCGTAACAAATTGCCAATTAGCAACGACAAGATGCCTCGCGAGGAACTGCGCCGCGTGTCCGAGACGCCTCGCAGCGGCAGCATGGTGCCCCGCTGCGGATTGGCTGGCGGTCATGCCGGTCTCCCTGGTCAAATCGTCTGTGCGCCGGCACCCTGCCGCCAGACCGATTGCCGGCCCGGGATTCAGAAATTACTCACGCAGCCCGTCAGCGCCTGCGGCCGCGAGTTCCGGCGTCCGGGGAAAATCTCGCGCCCTTACCGCCAGCAACAGGCAGAATCTCACCGCCGTTGCCGCCCCCCGAGTCTCAGCCTCGCCGAGTTGACCGCCGCCGCCGAACACAGCCCCGCGCCCGAGCCTCAGCCGCTTGCCATCGTGCTCGATCTCCACTTCGCCGGAACTGATCAGATAGACGCATCCGGCGCGCCGGCGGCGGTTCAGGATCCGCTCACCCGGCAGCACCAGCCGCATCGCCGTCCGCCCGACGATACGGTCCAGTTCCGTTTCGGCAAGCCGGTCGAACGGCGCAACCTCCTGCAACCGCAAGCGCAGGGCGGTCCGCAGGTCCAGAACCACCGGCCGGGGGATGGCGTCGCGCCGCGCCTCCACGTCGCGCTGGATTTCCCCGAACAACTCGTCGCTCAGCAACGCTTCGGCATGCAACGCGGTATAGGTGTCCATCTCGAAGCGCAGGCCGATCTGGCGCAGCATCTTGCTTTGCAGGGCCTCGCCCCGGGCGGGGTGCAGCACGCCCAGCGCCTCCATCGCATCGTCTAGCAAGCCGCGGCGGCGCTCCACGATCTCGCCCAGCACGCCAGTGACGCGGGCGCCCAGCACCGGGGTCATCCGCTCGCGCATGAATCGAAGCTGCGCCAGGAAGACCAGGCGCATGACCAGCACCATTTCGAACTGCTGAGCCATCAGGCCGGCCAGCGGCCAATCGATCCGGAACCGGCCATGCAGCCATGCCGCGAGGCGCAACCCGGTGCCCGGCCGCAGCCGCCGCCTGGCAGCGCGCAGATAGCCCAGGCGCCCGTCGGCCCGGGTCGCGTCGATGATCGCGTCGGAGGTGCGCAGCAATTGTTCCATTATGCGATACGACACACCGCGCTCACGGAATATCTCCAGCAGGATGGTTCGCTCCTGCGAGGCGAAGGTCAGCAGCCCGAGTCTCACGCGGTCGCGGTCGGTCAGCGATGTGTCGAAGGTATTCGCGGTAGCCTCGGCCTCGATACGATGCGCGTAGATATCGACCACGCGCTGCTTCGCCTCTGGCAGGAAGCCGAACTCTTCGGCGGTGTTGCGCAGCCGGTCGCGCACGCCGGCCAGCCCGAGCGCGACCACCTGGTGACGCAACGCCTGGTCGATGGGCGAAAGCCGGTCGAGCCTGAACCAATGCACCAGGATGCGGAGCGTGGTGCCGTTGACCAGAAGGGTAAACAGGACGAAGCCGGTGGCGAGGATGGCAACGAACTCCTGCACGTCCGCGGAGACATCGCGGTTCTCGGTCACCGCCAGGGCCATTGCCAGGGTGATGGAGCCGCGCAGCCCGCCCCATAGCATGGTCACCTTCAAGGGCAGCGGGATGCGCTGCGCAAGGCCCGTGTGCCTCAGCAAGGGCATCAGCAGGAACAGCACCGCCCCGCGTGCCGCCAGGGCCGCCGCCAGAGCGGCAGCGATCAGCAGCAGGTCGCCGGGCCGCATGCCCAGCAGCAGCCTCGGCACCAGCATGGAGGCCAGGACGAACACCAGCGATGTCGCCAGGAACGCGGTCTGCGCCCAGACATCGAGCAAATACGACCAGCTTCGCGGCCGCAGGACGGAGGGGCCGATGGCGCTGAAGGTCAGCCCGGCCGAGGCGGCGGCGATCACGCCGGAAAATCCGAGGAACTGTTCGCAAACGATATAGCTGACGTAAGGCAGCGCAAGGGTCAGCGTCACCTCGGCCGAGCGGCTGCCGCTGATGTACGGCATTGCGGCGAGGGCGAGCCGCGCGAGAATGTGCCCGGAAGCGATGCCGCCCAGGAACAGCATCGCCAGGGTCAGGCAGATCGTGCCGATACCGGAGCCGGCCTGATGCGTCGTCTCCGCCAGCAGGACGGTGAACAGCGCGATGGCGGTGGCGTCGTTCAGCAGGCTCTCGCCTTCCACCAGGCGGGTGAGGCGTCCATCCGCTCCGATCCCGCGGAAAATGCTGATGACGGCGCTGGAATCGGTGGTGGAGACGATGGCGCCCAGCAGCAGGCAGACCATGAGCGGCTGGCCGCCGATGGGCTGCAAGGCGAAGCCGACCGCGGCGGTTGTCGCGACCACGGCGACGACCGCCATCAGCAGCACCGGCGCGATATCCCGTGTCAGCCGCCGCACGTCGATTGAGAGCGCGCCCTGGAACACAAGTGCCGGCAGGAACGCCAGCAGGAACAGTTGGGCGTGCACCGGGAAGTGGGCGAAGATCACCGCCACCTGGTAGAAGTCCCCGGCCGGGCCTTGGCTCAGCAGGAAGGCGGCGGCAGTGCCGATGGCGATGCCGACGAGCGCCAGCAGCACGGCGTCCGACACGCCCAGGCGCTGCGCAAGCGCCTGGATGGCGCTGACGACGATCAGGATCGCCGCCACGGCCAGTAAGATATCGGGCAAAAAGGAGACCTTTCCGGGCAGCCGGTGGTTCGATGCGGCCGCGCGGCGGGATGTTCGCCATGCCGGGCGGTGAGTGGCCCGAGAATCCGGGCTTCACCATCATCGACTGTTCTTCAAGCCATTGTGGGCACGCCGCGCGGTCACAGCGCAACAGACGTTGGCGTGAGCAAATTCCGGGTCCCCGCGGTGATCCGCCCTCGGCCGCCGCAGCACGTCAATCCGCCGCGAGGAGATCCATTTGACCACTCCTCGCGAAACGCTTCGTCAGTGCTTGAAAAGACTGGTGCTGCTGGAGGGGATTGAACTCTCGACCTCTCCCTTACCAAGGGAGTGCTCTACCACTGAGCTACAGCAGCGCCGGGGCGTCACGCGCGGGACCGTTACCTAGCCGCTCGGTCGCCCCTGCGCAAGCCTGTCCTTGGCACTGGGCCCGATAGCGCCGCGACAAGCGCCCGCATCTCATCGGCGTCACGCGCCGCGCCGAAGATATACCGGTCCGGCCGCACCAGGACCGCCTCGGCGCCCACTCCCTCGAGCCACGGACCGTGCGCCGCGTCCGCCACCACCACGTCGCGCGCTCTGAGCATAGCCAGAAGATTCGCCAGCCAATTCTTGGCGAGAACGCTGTGCACCACCGCCGCGAAGCGGTAGCCGATGCGGTTGTCGAGGCCGGTCCCTCGCTACCCGGCGGCTGCGGTGCCATCCGGCCCCGAGGCTCCGGCAGCCCGCCGCACAGCCCCGGACCGAGCCGCGGTTCGATCGGCTCGATCCGCACCGGACCGCCGCCAACGGGCGCCGGCTCCGGCGCGTTGATCAGCCCGCCCAGCCGGACCGCGAGTTCGATATATTCCCGCACATGCGGTTCCCGCTCGGACTGATAGGTGCAAACCGGTAGCCTTCATGCCAACACTGCGGGCCGTTGGCCTGCGGCCGCCGCCATTCCAGCACAATGAGCCCCGCGGAATCGACGAACTTTGTCCCGGAAGAAACGCGCAGCAGCGGCCGCATCGCTTCCGCCAGACCGGCGGTTTGCAACAGGCGCATGATCTCGTCGTCGATGTGCACGGCCCGCGGCACGTCGCAAATCGCGGCCTCCCGCTCCGGAACCACGACGCAAACCCCCTACAGGCCGGGCAGGTTGGCCGGCATCGCGCGGACGGGTCCGCAACCAACGACGGCGACATCCCTTTGATGCACCTTCTTCCCCCGAAGCCACACTCTTTATCTACTTGCAACCCTTCACGCGGCCCGGGGGCGGCGCAAGCCAGCTTCTGAAATCCCTCAGCCATCTGGACCATGCCCCACGCCCCGGGCTGGAGTGCGCTCCCCTCGGGCGAACCGCCTGGCGCCTGCGGGCAAGGGGGCGTTTCGCGCATGCCACGAGCGCATCGGGTCGCGCCCGGCTCCATGTTCCACAGCCTGGATCGACGCCGCGCTCGTTACCGGGTTGATCGTTCGCCCCTGGTGGCCTAAACACCCCGCGCACCGTCGGACTGTCACGATGGCAATGAGGGATAGGTTAGGACAATGAGGCATCTGTTGCTGGCGGCTATCGTTTCGACCGGAGCCTGGGCTTGCGTTGCTTCTGCCAGCGCACAGGATGCCGACGCAGGGGCCATCGTGTTCAAGACGCAGTGCGCGGGCTGCCATTCTTTGGTTGAGGGCAAGGCCATCATCGGCCCGAGCCTGTTCGGCATCGTCGGCCGTCCCGCCGGGTCGGTTGAGGGCTTCAAATACTCGCCCGCGAACAAAGGCTCCGGGATCACCTGGGACGAAGCGACACTGGACCGCTACATCACCAACCCGCAGGCCGTCGTGCCGAAGACCATCATGCCCTATCCCGGCCTGAAGGACGCCACCCAGCGCGCGAATCTGATCGCCTTTCTGGCGACGCAGCATAGCTAGGCGAAACCCGGCTGCCGCCGGGCCGGCGTCGCGAGCTAGCGCGCGAATGCCAGCCGGAGGTTGCCGGCCAACCGCCCGGCCGCGGCACCGATAAGCAGCGCGATCTGCACCGCCGCCAGCGTCGCGAACAGCACCGAACCGCCGGAAAGGCACGTCGAGCCGATAAGGCTGAGGCTGATCGCAACCAGCGCGGCAGCGCGGGCTGAATCGGCGCAAGCGACATTCTTCACGGTGACGATCGTCCGGTTCATGGCGTGGCTCCCAACATCAGGCCGGTATAGGCTGAGGCCATCGCGTCCAGGCTGGCGGTGCGTTCCACGAAGGTCCGCGGACTGGCGGCGATGGTCTCGCCGGTGGATGCACGCAAGGCCCGTGCCAATGCCCCCGGCGGTTCAGGATCGACCAGCACGCCGGTAACCGGATCGACCCCGGCGGAAACGCCGCCCACCCGCATCGCGACCACCCGGGCGCCCGTGGACTGCGCCTCGAGCAACGCCAGCGGCAGCCCCTCGGCCCGCGACGGCAGGCACAGCAGGTCGATCGCGCGATACAGCCGCACCGTGTCATCCACGTGGCCGAGGAACCGGACGCGCTCCGCCAATCCCAGCGATGCGGCCTGCGCCTGGAGATTTTCCCGCTCCGAGCCGCTTCCGGCGATCGCCAGCAGCGCATCGGGAACGGACGCCAGCGCGTCGATGGCGAGATCGACGCCCTTGACCCGCTCCAGCCGGGCGGCGATGCCGATGATCCGGCCGTGATCCGGCAGCCCCAACCCGCGCCGCGCCGCGATGCGGTCGCCCGGCGAGAACCGCTCGGTATCGACTCCGTTCAGGATCACGCGCGGCGGCGGGCGGCCCAGCGCATGCGCCACGGCATCGGCGACATACGGGGCATCGGCGATCAGCACCGGATTTGCCGCCGCCAGGGCGAATCGCACAATGCGACGCCGCTTCGCATCCTGCAAATGCCAGGCGTCGTGCTCGGTATGGACCCGGCGGCCGACTCCGGCCAGCCGGGCGGCCGGACCGGCATACAGCAGCGGGCCGACGTGATGCGTGTGCACGCCGATGGCGCCGAGGCGCCGGAACAGGGAGCGCAGGCGCAGCGGCAGCCCGGGATCGACCCCCGGCCGCTTGCCCATGAAGATCAACTGGTCCCGCTGCGCTTGCAGCCGCGGCCAGCATTCCAGCGTGGTCTCAAGATCGCCGTCCAGGCTGACGACCAGTGTCGGATGGCTGCGCGCCTGAACCCGCGCGAGTTCCAAGGCCATCACCTCCAGGCCCCCGGGGCGCAGATGCTGCACGACGTGAACGATCGGACCAGCCTTCGTAGCGAAACCCATGCGACGGTTCCTTGATGCCCGGCACCGCCGGCGGCGGAGCTTGCTCACAACCCGGGGTTACGTGCCACTGCCAAAACGAAACCGCGGACGCGCAGCACAAGAAAGCGCCCGAAACCTCCGGCGCCCCGCCGGCGGCGGCGCCACAAAGCCGAACCGGCCAGGATGGCAAGGCCAAGCGGTGACGCGCCGGGCAGCGGCATCGGCGCGGGATCCGCGACGATCACATTGGTCTGACCCAGGTTGCCGGCAGCGGCGATGGCGGCCCGGGTGATCGGCACCGGCGTCGCGGCATAGGCGACCGAGTCGAACTCGAAGGCCGGCGACGACGACGTCGCGACCACCGAATTGAAACCGGCGCCGCCGTTGAAATCCACGTTGACGATGTACGAGCCGGACGCGGTTTGGTTGCCATTGGCGTTGGCCGAGATGGCGCTTCCCGTCAGCGATTCGACCAGAATCCCGTTATTGTAGAAATTCAGGCTGTTATAGGTGTCCACGGAACCCCACAGCAGGCCGAAATACTTCTGCTGGGAGTTGAACGCCACGGTCACCGACCCCTTCGGTTCGGCCGCCAGGTAGTTGCCGGTGTCGGGGCCCGACGCGGTGAACGGCGCCGCCGCAACGCCGGAGGTCGTGCCGCTGTACACCCCGGAGGTGGAGGTGAACGTCACTTCGGCGCTTCCGCCGAGGATGGAAACCGGCGCGTTGCTGACCAGCCCCGATGAGCTCGACGTCCCCAGATCGAGCAGGGTGATGGCCGAATTCTGAGGGATGGACGACAGGCTTTCGGATACCGTCACGTCGGGATTTGACTGCGCCCGCGCGGCGGATGCCGAAACGACAAGCGCAGCGGCGGCGAATGCGGCTACGGCAACGGGCAGCGGCAGGATGCGGCTGGACATCGGCTTTTTGCCTCTCAGGACGTCATCGGCGGGAAGCTGGCGGAAAACGTCCTCCGCCCCATCGCCCGTCGCGTTGCAACCCGCATGCCAGTCATTGCCGCGTTACGACAATTGCATTTTTGTTTATCTGGGACGTGGCAGGCGCGACCGAATCGCCGCAGCGCGCCGCCTGGTCCCGGAGGCGGCGGCGCCCGCCTTCGCCGCGCCCACACCACTCACACCAACCGCCGGCGGCGGTGCCCGGGCGTGAAGCTCGACGCGGACTCCTGTGACTTCAGGCAATGGCGGCTTTCGCGCCGTCCACCCCGGGAAAAATGGCTTTGGGCGCATTGTCGGGATTGACCGCCTCATCGTTCCGATCAAGCACCCGGAACTGGGGATGGCTTGTCCTCGGGGCGCTTCTCCTCGCGCTTCCATCGTTCCTCACGCCAGGCGCCCCTCTCTTTTGGAACTTGCATGGGTTCAGGAACCTTTTTCGCGATCATCTCGGACCGAGCGGTGCGTGGGCGTCCATAGGCGCGCTGCATTGGCTTATTATCGGCAGGAAACCCGCACGCGCGGTGCTGGCCCTTCTGTTTGCGGCGGGGGGCAAGGTTAACGAACAATCCCGGGATGGCCGCGCGCCAGCGCCTCAGTCTCAATCAAAATCAGTCGATATTGTAACTATTCGATATAGCCTTGCGACAACTGCGCGCTCGGCGAGGCGGCAACCGCGCCGGGGCCGGAATGCCTGCTTGACCTCGAATAATACTATCTATCGTCGCAAGATGCGCGACACGGCCACCCTCACGGACCGCGAACTTGCCGCCAACCCTGAAGCAATCGCGGCCGCCGCCTTGGTTCCGATACCGGAAGTGCGAAGTTCTCGCACCAGGTCGACCGCTCTGGCCCTGGCGCCTGCGAGCCACCCCCCGGGAGCGATGGCAGGATGCGACGAGCCAGGAGCCGGCGCCTCCGCCTCCGCCACCGCCAGCCGCCCGAGCACCGGCACGCCGGTCAGCTTCTCCATCTGCCGGATGCGCCGCACCGTCGTGTCCGACAGCTCCACCAGCACCGCCAGCCCGGCCCCGAGGAACAGGCCGCCCGCCAACCCGCCCACCGCGAACAGGACGGTCAAAGGCTTCATCGGCTTCGTCGGCACCGCCGGCTTGTCGATCACCTTGATCCGCTCCGGCGCCTGGAACCGCGACAGCTCGCCCGTGACCTTCGCCATGTCGAAGCGCTTCTGCAGCGACTGCACCAGGTCCAGCGTCTCGGTCACGCTGCGCTGGCGCTTGTCCAACTCGCGCTCCACGTCGCCAGACGCTTCCACGGAGGCGGACAATTCGGCGATGGAGCGGCGCAGGTTCTCGGTTTCGCTCTGCATTTCCTGCAACCGCGTGCGCGCCGCCTCCAGCATCGCCACCTGCGACACCAGCAGCGGCTGCGACCCGTCGCCTTCCTTGCGCGCCACCGCCGCCATGTTCCACATGCGGTCGACATCGGCCGGAGCCGCCTGCTGTCCGGACGCGACAAGGCTGGCGCGCTCTTCCTCCAGCCGTTGCAGCTTGCGCAGCGCCGCCTGCACCTTGGAGTGCTCGTCGGTGTAGCGGCTGCGCAGCACCGCCAGGTCGCCGCGGGTTGTGACAATGTCCTGCTCCAGCCTGCCGATGACCGGGTCGGTTTGCGACAGCCGCGCGCGGGTTGTGTCGAAATCGGTCTGCGCACCCGCAAGCTTCACTTCGTGTTCGGCCAGCGCGTCGCGCAGCGTGGCCAGCCGCTGCAGGTTGCCGGCCCGCTGGTCGGGCAGCGACTGCGCATTCCTGGCGCGATACTCCGCCACCGCGCCCTCGGCGTCCTCCAGCCGCTTCCTGGCTTCGGCCAGCTCCTTGTCCAGGAACGTGACCGAGTTCCGCATAGAGCTGTCCTCCGGTGCCTCGACCCGCTCCATGAAGCGTTCGCCAATGCGCATCAGCACCTTGTCAATGCCCGCCGGTGTGGCGGCCTTGTAGTGCAGCTCCACCAGTTCCTGGCCGGTCAACTGGACGGTCACCGCGCCGGCGAGATCCGCCACCACGTCGTCGATCAGCTTCTCCTTCGAATCCGGATGGATCATCCCGAGATCGGTCGCCACCGACTGCATCACGTAGCGGCTGGTCAGCAGCGACTGAAGCGCCGGCATGCGGTCCTTCAGGTTGGTCTTGATGCTGAGGTCCTCCAGGAACGGATTCAGCTTGCCCGGCTCCTGGATCAGGATTGTCATCTTGGTTTCGTAGGTCTTCGGCGCGAGGTGGCCGGCGATCCCGCCCAGCACCGGCAGGAACAGCATCGGCGTGACGATCAGGTAGCGCTGGCGCCAGGCGCCGGTCAGCAGCACCTGCAAGGTTTCGGCAATCGGCGGGCTTGCGGGGGTGACGGTGGACAGGCCCGCGATCGGGACGGTCGCCAGATTGTTCATGGCGCCGGGTTATCCGGTTCGACGGCGCGCACCGCCGGACGCCCAAATGAAACCACGACGATCCCGGGTGGCACGGCTGGCTCGAACCGCATCTGCACGTCGGCCACGATGTCCGACAGCTCCCGCGAAACCGCGATTGCCCGCCGCTGGCCAAGCACCGGCGAGCCGGCGTCGTCGAAGTTGCCCGGATGGCTGATCACGGTCAGCGAGCCGGCATGGGCCTGTTCGGCAAAGCGGCGCAGCGTGTCGCGCTGGGCGGCGTCCGGCTGAACGGTATCGCCATCGAACCGGATCATGATGCGGGTCGATGGCGGCTTGCTCTCCCCGGTGGTCTTGGCCCGCCGCAGCATCTCGTCCACGCTTATCGGCTGGCCGTTTCCGTCACCGTTCCCCAGCCGATCCTGCGCCTGCAGCATCGTTCGGTCGGTTTCGGGGATGTAGCGGATCGGATCGTGCGCACACGCCGCGGCCAGCGCCGCCAGCATCCAGGGCAACGTGCGGATGGTTGACTGTGAAAGGATCTGGCGACGGGAAAGCCAGCGCATCGTTTCCGCTCCAGCCGGAGGCGCCGCGGCAACGGCATGAACCGGCGCCACGCACCGGTACGGGACGCTCATAATATCAATAGGCTACCCGAGTCGATTTTTCAACGTTCTCCTGGGGTCACGTTCGTGTTTGGCCCCGCCGTTGGCCGATTCGCGGCGCAGTTCCGCGGCTGCGGCCCGGACTGCAACGCCGCCATCACCGCCCCGGGGCGTCGATCAGCGCCGCCGCCGCGGCCGCCCGGGCGTCCCAGCTTTCACCCGCCACGGCCGCCTGCCGGGCAGCGGCTGCGCCGGGGGGATCGAGCAGCGCTGCGCGCAATGCATCGCCGAACGCGCCGGGCGTTGCCGCCACCGACATGTGCCGCGCATAAGGCAACATCGCCGGAAACGGCGTCGCCACTATTGGCCGCCCGGCGGCCAGATACTCCCGCAGCTTCAGCGGGTTCGACGCCCGGATCTGCGCGTTGTCGAGGAACGGTATCAGCCCCGCCGTCCAATGCTGCGAATAAGACGGCAACGCCGCATGCGGCCGGGCGCCCAGCAGCGATACGTTCGGCAGCCCGGAGATGGCCGAGACATCCGCGGCGACAGGGCCGACAAACACGAACCGCCACTCCGGCAGCCTCCGGGCGGTCGCCGCGATCAGCCCGTAATCCAGCCATTCCGCCAGGGTTCCGTAGAAACCTGCCACCGGCCCGTCCGGCAGATCCGCCGCCCGGGGCACCGGCGTGCCGAACAAGCCAAGATCAACCCCGTGCGGCAGCACATGCGTCTTCGCCGCCGGAAACCGCGCCGCCATCGCCGGACTTGCCGCCAGGATCAAATCCGCCCGGGCAGCCAGCTCGGCCTCCAATTTCAGGCAGCGCGCGTGATCCACGCCGGCCAGGGCGCCAAAGTCGTCGCCGCAGTAGTAGACCACCGCCGACTCGTCCAGCGCCCCCACGGCATCGATCGCGGAGGGCAGCGAAATCCACAGCACAGGATGGTAAAGCCGTGCGGCGCGGGCGGCGGCGCCCACCTTGCGGGCCAGCAAAAACCGGTTCAGCCGGCGCGCGACCGCACCCTGCGCCATCGGCAGAATGATCGGCTGCACCACGGGACCGGGGGCAGGGGGGGCCGCCGGGCGCGTGGGCTGCGCAGCCGGCCGAGCCGCGGCGATCAGCTTGCGGATCACGCGCCCGGCATCCCCGAACGTCAGCCGCGGGCGGCGCAGGCCGATGGAGTTCACCCAGACGATCTGGCGGTCGCCCGGCAGATGCGACACCAGATGCTGGGTGGAGGACGGATGCGCCCCCCAATCCTCGCCAAAGACGATCAGATCGGTCATCCGGCCGGGTCCGCCGCCAGCGAGCGGATCACCCGGGCGGGCACGCCGGCCGCCAGCACGCCGGGCGGCAGGTCGCGCGTGACCACGCTGCCGGCCGCGACCACGGTGGCGCGGCCGATACGCACACCCGCCAGAACGGTCACCCCCGTCGCCAGCCAGACATCGCGCTCCAGCACAATGTCGCCAATCTGGTCGGGCGTGTCCGGAAGGCCGGCGGCGCGATCCGCCGGGTCCATCGGGTGGCCGGGAAAGCCGGCCAGCATGCACTTTCCGGCGAGGCGCACGTTGTCGCCGATTTCGATGCGGGTACCGACGGAGATCGTGCTCTGCCAGCCGATATCGACATTGTCGCCGATATCGAGCAACGGCGCGGCGGCGTTGCCGGAGCGCCCGATGAACGTCGATTTGCCGCTGATGCGGCTGCCCCGGCCGACGCGGATGCGCAGCTTGCCGATGACCTGCGGCATGCCGCTGTACAGCAGCAGGCCGGGCGCCGGGGTCTCCAGCCGGCTGACGAACAGCGGCGTGTACCAAAGGATGCGGGTCGACTCCCATATCGTCCGCTGCACCGCCAGATGGATGGCATACAGCGTGCGGTGCAGCGGCCGGATCACCGGCACGCGCAGCGTCCTGAGGCTGGTGAAGGCGCAATAGGCGAACCGGGACAGCGGGGTGTTGCGCGACTTGACCCAGGTCTTCAGAGCGGCTGACATTGATTGGCTCTCTGGTGCGGGTTCTTGCCGGCGCGTCGTCCTTTCGACGTCATGGCCCTCCCCCGGCCTGTTCGCGGGATTGTCCGGGCCATCTGTCGCGCACGTGCTGGCATCGGCGGCCCGGACAAGCCGGGCCGTCACGGGCACTGCACCATGACGTTCGCGCATTTCAAATGCAATCGTATCATTCCGCGGCAACAGATTTTCCGCGGCCGCGCACGCGATCGACCGGTTGGTTCAACAAAATCGCGGCATGCACCGCGATCAACTGGATCGCCACCGCCTGCGCGAACAGCGTCCCGAGGCCGGCGCCCGGCAGCACCACCAGATCATCGGCGACCGGGGCGAACGCCGCCGCCGTGGCGTCGTCCGCCAGGACGATCACATAACCGCCGCGGGCGCGAACGTCCCCGGCATTGGCCAGGGTCTTGTCCGCGTGCTGCCCGGCGCCGGCGCAGACGATCACCGGCGTGTCTTCGCGGACCATGCCGAAGGGCCCGTGCTGCAACTCCCCGGCGGCACAGGCTTCGGCGCGCAGTCCGGGCAGTTCCTTCAGCTTCAGCGCGCCTTCGGCGGCGATCGCGGCGGCCGAACCGCGGCCGATGAACAGCGTCTCGCCGAACCGGATCAGCCGCTCGGCGATCGCCTCGAACTGCGCTTCCATCGCCTCGGCCCGGGTGCAGACGGACGCGACGGCCGCCAGTTCGCGCTCCACCGCGATCATCGTCTCCAGCGTCACGCTGCCGCGGTGCAGGCCCAGCGCCAGACCGAAGCGGATCAGCGCCAGCACCTGGCACGTGAAGCTTTTCGTCGCGCCGGCACCCTGCTCACGCCCGGCCTCCGTCGGCCAAAGCAAATCCGCGCCCCGCGCCAGCGCCGAGTGCTGCACATTCGCCACCGAGACGAGCGGCACGCGGCGCGCCTTCAGCATCGCCATCACGCCCAGCATGTCGCCGGTCTCGCCGGACTGCGACACCAGCACGCCGGCGGTGCAGTGCGACAGCGGGGCCTCGCGGGTGAGGTATTCGCTGGCGGCCTCCACGTCGCAGGGGATGCATGTCAGGCATTCCAGCCAGGGCCGCGCCGCGGCGGCGGCGTGCAGCGAGCTGCCGCAGCCGATCAGCACCAGGCGCTCTGCATCGGCCACGGATGGCGGGATGGCCAGGTCGCGCAGCCTGACATCGGTCTGCCGCAGCGCTGCCGGCTGGGTGGCGATCTCGGCCCGGGTGAATGAGCCGTAGGCGCAGGCCAGGCCGTCCTCCTCGGCGACATCCACCTTCCGCCAGTAGCGGCTTGTCGGACAGCCGTCGGAGTCGTAGATCGTCACGCCGCCGGTGGTGAGTTCCGCCAGGTCGCCGTCCTCCAGCGCCGCAAAGTCCTCGCACAGGCCCGCCAACGCGGCGGGATCGGACGCCACGGCGGATGTGCGCGCGGCGCGGGCGACCATCAGCGGGCTGCCCTGGCGGGTGACGACGATGCGGTCGGGTGCATCCTCGAACAACACCGCGATGGCATAATCGCCTTGCAGCTCGGCGCAGGCGCAACGCACCGCGTCCAGCGGCGCGGCGCCCGCGGCCCGGGCGGCGGCGATCAGATGCGGGATGACTTCGCTGTCGGTCTCGCTGTCGAATGTCTCGCCGCGGGCGAGCATGGCGTCGCGCAGGCTGCGGTAGTTCTCGATGATGCCGTTATGGACCACCGCGACGCCGTTCCAGATGTGCGGGTGCGCGTTGCGGGTTTCGGCGTGGCCGCGGGTGGCCCAGCGCGTGTGGCCGATGCCGGCCTGACCGGCGAAGCCGTTGCCGATGCTGTCCATGAGAAGCGAAATTCCGCCCACGACCTTGCGCAGGTCGAAGCCGGGGCCGGCGACGGCGATCCCGCCGGAGTCGTATCCACGATACTGCAGCCGCCCGAGCGCAGTCACGATGTCACGCGCCACCGGATGCCCGTTCACCAGTCCGACGATGCCGCACATGGCGGGAACTCCTTGTTCGGGTTCGATGCCGGGGCTGGAGCGCAAAGGATGTGCCAGCCGATCGGCGCGGGATCGTCGCGGGATTCGCAAAAAGCGATGCGGCGCGCGCGGACGGTTCTGGCAAGTTGCATACCCGTCTGGCCCTCCAACGGCTTGTCCGGGGCATCTGTTCCGCACGCGCGGCGACAGGCGGCCCGGAGATCCCGCGGCCATGTCGGCGGAGGGCCATGACGGGCGGGGCAAACTCACCCGCCGACGCGCTCGTTCAGCACCTCCCGCATCGCCTCTTCCAGCCGCGCCGCCTTGACCGGCTTGGTGACGAAGCCGTCCATGCCGGCCTCGCGGCAGGCTTCCGCATCCGCCTCCATGGCGTTCGCCGTCAGCCCGATGATCGGGATGCGGGATTTCGGGCCGTCCATCGCGCGGATCTCGCGCGTCGCGGTCAGCCCGTCCATCTCCGGCATCATCATGTCCATCAGCACGAGGTCATGATTCCCTGTTTTCACCGCATCCACCGCGGCCTGTCCGTCCACCACGCTCTGCACGTCATGGCCGAGGCGCTCAAGCATGCGGGTTGCGACGAACCGGTTGGTGGCATTGTCTTCCGCCAGCAGGATGCGCAGGCCCGGGGTTTGGGCGGGCTGCCCGGGCGCCGCCGGAGCCGCGGCGGGCGCCGGCACCGGAACCGGCGCCGGCACTGGAACCGGAACGGGCACCGGAGCGGCGATCGACGGCTTCGCCGCCAACCGCTCCGGCGTCTGCGGTGCCGGCGCGGCACCGGGCGGGGGATTGCGCAGCCGCAGATCGAAGCGGAACGTGCTGCCGGCCCCGGGCATGCTTTCGACGCTGACATGGCCGTCCATCAGCTCCACCAGCCGCCGCGTGATCGCCAGCCCCAGGCCGCTGCCGCCGAAGCGCCGGCGGATCGAGCTGTCGCCCTGGGTGAACTCGTTGAACAGCCGCCCCTGCGCTTCGGCGCTGATGCCGATGCCGGTGTCGGCGATGCTGAAGCCGATGCGCACGCCGTCGGGTTCGTCGCGCAGCTTGCGGATGGCGACGTGAACCGACCCCTGAAGGGTGAACTTCACGCCGTTGCCGGCGAGATTCAGAACGATCTGGCGCAGCCGCTGGGCGTCGCCGAACACCCGGGCCGGGACGTCGTCCGCGACATCCAGGGTCAGATCCAGGCCCTTCTGCTTCGCCTGATGTCCGAGCAGCGCGGTCGCCTGGCGGACGACGTCGCGGATGTCGAAAACCCCCTCCTCCAGGTCGAGCCGGGCGGCATCGAGGCTGGAAAAATCGAGGATGTCGTTGATGATCTGCAGCAGGTGCGTGCCGCTGGCGCTGATTACGTTGGCATATTCAATCGCCACCGGCGAAAGCTCGAGGCCCTGCAGCAGCTCCGCCACGCCGAGGATGCCGTTCAGCGGGGTGCGGATCTCGTGGCTCATGACGGCGATGAATTCGGCCCGGGCGCGGGCGCCGGCTTCGGCGGCGTCGCGGGCCGCGGCCAGTGTCACCTCGTTGCGTTTCCGCTCGGTGACGTCGGTGTACGTGCGCACCGCGCCGCCGTCCGGAAGCTGCTGGGTGCGAATCTCCAGGGCGGTGCCGTCGGCGCGCACGCGTTCGTAGAATGGGACATCGCCGGAGATTCCGCCGGAGGCGACGAACTGGATGAACTCGGGATTGACGTCGTCGCCGCGGCCGAACTCGTTGGTGGCGAGCTGATAGGCGAGGATTTCCCGAAACGACGGCTTGCGGTCCATCAGCGAGGCCGGCAGCGCAAGCAACTCGATCGCGCGGCGGTTAACGACCGGCACGTTGCCCGCCGCATCCACCATCAGTATGCCCTGAGAAATGTTCTGCAAGGTCGCCGTCAGGGCGGCGCTGCTGACCAGCAGGCCGCGGCGCTGACGCACCAGCAACGTGCCGACAACCAGGAACAGCACCGTCAGAGTGCCGCCGACGACGGCATAGCGCTTCAGGTCGTGGGTGTATTGGTCGAACACCTCGGCGGCGTCGAGTGCCACCTCGACGACCAGGGGATATTTTTGCAGCACGCGGTAGCTGGCGATGCGGTCGACGGCACCACCCGCGGTGTCGGTGCGCAGGCTCCCGTTGGCGCTGCCGGCAACCATGCGGCCGATGTCGGGTTCGCTTGTGCCGATCAGGTCGTTGTCGACCGGGGCGCGGGAGCGGATGATCCCGTCGGCGCTGCCAATCAGCGCGATCACGCCGCGGGCGGACAGCGATTCGTAGAACCGCGTCAGGTAATCGAGGCCGGCGGAGACGACGACGGTGCCCGCATAGCTGCCGTCGGGGTTGACCATCTTGCGGGTGACGTTGAGCGACTTGCGGTTCGAGACGCGGCCGAGCACCGGCTTGCTGATGTACATCTCGTCGCCGGTGGAATTCTTCTGGAAGCGGACATGCTCCCGGTCCGACAGATCTGTTCGCACCGCGAGGGGCAGGTTGCTTTGCACCACGATGCCGTCCGGCCCGACGATCGAGGCCTGGATGATCAATCCCGTTCCGAACCGGTGATCCGCGAACCAGGTGCGGATGTCAAAATGCGCCGGATCGCGGGCATAGGCTTCGCGCAGATCCTTCAGCGTCTGGTCGATGGTGTCGAAGGAGGCGAGGGTGGTCTCGCCGAGGCCGCGGGCGAGGGCGCTGGTTTCCCGCTGCGCGCCGTCGATCGCATGGCGGTATTCCTCGCGCAGGTCAGTAACCAGGAAGATCCACGTCAGGGCGAGGGTGAAACCAACGAGCAAAATGTGCCACAGGCCGGCTCGCGCGAGCAGGTGGGACACCCGGGCGGCGTGCCGCAGGGGCATGCCGCTATCCCCGTGGCCGCCGGCAGGACATATACAGGCCGGCGATAGCGCAGGCCGCAATCAAGAACGGCTGCGAGCGGGTCGCGTCCCATATCCCGGCAAAGCTGTGTGTCAGGAATTCCATTGTAACTATCTTAAACCAGCAAACAGGTCGAGGTCGAGACTATTGCGGGCGCTCTCTTCGTCATGGCCCGCAGATTCCACGGACAAGCCGGGGGACGGCCACGGCGGTAAGAGAAATGTCGCGCCTCGCCGGGCGTGCGCTCTTGTGACGTCACAACCCTGACAGCCGCGCCGAAACCGGCCGGTAGCTCATAGGCCCCGTTATTCGGGTCATCTAAACCCGACACTGGAGGCAGCGGTTTTGGCAAACACCCCGGAGCACGATTTCCTCGCGGGCGGCGGAGAGGCCGGTGCGCTCATGCGCGCCTGCGACTGGTCGCGCACGCCGCTCGGGCCTCCGGAGAGCTGGCCGCAAAGCCTGCGCACCTCCGTCAGCACCTGCCTGAACTGCGCCTTCCCCATCCTGATCTGGTGGGGGCCCGAGCTGGTAAAGCTTTACAACGACGCGTACAGCGAGATCCTCGGCGCCAAGCATCCGGCCGCCCTCGGGGCCGCGGCACGCGACGTCTGGCCGGAGATCTGGGATGTCATCGGCCCGATGCTCGGCGGCGTCATGAGCCGCGGCGAAGCCACCCGCGCCGAGGACCTGTTGTTGCTGCTGCACCGGCGCGGCTTCGGCGAAGAGTGCTATTTCTGCTTCTCCTACAGCCCGATCCGCGACGAAACCGGCGGCATCGGCGGCGTGTTCTGCCCGGTCATCGAGACGACCGGGCGCGTTATCGGCGCGCGGCGCCTCAACCTGCTGCGCGACATCGCCGAACAGTCGGCGGATGCCGCCTCGGCCGCCGGCGCGTGCACCCGCGCCATCGCCAGCATCGGCGAGCACGGCCGCCACGATCTTCCCTTCGCCGCGCTGTATCTGGTCGATGACGCCGGCCTCGCCCGCCTCGCCGGTTCGGCGGCTCTTGAACCGGGCAGCCCGGCCTGCCCGGAGGCGATCCGCCTGGATACCCCGGAAGCGGCGCTGCTTTACGCCGCCGTGGTCAACGGCAGCGAAACAGTGCTGGTCGAGAACCCGGGCGATACCTTCGGCACGCTGCCAGCCGAACCCTGGACCCGGCCGCCCGAGCGGGTTGCGCTGCTGCCGCTGAACACGGGGGGCGCCCGAGCCGCCGGGTTCATGCTTGCCGGCCTCAATCCGCACCGGCCGCTGGATGAGATGCGCGGCTTCGCCGAACTGGTCGCCGGCCAGGTCGCCACCGCCATCGGCAAGGCCCGCGCCTACGAGGAAGAACGGCGGCGCGCCGAGGCGCTGGCCGAGCTGGACCGGGCGAAGACCGCCTTTTTCAGCAACATCAGCCACGAATTCCGCACACCGCTGACCTTGATGCTGGGACCGCTGCAAGAGATCCTTGGCAAACCCGGCTCGACGACCCTGGCCGAGCTGCGGCCGCTGCTCGAGACCGGCAGCCGCAACGCTTTGCGACTTCAGCGGCTCGTCAACGCGCTGCTGGATTTCTCCCGCATCGAGGCCGGGCGGCTGCAGGCGCGCTACCGGCCAACCGATCTGCGCCGGCTGACCCTGGAACTGGCGTCCAGCTTCGAATCGGCGATGCGGCGCGCCGGCCTGGCGTACACCTTGACCCTGAACCCTCTGCCGCAGCCGATCTATGTCGACACCGGCATGTGGGAGAAGATCGTCTTCAACCTGCTGTCGAACGCCTTCAAGTTCACCCTGAGCGGCGGGGTGCGGGTGGACCTGTCGGAGCAGGATGGCGCCGCGGTCCTGACGGTTCGCGACACCGGCATCGGCATCGCCGCGGACGATCTGCCGCGTGTTTTCGAGCGGTTCCATCGCATCGAAGGCATGCGCGGACGCAGCCACGAGGGGACGGGCATCGGTTTGGCACTCGTCTCCGACCTGGTCCGGCTGCATGGCGGTTCGGTCGCCGCGGACAGCAAACCGGACAAGGGTTCGGTGTTCACCGTCCGCATCCCGTTCGGCCGCGCGCATTTGCCGCAGGACCGGGTCAGCGAGGAGCCGGGGGACCTGCCAGGGGACATGACGGACGGCGCCGGCGGGGCGGCGTTTCTCGACGAGGTGGCGTCCTGGCTCGACAGCGATCCGGCCGATAGATCACCCGAAGCCGGGGATGATGCGGCGACGATCCTGTTGGCCGAGGACAATGCCGACATGCGCAGCTATGTCCGCAGGCTGCTGCAATCGGCGGGGCACCGGGTGATCGCCACCGGGGATGGGCAGGCCGCGTTGGACCGGCTGGAAGCGGTGGTTCCCGACCTCGTGCTGAGCGATGTCATGATGCCGCGTGTCGATGGCCTCGGCCTGCTGCGGGCGATCCGTGGCAATCCCCGGCTGCATGAGCTGCCGGTGATCCTGCTATCGGCGCGGGCCGGGGAGGAGGCGCAGATCGGCGGCCTGGCGGCGGACGCCGACGATTACATCGTCAAGCCGTTCACCGCGCTCGAACTGCTGGCGCGGGTGAAGTCCAATCTGGCGACCGCTGAGCTGCGGCGGCGCGCGCGGCTGGAACTGCGCGCCGCGAACGACACCCTCGAGCGCATGGTCGCCGAACGCACTGCCGAGCGCGACCGTCTTTGGGAGCTCAGCGAGGATCTGCTCGTGGCGTTCCGCGACGACGGCAAGCTGCTGCGCGTCAGCCCGTCGTGGACAGGTCTATTCGGTTACACGGAGGCGGAGCTGCTGGCCCTTGACTGCCGCACCATCGTCCATCCGGACGATATCGCGGTCTTTAGGGCGAAGCTCCAGGATATGCGCCGGACCCGGACGCCGGTGCGCTTCGAGAACCGGATTCGCGCCGCCGACAGCCGATACCTTTGGATCGCCTGGACCCTCTCGCCCGATCCGAACTGTGATCGCATGATCGGCATTGGCCGCGATGTCACGCGTGACATGGCCGCGCGCGAGGAGATCGCGCAGGCGAACCGCGAGCTGCGCGCGCAGATCGAGGAGCGGCAGCGGGTCGAGGCGGATCTGCGGCAAATGCAGCGGCTGGAGGCGATCGGGCAGCTAACCTCCGGCGTCGCGCATGACTTTAACAATCTGCTGACAGTCATCACGGGCGCGGTCGAGCTGATTGATCATGATCCGGACCATCCCGCGACGCCGCGGCGGCTCGGCATGATCCGGACCGCGGCGCAGCGGGGCGCCACGCTGACGGGACAGCTTCTGGCCTTTGCGCGCAAGCAGCGGTTGGCGCCGAAGCCGATCGATTTGAATGAAGCGGTTCTGAACATGAGCGAACTGCTGCGCGGGATCCTCGGCGGCACGGTTCGGCTCGAAATCGTCCTTAAATCCGATCTATGGCCGGTTTTGGCGGACCAGGCGCAACTGGAGCTGGTGGTGCTGAACCTGGCGATCAACGCGCGCGATGCGATGCCGGTGGGCGGGGCGCTGACGATCGAGACCGCGAACGCGGCGCTCGGCCCGCCGCGGTCGCCGCATGAGCCGGAGG
The DNA here is from genome assembly GCA_903851415.1 of uncultured Rhodopila sp. Taxonomy (GTDB): domain Bacteria; phylum Pseudomonadota; class Alphaproteobacteria; order Acetobacterales; family Acetobacteraceae; genus Rhodopila. The sequence continues at coordinate 19,594 of CAINOE010000109.1, read as the reverse complement.
CCGGGAAGTATGTGGCGATCGCGGTCACCGACGCCGGGACCGGGATGCCGCCGGAGGTTCTGGAACACGCGTTCGAGCCGTTCTTCACCACCAAGGGGCCGGGCAAGGGGTCGGGACTTGGTCTCGCGCAGGTGTACGGGTTCGCCAAGCAATCCGGTGGCGGGGTGAAGATCGACTCCCGGGTTGGCGAGGGGACAGCGATCACGGTGTATTTGCCGCGGGCGGAGAGGGTGCCGCATCGAGTCCCCGAAGCGGCCGCGGTCCGTGAGGGTGCCGCGCCCGGGCAATTAAGCGTGCTGCTGGTCGATGACGACAGCGACGTGCGCGACGTGACGGCCTGCATGCTGGAGGATTTCGGCTACCATGTGACTCCGGCGGCGGCCGGCGCGGCGGCGCTCGATCTGCTGGAGGGCGGGGCGGGGTTCGACCTGCATCTGTTCGACTTCGCGATGCCGGGGATGAACGGCGTGGAACTCGCGCGGCAGGTGGAGGCGCGGTGGCCGGGCGTTCCAACGGTATTCATCACCGGCTATGCCGACATGAAGGCGCTGGACCATATCGGCGGGCGGCCGGTGGTGCAGAAGCCGTTCCGGCCCGATGCCCTGGCGGCGGCGCTGCGCAAAGCGATTGAGGGCAACGGCACCGACAGCAACGTCGTGGCGTTCCGGCGGGATCTGCCGGTGGCGCGGTAGCGGCGGTGTCGGCCGAACCGCCGATGATGTGACGGCACGCGGCCGCCCCCGAACGGTGACAGGCGGCCTGGCAAGCACCATGTGCCGGTGCGGTACACATCCGGCGTGGTCCACAATCCAACTCGGGAGACACCAATGAGCACGGCACAATCGGCTAAAGAAGCCCATACGCGCGGACGCCTTGGCACACCAACCGACCTCAAGCCGGAGGCGGTGCGGGATATTTCGGCGGCGCTACAGGGCCTGCTGGCGGACGTCTTCGCGCTTTACCTGAAGACCAAGAACTTTCACTGGCACATGAGCGGGCGGCATTTTCGCGACTACCACCTGCTGCTGGATGAGCACGGCGAGCAGCTCATTGGCATGACCGATCCGATCGCGGAACGCGCCCGCAAGATCGGCGGCACGACCTTGCGTTCCATCGGCCAGATCGCGAAGCAGCAGCGCATTCTCGACAATGAGGCTGAGTATGTCGATCCGCAGGACATGCTTGCCGAACTGCGGGAGGACAATAAGCAACTCGCCGCGATCATGCGCGAGGTGCACGGCGTGTGCGACGCCCGGGGCGATGTCGCGACGGCGAGCCTGCTGGAAGTGTGGATCGACGAGACCGAGCGGCGGACCTGGTTCCTGTTCGAGGCAGGGCGGACCGGGCCAGGGGCGAACGACTGAGGCAGGCCGGCCGGATTTTCGTTGCCGCGATGCAGCGCAAGCCGCGATTACTTATCGTCCAATAGCTTTCCTGGACGCCGGTCTGCCAGTTGTTCGGTTCCGATCAGTTCCTCGAAAACATCGCCGTCAACGTCAGCACCAACAATGTTGACATCGGCGTAGTGCTCTGCTGGGCGTTGCTTCAGGTCTTGCAAAACCCGGTGAATATCCTCGCAATTCCCGGCTCGCTCAACTTCACCGTGATGGACGCCGTCATTTTGCCCGGCGTCCTTTCGGATCAGCAGTTGCGGAAACCGCGGCAGGCGGCAATCGCGGTGGCCGCCCGGCGTGCGGGTCCTCCAGCCGCGCACCAACAAACCGGACTGACGCCGTTTTGACATCCACCTTTCGGCGTAGTGCTCTACGAGTCTTAATCACAGAACCCCGGCGGACTAACCGCCGGCAAGGAAACCGCCCTCACAATCAGACCAGCCGGCAACCGCGGCGAGCGCCCGCCGCTGGTCTGGATATTCCGGGCGGCCAGGGAGGCTGACGATGCCGGCATCGCCTGACACCGCGCCAATACTGCGCATGCAAAACGTCTCGAAAACCTTCCCCGGCGTGAAGGCGCTGCGCAACGTCCAACTCACCGTCTACCCCGGCGAGGTCCACGCGCTGATGGGCGAAAACGGCGCCGGCAAATCCACGCTGATGAAAATCCTCTCCGGCGCCTACATCCCCGACCCCGGCGCGCAAATCGAAATCGATGGCAAGCCCGTGCAGATCGACGGCCCGCTCGCCGCCAAGGCGCACGGAATCGCCATCATCTACCAGGAACTCGCGCTGTCGCCGAACCTGAGCGTCGCGGAAAACATCTATCTCGGCCGCGAAGCCCGTCGCGGCGCCATGATCGACCGCGCCGCCATGGTTGCCGGTTGCGGCGACATCCTGCGCAGCCTCGGCGCCACTTTCGGCCCCCGCACCCTGGTGGGCGACCTGTCGATCGCCGAACAGCAGATGGTGGAGGTCGCCCGCGCCATCCACCAGCGCTCCCGCATCCTCGTGATGGACGAGCCGACCACCGCCCTCTCCAGCCGCGAGACCGAGAAGCTGTTCCAGGTGATCCTCCGGCTGAAGGCTGAGGGCCTCGCCATCATCTACATCTCCCACCGGATGGCGGAGGTCTACGAACTGTCGGAACGCGTCTCCGTGCTGCGCGACGGCGGCTATGTCGGCACCCTCTCCCGCGACGAAATCCAGCCCGAATCCATCGTCCGCATGATGGTCGGCCGCGACCTGTCGTCCTTCTACAAAAAGGAACACAAGCCCGGCAGCGCCCGCGCTCCGGTGCTGGAGGTGGCCAACCTGTCCGATGGCGGCCGGGTGAAAAGCGGCAGCTTCACGCTGCACGCCGGAGAGGTGCTGGGACTTGCCGGCCTCGTCGGCGCCGGCCGCACCGAACTCGCCCGCCTGATCTACGGCGCCGAACCGCGCAGCGCCGGCACCGTCAGACTGAACGGCCAACCGGTGGACTACCGCACCCCAGGGGAGGCGATTGATGGCGGCGTGGTCTACCTGACCGAGGACCGCAAGGCGCAGGGCCTGTTCCTCGACATGACCTGCGGCGACAACATCAACCTCGGCGTCATCGGCCGGGACGCGAAATGGGGCGGCTGGCTGGACCGCGCCCGTGCCCGGGTCCGGTCGCTCGCCGCGATCAAGGCGATGGCGATCCGCGTGCCGGGGCCGGAGATCCCCGTCGGCACGCTCTCCGGCGGAAACCAGCAGAAGGTTCTGCTGTCCCGCCTGCTTGAGACGCGGCCGAAGGTGCTGATCCTGGATGAGCCGACACGCGGCGTCGATATCGGCGCCAAGTCGGAGATCTACCGCATCATCGACGACCTCGCCCAAAGCGGCGCCGCGGTGCTGGTGATCAGCTCGGAACTGCCGGAGGTCGTCGGCATCGCCGACAGGGTCGTCGTGATGCGCGAAGGGCGGACAGTCGGCGAAGTCTCCGGCCACGACATCACCGAACAAAGCATCATGGCATTCGCAACAGGCGTGGACATCGAGAAGGTGGCAGCATGAGCGACACGGTCAGCACGTCCAAACCGGAACGCCAGCGGCTCCGGCAGGAGCAGATGCGTTCGTTGATCCGGTCCATCGGCATGCTGCCGGTGCTGATCGTGCTCGGCATCCTGGTCCAGTTGGCGGGGATCTACTTCACCGGCGAGGGTCGGTTCCTGAGCTGGCAGAACCTCTCGATCGTCGCCCAGCAGGCCTCGATCAACGCGGTGCTCGGCGCCGGCATGACCTTCGTGATCCTGACCGGCGGCATCGATTTGTCCGTCGGGTCCATCCTCGCCGCCGCGGCCGTCGTCGGGTTGGAGGTGTCGCAGGTCGCCGGCGATATCGGCGTCATCGCGGCCTTGGTGACCGGTCTGGTCATCGGCCTCGCCAACGGCGTGCTGATCGCGTTCCTGCAGTTGCCGCCGTTTATCGTGACCTTGGGGTCGTTGACGGCGGTACGCGGCCTGGCGCGGCTGCTCGGCAACGATACGACGGTGTTCAATTCCGATCTGCCTTTCGCGTTCATCGGCAACGACTCGATCGGAATCCCCGGCGTGTTCGAGATCCCCTGGCTGGTGGTGATCGCTTTCCTGGTGATCGTCGGGTCGTGGCTGATCCTGCGGCGCACCGTGCTGGGGGTGCATATCTACGCCGTCGGCGGCAATCCGGCCGCGGCACGGCTGTCCGGAATCAAGGTCTGGGCGGTGCTGCTGTTCGTCTATGGCATCTCCGGGCTGCTGGCCGGTTTGGGCGGCGTGATGCAGGCGGCGCGGCTGTATGCCGCCAACGGCTTGCAACTCGGCCAGTCCTATGAACTGGACGCCATCGCAGCGGTGATCCTGGGCGGCACCAGCTTCGTCGGCGGCATCGGCAGCATCTGGGGCACGCTTATCGGGGCGCTGATCATCGCCGTGCTGACCAACGGGCTGATCCTGCTCGGCGTCACCGACGTTTGGCAATACATCGCCAAAGGCGCGGTGATCATCGGCGCGGTGGCGCTCGATCGCTATCGGCTGCGCGGGTCCGCACGGACATAAGTGAAGGGGGAAACATGCTGAAGACAATCCTGCTTGCCGGCGCGGCGCTGACTGTCTGCGCCACGGCAGCTTTAGCCCGCGACCTGAAGGCGATTGGAATATCCGTCGGCTCCATGGGCAACCCGTTCTTCGTTGCGTTGTCCAAGGGCGCCGAGTTCGAGGCGAAAAAGACCAACCCGAACGTCAAGGTGACGGCGGTCGGCTTCGACTACGACCTGGGCAAGCAAAACACCCAGATCGACAATTTCATCGCCGCCGGGGTCGACCTGATCCTGCTCAACCCGGGCGATCCGAAGGCGATCGAGCCGGCGATCAAGCGGGCGCAAGCCGCCGGAATCATCGTGGTCGCGGTCGATACCGCGGCGAAAGGCGCCAACGCCACGGTCGAGACCAACAACACCCAGGCCGGCACGATCGCCTGCGACTATCTGATCGACAGGATGGGCGGCAAAGGCGGCCTGATCATCCTGAATGGGCCGCAGGTTTCCTCCGTGATCGAGCGCGTCAACGGCTGCAAGGAGGTCATCGGCAAGCATCCCGACATCAAGCTGTTATCGTCGGACCAGGATGCCAAAGGCTCGCGTGAGGGCGGCCTTGCGACGATGCAGTCGCTGCTGACCCGGTTCACGTCGATCGATGGCGTGTTCGCGATCAACGACCCGACCGCCATCGGCGCGGAACTGGCGGCGCGGCAGATGCACCGGGGGAACTTCCCGATCACCTCGGTTGACGGCGCCCCCGACGCGGAGACCGCGCTGAAGGACCCGAAAGCCGCGGAGTTTGTCGCCACCGCCAGCCAGGACCCGTTCATGATGGCGCGGCTGGCGGTGCAGGAGGGCGTTGGCCTGCTGAACGGGAAGAAGCCGGAAACCGACCCGCTGCTGATGGACAGCAAGCTGGTGACGCGTGAGAACGTCGGCGACTACAAGGGATGGACGTCGGCGCGGTAGTGTAACGTCATGGCCCGGCTTGTCGGGGCTGCCCATCGCCGCAGGTGCTTGCACCGGTGGCCCGGACGAGCCGGGCCATGACGACATGAGTCACCCGGCCGCCTCCGCCTTGCCCCCGATCCGGCGGTAAACGAAAGGCCCCGGCTCGCCCTCGGCCTCCCGCACCGCCACATCCAGCAACCCATGATCCGGCGACCGCCCGCACGCCGGATCGGTTGCGGCGGCGTTGCCGGTCAGCGCGAACGCCTGGCACCGGCAGCCGCCCCAGTCGATTTCCCGGCGGTCGCAGGTCACGCACGGCTCCGGCATCCAGGCGGTGCCGCGGAAGCGGTTGAACGCGTCAGATGACCGCCAGATCTCGCCCAGCGGCCAATCCCGCACCGAGGGAAAATCAAACCCCGGCAAGCTTTCCGCGGCGTGGCACGGCAGCACCAGACCGGTCGGCGTCACCGTCAGGAAGCGGCGGCCCCAGCCGCCCATGCAGGCTTTCGGCAGATGGGCGTAGTAGTCGGGCACGACGTAGTCGATCACCACCGCCCCGGCGAGGCGCGCGCGCGCCGCGTCCACCGCCTCGGTCGCCCGGTCCAACTGCGCGCGCGACGGCAGCAGGGCGTCGCGATTGGCCAGCGCCCAGCCATAGTACTGCACATGCGCGACCTCGATCCGCGACGCCCCGAGCGCGACCGACATGTCCAGCATCTCCGGCAGCCGCTCCAGGTTCTGCCGGTGCACCACGAGGTTGACCGTGAGCGGCAAACCGGCACGGCGGATTATAGCCGACACCTCGCGCTTCTTTTTCTGCGCGCCGCTCATCCCGGCGATGCGGTCGCCGTTCACGTCCTCGGCATCCTGGAAGCTGATCTGCACGTGGTCGAGGCCGGCCTCCGCCAGGATGTCGACCCGCCGCTGATCCAACAGAACGCCCGACGTGATAAGATTGGTGTAAAGCCCGGTGGAAACCGCGTGCCGCACCAGCTCCGGCAAATCGACCCGGGCCGTCGGCTCGCCGCCGGAGAAATGTATCTGGAGCACGCCGATAGCAGCGGCGGCCGTCAGCACCCGCAGCCACTCGGCCGTCGTAAGCTCCCCGGACGCGCCCCGGAGCTGCACCGGATTCGAGCAATACGGGCACTGCAACGGACACCGGTGGGTCACTTCCGCCAGCAGGGCGAGCGGCGGCTCGATTGCTTCAATCTGCAAGGTCGTCTCCTCCGTTTGGACACCGACAGTGGCGATTCAGGCTGTCCGGGAGAAGCAATAGAGGTCATAAGCCATTTGCTTATGGGCGATATAGCTTTCCGAACCGATGCGCGGCTGGGATGGTGTACAAACGCTACCGGATAAACCGGTTCGGCGGATCAATGGGAGTGTCGAGAATGTCCTGGCGTAAACCAAAGGTTACCCGCATCGCCGTCGGCTGCGAAATCAACGCCTACGCCTGCGCAGTCGTCTGATTGAGGGAAGCGGCGCGGGATCAGACCGCGCCGCTTTTCGACTGGCTGTCATGCCGCCGCCCCCGTTCACCCTCAATCAACTCCGCATCTTTCTCGCGGTGGCGCATTCGCGGTCGATGACTCATGCCGCGAAGCTGCTGGACCAGACGCAGCCGTCGCTGTCGCAGCATATCGCCAAGCTGGAAGACTCCGTCGGGCAGTTGCTGTTCGAGCGCGGCCGCAGCCAGTTCGCGCTGACCGACGCGGGCGAATTCCTCTGCCGCCGCGCTCAGATCATCATGGCCGAGGTCGATGAGGCCGTGGCCGGTCTAGCCGCGCACGCCAAAGGCACGCGCGGCGTGCTGTCCATCGGCATCCTGAGTTCAATCGCCCGTGCCTTGCTGCCGGATGTGCAGGCGCGCATGGCGGAGATCTGTCCCGATGTGGAACTGGATGTGCATGAGGTCGCGCCGGCCGATGCGATCGAGATGCTGTACACGCGCCGGCTGACCGTTGCGGTGGTCGCGGCGGGGTCGTTGGCGAGCAGCAGCCTGTCATTTCTGCAAAGCGACGTGTTTTCCGACCCCTATGTGCTGGCGGTGCCGCGCGGGCTTGACCTGTCCGGCGTCGAGGATCCCGCGGGACAGCTTTGCGCCGATCGGCGGCGGATGCTGGACAGCGTGGTGCAGTTCACGTTCGGCAGCGCCTATCAGCTTCGCATCGCGGAATGGTATCAGCGGTTCCTGCCGCATCATCGCGTCGTCGGCCGCGTGCGGTCTTATGAACTTGCGCTGGCGATGGTGCAGGCGCGGCGCGGCGTCGCGATCGTTCCGGCACTGAGCGCGCGCATCAGCGCCGCTGCCGCCTACGATGTGACGCTGTACGATATCGGCATGGAGAACCGCCGGGTCGTGACGCTGATGCAGCCGCAGTATCGCGACGCCGAACCGCAGGCGACGTTCGTTGCGGCCCTGCGGGCGGCCGGCGCGGCGATCCGCCCGCCGCCGGTGGAGCCATGTCCTCCGTTTCTGCTCGCCGGGGCGTCCACGGGGTTTGCCGGGCATTGACAGTGGAGGATGGTCTGCTGCGCATCGTTGTTCTCGGGGCCGCCGCCGGCGGAGGATTTCCGCAATGGAACGCCAACAATGAAGCCTGCCGCCGTGCCCGCGGCGGCGATCCGGCGGCGCGTCCGCGCACGCAATGCTCGATCGCGGTTTCCGGCGACGATGAGTCCTGGATTGTCGTCAACGCCAGCCCGGACTTGCGTCAGCAGATCGAGGCGCGGCCGATGTTGCAGCCCCGGCGCGGGTTGCGCGACACGCCGATTGCGGCGGTGGTCCTGACCGGCGGCGAAGTGGATGCGGTGGCCGGCCTGTTGCACCTGCGGGAAAGCCAGGGCTTCATGCTGTTCGCGACCGGCCGGGTGCAGGAAGCGTTGCGCGCCAACCCGATCTTCAATGCGCTGTCTCCGGCGTTTGTCCGGCGGCAGTCCGTCGGGCTCGGGCGGCCATTCGATTTGCCGGGCGGAGTCGTTGCGGAATTATTCAGCGTGCCCGGCAAGGTGGCGCTCTATCTGGAACGCGAGAATGCGGACCTGTCCGGCCAGGCGGAGGACACTGTCGGCCTGCGGCTGTCCGGCCGGACCGGCTCGGCCTGCTACTTCATCCCCGGCTGCGCCCACCTGCCGGCGGACGTCGCGCAACGCCTGCGGGGCGCGGACCTGGTTTTTTTCGACGGCACCCTGTGGACCGACGATGAAATGATCCGCGAGGGGTCGGGCAGCAAGACCGGCGGCCGCATGGGCCACATGAGCGTCGCGGACCCGCATGGTGCGATCGAAGCGTTCCGCGATCTCGATGTGCGGCGCAAGGTGTTTATCCACATCAACAACAGCAACCCCATGCTGCTCGACGATTCGCCGGAACGGGCGGTCGCCGCGCAGGCCGGCTGGGAAGTTGCCCATGACGGGATGGAGATTGTTCTATGAGTTCGCTGCTGAGCCCGGACGAACTGGAAGCCGGACTGCGCGCCATCGGCGCGGAGCGCTATCACAGCAACCATCCGTTCCATAAGCGCATGTACCGCGGCGAGCTCACCCTCGGCCAGATCCGGGCCTGGGCGTTGAACCGGTACTACTACCAATGCAGCATTCCCGCCAAGGACGCGACCTTGCTTGCGCGGCTGCCGACACCGCCGCTGCGGCGGGCCTGGCGGTCCCGCCTGATCGACCACGACGGCGACGGCGAACAGCCGGGCGGAATCGAACGCTGGCTGCGCCTGACCGACGGTGTCGGCCTCGACCGGGACTACGTCATTTCCACCCGCGGCATCCTTCCGGCAACGCGCTTCGCGGTGGAGGCGTATGTGGCCTTCGTGCGCGATCGGCCGCTGCTCGAGGCGGTCGCGTCCTCGCTGACCGAAATGTTCTCGCCGACGATCATCGCCGAGCGGGTGGCGGGGATGCTCGCCAATTATGACTTCATCAGCCGCGACACGCTGGCCTATTTCCAGCCGCGCCTGACGCAGGCGCCGCAGGATGCGCGGTTCGCCCTCGAGTATTGCAAGACGGAGGCGCGGACGCGTCAGCAGCAGGAGGACGTGCTGGCGGCGTTACGTTTCAAATGCGACGTGCTGTGGGCGCAGATGGATGCGCTTTGGAGCGCCTATGTGGACGGACACATTCCGCCCGGCGCCTTCGTGCCGTGACCGCCCGCGCCCGGATCGCGATTGATGAAACCTCGGTCCCGCGCTTCCCGCGCGGCACGCGGTTGCGCTTCGACGCGACGCGCCAGGCATGGCTGATTCTGGCGCCGGAGCGGTTGATCCTGCCGGACGAGATCGCGGTCGAGGTGCTGAAGCTGGTTGACGGCGTGCGCAGCGTATCGGCGATGGCCGACGCCCTCGCCGCGCGTTTCGGCGCGCCGCGTGACGAGGTTCTCGGCGACGTCCTGTCGCTGCTTCAGGAGCTCGCCGACGACACCGTGCTCGAGGTTTCGCGGAATCCGGCCGGTTCTAATTCCTTGTAGCTCGGCCGCGAAAAAGGGACCGCGTCCATTCCGCCGTCCTTCAAGCACGGTTCGGCCGGTCGTGGCGGCCACGCGCGACGGCGCATTCAAGACGTTTCGGTGAACGGCACACACCGTCCAGTCGGTTTCAGCCGGTGCCGGCGAAATCGCTGTTCGAAGCAACCCGGGCAATCGGCCGCGCGCGATTCAGAACGGCCGGCGCGCCGGCCTGATCGCCCGCTCTATCTTCTGGTCGGTTTGATACTGGCTGACCGCGTAGGCGGCCCAAATCGCCGCCGGGATCCAGCCGATCAACGTGATTTGCAAGAGCAGGCACAGCAAGCCGACAAGCGGACGGCCGATGGTGAAGAATGCCAGCCAGGGCAGCAGAAGGGCAATGAGCAGGCGCATGGAGCAGACTCCCAAAACGTATCCACATCATCCGGTAACCGCACGGGGACCTTACGACATTCCGGCGCTCGCGCCGAGTGAGCGTGCAGGCGCCCGGGCGATGACCCGCGCGTGTCTGCGATCCGACCGGACGAATCCAGATCATGCGGCAGGTCCAGGTCGGAGAAGATACGTATCATTATCGTAAATCAATAACTGCCATGACAGGTCGTATGAAAGTTGTGGGGCGCTTCCCGGGCCGATCGGCGGGCCGCTGATTCGGCGATGCAGCATCAATGCGATCCGACCTCTTAACGGTCTGTTAACTTTCTCATGATTGAATGCGTTTTCGGAGTATAAGCGAACCCGCAGGGCGCAACACCCGCAACCACAAGGCAGCACGTGATGAAAGGACAAGATCGCCGCATGCACGAAACGGGAACGCCGCGCGGCGGACCACGGCCGGTCAGGTTTCCCGTTTTTGCATCCGGCGCGCAGGCCGTTGTAAAGACAGTTAAATGAACCTCAGGACCGTCTTCCTGCTGTGCTTCGCCGCGGCCTGCCTGCCGGCCGCGGGATGGTCGGGCTGGATTGCCGCGAACGCCCGGCAGGAATGGGCCGAGGCCCGCTCCGCCGTGCAGATGGCCAGCGCGATGGGCGATGCGCTGCAGCTCGTCGAAGCCTTGTCGATCGAGCGCGGGGCGCTGCAGGAACGCTCGCTGTCCGACATACCCGGCGTCGAGAACCTGGCCGAGGTCGCCGCGCGCAATGATGCCCTGCTGGACCGCACGCAGCGCAGCATGCTCGCCGCCGGATTGCCCGATGAGGCCGTGACCAGGGCCCGGGCGATGCTGCTCGAAGCGCGTGCCCACGTCGCCGAGGCCATTAAGCGCCCCAGGGCCGAGCGCGACCTCAGCTTCCTGCCGACGATGGTCGCGCACGCGATCGAGCGTCTCGACGAGGTCGAGCGGGCGGTGGCGCGGGCCGAGCGGGAGGCTGCGCGCGCCGACCCCTCTGTCGGCGAAGTGGTCGCCGTCGGCAGCCTGGCGGTGGAAATGCGTTCCGCAGCCGGCCGCCGCAGCACCTTTATCAGCGGTTGGATGGGCGGTCAGCCATTCCCCGCGGAGCAGCTCGATCAGTCGATGTACCTGACCGGGCAGATCCAGCACGCCTGTGAGCGCCTGCAGCACCAGGTTCTGATCGTCGGCGAATCGCCGCGCCTGGCCGCCGCGGTGGCCGCGACGCGCGACACGTTCTTCCGTGAGGCGGAGCCTCGCTACCGGCAGGTCCTGGCGGCAGCACGGGCCAACGCCGATCGGCCGATGTCCCTGGGGGAGTGGCGCCGCTGGACCATCGGGGCGCTGAAAGGCACGCTGATTGCCCGCGATGCCGCCATTGCCGAGGCTGTGGAGCGCGGGACGGCCCTGGCCGTCGAGGCGCAGGAACATCTCGCCATCGCCGCCGCGGCGACCGTCGGCATGCTGCTGCTTGGCGCGGTCGCCCTTTTGGTTCTGCTGCGCCGCCTGGTTCTGCCGGTGCAGCGGCTGACCGACACGGTGACACGGCTGGCGGGGGGCGACGTCGCCGCCGTGGTGCCCGAACGCGGCCGGAGGGATGAAATCGGCGCCATGGCGGCGGCGATCGAGGTGTTCCGGCAGAACGCGCTCGATCTGCGGCTCACCAACCTGCGCTTCGACGCCGCCTTGAGCAATATGTCCCAGGGCCTCGCCATGTACGACGCCGAGGAGCGGCTGATCGTGGCCAACACCCGCCTGTGCGAGATCGCCGGCGTGCCCCGCGGGAGCTTCCGGCTCGGCATGAGCTATCGCGAAGTTCTGGCCGTCGATTCGATGGCCGAATGCTTTGAGGGCCGCACGCTGAGGGAAGTTTACGAGGCGTATCGCGCGTTCGGTTCGAACGGGGCCGCGAGCGTTTCGCTCGAAGAAGTGCGCGGCAACCGGATCGTCGCCGCATCGCTGCGGCCGCTGGCGGATGGCGGATGGCTGCTGACGCTGGAGGACATTACCGAGCGGCGCCGCAACGAAAAGCGCATCGAGTTCATGGCGCACCATGACGCTTTGACCGGCCTGCCCAACCGCCTGCTGTTCCATACGCGGCTGGAGGAGGCGCTTGCCCGGGCGCGCCGCGGAGAGCGCTGCGCGCTGCTTTATCTGGACCTCGACCGGTTCAAGGCGATCAACGACACTCTTGGCCATCCGGCGGGCGACGCCCTGCTGCAGGAGGTGACCAAACGGCTGCGTGCGGAACTGCGGGAGGAAGATACCGTGGCGCGCCTCGGCGGAGACGAGTTTGCCGTGCTTCAGGCGGCGGTCGATCAGGCGCCGCAGGCGGCCTTGCTGGCCCAGCGGCTGGTCGCGGAGCTGTGCGCGCCCTACCAGGTTCGCGGCAACCACGTTGATATCGGCGTCAGCATCGGCATCGCCATCGCCTCCGGCGAGAGCGAAACACCCGATACGCTGCTCAAGAACGCGGATCTGGCGCTGTACCGGGCCAAGCTGGACGGGCGCGGCACCTGGCGCTTCTTCGAGCCGGAAATGGATGCTCAGATGCAGATCCGGCGGAAGCTGGAACTGGATCTCCGCCAGGCGCTGGAGGCGGAGCAGTTCGAGATGCACTACCAGCCGGTCGTGAATCTCGAGCATGGCCGCGTCATCGGCTTCGAGGCGCTGCTGCGGTGGCGGCATCCCGAGGACGGCCTTATTTCGCCGACGCACTTCATCCCGCTCGCCGAGGAGATCGGCCTCATCGGGCCGATCGGCGAATGGGTGCTGCGGCGGGCCTGCGCCGATGCGGCCGGCTGGGCGAAGGACCTCGAGGTCGCGGTGAACATCTCGGCGGTGCAGTTCCGTGCAGGGCCGTGGCTCGTCGATAAGGTCAGCGATGTGCTGCGGTCCACCGGCCTGCCCGCTTCCCGGCTGGAGATCGAGATCACCGAAACCGCCATGTTCAAGGACACCGAAGACACGCTGGCCACGCTGCACGGCCTGAAGGCCCTGGGCACGAGGATCGCGCTGGATGATTTCGGCACCGGCTACTCATCGCTCAGCCACCTGCGGCGGTTTCCGTTCGACCGGGTGAAGATCGACCAGAGCTTCGTCCAGGCTCTGGGCAAGACCGAAACCGACAGCGCGGCGATCGTGCGGGCGGTCATCGGCCTGTGTGCCGGGCTCGGGGTTGCCGTCACGGCGGAGGGCGTGGAAACCCGGGAGCAGTTGGACTGGCTGATGGCCGAGGGGTCTGTCGATGCCCAGGGCTTCCTGCTGGCCCGGCCTGCCCCGGCGGCCGCGGTGCCGGCATTGATCGAGACCCTGAGCTTCAGCCGTGCCGGCGCCTGGTTGGCCGCCTGACGCGTCCGGCCACCGCCAGCGCTTGGCGGCCGGGCCGAAAAGCTGGATAACGGCGCCATGACACATGCATCCTTCTCCCGGGCCGAACGGATCAACGCGGCCCTCACTCAGGCATTCTCGCCGGCGGTCATCCGGATCGAAGACGACAGCGATAGGCACGCCGGTCATGCGGGCGCCCAGCCCGGCGGCCAGTCGCATTACAGCGTGCTGCTGGTCAGCAGCGCGTTCGAGGGCATCGGTCGCGTCGCCCGGTCGCGCGCCGTCCACGCCGCCCTGGCGGCGGAGTTCGGTCCGGCGGAGCAGGGGGGCATGCACGCGCTCGCCCTGACCCTGCGCACGCCGGAGGAGCATGCGGCGCAGGCGAAAAAATAATTCTCTGAATGCCGCCTAATTTGCGCAATTAGAAGATTTTCTTCTCTCGCGGAACCGTCTAAGAGTATCTCTCAGTAGGATTCGCCGGTTCGCCGGGCTGAGAGAAAGGCTGACGCGCATGGCTGCCGACAAGGACATCGATCGCCTCGACCGGGAGATCCTCCGGCTGATTTCGGTCGATGCCTCACTGTCCCTGGCGGACATCGCCGCCAAGGTCGGGCTGACCCCGACGCCGTGCTGGAAGCGCATCCGCCGGATGGAGCAGGACGGCATCATCCAGCGCCGGGTGGCGATTTTGGACGCCGACAAGGTCGGCCTGCCGGTGTCGGTGTTCGTCGCGGTTGAGACGGCGGATCACAGCAGCGACTGGCTCGGCCGCTTCGCCAGGGTGATCCAGGACACGCCGGAGATCGTCGATGCCTGGCGCATGAGCGGCGATGTGGATTATCTGCTGCATGTCGTGGTCGCGGATATCGCGGCCTACGACAGCTTCTACCGCAAGCTGATCGCCGCCGTCCCGCTGCGCAATGTCAGCAGCCGCTTCAGCATGGAGCGGATGAAGGCGGCGCCGCTGCCGGTTTAGGCGGGTGGCGTTAACCTTATCGCAAGTTGCGACAGGCAGAATGCAGCAGCCGCAAATGGGCTGGTTCGTATCTCGGGGACGCTCCCGGGCGGGATCACCCAGCCGGTGCGATACACTGATCCATCGACGAATTTGACTGGACCAGGTGAGCCCGAACCGTCACCGCGCGCCGTTGTTGATTGCCCGAACTCCGCTTCCGGGACTGGCGACGGTGACGTTGTATCAGGGTGCATGGTTCAAGCACATTCTTGCGCGCCATCCCAAAATGCAGGGTATGGATTGCGCGGTGCTTTCGGTTTTGACTGCACCATCATTGGTTACCGCCGGGGGCTTGGGGCAAAGTGGCGTTCGCAACGTTGTCTTTACGAGCGACACCTTCAGAAGCGCGTCCGGGCGCGCAAGGCTTGCCGTAATCGTTGATCCGGGAGAAGCCGTTGTTTGCATTGCGCTGTTTCACGCGGGAAGCAAGATCGCCGCTGGAAAGGTTATATGGTCGCCGTAGCTGAACCAACCGCAGCGGCGTTGACAGCCGACTTCGATCGAACGTTGGACGTTCTATATGTGACGTTCGGACCGCCGCGCCCGGGCTATGGCGAGGACGGCCCGGACGACGTAATCCTTCGCTTCGGCGAGCATGACGATAAGCCATCCG
This sequence comes from uncultured Rhodopila sp., assembly GCA_903851415.1. Taxonomy (GTDB): domain Bacteria; phylum Pseudomonadota; class Alphaproteobacteria; order Acetobacterales; family Acetobacteraceae; genus Rhodopila. The sequence goes on along the minus strand of CAINOE010000109.1, from coordinate 4,391 downwards.
GGGTCACGGTCGTCGGTTTTCGTGCGAATGGCTGGCTCACAAAGACACAAGATCTGGCTCTCATCATCGCTCAGCATGTGGGTGTAAGCCAACCGGTAGCCCTGCAGGTCATTGAGCAAGCCGCCGCGTGAACGAGCGAAGTGGCTGCGTCCGCCGCGGCCTTTGAAGCCCGGGCATGCGTGGTTTCCCGCTTCGGAAGAGCAGACCTCATCAGCGGTTGCTATCGCGTGCGAAAAAAATCAGCATTTTCTGCGCGCTGTGAACCTTCTGTTAACCAACTTCCGATTACCTCCTGTTCCGGCAATCAGGAGGTGCCCATGTCAACCAGTCGCCTAGTCAACCGAAACGTCGTCGCCGAACGCGGCCGCACCAGCATGAGGCTGGAGCCCGAACTCTGGGATGCTCTGCACGAAATCTGCGAGCGGGAATCGCAGGACATGAGCACCCTGGTGCGTCAGGTCGAAGCGGCCGGCCACGAAGGCGGACGCACCAGTGCGATCCGCGTCTTCATCCTCAACTACTACCGCACGGCCGCCACCGAAACCGGCCATGCGGGCGCGGGCCACGGCCCGATCCTGAAGTCCCGCCTGGCGTCGGAAATCCCGGCCTTCAGATCCCTGGTCCCGGCCCACGCCGCCGTCTGAGACAAAACCGCAAGTGCCAACAGGATGATGGGCTTGCGGCTTCCACCCTCTACCGGGGCGGCAGCGCATCCAGCGCCGACTGAACCAATTTCGCATCGTCTCCGCCGGCCGGCAGTTTCGCCAGCAGGGTGTTCCAGTCGCGCCTTGCGTCCTCGGGATGGCCCTCCTGAGCCGCCGCGATGCCGAGATACCACAGCACCATCGGCTCCTCCGCAGCGCCGGCTTGCGCCCGTTTCAGGAACGCCACCGCCGGCGCCGGGATCTTCTCCGGCGGCTTGAGATCGGCCAGCAGCGCCCGCGCCGCCTGCAGCGGGATCGAGGCGTCGTCCGGCTTCAGCGCAATCGCCTTATTATAAGCATCGGCGGACTTGTCCGGCTCGTGCAGCACTGCATAGGCCTGCCCCAGCCGCAGCCAGCCGTCCAGATTGCCCGGATCTGCCTGCTGCTTCGCCGCCAGCTTCTCCACCATCCCGCGGATCATCGCCTGGCGCTGCTCCTCCGGCATCGACGCGGCATCCGCCATGGCCTTCGCGTCCGGCCCGGCCGCTGCCGGCTGAGACGGCGCGGTCCCCTTCGCCAGGTCCGGCACCGGAACCCCCGCCGCCTTCGCCGCTTCGGCAATCCGCTGGCCGACCGCATCCCGCACCGGCGAATCAGAAGGCATGTCAGCCAGAAGCGCCTGCCAACCCTCGATCGCCTTCAGCGGCTCCCCCGCCTGAGCGGCGGCCGTCGCCAAATAGAACCGTGCCAACCCGTTCCCGGGATCGTCCTTCAGCACCTGTTTGAAGGCGTCCTCGGCCGCGGGAGTCACCGTTCCGCCCGCGCCCATCACCAGCATCTCGGCCCGGTCCGCCGCGACATCCGGACTTTTGTCGCCGAGGTCGATGGCGTGCCGGTAAGCGTCCGCCGCCTTGTCCCACTGGTTCAGCATCGCCAGGCTGCGCCCGTACAGCAGCCATCCCTGCGGATCGGAGGGGTTCTGCCGCAGCTTTTCCTCCAGCCTGGCCGTGGCCTCCTGCAAGGTCTGGTGCTCGCTGGCATCGGCATTCGCCGCCGTAGCGGGGCGCGAGGCAAATGGCTCGTCAGGAACGCCCGGCGCGCCCAGCCAAAGATAGCCGCCGACGGACCCCAGCCCCACCAACAGGAACACCAAAGCGGCGACAATCGGACTGCGCGACAGCACGGGCGGCCGCGCCGGCACCTGATCGGACGCCAGCAGACGGCGCTGAATCTCCAGCCGGGCGGCGTCCGCGTCGGTTTGCGTCAGCAGCCCGCGGGCGATCTCGCGGTCGAGTTCGCGCAACTGGTCTCGATAGACCGCCTGGTCATAGCTCGCCCGCCCCGGCACCGGCCGGGCTCCCCGCAGCAGCGGCACGAGGATCGGCAGCACGGCCAGAAACGCCAGCAACGCAAGCAGAAACGGAAGAATCAACCCTCATTATCCCTTAGCAATCCAGCCAGCCGCCGGCTTTCATCCGGGCTGAGCGGTGCGGTATCGGCGGGTGCCGCCTGACGGCGGTGCAGCCAGATGAACGTGCCCGCCAGACCGAACAACACCAGAGCCGGCGGCCCGAACCACAGAACATAGGTCGCCGGTTCGACGGGCGGCTTGAGCAGCACGAACGCGCCATAGCGATTGACGACGGCCTGGATGGTCTGGGCATCGGTGTCCCCCGCGGTCAGCCTCTCCCGAACCAGCACCCGGATATCGTGCGCCAAATCGGCGCCGGATTCGTCGATCGATTCGTTCTGGCACACCAGACAGCGCAGCTCGCCGCTGATCGTCCGGGCGCGGGCTTCCAGCGCGGGATCGGCCAGACGCTCGCGCGGTTCCACCGCCCCGGCCGGCAGAGTGCCGAGCAGCATCAGGCAAAGCATGAATATCTTCATGACGACGGCTCAAGCTGCTTGAGCAGGGGCATCAGGTCCTTTTCGACCGCCTCGGCCGTCAGCGGGCCGACGAACCGCTTGCGGATGATCCCGTTGGCATCGATCACATAGGTCTCAGGCACGCCATAGACTCCGAAATCCAGTCCGACCCGGCCGTCCTGGTCCAGGCCGACCTGCCGGAACGGATTGCCGTAGGTGCCGAGCAGACGCGCCGCGTCGTCGGGCTTGTCCTTGTAGGCGATGCCATACAGCGGCAAGTGATCCTGCTGTGACAGGCGCATCAGCAGCGGGTGCTCGATCCGGCACGGCACGCACCAGGAGGCGAAGAAATTGACGATGACCGGATGGCCCTTCAGTGCCGCCAGGGCCAGCTTGCTGTCGTCGCCGAGGTCCGCAAGATCGAAAGGCGGCGCCGGCTTTTCGAGCATCGCGGAGGGCAGTTCATGCGTGTCGTGACCCGGCCGCAGCGAAATCAGGAAGTACCCCACCAGCACGAAGAACAGCGCCAGCGGCAGAAGGTAGAGGATTCGCTTCATGGTCTATTCGCCCGCAGCCGCGATGGGCTGTGACACGCGCCGGCCGGCGCGGGCGGCGACACCCACCCGCCAGCGGCGATCGCTCAGGCTGACCATGCCGCCGAGCGCCATGATCACCGCGCCCAGCCAGATCCAGGGCACCAGCGGCTTCCAGTAGACCCGCACCGTCCAGTCGCCTTTCGTATCCGCATCGCCCAGTGCCACGTAAAGATCCGCCAGCAGATTGGTGCGGATCGCGGTCTCGCCGGTGGTCTGGTTCTGCAACTGGAAGTAGCGCCGTTCCGGGTGCATCACCGTCACCAGGCTGCCGCCGCTGGTCACCCGGATCGTCGCGTCATCCGCCACGTAGTTCGGGCCGGGCAGGCGATCGACGCTTTCCAGGGTGATCTGGTACCCGGCGATGGTCAGGGAGCCGCCGGGCCTGAGGATCTCGATCGCCTCCTGCGCGAAGGGCGAGGCGGCGAAGCCAGCGACCGACACGGCCAACCCGAAATGCGCGACCGACATGCCGTAGCTGGCGCGGGGCAGGTTGAGTGCGCGCCGAAGGCTTTCCGCCAGAGGGATGCGGAACAGGCGGACGCGGTCCGCCAGCTCGGTCAGCACGGCGGTGAACAGCCAGGCCGACAAGCCGATCCCGAGCACAGCCATGATCGGGCCGCCGTAGGTGAGGTAGAACGTGACCAGGAGTACGAGCGCGGTCGCGATATAGGCGACCCAAAGGCGCTGCAGCGCGCCCAGCAGGTCGCCTCGCTTCCAGGCCAGCATCGGGCCGACGCCGACGGCGATGATCATCGGCACCATCATCGGCACGAAGCTGCGGTTGAAGAACGGGAAGCCGACGGACAGCTTCGGACCGCCCATGGCGTCGAGAAACAGCGGATACAGCGTGCCGATGAACACGGTGGCGCAGCCGCAGGACAGCAGCAGGTTGTTCAGCACCAGCGAGCCCTCGCGCGAAATCGGCGCGAACAGCCCGCCGCCCTGCAACGAGGGCGCCCTGATGGCATACAGCGTCAGCGACCCGCCGATGGCGGTGACCAGCAGCAGCAGGATAAACATGCCGCGCTCCGGATCGGTTGCGAAAGCATGCACCGATGTCAGCACGCCGGAGCGCACCAGGAACGTGCCCACCAGTGACAGCGAAAAGGTGATGATGGCCAGCAGGATGGTCCAGGATTTCAGCGTGTCGCGCTTTTCCACGACGATCGACGAGTGAATCAGCGCGGTGCCCACCAGCCACGTCATGAAGGAGGCGTTCTCGACCGGGTCCCAGAACCACCAGCCGCCCCAGCCCAGCGTGTAGTACGCCCACCAGGACCCC